>JAGWXD010000045.1 GCA_018970085.1 Cyanobacteria bacterium REEB459
TCTCTAGTTCCAGTTCTTCAAAGGTTTGGATATTTTCTGCGTCACTGTTATGGAATAAGATGTCGGAAATCGCTTTCAGATGGGCATCGAGTTCCTTTTGCTTTTGTCGAGATAGGGGTTTCATGGCATGACAGGGCAATGAGTGTCTATAGTTTCACGGTAATTTGCCGCAATGCCTCTAAGCAATTGTACTCACCGCAAAAGTGGGATGCTCCCATGTTTCTTGTTTTAGTGATGGCAAAGCTTCTATGAAGCCGTGTCAACTAGCTTTTGCTTAATGAAGTAGTCTGATGTGGCCACCAAAATCTGGAAATTAAATTGTAACATGCCTATTCAGACGCGCAAAAATAAGGGTCAATATTGCTAGCACGAAAGTACTATATTTCTTCAGTGAACGCGGATCCGAACAGGGCTGATTCATCAAAATTAGGCTTAGCCGGCCTAGTTGGTGTGCGCAAAGTCTATTGATGCGGTAGTCCCAACCGTAGTCCCCGAATATTAACCATCAAAGCCGGTCTCAAGAGTATGGGATGATTAAAGGCGATCTGAACTACCCTGATCATATAAGCCTGTAGCCGTAGTCTCAGATGGGGGACAATGATAAGCCAGAGTCCCTACCAACCAACCCCTTCGTCGCGTTCAAGGGCTTTAGACGCTATAGCCCTGTCGTTTTGTTTGAAATGCTTTGAGGTAAGCCATGAAAGCCCTGAACATGTTCTTTTCGGTCTCTCCTGTACTGGCGACTGCTGTGGTTGCAGGTAACCTATTGGCTTTTGGGGCGCTACTATCTGCCTGTAAAAATCCTGGGGTACCGATGGGCCCTAATCCGGGCGCAAGTTCTGCGGTTACCGTCAGTGCGGGGGGCAGCCCTGCATCTGCGGCCCAAAGCCAGCCCCATTGGCGACTCTCTAGTTGGACCCATGCTGGCAAACCAGTGGCCCTACTGGCTGGACTGGACATATCTTTAAAGATAGCCACTAAAGAACAGCGGATTAATGGCTTTAGCGGATGTAATCAGTTTGGTGGGACCTACCATCTAGTCGGCGATCTCATGGTGGTAGATCCGTTGCGTGCTACGCGACGAGCCTGCGATGGACCGATTATGGCCCAAGAAGAGACGTTTTTAGCAGCCCTACAGCAGGTGAATCAGATGAACCTGAAGGCGGGGGAACGGTTAACCCTCACCTACGGTGAAAAAACCACTGCTGGTTCCCTCGTGTTTGCTCCCCAGTAGTTCGCCTGAAACTGTTAGCGGCGACTTTCATCAGCAGTTGTCAAGGAATCCAGCATTAAGGCCGCGGCTCGGCGGCAGGCTCCCGGCTCTCCCAGGATCTGCCGCAGGGTTTCATAGCCTGCCCACATGGCCTGGCGGGCAGTTGGCTGTTGTAGCAGTTCTAGGGCCGCTGCGGCGATCGCGGTAGGGGTTGCCTGCCATTGCAGAAATTCGGGTACTACGGCCCGGCCCACCGTTAGGTTGACGGGAGATACAAAGGGTACGTCAAATTTCAAAATATGGCGTCCAATCCAGGCGCTGATGGGGTTGAGGCGGTAGGCTACGACCTGGGGCACGTTCATCAGGGCAATTTCTAAATTGGCCGTACCGGACTTGGTGATGGCCAGATCGGCGGCGGCAATGGCGTCGGCGGTTTGGTCGGTGACCACCCGACCGGCTAGCTGGTATTGGGTCAAGCCCTCTTCAAAGCTGGTTTGCAGGGTGGGGGACGAAACCGGTAGCAGAAAAAATAGGTCTGGTTGCTGTTGTTGCAGCTGGTAGGCTGCTGCCAGTATGACCGGAAGCAGGTACTTCACCTCTTGTTGGCGGGAGGCTGGGAGTAGGGTGATGACCGTTTGATTGGGGTCCAGTCCCAGGCGCTGGCGAGCTAGAGACTGGTCGGGGGGAGTGGGGTAGCGGTCCACTAGGGGATGCCCTACCCAGGTGACATCGGCACCAAAGCGACGGTAGTATTCAGCTTCAGCCGGAAAAATAGCCACCATGCGATCGCTGCAGTTGACCAGCGCCTGGGTATCCTTATCGGAAAAGGCCCATACCCATTGCTGGGGAGCAATGTAGTAGATCACCGGCACCTGGGGATGGTGTTGCTTCAGGTAGCGCCCCATCATCAGGTTAGGATTCATGTAGTCGATTAAGATGGTCAGATTGGGAGGATGGGCCGCCAGGGATCGGTAAGCCTGCCGTTGTCGCTGCCAGGTGGGTAAAAGATAGGGCAGGGCCTCAAATAATCCTACCGAACCAATGGCCAGGGTATCGGCCACCAGGGTGGCTCCAGCGGCGGCCATACGAGATCCACCCAGGCCCACAATTTCCAGGGTTAGCCCCCGATCAGTGGCCTCCTGTTGGAGGGCGGCGATCAGCAGAGCCGCCTGTAAATCTCCAGATACTTCCCCAGTGCTGATGAAAATACGTTTGCGGCGATCGCTAGCCGGCACCCCAGGGGATCCCCCCGCCTGGTTAGTCATCATCCTCAGCCTGGTGTCCAACTTGCTGCCGACCCGGCAAAAATCCGCGCCGATGCGGGTGTTGAGAAGACTCCAGCAGAAACTGAGCGAAGTGGTGAACCAGTTCGTTATTATCCCACTGACTCAGTTTAGCCAGGGACTCTGCCAGGCTACCCCCAGAACGATAGACCAGTCGGTAGGCTTGCTTCAGCTGGCGATAGTCTTCGCCCTGGTGTTGGGCCGCCAGTCCGGCCCGTCGCAACCCCACCTGGTTTAGCCCCCGGACCCGGGCCGGGTTGCCGTTGACCATGGTAAAAGGCGGTACATCTCGATCAATCCGACTCAGGCCACCAATGTAGGCAAAACGACCAATTTGCACAAACTGGTGGACCCCCACCAGACCACTAATGCGGGCCCAGGACTCAACATACACATGGCCGGCCAGGGCTGCAGAGTTGGCGATGACCACCTGATCTTCGACGATGCAGTTATGGGCCACATGGGCATAGGCCATCAATAGATTGTGGTGACCTATGCGGGTAGATTCCCCAGCATTGGTGGCCCGATTGATGGTGACTCCCTCTCGAATCAGGTTATAGTCACCAATATCGACCCGACTCATGGAGCCATCGTACTTTAGATCCTGAGGCTCCAGGCCAATGGCACTACCAGGAAAAATCCGGTTTCTTTCGCCAATGGTGGTCTGGCCATCGATGACGACGTGGGCGCCAATTTCTGTGTCGGGGCCAATGGTTACCTGTTCGCCAATCACGGCATAGGGACCCACCTTAACCGTAGGGTGGAGTCGAGCCCCTGTATGAATGACTGCTGTGGGGTGAATTAAGGCAGTAGTACTCAAAGAATTACCTCCGGAGGTCAGGGATGGAGAGGGATGCAGCATACCTAACAACTCGTCTGACCGACAGTGGGAATGGGCTCAACCACCGAGAACATTAGTTCTCCCTCGCAGGCCAGTTGGCCATCAACCTCTGCTCGCCCGTACATCTTGCCAAATCGGAGGCGCTTAATAGCCAACAACTCTACGGTCATAATTAACTGGTCCCCCGGCACCACCGGTCGCCGAAAGCGGACCTTATCGATACCCGCGAACACACATAGACCATCGACTCCAGGAATCTGGGTGAGAACTATGCCCCCCACCTGGGCCATGGCTTCTACAATTAGCACTCCTGGCATGATTGGGCGACAGGGGAAATGGCCCTGGAAGTGAGGTTCATTGAAGCTTACATTTTTAATCCCGGTCGCCTGCTTGCCAGGAACGTAGTCGATAATTCGATCAACCAGGGCGAAGGGATAGCGATGGGGCAGCAGCGCATAGATTTCCTCAGCGGAATAGTGGGTTTGAACCGCCTCTCCAGGAGCGACGTCAGCCTCTCCTGGGGTAGAGGAAACCGTTCCGGCCATCACAGCTGCCGCCTTCGATGAAGTTACATTACTCACAATGGCCCTGTCCCCCTATCCTGAGCATATTTAAATCTCGAGATCTGCCCCTGACCCCCGGCCAGGCAATCAACATGGTGATGATTGTTTCCACTATACAGGTTACTGGTCACAGTCTTTTGGGATTAGGCCGTAGCGGCCTGAATCGCCCGCGCCAGGTCAACATGCAGACGATGACTGGCTTTGTAGGCAACCACATGGGCCTGGGGTAGCACTCCCAGCAGACTCAGGTCTCCGATTAGATCAAGCAACTTATGGCGTACCGGTTCATCGACAAATCGCAGGGGAGGGTTGAGCCACCCCTGCTGACTGCAAACCAGGGCGTTTTCCAGACTACCGCCTTTGATCAGTCCCTGGGCTTGTAGATAATCAATTTGGTCAGCCAGGCCAAAGGTACGGGCAGGGGCGATCGCCGTGGCGAAGTCATGCAGGTCCGTAGGATTAGGCTGCCAGCTAAACCATTGCTGACCAATGGCGGGCACCTCGAAATCAATGCCATAGGTGAGGCGGCAGGTCGCCGCCGGAAAGGCCGCCACCCAGGCGTCACCCTCCTGGACCGAAATCGGTTGGGACAGTTCTATAGCAGAGGCCGCCGGACTGTGCTGATCAAGGGTCCCCGCCGCTTGAATGGCCTCTACCCAGCCCCGGGCTGAGCCGTCTAGGAGGGGCACCTCTGGGCCGTCGATGTGAATGCGCAGATTATCAATACCTGCACTCACCAGGGCTGCCAAGAGATGTTCGACGGTGCGCACCCTGGCCTCTCCCTGGCCCAATTCTGTCGATAACATCGTCTGCTCAACCATCGCCAAGCTGGCGGCTACCTCAGGCTGGCCCACCAGGTCGGTACGGACAAAATAGCGACCAGTCCCAACTGGGGCTGGCTCTAGACTAACATTCACCGGCACCCCAGAATGCAACCCGACGCCTTGGCGCTGCACCGGAGTGGCCAGGGTTTTTTGGGGCAGCCCCAGTCTTGTCGAGATTGCGTCTGCCAACTCAGCATTGGCCATTAGAACCGCTCCCCGATGCCAAAGTGCAACCGCCCCTGACCTTGATCATTAAAGCCGTAGTCGATGCGCAGGGGGCCCAGGGGAGTTTGAACCCGCAGCCCAGCCCCATAACCAAAGCCGCTGCCAGGCTTGCCCCGGGACGGTCCGGGGGCACCGGGAACACTGTTACCACTGCCCAGGTCAGAACCCGCATCCACAAACAAAGCTGCCCCTAAAAAGGAAAATACCGGAAAGCGATACTCAGCGGTAGCCTGAACATAACTGCGACCGGTACCCACATCCCCTTCATCGTAGCCCCGAATTGAGTTGGTACCCCCCAGGGAAAAGGCATCGTAGGGGGGGACATCGCCCACAATGGTGCCCAATTGCAGGTTCAAGGCCAGAGCCTGGGGCCCTTCACTAAACTGCAGCAGGTTGAGGGGAATGTAATGGCTGTAGCTGGCCCGCAGACGATTCATAAACACGCTGCCTTGGCCCAGGGGAATCGATTGTTCCGACGTGAGGCGCAGGATGCCGCCACTGGTGGGGTTAAAGGCATCGTTGCGCTGATCCAGGGTGGCGCTGATAGGAAAGGTCCATAAATCATCCACCCCCGTCCCACTGACGGTAAGGGGATTGCCAGCGGCGTCGCGGGCATAGAGAGTTCCTCCCCCATCCCGGGCTGATACGTTTTGCACCAGAGTCCCGATTGCCAGGGTCCAACCGTTGGCCAGGGGGCGACTAAAGGTAACACCAGCACCCAGGCGGTTGATGCGGACGCGATCGCCATTACTCAAGTTGATTTTGTTAGGACCGCCATCAAAGTTGAGGTTAATAGCACGGCGGGCGAAGGCATTGGCGGTGTAGGAGGTGCGTAGGGGGTCGCCAGCTATCCAGGGATCGGTAAAGGAGACATCGAACAGCAGGTCTCGGGTGCTGATCTGAGCTTCAGCGCTAAGTTTCTGGTTGTTACCGCCAACATTGTCCTGGCGGTAACTGACGGTGCCAAAAATATCCCCCGTAAAGTTAAACCCTAGCCCCGCCGCCACAGACCCCGTGCTGCGTTCAGTAACTTTGACGATCACTTTGACCTTGCGGGCATCCTTAGTGCCGGGTTCCAACCCAGGACTAACATCTTCAAAAATCTGTAGGCCGAATACCCGTTGAAAGTCTTTTTCAATGCGAGCCTGGTTGAACACATCGCCGGGTTTGGTTTCAAACTCCCGGGTAATAATATATTCGTGGGTGTAGCCTTGAACCGGTTTACCTTCTCCATCAACGGATTCGCCCTGGTCGTTAAAGAACCGCACCTCTATGGTTTCAATTTCTCCTTCGGCCACCTCCAGGGTAACCACCCCATCCGCGGCCACCTTGGGAGCCCCTACCACCTGACCCAGAACATAGCCATTTTTCTGGTACCACTGGTTAAGGGCCACAATGCCGGCCTGAAAGTCGAGTAGGTTAATGATTTTGCCCTTCTGATCGGCAAAGATCTGATCTGCCACGGGCTGGGGCAATACCCGGTTACCAGTCACCCGCACACTAGTGAGAACCGGGTTGGGCTGAACCAAAAAGGTGACCTGTACCCCTAAATCCGTATCCACCGGTTGGGCCTGAACGTCGGCAAAAAATCCAGTGGCAAAAATACTGTTGATATCTTGCTGTAGTTGGCTACGGGTAGTGGTTCGCCCCGCCCGGGTTTGCACCTTGCTATAGACTAAATCCCTTAATTCGGAGGCGAGCTCTCCCTGGGGAGCCTTGACCACTACCTCTGCCACTAACACCCTGGGGTCGGGTTCGGGCTGGGTGGTGGCGGCCGGAGGGGTGGGAGCCGCTGGCGGCTGGGGAACCGGTGCCGGTTGCTGAGGGGCAGGTTGGTTACGGCGCTCTACCGCTCGCCGGAGAATTTCCCGGGCATCACTGGCGGAAATCTCCCGGGCGATCTGGCGGGTCGGGTCTGAAGTACTGGTGAGAGGCAACGCTGGCTGGGGTTCGGCAGCCGCGATCGCGCCGCGATACTGGTCAACAGCCCGTTGCACAGAATCCCCGGGGCCCTGGGCAGCAGCTAGATCGAACTGCCCAGGGGAACCAGGACCCCTGAGCGACCCTGTACCACCATTACTCACCTCTAAGCTTGCCGGTTTAAGCAACCTGGCAGTGGTAGCGGTGGTTGCCAGCAGGGAGTCCCCGTCTGTAGACCTGGCACCGGCTGAAGTAGTAGGACTGGCTTGAACTGCCACATTCGATAAACCCAACAAACCCGAAGTAGCAAAAACAACTAGAAACTGAGGAGATAGTCGCATCCAAACCTGCCTGCTAATTACATCTACACAGTACCCAACTGCTGGCTCCAGGGCCATAACCGCCGGGCTAGTCTGACTAAAGATGGTCAGAGAACCAATGGCTTAGTCCTGGCCGGCTAAAGACGGCCAGGGCCATGCCAACAATTCCGACAAATTCTACCGCATTGACGCCGTTAGTTTTTAGTGGATTGTGCCGCTACCCGTTCTAGCACACGCTGGTAGGCCTGTTCTACCTGACCTAGATCCTGGCGAAATCGGTCCTTATCCATCACCCGTTGGGTTTCATCCTGGCTATTTTGATCCCAAAGACGACAGGTATCCGGGCTAATTTCGTCCCCCAGCAGAATATTTCCGCGGTGATCAAGACCAAACTCCAGCTTGAAATCCACCAGGGTAATGGCACAGGCCCGGAAGAAATGCTGCAAGATGTGATTAATTTCTAGGGCTTTGGTGCCCAGGATATGGACTTGATCGGGGGTAGCCAATCCCATCACCCGTAATCGGTCTGGGGTTAACAGGGGGTCTGCCAGGGCATCATTTTTGTAATAGAACTCAACCAGGGGTGGATCAAGGCGGTATCCCAGGGCCAACCCAGTCTGACGACAGAGACTACCAGCAGCCAGGTTACGCACCACCACCTCAAGGGGAAAGATGGTTAGCGCTTTGACATACATCTGGCGATCACCGGGGGTAGAAATCCAGTGGGTGGGGATACCAGCCTGTTCGAGGCACTGAAACAGATAGGTGGAAATGGTGCAATTAATCTTACCCTTACCGGTAATCTGTCCTCGTTTTTGGGCGTTAAAGGCTGTGGCATCGTCCTTGAAGTAGGTCAGTAGCACCTGGGGGTCGGGGGTACGATAGATAATCTTAGCCTTACCTTCGTAGAGCTTTTTACTAGTATTACCTGGGCTGGCCATAGGGGAAGCGGTTTGCACGTTTCCCCATCTTAGCCCTAAATCCCTATCTCCCTAAATCCCTATCTAGTGAGGGCCACCCCCAGTTCTAGCCAGGGCGGCCAAATACCTTGGGCAAAATGCCCGGGCGGCGGCCTTCCCCCAAGACCAGTTGCTGCAGTAATTGATATTGCCAGAGGGGCATGGGTTGGCTACGGGCCACCTGGTCTAGCTGGTAAATTTGAGCTAAATAGGTGGCGGCTTCAGCCTGGGCCGAGGTCAGCCAGGCTGCCATGGGATGATCCCAACCTTGGAGAAATTCGTCCAGCAACCCCCGATCGCTGTCATCTACCGGATTTGCCCCGCCCTCCCAGGCCGTTGCGGTGATGGTCTGGCGCAGGGCTCCCCGGGGTTTAGCGACGGCAGCTAAGGCTTTGAGGGTTAGTCCCTGCCAGCTTTCACTCAGCAGGGGCGGTAAACTGGCCAAACTGTGGCGCTGGTGAAGGTTGGTAGCCAGTGCTTCTAGGGCGCTATCACCGCTACTCTTAGCGTAGTCCTGGAGTCCCCCCAGCAGGGGCTGGAGAATTTCTTCCACCACAGCCCTGACCAGGCTCTGGGCTGGGTCAGAGTAATCGGCCTCGGCAGCGGCCGGTTGCTGGGGCCAACCATGGCAGAGATGGGCCTGAGTGGTAGCCGCCAGGCAGGCCCACACCCCCTCCCCTAGGGCCTGGCGAACCTGAGGCTGCGGGGAGTCAGCCAGAGCTTCAGGGCGATCGCCCAACTCCTTCAGAGCGGCGGTGTCGGCAGGGGCTGGGGAGGGCAGTTGTCTCTCCAAGGCTGCTATGCGGGTCTGGAGAGTTTGAATTTGCCGGTCCCGCTCAGCCAGCTGCGATTCTCTCGCGGCTAATAGCTGATGCAGGTGTTGTAGCTCCAGGGCCCTCTGACCAGCCTGAATTAAATTAAGGTAGTGGGGTTCATGCAGATTGACCGACCGGGGCGACTGACCGGGCAAACAGAGAGCAGCCTGGCCCTGGCTCAGGTCGACCTCCAGGGTCTGGCCTTCGGAATTGCTAATGGTAAATTGGCTAAATTGGCCCTCATCTCCGGGGGATATAGGGCTTACCCGGTAGGGGCGTTGACTATAGGCAAAGGCTACCCCCGGGCCATCGCTTTGAGCCCCAGGGTGAACCGACTCCGGGGTGGCTAACGGCAAGGGCGGAAGGGCGCTGGGGGAGCCATCGCTAGTTTGGCCTGCTGCCCCTTCCCTAGCCCTTGGAGTCAGGCTGGGGCAGGAGGCAGGCCGTACCCCCACCAGTTCTAGCTCCAGGGTGGTGGCTCCTTGCCATTCATTCTGCTTGAGTTTGTAGGCCACATCAATGGTGGCGGGTAGGGGATAATACTCTCCCCAGCGCCAGGCGATCGCCTTCAGGGTAGTATGGCTGTCGAGCTCCCGTAACTCCAGTTTCAGGTGGTCTTGTTGTCGCCCCACCAGTTGCTGATCGATGACCTCTAGAGCCGGGGTCCAGAAGACCGGGTCTGGATTTTCGATGCCGCAGGGATGAAGATGATCTATTTGTTCATAAAGCCCGGGGGTCAGGTCCCTGAGGCTGGCCTGGGCATCTATACAGACCACTGGCTTTAAAAGATCAGGGGTCAAGTGCTGACAGGCATAGTTAACCAGCCGTGACTGCACCTGGCGCAGGTGCTTGGTGGCAAAGGAAAAGCCTCCCGCCGCCCGGTGTCCTCCGAACTTTTCCAGCAGGTCACTACAGGTCTCCAGGGCAGCAAATACGTCAAATTCTGGCACCCCTCGGGCGGACCCCCGCACCATCTTCTGGTCTTCATCTTCGTAGGTGCCAATAAAGACCGGGACACCGTAGCGCTCCACCAGGCGAGAGGCTACTATGCCAATCACGCCGTGATGCCATTGGGGTTGTACCACCAGCAATAGTCGCTCTGCCCCCAGGTCGAGGTGGCCCTGGTGTTGTTGGTGTTCGCACCAGGCGATCGCCTCTTGTTCAATCTGCTGGCAAAGTTCCTGGCGACGGGTGTTGATTTGTTCGCACTGCATAGCCCGTTCCAGCGCCCTACCCACATCGTCGGTAGTCAGCAGGTCAATAACAATTTCAGGATCACTCAGACGCCCCACGGCGTTGATTCGGGGTCCCAGGCGAAAGCCAATATGCTCTGGCTTCAGGGGCTTATTCTGGTCCGCCAACCCGGCCACCTCAATCAGGGCCTGAACCCCTAGAATTCGCGATCGCGGCAATAAAGATAACCCCCGTCTTACCCAACGGCGATTCACCCCAGTAAGGGGGGCCAGATCAGCAATGGTACCCAGGGTAAACAACTCCAATAAGGGGGCGGTTAAATCCTGGGTTTGGTGCAGGGCCTGAGCCAGGCATACAGCTAAGATATAGGCCACCCCCACCCCCGCCATACCGCGATAGGGAGACCCCTGGGGTAAGAGTTTCGGATTAAGAATGGCATTGGCTGGAGGGAGTTGAGGGGGAATATCGTGGTGATCGGTGACGATCACGGCCAGGCCCAACTCCCTGGCCCGGGTGATGGGATCCCGGGCGGCAATCCCGTTGTCTACTGTGAGAATCAACCCCACTCCAGCGCGATGGCAATCTTCCACAATCCGCTGGTTAATGCCGTAGCCCTCCCCCATGCGACTGGGGATGCTGTAGCTCACCCGGGCTCCTAGTAAACGTAGGGCTCGCAGTAGCAGAGCTGTGCTGGTCATGCCATCGGCATCGTAGTCGCCACAAATGGCAATGTCTGTTTGGGTGGCGATGGCATCCTTGAGCAACTCCAGGCCCACCTCCAAATCGGGAAATTCTGCCAGGGGAGAGGGGAGGCGCAGGGCTTCTGGGTTCAAAAACTCCGTAGCCTGATGGGCACTAACCACCCCCCGCTGGCTCAATACCTGGGCCACCAAGGGCGATAGTCCGGTAATTTCCACTAACTGGCTCACCAGGGCCGGATCGGAAACGGGCAGACGCCATCGCTGTCGGGGCAACCGCCCCCCTCCTGAAGAAACCCAGGATTTTGGGGCTAGACCCTCAGTTTCTCCTGCTCCGATTGGGTTGCTAGAGTCCTGTACCATGGGGCGTCTAGTTAAATAAGTTAAATCTCAGTCGACTGGGATATCTCGGCATCCGCCTCAGGTCGAGATGGATTGATCATGCGCGAAAAAATCCTGAAGGCGGCCAGGTCGTCGGCATTAACCGCCGTTGGGGTGATCCCAGAATCGGTTGCCCCAACCTTGACCAGGCTGTACTCGATATTATCGGCACAAATGGCAAAGGTAACCTGAAAAACCTCTAGAAAACTAATTACCCAATGACACTGATCGTGGGGAAATTTCTCATAATAGCGAATCAGATCGGCAATTCGCACCTCTAAGTAAAGGTGCGAACCCCGGGATATTAAAATCAGCTTGAGGAGAATAATAGCCAGGGTGATAGAGTTCCCCTGGGATAGAATCAGAGTGAATAGGGGAGAAGGCAGGGATTTATCCTCAGTCATCAAGCAGTCAATCATGCGATTACAGGTCCGCAAGATCAAAGATGTATCAAGGACCTGTTGGTTGTGCTCTGGATAAAGATTTTCTAGCTTTTCCCCCAGGGAGTTTTGAATTTGTTCAGAGATGGCGTTGCCCCTAACGGTGTAGAGTAAATAATTGGGCAAGCTAGCTTTGAAGTTAATGTAGGAGTCATCCTTGGTTTGCTCCAAAAACAGTCGGGCCAAATTTCTGTAGCTAAACTCTCCCCGTTTGGCCACGATCGCCTTAATCAGACGGAGGGCACTATCTCCCAGCACCGTGGGATTACGGATCGTTTTTGCCTGGGGGCCAGAATCTTGGGCGTGGGCTGTATAGAGAGCCAGATCTAACTTAAATCTATCTTTTAGGCGACGAGACAACATCCGGGCGGCTTCCCGCTGCTCCAGGGGGTTATCTTCGTTGGCGTACTGGGGCACCAGTAGATAGGAGGTGTAGCGATTAGCCCATTCTCCTGGGCGATTAACGGTACGGTCTTCGGCAAACCTGGCGGCAAATAACTGTAAATCTTGAAAGTCCTGGCTACTGACAAAATTTGCCAGCCAGCGCCGTAGCCGTCTCAGGCTTGGGGAAACGGTTTGACGCTGCAGTAGGGGGTCATTAAATAAATCCACCAACCCTTGAATCGCCTCAAACTCTCGAGCCAGTTCCCAGTTGTTGACCAAAATATAACAACAGCGCTTAAGGGTATGACGAAATTCAATCTCATTATCACTGGAAAGAATTTGATATAAGGCCGGTATGGTTTGGGAACTAACGGAATCTGTATGGTGAATAAATAAGTGGCGAAACTCTTCAATCACCTCTTCTGACGGCCAGACCTTAACAATGTCCAGCAGAAAATCATAAATAATTTGTTGGGCCTGGGATAAACCTGGCCCAGACTTCAGTGTTTTGTCCTTCACCCTGGGGAAACGATGCTTTGAGACTGACTTACTGTCGTCCACCATAAGCTAGCACCACTCCAAAATTTCTCGAACAGTAAGGGTAGATGGCCAGACCTGGGGGCAGGTTAATGGCAGGAGTAAACCGAAGGCGGCCCATCTGAACCAGCACAGTTTACATAAGTATAAAGTAGCGGGCTCGCCTTGACGATAACCAACCCGGTGGGCTCAGCCAAATCACTGACTTTGCTGGCCCAGTTAGCCTCAGGTGGCTGGAAAGCAGCCCCTATAGCGAAGCAGAGACAGCGGCTGTGTCCCTCTGGGGATGGAGGCTTTTGCCCGTCTGCAGAGAGGCGTGGAGACGATTCAGGGCATGCAGGTAGGCATGGGCTGAGGCGACCACAATATCTGTATTAGCCGCGTGACCCGAAAACACCCGGTCGCCATGGCGCAACCGAATGGTTACCTCTCCCAAGGCATCGATACCAGCGGTTACCGATTGCACCGAAAACTCAATCAGCTGGTTGGGCAGTTGGACTACTCGATTAATGGCCTTATAGACCGCATCCACCGGGCCCGTACCAATGGCGGCATCCATCAGTTCCTGCCCATCAGGGGTATGGAGAATAACCGTAGCTGTAGGCCGGGAGTTATTGCCACAGGAAACCTGAACCAGATCCAGGGAAAAATGTTCGGGAGCCTGCTGGGTTTCATCATTAACGATGGACTCAATATCCCAATCAGTGATTTCCTTCTTTTTGTCCGCCAGTTCCTTAAATCTTAAAAAGGCCCGATTTAGAGACTGATCGTCGAGGTCGTAGCCCAACTCCTGCAAACGACTGCGAAAGGCATTGCGGCCAGAGTGCTTACCCAGAACAATCTGGTTGTCAGTTAAGCCAATGGACTGAGCGTCCATGATCTCGTAGGTGAGTCTGTTTTTGAGCACCCCGTCCTGGTGGATGCCAGATTCGTGGGCAAAGGCATTGGCCCCAACGATCGCCTTATTGGGCTGGACAAACATCCCCGTCAGGTTCGATACCAGCCGAGAGGTTTTATAAATCTGGCGAGTATCGATGGCGGTCAGGGATTGATCTGACTCGGGGGGACGACCAAAGAAAGGATTGTAAAAGGAGCGCCTGACATGGAGGGCCATCACCAGTTCTTCTAGAGCGGCATTGCCAGCCCGTTCACCAATGCCATTGATGGTGCACTCCAACTGGCGCGCCCCTTGCTTTACAGCCTCTAAAAAATTGGCCACCGCCAGCCCCAGATCGTTATGACCATGGACAGAGATTACCGCCTGATCAATATTGGGCACATTGGCCTTAATACCGCGAATCAGCTCACCAAACTCAGAAGGGGTGAGGTAGCCCACCGTATCAGGAATATTGACAGTGGTGGCACCGGCAGCGATCGCGGCCTCCAGCACTTGATAGAGAAACTCCGGATCGGACCTGCCCGCATCCTCTGGGG
Source organism: Cyanobacteria bacterium REEB459 (assembly GCA_018970085.1). Taxonomy (GTDB): domain Bacteria; phylum Cyanobacteriota; class Cyanobacteriia; order Phormidesmidales; family Phormidesmidaceae; genus Nodosilinea. The sequence continues at coordinate 14,032 of JAGWXD010000045.1, forward strand.
AAAATTCCACGTCCGGGGTAAAGGTTTTGGCGTAGGCCACCATGTCAGGGGCGATCGCTAACACCTCGGCGCGACTTTTCCGCAGTTTGTACTGCATATGAATATCGGAGGTAGCCAAAAAGGTATGAATGCGCCCCTTAGCGGCTGGCTTGATGGCTGCCGCTGCTCGCTCAATATCAGCCCGAGTAGCCCGGGCTAAGCCGCAAATGGTAGGCCCCTCAGGGGTTCCCACTTCCCGAGCAATTTTGTGTACCGCCTCAAAGTCTCCCGGGCTAGCAAAGGGAAAACCCGCTTCGATGATATCTACCCCCAGGCGGGCCAGTTGTTTGGCAATAGTTAGTTTTTCTTCCACATTGAGGGTGGCACCCGGCGACTGTTCGCCGTCCCGTAGAGTGGTATCAAAAATTAAAATCCGATCTGGAGTAGACGGGTGACTCATGAGATTGCCCAGGAGATAGACAACGGTATAGGGTTCGAAAACCCGGCCTTAGGGGTAAGGTCCGGAATCAATGGACTAGACCATATACAGAGTAAACGTATCAATCTTAATGGGTTTAGTCCAGACCAGGGACTCGGGGTTAAGTCTGTTTCAGTTCTCTAGCTTAGACATTAAAGCCCTAGATTAAAGCCCTGGAGGGATGACCCAGAAAAATGGCACCCTAATCATAAACTAATTTTACCAACCCCTGCCTAAGAATGGGCTAACCCCCTGGCAGTTTTAGGAGTACCGGTGCGCCAGGCGGAGATTGGGGAGGCGGGCAATTACCAGGAGTTGGCTTCAACCACCCGGCGCACCAACTCTGTGAGCCTGTCGGCACTATCTTTGACCGCCAGATCTGCCGCCGCCGCTGCCATGCGAGCCAGTTCTGGCGGCGCGTCAAGCAGCGTTAGCACCTGTGCTTCTAAGGCCTGGGGGCTGAGTTCTCCCTGATCTAGTAGGAGGGCTGCCCCCGCCCGACTAAACACCCTGGCATTAAAGGTTTGGTGGTCATCGGCGGCAAAGGGATAGGGAATCAGCAGGGAGGGGGTCTGGGTAACGGCTAACTCGGTCAGGGTACCGGCACCGGCTCGGCTAATCACCAGGTCAGCTCGATACAGCAAGGCCGCCATGGTGGTCAAAAACGGCCGATGGATATAGTGGGGGTGGGCCAGGGTTGCCCTGTCGGGGTCCTGGTTACCAGTCTGGTGCACAATCCAGGCTCCGCTTTGGAGCCAGGCTGGAGCCGCCTGACGCACCCGCTGATTCAGGGCTACAGCTCCCTGACTTCCCCCCACCACTAGAATCAGGGGGACTCCCTCGGGGATCGGAGGGTCCTCCAGAAGAGGGAGGGTGGGGGTGAGAAATTCCGGCCGCACCGGGGTGCCTACCACCCTGGTGCGAGCCTTGCCCAAATAGGGTTGGGCCTCTGCAAATCCCAGCGCCACCACACTACACCAGGGGCCCAGCCAACGGGTTACCTTACCGGGCATGGCATTGGCTTCATGGAGAATAGCTGGCAAGCCCAGGGACCGGGCCGCTAGAATCGCTGGTGCGGCAATATAACCACCGGTGGTAAAGATCGCCGCAAACTTTCCCTGCTGGAGAATGCGACGAGTTGTCAGGGTGGCCTTAGCAAACTGAACCAGGGTGCGTAGGGTGCCATAGCCCCACCGGCCCTGAAAGCCAGTCATGGTGACTGTATGGCGGTGAAAATGGGGAGGCACCAGGGTCGTTTCCAGGCGGTCAGGTACCCCTAGCCATTCGATCTGGTAACCTGCCTGCTGCAGGGCCTCAGCCGTCGCCATGGCCGGAAATAGATGACCGCCAGTACCACTGGCAGCCACGAGCAGACGAGGGCAGGGATGGACCACAATCAAGGCTCCCAACTAGGGTTTGAACACAGCAGGCCGATAGGTCTAGGGCGGCGGGTTAACTAGACTGGAAAGGGGAAAACGCCTCTAACTATACCAACCGATGGGGCAGATAGGGTTGCCATCGGTTGGCCAATCAGGATTAAAAAATGCCATCCGGGTCTGCCTTTTAGCCAACGGTATACTATAGGCTGAGGCAAAACACTTTTCTAAGGGCGCAATATCCATGGGGTTCTCGATCCGCAGACTATTGTCCACCTTTACCCTGATTGTCGGATTAAGCCCTTGGGCTACCGCTGGAGTGGCCGCCCCACCGGCTACGGCTCCGGCAGAGGTGGTTCAGGTTTTAAAGAATATTGAGGCGGCAGCCAATCAGCATGATCTAGAGCAGGTGATGCGGTACTACGGCCAGGGTTTTGACAGCGACACTGGCTTTAATCATGACCGCTTGCGCCAAACCCTGGCGGAGCTTTGGCAGCAGTACCCAACCCTTGACTACGAAATTCAGCTACTGGCCTGGGAAGCCACCGGTGCTGATAGCTATACCATAGAAACCCTGACCCGGGTGAAGGGTCTACAGACGCTCCCCGATCGCCAGTTGCGTCTAGTTGCAGATGTTACCTCTCGTCAGCAGTTGCAAAGGGGACAGGTGACCTATCAACAAATTCTAACGGAAACCAGTCGTCTCTCCTCAGGCTCCCGTCCCCCTACGGTTCGTATCCAGTTGCCCCCCACCCTGGTTCCTGGCCAGGCCTTTCCCTTTGATGCGGTGGTGGCTGAACCTCTGGCTGGCCGATCCTTAATGGGGGCGGCGGTGGACGAAGCCGTGAAGGTCGATGGATTTCTGGTGCCCAGATCGATCGTCTTAGATGTGCTGTCGGGCGGGGGCCTTTACAAAGTCGGGGTGGCCCCCACCCAACCTAGCAACCGCTGGATTTCTGCTGTGCTGTTACGGGAAGACGGGTTGGTAGTCGAGACCCGCCGGATCAGCGTCGGCCCTTGACCCGGCGAGTTATGCTGAACAGTACTGTGCCCCCTTACCCCTATGGCCCGCCCCCAGCCCTCTTCCTCCCAGCCAGCTTCCGACTCCAGGAGAGTTAGCCCTCGGGCCCCGACCGAGGGCCGAGAAACACCTCTGAGCCAGGGTCTTGGTCAGTTTCTAAAGCGCTACTGGTGGCTGGGATTATCCGGATTTTTAGCCCTACTGGCCGCCCTGGCCGTCGGGTCAGCGGTAAATTTACTACGCCTGCCCAACCTGCCCAATTGTCGGGCTATTTTTTGGCCCACCGCCTCTGCTGCCACCCGGTTGCAGTGCGCTGAGGCTTACGCCGCCCAGGGCTCCGTCGATGGTTACCTGAATGCCATCAATCTAATTCAATCCCTACCCCAGGACCATCCCCTCCACCCCCAGATTAGCCAGCACATCGAAACCTGGTCCCGGCGCATTCTTGATCTGGCGGAACAGTCTTTTCAGGCTGGTCAGATGGCGGCGGCGATCGCTGTCGCCCGGCGCATTCCCATCCAAACCGCCGGGGCTTTGATGGTGACAAAACGGGTCGGCCAGTGGCAACAAATCTGGAAAGAAGGGGAAACCATTGAGCAGGGGGTAGATAGCTTGCTGGCCCAGCTGAAGTTTCAAGAAGCCTTTACCCAGGCTACGCAGTTACTTGATTTAGATAACACCTACTGGAAAACTACCCGCTACAACCAACTGATTGAAAAAATTACCGCCGCCCGCGCCGATCTCGACAAGTTAGGTAAAGCCAAACGGCTGGGTAGCCAACGGACCCTGGCCGCTTTACAGGAAGCCCTGGCCCTGGCCCAGACCATTGATCAAAAAAGTCCTGTCTATGGCGAGGCCCAGCGGGTGATTCAGGAATTAAGTCAAGATCTACTGGCTATGGCCCGGTCTGCCCTGGAGGCAAAAAATGGCCTGGCGGCCCGGCAGATGTTGGATGCCATTCCCCCCCAGGCTAATCTCAGCGAACCCATCGCCGATCTGAACCTGATTTTAGATGCCAGCCAACTGGCCTGGCAGGCTAATGTGGCCGGGCTGGAGGGGGCCATCGCCCGCTTGCAGACTCTGGGCAATGACCGGCCTCTCTATGGTTATGCCCAAAACCTGATCGGGCAGTGGCAATCGGAAACCAAGCAACGAGCCCACCTAGACTGGGCCCACCAGCTGGCTCTCAGGGGTACTGCCGGCGACCTTCGCAGGGCGATCGCAGAGGCCGAGAAAGTCTCCTCCGACACGGCGGTCTGGTCAGAGGCCAAGGCGGCCATTGACGGTTGGCGGCAGCAGATCCAAACCGCCGAAGACACCCCCCTACTAACCCAGGCCCAGCAGCAGGCAGCAGCGGGTAATCTGACTGGGGCCGTGACCACCCTGACTCGAATTGGACCAGATCGCTCTCTCTATAGCCAGGCCCAAACTCTTAAGGAGCGCTGGCGATCAGACCTGGAACGGAAGGAGGATGGCCCGCGGCTCACCCAGGCTCAGCAACTGGCAATGGCAGGGCGTCTGGCAGAGGCCATTGCCCTGGCCTCTGGGATTGCCCCGGGGCGATCGCTCTACGATCAAGCCCAGGCTAATATCGCTATCTGGCGGGGGCAGCAGGGAGATGCCCCCGCGCTCCAAAGCGCTTACCAGATGGCCCAATCTGGCACCGTGACTGGGCTGGTTGAGGCCATTAAAATCGCCCAGCAGTTGTCCAGTTCTGGAGGCGATGCCGGGCAAGCCAATCAGGCAATCTCGGCCTGGAGCTTTGATCTGCTCCGTTTAGCCGACCAGGAAGCTCTCCTCAACCGGGCTCGTGCCATCACCATTGTCAGCCAAATCCCTGCCCAAAGCCAGGCCTATGCCGAAGCCCAGTTACGCCTGCGCCAGTGGCAGACCCCTTAAAAATCCCTGGTCCTGGGTAGCGTGCTATGATTAAAAACTGTGCTACTTTTGATTAACCAACTGATGCTGGGGGATGTAACCGATGGGCCGTAAATGTGAATTGACCGGAAAGCAGGCCAATAATGCCTTTAGTATTTCTCACTCCCATCGCCGCACCAAGCGCCTGCAAGAGGCTAACCTGCAAGAGAAGCGGATTTGGTGGCCCCAGGGCAACCGCTGGGTGAAGCTGCGGCTATCCACCAAGGCTATTAAGACCCTGGCTTCTAAAGGAATTGATGCCATGGCCAAGGAAGCCGGTATTAACTTAAACAAGTATTAATAAATAAGTATTCACCAATAAGTATTAAACGCCCCCCATCTCAGCCCCCAGGGGTTTGTCGACAGCGGCCACAAATGCCCCCTCTGGTCGGGTGGCCCCCCTTGACTAGGGGATGATTCAGAGCCTGGACTTGGGAATGGCCAGGCAAGTTCTGATTCCCGGTTCCATCAAAGTAAGGTCCCCAATGCTAAGGGCCGGTAAATGCGATCGCATTCATCGGCCCTTAGCCCTTACCATCACCGTCAGTGGTTAAACTACACGGCGGCCACAGCGGTGGTCTTGGCATCCAGTTCGCCCTTGGCGTACTTGGCAGCGTAGACCTCTACCGGGTGCTGCTTGATTTTGCTGGCATTACCGGCGGTACCGAAAGCGGTGTAACGCTCTGCACAGACCTCGGTCATATACTTAATCGAGGGCTTCATAAAGTGACGAGGATCGAAGTTAGAGGGGTCCTTAAAGGCCGCTTCCCGAATGGCTGCGGTAATGGCCAGCCGGTTATCGGTGTCGATATTGACCTTACGCACACCGCTCTTAATCCCCTTTTGAATTTCCTCGATGGGGACACCGTAGGTTTCAGGAATTTGACCGCCGTACTCGTTGATCATATCCAACCACTTTTGGGGTACGGAAGAAGACCCATGCATCACCAGGTGAGTGTTGGGTAACCGGCGGTGAATTTCTTCAATCCGGCTGATGGCCAGAATCTCACCGGTGGGCTTACGGGTAAACTTGTAGGCACCGTGGCTGGTACCGATCGCCACTGCCAGGGCATCCACCTGGGTAGCTTCTACAAACTGTACCGCTTCATCGGGATCGGTCAATAACTGGTCGTGGCTGAGGGTGCCCTCGAAACCGTGACCGTCTTCCTTATCACCCTGACCGGTTTCTAGCGAACCCAGACAGCCTAGTTCCCCTTCCACGCTGCAACCGATGGCATGGGAAACCTTAACCACTTCCCGGGTAACGGTAACGTTGTACTCAAAGCTGGCCGGGGTTTTAGCATCGGCTTCCAGAGATCCATCCATCATCACACTGGTAAACCCATTGCGCAGGGCAGAATAGCAGGTGGCAGGGGAGTTACCATGGTCCTGGTGCATAACCACCGGAATATGGGGGTAGGTCTCCACCGCTGCAATCACCAGGTGCCGCAGGAAGTTTTCCCCAGCGTAGGTGCGAGCACCCCGAGAGGCCTGTAAAATCACAGGGCTATCGGTTTCTTCAGCGGCCTTCATAATAGCCAGAATTTGTTCCAGATTATTTACGTTATAGGCTGGAATGCCGTAACCATTCTCAGCCGCGTGATCTAACAGCAGCCTCATTGGGACAAGCGCCATAAAATTCCTCCTAGTGTGTTCTCACCGTCAGGCCATCAATATAGGTAATTAGGTAGCCCTACCCAACTAATCTTAGGACAGATCGTTGATATATAACGAAATGTCTGGAGAACCTAAAGAAAAGTTGAAGAGGAAGTAGAGGTCTAATCTTTAAAAAATGGGTCGCCTGGGATTCGAACCCAAGACCAATCGGTTAAAAGCCGAGTGCTCTACCGCTGAGCTAGCGACCCGTCCTGTTAATGTTATCAACACGGTTAATTATAGTACCATGCCCTCTAGATTTTGCCCCGGCAAAGTTTAGAACCTCTTCAGCAACAGCGCCCTAGCCGGTTTGAACCGGTTTAGCCCTCCTGGATTCAAGGACTTAATTAAGGAACGTAACCAGGCGCTTGTGTTAGCGCTAAAATCGGGGTTTAGTGTGTTAAGTATCTTAACCCATGCCATGGGGGCCTTTCCCCCACTCGCCTATGTTTCCGACCCATCGTCCCCGTCGTTTGCGCCAGCATCCCCAACTCCGTCGCATGGTGCAGGAAAATTTGATTACCCAGGCCGATCTGGTTTACCCACTGTTTGCCGTACCCGGCGATCAGGTGGCTCGGGAAGTCAGTTCTATGCCAGGGGTCTACCAGCTATCCGTTGATAAAATTGTGGAGGAAGCCAAAGAGGTCCACGACCTGGGGATTCCGGCGATTATTCTGTTTGGGATTCCCGCCGATAAGGATGGGGACGCTACGGGGGCCTGGCATGAGTGTGGCATTGTGCAAAAGGCTACCACTGCCGTTAAGGAGGCGGTCCCCGATCTACTGGTCATGGTGGATACCTGTCTCTGTGAGTACACCTCCCATGGCCACTGCGGCTACCTGGAAGTGGGGGACTTGAGTGGCCGGGTCCTCAATGACCCCACCCTGGAGTTACTCAAGAAGACCGCCGTGGCTCAGGTGCGGGCTGGGGCCGATGTGATTGCGCCCTCCGGCATGATGGATGGTTTTGTCCAGGCGATTCGCAGTGGTCTAGACGAGCAGGGCTTCACCGACACCCCCATTCTCTCCTACGCCGCCAAGTATGCCTCGGCCTACTACGGACCTTTTCGGGATGCGGCGGAGTCAGCACCCCAATTTGGCGATCGCCGTACCTACCAGATGGACCCCGCCAATGGTAAGGAAGCCCTCAAGGAAATTGCCCTGGATATGGCGGAAGGGGCAGACATGCTAATGGTCAAGCCAGCCCTGGCCTATATGGATATTATCTGGCGCGTGAAGCAGGCCACCCAACTCCCGGTAGCCGCCTATAACGTTTCTGGTGAGTACGCCATGGTTAAGGCTGCCGCCCTCAACGGTTGGATTGACGAGCAACGAGTGGTAATGGAAACCATGACGGGCTTTAAGCGGGCCGGTGCGGATTTGATCTTGACCTACCACGCTAAGGATGTGGCCCGCTGGTTAGGCTAGCCCAGCCTTAATTTTTAGGCACTGGTCTGTTAAGAGGAGATGCGTCTAAACCCTGACATGCAAAGGATTTCTTGGGTAGATAAGGGGCGAGAGCAGAGGCCGATGGCCATCGCTGGAGTCGTCCGTTTAGCTAATCCCCAATGCGGTCTGACCCAATTATGGATGATCCGCTGGACATCCAAGACCCGCTGCAACCCTACCCGAGTTTTGCCATAGAGGT
>JAGWXD010000087.1 GCA_018970085.1 Cyanobacteria bacterium REEB459
CCGTGTCGGGCTCGGGTATTGCGGTGACTGGCCCCCTGAATAGCGGTGCCGCCATTAACCCCAGTGCCCAGTTTAATGCCCCCTCCAATGGTGGGGCCTTTACCTTTTCGATGAATACCTTTACGCCAGATAATCGCACCCCTACCACGTTGGGTAGTGGTAGCAGTGTGGTGTTGCCCGCCTATTCCGATGTCAGTGTGACGGTGGGCGGGTCGCGGGAAACCCTGGGGGGCACCGTTACCAGCGCGGGTGTGGGCACCATTACCCCCGGTGGGCCGGGTACCCGGGCGGTGTTAACCCAAACCCGCAGTTTTAGTGTGTTTGATGGGTCCAGTGCCTCGGCTCCCTAGGGGTGGGCCGCTAGACGTTTGCCCTGCCACCCTTTTTTACATTGACTTTTTTATCGGGTAAGTTGCCATGATGCGTTTAGTCTTAATCGCCGGTTCTGGGTTGGTTGCCCTTGGCTCGATGGCCTCTGCCGCTCGGGCTCAGCTGGTGTCCCAGTCCTTGCCTGACAGTGCCTGGGGGTTTTCTCGCACGGTTACCTGTACCAACCAAACCACCACCACCACTATTGAGGAAAAGCAATTTTCTAATCGCAGTGGGTTTGCGATCGCTGGGGAAAATGTTACCGTTTCCACCCCGGGTCAGGCGGTGTCTCCTGCTGCTGCCTTTGTGATTGTGCAACCCCAGCAGCAATTTAACCTGGGTATTGAGCAATTTACCCCGGGCTTGGATGCGGTCACTGTGACCAATCAGACCACCTCTACCCATACATCTTCCAGGACATTTTCGGTTTTCCAGTAAAGTCTTCACAATGGTGTGGACTGTGGCGAAACAGGCAAGGGTATTGGTCCGGATTGATAGTTTTCCCAGTATTACTAAGTTTTAAGGCTTAATTCTGACGTCTATGTTTACCTCCTATTTGTTTACCTCCTATTTAAAGTTACTCACCTTACCCTATGGGCCGGTCCAGGGTTGCGGCCACCTGAGGTCCAGGCCAGGGCTGCCCATGCCCTGGCTAGCCTCCTTGCTACTGCTGTTGCTGGGCTTTGCCCCCCAAGCCTCTGCCCAGACTATTGGTTTTTCTGTTGGTTTTTCCACCCAGATGACCCGGGGTACGGTGGTGTCTAGCGAAGTTGAGGTGCGATCGGGTCGCGGGTTTTATCTGGAGGGGGAGAATGTCACCCCGGTTAACGGCTCCACCAGTATCCTGGCCGGAGACACGGATTTTAAAATTCGCAATCCGGCGGAGCCCTTCAGTCTGGTGCAGCAAGACCTCACCGGCGAGACTATTCGCACCCTTGACAGCCGATCTAGCACCTTTTCTTCAGGAGCGTCCACCAACCTCAGCGTCTTTACTAACTTTTAGCCATGACCCGAGCTATCTTACTTTTAACGGCAGGAATAGTGGCGATCGCGGGCTTTCCATCCCTGGTCAGGGCCACCGACATGTCTGGTCCCAGTGAACAAATTACGGTTCCTGCCTCGGGCAGTAGTTCCCGGTCTACCTCCAGTAGTGCGGGGACAACCATTAACCAGCAAACCAACGCCCAGAACAACAACAACCAGTTCTACGGATTGGGCCCTGGAATTCAGTGCCCGACCCCAACCCTGGGGTTTTCCCTCTATGGAGCGAGGGGCAATGGTACGGGCACGGAAGCCAGTGTGGCCTCTACCTCCTATGGCGGCATGATCACCTTTACGACCCCTATCGGGGGCAGGAATGCCACCAGTTGCGAAGAGATGGGTGAGGCTCAGATTAAGGCGGTACGGGCACAGGTGGAGCGTACCCAGCTAGAGGCCGCCAAAACCCAGACCGACATTAACCTGGTGACCATTCAACAGTGCATTGGTATTCTTGAGAAAGCCAGGCTTTCGGGTCCATTTGTAGATGCCTGTGCGGGGGTGAGTCTGGTGGCCGCCAGTAGACCCCAGACTCCAGCCCCGCCCCAGGCGACTAGCCCCGCCCCCCCTCAGGCGGTTAGCTCTAGCTCCCCCGAGCAGGTCTGGCTCAATCTGCAGACAGCGGTAGCGGTTTGGGATTTAGATACGGCTCTGGCTAGTCTGGCGGCCCTGAAACAAAGTTCTGGAGCTTGCCTTCCCCAATTTGCCGATCGCTTCGCCACGGTGCTGAGACAACAAGGGGTGCAGGGCTTCAGGCAAATCAACCCCATTAAACGGGCCCTGAACCAACAGCAGGGCTGTAACCTACCGATTCAATCCTACGAGTTTTCTCCCTAATTCATTGCCCTAATTCATTGCCCTAATTCATTGATCGTCCTGGAACCACTACTGACATAAAGGTATTTAAAGTAACTACAATAATCCTTTAAACTGGGTCACAGCTAGAATAGCGCTATTGCTTATGTCTATCTGTAGAGTTCTATAGACCCCTTTAAACTTTAAATATGAGTCGAGTCAGGTATTTAACCCTGGGTCTTCTGGCCCTGGTTCCCCTGTTGGCCAGTCGGGCTATGGCCGATGCCCCTGCTACGGTTGCGCCAGCCCAGCCCGTTCCAGCGGTGGCCCCCGCTGCTACCTTAAACCTACCCACCGGCATGGTCAGTTCCATCGCCGATGGTGATACCCTGCGTATGGCCTACCAGGGCAAGCTAGTAACGGTGCGTCTGGCCTGTGTCGATGCCCCAGAGATTAGCCAGGTTCCCTACGGTCTGGCGGCGGCTAACCGGTTGCGAGAGTTGCTGCCCAGGACGACGGTGGTGCGGTTTCGAGAGGTGGATCGCGATCGCTACGGGCGCCTAGTGGCGGAGGTCTACGCCCCAGAGGCTCCAACCCAGGGGTCAACTCCAGCCCTATCGCCTGGTTTATCGGTTAACCTGCAACTGGTCAAGGAGGGGCAAGCCGTGGTCTATCGCCAGTACCTCAGTGCTTGTCCCGAGAGCCGCGCCGTTCTATTGCAGGCCGAAGGCCAGGCCCGCCAGGCCCGGTTGAATTTTTGGAACCAGCCCAACCCCCTGATGCCCTGGGATTACCGCCAGGGTCTCACCACCAGTCCCCCCTTACCGGACCCCACCGCCCCAGTGCCACTGCGGGAACCCCAACGGGGGCGCTGCGATTGTCCCTACGATGTGGATAATGCCGGGCGTACCTGCGGCGATCGCTCCTCCTATAGTCGCTCGGGGGGTAGTAACCAGCGCATCTGCTATGTGGGAGATGGGCCCTAGGGCAAATCGAGCTCGCTCAAGACACCGAGTCAGGTCCTGGAGCTGACTCGGTAAAAAATAGCGTTGCAGTCTTGGCCTAAACGGACTGATAATTCCTACTTGGTCGAAATAGCTAGGTAAATTTCTTCGATCACTGGGAGAAATGCTTGCAACTCCCCAAAACAGATCTGTACGTTAACCTGAGTGCTATCGATTTTGGCCCTAGAATGCTTGTTTAGCAAGGCTTTTAAAATCAGCAGTGATTATTAATGCCTCTATATTAATTGTAATAGATCAAACCTCATCTGACAGATGGGACATATCAGACACGTAGAAGGGTGTCAGATCGTGTTTGATTTGTATCTTTTTCTTCTACGTATTGGTCAAGCTGTTTCGCTTTGGCTAGGTGAACGCTATCTCTCCAGGTTT
>JAGWXD010000088.1 GCA_018970085.1 Cyanobacteria bacterium REEB459
GTTGAAAGGCTGCCCAGCAATTAAAACGAACGAGATAGGGCCGTCCCTACCCCCAAGGGACTCTCCTTTAGTTTACCCAACTGGCCAGCAACCGGGATCTGACCGTCTGCCCCCTGATGGCTGGGCGATGCTGCTGGGGAGCCAGGGTGTAAGGGCTAGTCACCCTGCCAGGGAGTTATAGTGCCCGTCGGTGAGAAAGCCCTGGTTAGGGGCCAGGGCGATCAGAGGGGGCAGGGTTTTGTCGGGGTCTTTGAACTGCACCACGGGGGCCTCCACCACCAGGGCGAGGGCGTCGAGTTGCTGGGCGATTTTGTCTTGACTACCGCAGGATAGTTTGAAGTCGCGATGGGGAAACCAGGCATTGGCCAGCATTTCGACGATTAAATCAGAAAAGGCGATCGGGCTGGTGGGCTGGCAGGGGTGACGGCGGAGAATATCCAGCAGGGAGAGGAAGAAGAGGTACTTGTAGGCGTTGGTGGTGTCGTTCTCGGAAACAGCTTGGACTGCTAGCCAAGCGGGTGGACTGGCAATCCATTCTTGAAGAGCACGTGGTGCCAAAGGATCCAGCATTTCATCCCGAACCACATCGGGAATGATGATTTGCCCAAACAACCGGGGGAGCAGGTCAATCTTGCCAATCAGCAGCAGATAGTTAATCGGTGAGGTATCGGCAACGACGATCATGGGGTGCTATTGGTAGCCTGTGCCCGAAGTTGGCGGAGGGTTTCACGATCGCCCTCCAAATCTGCCTCATCGTAATGTAAGTCAGCATGATGCTCTTTGAGAAAGGCATCCACAGTCCAGCGAGAGGGGAGCTCTAGAATACGACCGACTTCAGCATGGGTAATTCTCTCGGCTTGGTAAGCTTGTGTCACTAGAGCCTCCAGGATTTCACGCGCCAGGCGATCGCGACTAAAGTGCTGAATTAGATCGTCAGGGAGGTCGATGGTGATTTGCATGATTTAGACTCCATGATGAAGTAATACTGGCGCGCGACCGACGCGCGACGATGAAGCTGCTTTGCTAAATATTCTAGCGGCCATATTCTAGCTGCCATAATTGAGGAGATGAAATAATCAAACTCCGGAGCGGTAATAGGTGAGCCATTCCCAGGCGGCCCAGCGGCGGATGATGGGGTCGTGCTGTTGGAGGTAGTGGAGCCAATCGGGGTGGGGGATGATGCCCTGGCAGGTTTTGTACTCGGTGCTATCAAAGCGGTAGAGGGGGCGGCGGCGGTCAAAGTGGCGCTCTGCAATGGCGGGCATGGCCACATCCAGTTGGTTGCCCTTGCCCCGGCTGACGGCCCCCAGGTCGGCCTCGAGGAAGGGGGTGGATCGCAGTGATGAACTCCAGAAAACCTTCAACCATACTGACCGATCGCAATTAACCCGGCTCGTTCCTGTATTCGATCAGGATGATTAAACTGAAAAATCAAAGCAGTAACTCTGCCTTCTGGCGTTTGGGGAAGAATAGTGGCCCCTGAGAGAATGAAGTGAGCTTGCCAGATCTGAGTTCTGGGATGAAAAAAGGGTGTCAATTGGTTGGTTTCTGGATCAATGGAGCCGAGGTCAGTACCTTTGGCACGGTTGCAATAGGGGCAGGCTAGGGCAAGGTTTTCGAGGGTGGTGGTACCACCGTGCTTCTCTGAGATGATATGCTCCATCTCAAAAGCCAGGAGGGTAACGCTTTGAGGAAATCGGCAATATTCACAGCGACTGTCAGCCCGTTCAATAACCTGCTTGCGTAGAGCAGCGGAGACGTAGGTACTCATGTGGCCTGAAGCTTTCTCAGGGCATGGGTTTTTGCTAAACGCACCAAATGCTCTAAGGTTAGGTAGCGTTCTAACTCAGCTTCACCCTTAGCAGAGAGATTGCCTGTCTTGCTTTGAGCTAACAGTTCACTGACCCGTGCCTGGAATTCTGGAGAAGGACGAATGGCAAGAATTTGTTCTGGAGTGGGTTGGCTAGCCAAAAGAAGGATAATGTCTTGCTCGTCGAGAAAATTACCGGATCGTTGTTGGTTCGCTAGCTCTTGCAAACCCAGCTCTAAAACCTGCGGCAGTTGGGCTTGGAATTGGTGAAGTCGTTGAGCGAGGTCGTCGGAGATATCAATAGTGATTTGGGCCATAGTGGTTTAAAGTGTGCCCCGTTGTCTAGACAGTTCGATGTTGGGCCGATCGCAGGGTGTCGCTACCCCCCAGGGACCTTCCTTTAGTTTAACCAACCGGGCAGTAACCTGGATCTGACCGTCTGCCCCCTGGTGGCTGGGCGATGCTGCTGGGGAGCCAGGGTGTAAGGGTCAGTCACCCTGCCAGGGAGTTATAGTGCCCGTCGGTGAGAAAGCCCTGGTTAGGGGCCAGGGTGATCAGGGGGGGAATCTCTGTACCGTCCGCACCAAGGCAGCGTTAGCCTGCGGCAGTAAACGCCAAATTCTCACGACTCTTGAACAAAGTTCATATCTTCTACCCCCAGCCAGAAAAGTAAGACATCTTCAACCTGGGATAGCTGCTCTGAATCCAATTCACCTAATTTTCTCAATAGTTTGGTATGGGGAATGGTGACAAGATTCTGAACATCAAAAGCTCCTGGTTTCAAAAACCTTACTTTCACATCGACCTCAAAACGGGAGCCTCTTGGGCTTGTCGTATGAGGAACCAGCGTTGCCAAAGCTCGATCTTGCATCAGAGCTGGAATGCTAATCACCAGACAGGGCCTAACTTTCGCTACATAACCCAAATCAACCAGCCAAACTTCACCGCGAGCTGGGTTACTCATGGTTCTGACTCTTGTTGATCTAGCTCCAAAAACAGTTCCTCAGCATTCAAGACTAAGTCCTCATCATCCAAGGGTGAGAAATCAAAATGGATGATCCGCTTCAGTATTGCCAGCGCAACCTCAATTTGATCTGAGTTAGGTAACTCATCAAAAGTGTTAAGAATTTCCTGAGTTATAGCAGTCATCACCTCAAACCAGTGCCATATAAATAAGCCATATTATACTCAACTAATTTTTCTAGGTTATTAGTACTAAGCTCACCACACTGGCTATTTACCTGTGACCTCACTCTCATGGGGAGGGAATCGAGTTACTGGGGGATGTTGTCTTGACTGCCGCAGGATAGTTTGAAGGAAAGGTGTACCCCGTTAGTTAAAGGACTCCGGTGGACAGGCTGTGGATGGCCTGGACAGCCTGGTGGAGGAGGGTGGCGGTGGGCTGCAGGTCGCTTTCGCTCGAGAATTTACCCAGGCTAAGGCGGAGGGCGCTGTCGAGGATGGGGCTGGGTAGGCCCATGGCGCGGAGGACCTGGAAGGAGGCTTCGATGCCTGAGGTGCAGGCGGAGCCGATGGTGTGATCGAGGCTACTGGCGTTGCCAAAGTCTGTGGGGGAGTGTTCAGATTTACGAAAACTGTAGGTTGCTCCCCTCAGCACCCAAACCAGTTCACACAGAACGATATTGGTGATAAAGCATGGCTGACTCTGCTGAATCAGAGCAGCAGCTTGCCGCCACTGTTGCTCATCGTCGCGGGTGAGGTAGCGAACCAGAATATTGGTATCAAGTCCAATCATT
>JAGWXD010000011.1 GCA_018970085.1 Cyanobacteria bacterium REEB459
TGATACGTATATCCCGGTGAGCACGGTGATATCATCGGCGGCGCGGGCATAGGCCTCGTTAGCACTCAACAGCAGGCAACACTTTTCTAGATAAGGACTCCACTGGGTCCGAGGTTTAACCTCAAGCCGTTGGCTCTGGCGGGGAGTTAGGCTGAGCCGTCCGACGATGCTTTGGAGTTGTCGTGGGCGACCCTGGTTCGTGCCGCTGCTTGTGCGGATAAAAAATTTCCGATCTCTGGCCCCACGTGAGTCAATAGGTGGTCGCGAACCGCGACTTCAATCCCAGCTAGCGTCTTGACTTGCTCGGGGGCCGTCTCATCGTAGAGTAACTCGGCTAAGGCTAGGGCATGGGCTTTGATTTGAGCTTCCTTGGCGGCATCCATCCTGTCAGCTCTCCTCAGAGAGAGTACTTAGAGACTAAGGCTTTTACCCTTAATCTGCACTAAGCATTTGTACTCGTTGCATAACTGGGATGCACCCGGCGGCTAAGAACTTGATTGTGATTAAAAAGGTCTATGCTGAGGGGGAAGGTGAAGTTCCTGCTCCCCCGGGGGTAGAGCCGCAGCGGGTGGGCTTTAACGACCTACCCACCGATGTCGACAAGGTGATTCGTCGTAGTCTCCTCTACGTGCGCCGGTCCCAGGATCATTCCTTTGGGTTGCGGGTAACCCTGGCGGATCAGGCCCGTCGGGGCAAGCCCTTGGCGGTACGGACCGACGACCAGCACCTTTACCTGGGGGATATTCCCCTCAAGGCCCTGGGGGACCATGATGGTGGCTATCAGGCGGAGGATAGTTCCGGCTATCAGATCTTGATGCGCTACTCCGATCGCCAGACTACCCCCCGCTCCCTCTCCCTTAGTCAGGTCCTCAGCGGTCAGTTTGACCCTGGCTGGATCAGCGGCAACATCGTGCTGATCGGTAGCATTGCCCCCAGCCTGAAGGACCAGTTTTCTACCCCCTTTAGTTTTGGTCAAGGCGATCAACTCACCATGCCAGGGGTGATGGTCCACGCCGAAATCATCAGTCAGCTACTTAACCTGATCGCCGGTGAAGCCGCCCTGTACCGTTTCCTTCCCCCCTGGGCCGAGGGACTGTGGCTGCTGGTGTGGTGTTTAGGGGCCGGGGCCCTCACCTAGACCGTCCAACGACCGGAGTTATTACTGGGGGGGATGCTGGGAATTTTGGTGATCATCAGTGGGGCGGGGTGGGTGGGGGTTAACCACCTGGTCTGGCTGCCCATGGCGGAACCGATGCTGGGGTTCCTGGGCACCGCGGCCATTGTCACTATCTACAAGCTGGTCTACCGCAGTAAGCACGACCCCCTGACCGGGCTGGCTAATCGTGAAGCCTTGATCACCATGATTCAGAGGGCCCTACACCAGGCGGCTTCCCAACCAGTGATTACGGTGTTTATGGGCATCGATCGCTTTAAGGTGATCAATGAAAGCCTGGGCCATCAGGCGGGGGACCAGGTGCTGCGGGCGATCGTCTATACTTAAGGAATGGACCTATAGCTCTCGACAAAACACCGAAAGCCTCTGGCCAGGATTAGAGCCAATGCCAGAGCAGGGGTGTCGGGCCTGTCTATGGTTAAATCATCACTGGGACTGTTCTTCAGATTTTCTATTCTCGATTATTGCCATGGTCCTCTCTTCACCCCCCTCCACCAGTTCGCTTCAGGTTACCTGGCAAGCCTTACCCGATGAGTTTCTATTACCGGATGACCCCGTGGAAAATTTGCAGCAGCCGGCGTTGGCGGCGGCCCTCAGCGATGCCCTAAATCAGGCTGGTCGCGTCCCGGCTGAGGCTCTAATGGGGACTAATTTTGCCCTTGTAGCCACCGTTAACGGCAAAACGATTGTTAAAGCCCCCGATTGGTTCTATATTCCCTTCGCCCATCCTATTGATGCCCAGGTCATTCGCCGCAGCTATACCCCCTATCTACAGGGGGATGGGGTGGCGGTGGTGATGGAATTTTTATCTGAGACGGAAGGCGGGGAGCTCTCGGTGCGATCCACCGTCCCCTACGGTAAGCTCTATTTCTACGAGCAAATCCTGCAGGTACCGGTCTACGTTACCTTTGATCCCTATGTGCCTAGTCTAGAGGTACGGTGCTTAGATCAGGGGCGCTATCAATTGCAGACCAGTGATGCCCACGGTCGTTTCTGGTTGCCTCCTCTAGACCTGGGGTTAGGGATCTGGTCAGGCACCTATCAGCAATTGACGGGTCATTGGTTACGCTGGTGGGATGGGGCCGGTGAGCTCTTGCCCTGGAGTTCGGAACAGGCCGAGCAAGAGCGCCAACGGGCTGAGCAAGAGCGCCAACGGGCCGAGCAAGAGCGCCAACGAGCCGAGCGGCTGGCGGCAGTTCTGCGCGATCGCGGTATTGACCCCGATCTCCTTTGACTGACTCTTTTCCTACGGTTGCCATTCTGAGCAGCCCAGGATTGACTAACCCGGCGGAAGTTCCTAATTTCGCGATGGAGTCTATGGCCTGGGTCATAGCCAGCGATGGCAACATGGTTGAGCCCAAGCATGGCACAACTATCACTTGGCCTCCATCCAGTTGGGGCCAGCCTTAGCCTCCACCTGCAGGGGCACGGTAAGGCGAACGGCGGTGGCCATGGTCTGGGTAATCAGGGGTTGGAGTTCAGGCCATTCCGTGGGTGGCACCTCCAACACCAGTTCGTCGTGCACCTGTAGCAGTAGTTTGGCGGCGTAGCCCCGCAGCTGCTGGTAGAGGCGCACCATGGCAATTTTAATAATGTCAGCGCTGGAGCCCTGGATCGGCGCATTGGCAGCGGCCCGCAGTAAACCGGCATCGTAGCCATTGGAGCGGAGCCGGTCTAGGTCGATAGTGTCAGGGTCCTGGCCCCGCAGCGATCGCAGCTTGGCATCAGTAAAGTTAAAGTACCGCCGCCGCCCCTGAATGGTTTCCACGTAGCCCTGGGTCAGGGCCAGCCGCTGGGTCTGCTGCAGGTACTCAAATACCCTGGGATAGCGCTGGTAGTAGCGATCGATAAAGCCCTTTGCCTCACTACGGCTCACCCCCACCTCCCGGGCGAAGCGCACCGCCCCCATACCGTAGATGATGCCAAAGTTAATCACCTTACCCAAGCGGCGCTCCTCTGGAGTAATCTCCTCCTTCTCCAGCAGTAACCGGGCGGTGAGGGCATGGACATCCTGGTTGTGGTTGTAGGCCTCCACCAGCACCGGCTCACCACTAAGGTGGGCGAGGATGCGTAGTTCAATCTGGGAATAGTCCGCCGCCACCAGGTGCCACCCCGGGGCCGGCATGAAGGCAGCCCGAATCTGGCGACTAAAGGCGGTGCGGATGGGAATATTTTGCAGGTTGGGGTTCGAGGAGGACAGCCGCCCCGTGGCGGTCACCGCCTGGTTAAAGTCGGTATGCAGCCGCTGGGTATCGGCCCGCACCAGGGCCGGCAGGGCATCCACGTAGGTGGACTTGAGCTTGGCCAGGGTGCGGTGCTCCAGCACCAGATCCACCACCGGATGGTCCCCCTGCAGGTTTTCCAGGGTGGCGGCATCGGTGGAGTAGGTGCCGGACTTGTTACGTCGAGACTTGCGGGTATCCAGGCCGAGCCGGTCAAATAACAACTCACTCAGCTGTTTCGGTGACCCCAGGTTAAAGGTTTCCCCGGCGGCAGCGTAGGCCGCCTGCTCCAACCGCTCCAGGTTCGCCTGCAGTTGCTGGGAAAAGCGGGCCAGGTAGGCCCGGTCAATGGCGATGCCCTGGTATTCCATGGCCGCTAGCACCGGTTCCAGGGGCAGCTCCACCTGCTCGAATAAAGCTTGCAAAGCAGGGGCCTGGGCTAGCTCCGCCCGCAGTATCGCCACCAGGCGGTAGGTGGTGTGGACATCGGCACCACAGTAGTGGGCGGCGGCGGCGATGTCCACGGCGGCAATGGTCTGGCCCTTAGGCACCAGATCACCGTAGCTCTGGGTGGTGAGGTGGAGGTGGCGCTGGGTCAGGTCCGTGAGGTTGTGGCTGGTTTCTGGGTTGAGCACGTAGCTGGCCAGCATCGGGTCAAACACCACCCCCTGCAGGTGCAGGCCCTGCTGGCGCAGCACCAGGCGATCGTACTTGGCATTTTGTAGCGCCTTGGGGTAGCGATCGCTCTCCAGCACCGGCGCCAGGGCCGCCACCACCAGGGCCAGGGGGAGTTGTTCCCCCTGCTGGTGACCCACCGGGATATAGGCCACCTCCCCTGGCCCCGGCCCCCAGGCACAGCCAATCCCCACCAGGGCCGCCGCCATCGGGTCCAGGCTGGTGGTTTCCGTATCCCAGGCCACGGGCTGGGTGGGGTCGGTGTGGGTGGAGAGGATATCCAGTAGCTCATAGAGCTGGGCTGCGGTGGTGATGATCTGGGGGGTCAGGGCCACCGCTGGCAAGCTTGGCAGCGGCTCAGGCGTGCTGGCGGTCGCTGTCTCTACCTGGGCGGCGGTGGCCGGGCTCGCCGATCCTCCGAAGGCCAGCTGTAGCTTATCCAGCCGCTGGATAAAGTGCTGAAACTCCAGCTTCTGCAGGGCCGGCACCACCCGTTGGGGGTCAAAACCCTGCAACCGACAACCCTCCAGGTCCGTCTCCAGATCGACATCGGTGACAATGGTGGCCATGAAGCGAGAATGGAAGGCGGACTCCCGCCCCTCCTGGAGCTTTTTCTGGTTGGCCCCCTTAATCTTGTCCAGGTTGGCGTAGAGGCTGTCCAGGTCGCCAAATTCCTGTAGTAGCTTCACCGCGGTTTTGGCGCCAATCCCCCGCACGCCGGGAATATTGTCGGAACTATCGCCACAGAGGGCCTTGTAGTCCACCACCTGGGCCGGGGCAATCGCTAACTTGGCCTCCACCTCCGGTCGCCTAAACTCCTGGGCCAGGCCATTTTTGCCCCCCTTGGCGAACGCATTGCCCAGGTGCAGCACCGTCACCTGGCCCTGGTCATCGATCAGCTGGAAGAGATCCTGATCGCCGCTGAGGATTTTCACCCGAAAGCCAGCCTGGCGGGCCCGGGTGGCCAGGGTACCAATCACGTCATCGGCCTCAAAGCCCGGGGCGGTGTAGAGATTCAAGCCAAAGGCGGTGAGTAGCTCCTGGAGATTGTGCACATCCTCTAGGAACCCCTCCGGAGTCTCCGGGCGACCATCCTTGTAGCGCTCATCCGCCACATGGCGAAAGGTGGGCTGGGCCAGGTCAAAGGCGACGGCGGCATACTGGGGTTTTTCCGCCTCGATCATGTCCAGCAGGGACTTGAGAAAGCCGTAGCACACACTGGTGGGAATGCCGGTGGATGTGCGCAGCCCCCCTTCGGCATTTTTAGCAAAGGCGTAGTAGGCGCGGAAGGCCAGGGAATGGCCATCCACCAGCATCAGGGTAGGGGGGTCGGCCAGCAGGGGAGGGGCGGTCACGGCAGCAGTTAGGGGCAAGGGGGTAAGGGGTTATGCTATCCAGCTGAGGCCGGGGCGTCAAGGGTCAGGGGCGGGCCAGGGCGGGCACCTGGAGCAGGCCGGTGAGCAGGGCGCTGGGGGGTTGGCCATGGGGCCAGGCGAAGGCGTGGCGAAAGGCCGCCTCCTGACAGCGCTGTAGCCCGGCAAAGTCGATCACATCGTGGGTCAGCAGGTTTTCGTACTCAAAGGGCAGGCGAACGTTGTGGAGGCCGGCATTGTCGGTGCAGATGGCGATATCTACCCCCGCCTCAAAGCAGCGATCGAAGACCGCCTTGAGCTGGTGAATCTCCTGCAGGGTGCCGGTCTTCAGGTAGGTGGTGGGGCACACCTCCAGGCATTGGCCCCGGGCCGCCACCTGGGGCAGGAGCTCGGGGTGGTGCAGGGGAATTTGGATGCCGTGGCCAATCCGTTGCAGGTAGGGGAGCAACTGGGGGTAGCAGCCATCCCGGGTTTCGTAGAGGTGGCCGGTGGTGTTTAGCCCCAGCGCCTGGGCCCGCTGGTAGAGTTGCAGAAAGTCCTCCAGGCGATCGCCGTACTGGCGATCGCCCCCCGCCACATCGATACCGCAAACGTACTGGGGGTACTGGGCCGCCAGGTCAAGGATGGCCTGGTTCACCGCCTGGGGCAGTTGGGAGTGGAGGCAGAGCAGTTGGCGGGTGACGATGGGGTACTCTGGCTGTTGGCTGGCCCGACCGACGATCTCCACAATCTCCGCCATGGCATCGATGCGCTGGGCCTGGGAGAGGTGATCGGGGGTGCGCAGGTAGGGGGTGTAACGCAACTCCAGGTAGGCCAGGTTTTCAAAAATATAGGCCCCCCGCATCAGGCGGTAGATAAAGTAGGGCAGGGCCTCCCGGGTCTGGACGCTCTCCACCAGGGTGTGCAGCTCCAGGTACTCCGCCAGGCTATGGCGGGGGCGGGTATAAAAGGCCTCAAAGGCACCATAGTCGGCAAATTGATCGGATAGATCCGGGCGATTGCGTTGAAAGTAACGCCACAGCACCCGAGGCACCACGGAGCCCCCCAGGTGGCGGTGCAGTTCAGCGTATAGGCTCATGGTCACCTCATCTTTGCAAGTCATTATAGCCCACCCCGCCGGGCCCGGGGTGGTACGGCAGCATACCAGAGGAGACGCACGGGCGGGCAACGTCCTCTGCCTCTCATGGTCTAGCAAGATTTAAGTGAGCAATAAAGCTCTCCCCGTTCCCCTATCCTTCCGTCTCCCCTGCTGGTCTCAACCCATCACTGTAAGGCTGATAGAGCACTAGTCCGCTGTCGTCGGTTCTACCCCCTAGAGCCCGTAGCTGGGCCATCAACTGCTGGGAACGAGCCCTTTCTCGCTGAGCCAGATCCGCCGCCGCCCGATCCACCGTCTCAAGGGTAGGCACCAATTGGCCATGGGACAGCAAGCCCCTCTTAAAAAAGCACAGGACTACAAGCTGAAACCACTGCCAAGCGCGATCAGTCGCCCACCCTTTAACCCCTTCGGCGAGATTCAGGGCGGCGGCACCCCCTGGGCAAGATTTCCCCTAGTTAAAAACCCAGGAATTGAGTACTCAGTGATCAGCAGTTCGCCTTGCAACCTTTCTGCCCTGACAAGAGTTATCCTCAAGCCACTGGAATCTGACAAAGCGAAGATAGATAAACCTATCAATCGCTGCTACAGCAGATTTCACTCAGATGACGGGCGGTGCTCCCACCGCCCTTGTTCCCTGGCGATTCAGGAAGGATAGCAGCCCTCACGTCCATAGGAAAAAGACCACATAATAAATCGGCGTCAATGCCGGGATCAACCAGGCAAACAAAGCTGCCCCTCCCGCCCCTCTTAAACGCCGCCGCAGCAACCAATATAATATAGAACCCGCACCATACAAAGCCGGATAAAACACCGTCAAATACAAAAACGTATATCGTTGAATCTCATCGACCCGGCTCTCGATAGGGGAATCAAAAATAAACAGTGCCCCCATCGATAAAAATGGCCACAGCAGTAAACCCAGACCAAACACCACGGTCAGAATCCACCCCGCCCTAGCCCCCCTGGAGGCGGTTAGATTGTTTTTAGAGGTATTCCTTTTCACAGCCTGTGACCAATCCTTACGTACCTGATCACCCTTGATTGGCCATGGCTAGAGACAGGGGCCATCCTGAGCCCCAAAAACTCTGCTACCAGCCAGCATACCCTACTCAAAAATATTAGCCGCCTTGAGCATGTGGTAGGTAATCAGCAGTTGGGTCAACGCCAGAGGATAACTTTGCAAGGTTTCCCCCGTTGTCCCGATCACTTTACCAATATCGGTATTGCCTTCAATACTGCAAAATCTGCCCAGATAAGGAATCTCATTACACAGGGTACGTTCCAGTTCCTGCACCGGTTCCTCCGTAGCATGGCCATCAATTTCTAAAACATCTACGGGTTTACCCATATCTCGGTCTAGTTCTAATCGCACCGCATCGCTGAGGCTACCGCCATGCTTGCTTTCCAGCAAATGGCTGAAATCAGGGTGAGGAATGGTCGGCCGCATCACCAAACGCACATTCAACAGCAGATCATCGCGCTTATTGCTGGCATCGGGAGGATAGAAACTAACAACCACATCGGCCCACTGACGCTGGGGCCGAATAAAGGCTTCCGAATCCTGCTCCCGGGCCTTGATTTGATCAATCACCTCCTCGGGAGTGTAGCCCCGCTTGCGGGTATCTCGTTTGATTTTCCAATCTGCCCGCAGATCTTCAGGGGGAGCCAGATAGACTTTGACATCGTAGGCATCCCGACAGACCCGGGTAGAATACCCCAGCAAGCCCTCTACGATTACAAACCGGCGAGGCTGAATATATTCTGGGGCGTCAAACTCGCCCGTGGTGTGGTTGTAGATGGGTTTAAGAATAGGTTGGCCAATACGTAGTAAGCCTAGGTGCTGCTGAATAATATCAATGTAGTTGCAATCCGGATGCAGGGCCGAAATCCCCATTTCTTTGCGCTGTTTGCGATCGTAACGGTGATAATCATCGGTGCAAATGGTAGTGACCTGATCTTCTCCCAAAATTTGGGCTATACCCCGGGTTAGGGTGGTTTTACCAGCGGCGCTGTCACCGACTATGCCAAGAATAATAGGACGATTCACCATGGGCCTCTCCACTGCAACATAACCATCAGTTAATCATTTCATTGTAGAAAGCAATGGTTAACCTCACAAATTTTTATGCTGATATTTGATACCCCCTTGCCCAGCCGTTGCTTAAGCTGTCCTTAACCCCCGCCGGTGACCGACTGCTATAAAATTTGCCTGTTATTTAGGGTTTAGGACCTACCACCATGCTTCAACCAGCCCAGGTGATTGAGCTATTTACCCAAGCCCCCGACCAGCAGACTGTATCAGCCGGCACAGTTATTTTCTCCGCCGGGGAGCATGCCGATGTTATGTACGGCCTGATTAGCGGCGAGGTAGACCTGCATGAGCAAGACCGGGTGGTAGAAGTAATTAAGGCTGGCGATGTCTTCGGCGAAGGCGGACTGGTCCAGGTTCCCCCCCTGCGAGCCACCACAGCGATCGCTAAAACCGATTGTCAACTGGCCAGGGTTGATGCCGCCCACTTTAAGTTTTTAATCCAGGAAACTCCCCTATTTGCCCTGGAGGTGATTCGCAGTCTCTCCAGTCGTCTGCGCACCTCTAAAGGGGGAGAGTAATCAGCCAGGCTAGTGTCAAGCTTTCCAGAGGAATTCTTGGAACCTTAACGTCACTCCAGTACACTAGGGATGCATGGGGTTAAGGGGGAGACGTAGGACATGGCTGCTGTAGATCTCTGGCAACGCTACAAAGATTGGCTCTACTACCACGAAGGCCTGGGGTTTTATCTAGATGTTAGCCGTATGGGCTTTGACCAGGCTTTTGTGAAGCAAATGGAACCCCGCTTTGACCAAGCCTTTGCTGCTATGGCCGCCCTGGAAGCCGGAGCGATCGCTAATCCTGACGAAAACCGCATGGTAGGCCACTACTGGCTACGAGACCCGGATCTGGCCCCCACCCCCGAACTCCGCCAGGATATTTTCGATACCCTGACAAACCTTGAACAATTTGCCAGTCAGGTGCGCACCGGGGCAATCCATCCCCCCGGTCGACAATACTTTACTGATGTCTTGGCCATTGGGGTTGGCGGCTCGGCCCTGGGTCCCCAGTTTGTAGCCCAGGCCCTGGAGCCCGATTTTCCTCCCCTGGCTATCCATTTTATTGACAACACCGACCCAGAGGGGATTGATCGTCTACTCCATCGCCTCGGCGATCGCCTGCCTACCACCCTGGTAATTGTGATCTCCAAGTCTGGCGGTACCGCCGAAACCCGCAACGGCATGATTGAAGTGCGCAGCCGCTTTGAGACCAACGGTTTGCCCTTTGCTCGCCAGGCCGTCGCTATCACCGGTCGCGGCAGTCACCTAGAAAACCAGGCCCTCAGTGAAGGCTGGCTGGCCACCTTACCAATGCGAGATTGGGTGGGGGGACGAACCTCCGAGCTGTCGGCGGTAGGATTACTACCCGCCGCTCTGCAAAACATTAGCATTCGCTCTATGCTGGCGGGGGCCAAAGACATGGACGCCGCCACCCGGGTGGCCGATATCCGCCGTAACCCCGCCGCCCTGATCGCCCTGGCCTGGTACTACGCCGGTAAGGGCAAGGGGGAAAAAGACATGGTGGTCTTGCCCTACAAAGATAGCCTGCTGCTCTTTAGTCGCTACCTGCAGCAATTGGTGATGGAGTCTTTAGGCAAAGAAAGGGACTTGCAGGGTAACCTGGTACACCAGGGCATCGCGGTCTACGGCAATAAGGGATCCACGGACCAGCACGCCTACGTTCAACAATTGCGAGAAGGGGTGGCCAATTTCTTTGTCACCTTTATCGAGGTCCTCAAGGACCGGCTAGGCCCCTCGGTGGAGGTGGATCCAGGGGTTACCGCCGGGGATTACCTGTTTGGTTTTTTGCAGGGCACCCGCCGGGCCCTCTACGAAAACCAACGGGAGTCCATTACCCTCACCATCCCTGAGGTGAATGCCCATAGCGTTGGTGCCCTGATTGCCCTCTATGAAAGGGCTGTGGGATTTTATGGTTCCCTGGTGAATATTAATGCCTACCACCAGCCCGGGGTAGAAGCGGGCAAAAAGGCGGCAGCCAGCGTTTTACAGTTGCAACAGTCGGTGGTGCGTACCCTGCAGGATAGCCCCCTACCCCTGGGTCTACAGGACCTGGCCCAGAGATCGGGGTTCCCTGAGGAGGTTGAAACCATCTACACCCTGGTTCGCCATCTCCATGCTAACCAGCGTCATCTGGTAATCTACGGTAATCCAGGGCATCCTGAGCAGATTAAAATCGCCTCCCTGTAACCAGTCCTTTACTACCAGTCCCCACCCCCTTAAGCTAGGTGCTAAGACCCGATGCCAATATCAACATGACCGCGAGAGCCCCCTTTGCGATCGCCCTCTGCCCAGGGGCACCCAGGGCGGCCCGGCAAGGGTCTACCCCTGCCGGCCAATCTTTGTTGTACCGTCTATATTTGGAGACAAGCCCATGGTGATGGTGGAATCAACCATGTTACCCCTGGGGACACCAGCCCCAGACTTTAGCCTCAGCGACGTCATCACAGGGCAAACCATTACCCTGGCCAACTTTGCTGGAGCCCCCGCCCTACTGGTGATGTTTATTTGTCGCCACTGCCCCTTTGTCAAACATGTCGAGGCTGAACTAGCCCAACTGGGAAAGGACTATCAACCCCGCGGGCTAGCGATGGTGGCGATTAGCGCCAATAGTTTGCAAACCCATCCCCAGGATGGCCCCGAACACCTCAAGGCCCAGGCCGAAGCCCTAGGCTTTACCTTTCCCTACTGTTTTGATGGCAGCCAGGAAACCGCTAAGCGGTACACCGCAGCCTGTACCCCAGACTTCTTTATGTTCGACCAGGAGAAAAAACTGGTTTATCGGGGTCAACTGGATGATAGCCGACCCAGTAATGGGCTACCGGTCACCGGTAAAGACCTCAGATCCGCCCTTGATGCTGTGCTAGCGGGCTTACCGGTGACTACAGAACAGCGGCCAGCGGTGGGCTGTAATATCAAATGGACTCCGGGCAACGAACCCGCCTATTTTGGCTAAAGCCGGGTAGTTTAGCGGCCACCCCTGGTTTTTGGGGGGCTGGCCCGCAGCCGTTTAGGTCCCTCCCCACCCCTAGGGAGAAGGCTGTAATTCCCCCAGCTTCGCCTTAATAGCCTGGATATCTTGCCACATCAACCACTTAGGGCTGCCCTCAGTGCGGGCCTGGTTGCGCAGCAAATAGGCAGGATGAAAAATTGGCATACAGAGATAGCCTTGCCAGTCAAACCACTGGCCACGAAGCTGGCTAATACCCTGCTTAAAGCCCAGAATTCCCTTGACCGCAGTGGCCCCGGTGAGCAAGATGATTTTGGGGCTGACCAGACGAATCTGCTCTAACAGGTAACCCTTACAGGCAGCTACCTCCTGGGGAGTAGGCACCCGGTTACCTGGGGGTCGGCATTTGACAATATTGCAAATATAAACATCGCGATCTGGATCCAGGTCAACAGAAGTCAAAATCCTATCCAACAGTTGACCCGACTTACCTACAAAGGGGAGCCCCTGTTCGTCCTCCTGCTGACCCGGACCCTCGCCAATAATTAAAATCGGCGCCCTGGGGTTACCCCGACTCACCACCACATGGGTGCGGCTAGGGGCCAGGCCACAGCGCTGGCAGGCCTGACAATGGCGAGCCAGAGAGTCTAAATCATCATAGGTACCAGGGGCGATCGCCACCTGGGCCGAGGTAGGAATGGCATCGTAGGTATCGGCTCCCCCCTGGAGGTGAGGCGGAGGGTCTGGCAACAGGCTAAAGAGATCGTCCGCCATTAAACCAAGCAGGTAAGAGATGGATCAACCCTTAGTTTACCGGCACAGCTGGGTAGTGCAAAGGCCCCGAGAAGACTCAGTAGTCCTTTATACAAAAGGGGTTCTCACTTAAGGTTAAGTATTTTAAAGTAATGGCTTAGGAAGGAAACAGTTAATGTTTGCTGATCAGCAGGGTTATCTATGCTCTATGGCCAAATAGCTACACTGCTTGAATTGGCTGGTTTTTCTGGCTTGGCAATAGGGTAAGACCTAGAACCCATTGTACAGTCAACCCCCCCAGGGCCTGAATGATTTACCGATGGAGAAGGGATGTTCTTGAGTTTTCCCCAAAGACGGAGCTATTTCTTAAGATTGAATTTTCTCTGGTCTGAACTAAGATCGGGTCAGGATTAAGACAGTCTGCCTGTGGTCGCCCTAGCAAATTCCTATGGTCGTGATGCAAGATAAACCCCTGGTTCATGTATTTCGTCAGCTGTCTGGAGGAACATTTCCCCCAGTGACAGAAGCTTTCGAACGGGGTAAAACCATTTTCTTTCCTGGGGACCCGGCGGAGCGAGTCTACTTCCTGGTGAAGGGGGCAGTAAAGCTATCTCGAGTCTACGAAGCCGGAGAAGAAATTACCGTCGCGCTGCTCCGAGAAAATAGCGTATTTGGGGTGCTTTCCTTGATTACGGGCAACCGGTCCGATCGCTTCTACCATGCCGTTGCCTTTACCCCGGTGGAGCTACTCTCATTACCCAGCGAGCAGGTAGAACAGGCCCTGGGAGATAACCCCGAACTGGCTCTATTAATGCTGCGGGGTCTATCTTCTCGCATTTTGCAAACAGAAATGATGATCGAGACCCTGGCCCATCGAGATATGGGCTCTCGCTTGGTGAGTTTTTTACTCATTCTCTGCCGCGATTTCGGCGTACCCAGCCAGGAGGGTATTACCATTGATTTGAAGCTTTCTCACCAGGCGATCGCTGAAGCCATTGGGTCTACCCGGGTAACGGTCACCCGGTTACTGGGAGACCTGAGGGAGGATAGCATGATTTCAATTCACAAAAAGAAAATAACCGTCCATGACCCTGTCAATTTAAGTCAGCAATTTACCTGATGGCTGTTCATCCTGGCTGGGGGTGGGGGCAAGATTCCCCCCGGCAGGGTGCTGTCCTAGCGCCTACACCGTCCCCGGGCCCAGCCCCACTCCTCAACTCCAACGGAAATTTCAGAGCCAACCCGGGGATTACCACCGGATAGATCCACCAGGGTAACCGTAGTGGCCGATTGAAAAGCGCCAGTATAAATCGGTATGCCCTTGGGGTTAATGGTTTTTAAGGTCAGGGTTGTCACCTGGGGCGGTTGCCCAGGGCGCTGCCAGAGAATCTGGGTGAAGCGCCTCTCACTAAATTCGGCGGTGTAGGTCCAATCATTATTCATCCGGCCGTCGCAGAACAACTTAGAGCCCGGCGGGGGCGGAGCCGGGGGTTGATTGTCCGCCGTAGCAGCACCGCAGGTACCGACAGAAGATCCCCACTCTTCCACCTGCACAGAAACCTGCGACCCCGACTGCACATTGCCCGCCGAAATGTCCACCAGACTCACCCGAGTAGCGCCTTGAAAACTACCCGTGTAAATCGGTTGGCCCTTAGTATTATTAGTCTTGTAGGTCAGAGTACTGGTCTGGGGGGGCTGACCAGAGCGCTGCCAGCGAATTTGGGTAAACCGTCCGTTTAGAAATTCAGCGGTGTAGGACCAGCCATTGTTCATACGGCCATTGCAGGAAAATTGCTGGGTAGCGCTGACGGGTTGTTGATCTAATGCCCCCGCGCCGATGGCAATTAATCCGGTGGCCAGGGCGATCAGGTAACCTGGTCGAGGGTTTAGGGTCATAGCTGTAGGTGTTCAACTCTTTCAAGCAAGTTTAGGGTAGTACCCCTGGGAACTAGAGTCAGAAAAAGTTTTGATTATCTAAAGGATAGTCGGGTTGGCTCCAGCCCTTGGGGCATATTGCCTCTGGGTTGGACCCGTGGTAAGGCAGCTACGCCGTTTTACTGAGGATCCATGGCCCCTAGCCTATTGCCTGCTACCCCCTGCAAATTCGAGGCCTGAGCGAAACCTGTGACAACGGTTTTCAGGCCCTGAAGGGAATCAACCCAACCATCCCCGTGGGGATGGTTGGGTTGCTGGGGCCAAATGGAGCAGGAAAATTCAGCCTGATGCGTACCCTGACCACCCTGCAGGAGGCCAGCCAGGGCACCATGCAATGGGGCGACATCAATGGGCTGGAGGACAAAGTGAAGGTGCGCCAGGTGCTGAGATATTTGCCCCAAAGCTTGGGGATGTACCCGGGGGTGAGCGCCGCCAGACGGCTAGATCACTTCGCGGCCCTAAAAGGTATCACTAACGGCAAAGATTGGCAACAGTTGGTTAACGATGTCCTGCACCAGGTGAATCTGTACGAAGCTCGCGGTCGCGCCGTCAGGGGGTTCTCGGGCGGCAGCGCTTTGGCAATGCCCAGGCCCTGGTGGGCGACCCCCGTCTGGTGATTGTCGATGAGCCCACCGGTAGCCTCGCCCCGGCGGAACGGGTGCGCTTTCTCGACCTGTTAAGCGAAATTTCCCAACGGGCGGCGATTATTCTCTCTACCCACATTGTGGCCGATGTCAGCGAACTCTGCCCCCAAATGGCGGTGCTGTTGCATCATGGCCAGGGGCTGGCCATGATGCAACAGATCAGGGGTAAGGTCTGGCGAATTCGGTTGGGGCGCGATCAACTAGCCGATTGGGCCGCCCAGTAGCCAGAAACACCCCTGCTCAGCGGGGGAAACCCAGATCACCCTAACCGTAGACCACCTCCCCGCCAGCGGAGGCATTGACCCTCTACACAAGCTGATCGACAAAATACCAGCAGATAACCTCTTAGCGATCGCCGAGGCGGGCAGCTGAGCCCAACCCCTACAAGAGGAAGACATGCCATAAAACGTTGCGTCCTCATGCTAATAATAAAAATGAGTAATTTTGATCAGTAATTTTGTCGGTAGATTTTGATCACTAAATTTTGATCGCTAGATTTTGATCATTAAGCTTGAGTCAAACCATCCATTCCTGAAAAGAGGGTCTATGCAGCTATCCACATCGTGCCGTTTCAGCCTGGGTCTGGCCGCCCTTCTATGCCTGTACCCCGGACTGGTGTTAGCCCAGGGCACCAGGGCCGCTGTACAGGGCCTAGAGGAAAACCCAGGCCTAATCCGCCAGTGTCGCCAGATCAACCAGAGAACCTCTGTGTTTGACAACACCACCCTGGGCCCGGTGACCAACCGTCTGGGCACCCTAGAGGCGGGTAGTAAGGTGAGTCTGACCGGGGTCGTCACGGGTGGTCGAGCACAGATTTTTTTACCCGGCAACTTCAATGGCCTATCGAAAATCCAGCCGGTGGGGTGGGTGAATGCGGCATTTTTGGCTAGCTGTGGCGGTAGCCCACCGCCAACTGGTAAGGCTTGCTTCCGGGCTAAACAATCCCTCCATGTCAGAAGTAATCCCTCTACTAATGGCAGCATCGTCGCCAACTATAATACTGGTGATATTGCCCATGCCTCCAGTAACCCGCCTACCCGGCGGACCCCAGGCGATGGCTACACCTGGCTAGAGGTAATCATCTACAACAATAGCCGGGGCTGGGTGGCCGAAACCAGCAATAATGGAAAGGTACAGAATTTAAACTCGGTTGCCTGCCCCTAGAACCACCGCCCCGAGCCCTCTGTCATCTAACCCCATCTGCATTGCATCGGAGGCTGGGGCTTGAGGCCACTACAGCCAGGCTGCAGAGGGCAAACCTGGCCATTTAATTAATGCTCGCCTCAATCTTCCTTACCCAGAGCCCCCGGAGCTCCAGCCAGAGTGCGCTGGGGCGAACAGGTGAAGATCATAATGACCAGGGTAAGAATGTAGGGCGTGGCATTGAAAAGATAGTAATAGGAATCAATTCCAACCGACTGAAAGGCCGGTCCAAGCGCCTGAGCTCCGCCAAACAATAGAGACGCCCACAGACACTGCCAGGGCTGCCAGCGGGCAAAAATCACCAGGGCCACCGCCATTAGACCCTGGCCACTGGAAATTCGCTCAGTCCACAGGCCAGGATAGTAAAGGGACAGAGCTGCGCCCCCCAAACCAGCCAGAAAACTACCCATCACAATACTGGCCAGTCGTACCTTAACAATAGAAATACCCATGGCTTTGGCCGCCTGAGGACTATCTCCCACAGCCCGCACGTATAACCCCCAGCGGGTTGATTTGAAGAACCAGTCCAGCACAGGCACCAGGGCCACACCCAATAAAAATAATGGACTGATTTTAAAGGCTGCCTGTACCTGGGGCAGGCTGCTCCAATTGGCGACATCCAGGGTGGCTAATTGGGGTGCCTGGGGTTGAATAAAGGGTTTACCCAGAAAGTTAGCGATGCCGCTACCAAAAATAATCATGGCGATACCGACGGCAACATCGTTTACCCGGCGTTGTTGCGATAGCCAGCCGTGGATCAGCCCCAAGCCCATGCCGGCTATCCCCGCCATCAGTACCCCTAACCAGGGAGCCAGGCCAACCCCCAGTACCTGGGCACACAGGTAGGAGACTCCGTAGGCACTCATGGCCCCCAGCCGCAGAGTGCCCTCCAGACCCAGATTAATTTTGCCGCTTTTCTCCGTCAGGCACTCTCCCAGGCTGACAAACAAAAAGGGAACACTGCCTCGCAGCGTGCCGGCTATAATCGCCAGGGGTACACCCCACCACCCCAGTGCTTCTGTCGCCATGAGTTACCTCGCCCGATGAATGGCCACGGATTTATAGTCGATTTTTTTGAAGAACCCTGAAAACAGCCGACCATAGAGAGAATCACTGTAGAGCACGCAGAGAAAAACAATGCCCTGAAACACCAGCACGGTGGCATCGGGTAGATTAAGAGAGCGCTGCAAAATTCCCCCGCTGGCCAGAATCCCCCCCAGCAGTACCGACACCAGTACCATGGCCAGGGGATTGTGGCGCGAGACAAAAGCTACCAATACCCCAGCGTAGCCGTAGTTGGAAACAATTGACTCATTTAATCGGCGCTGCACCGCCGCAATTTCTACCATGCCCGCCAGACCGGCACAGGAGCCCCCTAAAAAACAGATGGCCAGGGTCAGCTGACCGACTGGCAATCCGGCCATGCGAGCAGCACGAATATTTTCGCCGGTGCTGCGGGTGGCAAACCCAAAGGTGGTGCGTTGAATTAGAAAATAGGCTATCAAACAGGCAAGGGCTCCGTAGATCAGGCCAAAGTGAATGCGACTGCCCGGTAAGGCACCCAACCAGGCAGTCTGAGCAATTTCATAGCTAGAGGGTTTTGTGACAAAGTTAGGATCCCGCAGAGGACCTTCCACCAGATGATTCATCAGGGCGATCGCCAGGTAGTTCATTAACAAGCTGCTAATGGTTTCATTTACCCCCCGGTAGTGGCGCAGAGCCCCCACCACCATAATCCATAGCCCCCCCGCCAGCAGGCTGGCCAGGGCCATCAGCCCAATCACCAGCCCACCGGGCAGGCCTGACCCGCAGGCCAGACCCACCAAGACCGCCAGCAGCGCCCCGAACACCAGAGCTCCCTCGTTACCAATAATGACCAGCCCCAACCGGGCTGGTAAGGCGGTACAAAGGCCGGTCAACATCAGGGGAGAAGCCCGAATCAGGGTATTTTGCCAGGCATTCCAACTGCCAAAGGCAGCTTTGTAAATAGCGGCATAAACCTCCAGGGGATTGGCCCCAGCCAGGGCGCAAAATCCCCCAAATAGCACCAGAGCCGCTAACACCGCCAGGCATGGAATCAAAACCGATTCCAGCGATCGCTGCCAGGATTGATGGACCACGGTGGCGACCTCCAGCCTACTTAACTGACCCCTTAACGCCCTCAATCAGGTAGTCCATTTTTTCCAGTTCAATATCGGTAATTTTTAAGTCCTTACCGGCTGGCAAAATGAGTTTGCCAGTGTTGGTCTTCAGGGGCCCCTTGTAAATGGTTAACTGACCAGACTTGATCCCAGCTAGAGCCTTCTCAGCATCGGCCTTAGCAGCAGCCGATACAGCTGGACCAAAGGGAGACAGCTTACAGAAATTATCCGCCAGACCACCACGCAGAATATGGGGAATATCGCCCTTAGCAATGGATTTACCCGCGATTAGCTGTTTTCCCAGGGAGGTATAGATACTAGACCAATCCCATTCGGCTCCGGTTAGGTAGCCCTTAGGAGCCAGAGAACTCTGGTTAGCGTGATAGCCAGAACAGAAGATACCCCGTTTTTCGGCTGTTTCCATCACCACCTTAGGACTATCAACGTGGCAGGTAATCACGTCCACACCCTGGTCTACCATGCTGTTGGTGGCCTCTGCTTCCTTCACCGGCACAGACCAATCCCCGGTGAAAATCACCTGGGTAGTAATTTTAGGATTAACGGAACGGGCTCCCAGGGTAAAGCTGTTGACATTGCGCAATAACTGGGGAATGGGTTTAGCCGCTACAAAACCGAGTTTGCCAGATTTAGAGGTGTGACCCGCCACCACCCCTGCCACGTACTGGGCTTCATCAATGTAACCAAAGTAGCTAGAAATATTTTTAGGATGGACCCCATCTTGATAAAGACCCCCAGCATGGAAGAACTGCACATCGGGGAACTCCTTGGCCATCTCTAGAATGTAGGGATCAAAATAGCCAAAGGAGGTGGGAAACAGAGCCTTAGCCCCATCTTGCTGAATCATATTTCGCATAGTCTCAGCCACCGCCGTGGTTTCGGGGACGCTGGCTTCTTCTACCAACTTCAGACCAGGAACATTCTTGGCCATCGCTGCGGCCCCTTCGGCGTGGGCCTGGTTGTAGCCGAAGTCATCCTTAGGACCCACATAGATAAAGCCCACCACGTAGTCTTTGCCACCGGCTTTATTGTCGCCAGTGCCTGTCGGGGTGGGTTGGCTACAACCCGTACCAAATTTGGCGGTCAACCCAAAGGCCGAGGTCGCCAAGAGCCCTCGCACCACCTGGCGACGAGATAGTGGGAAAGACATGTTACGATCGGGCATGGAGCACCTCCAAAATTACAACAGAGTTTTTAGATTCACCGGTGGAGCTTGACCAGACTTGTCAATTATCCCTATAAGAATTGATAAAACCTCCGCCCTAAGTTGTATCAAAAATAACATTTTCACCATTGATCTCTAGGGGCTCGCTGTTTCCCATGTCCCTTAACCGCGAAACCGTCATCGCCCAGGCTCGCCAGTTAGGCTTCCACCTGGCCGGTATTGCCTCCCTATCCCAGCTACCCACAGCGCCTGAGATCGAGGCCCGCAACCGGCTACAGCGATGGCTACAGCAGGGGTATCAAGCCGATATGGTCTGGATGGAGGCCAGTAAGCGGCAAAATATTCGCCAAGTGATGCCCGAAGCCCGGTCTCTGATTGTGGTGGGTCTTAACTACTACACCCCCCATCGCCATTCTGACCATCCCCAGCACGGTAAGATTTCGCGCTATGCCTGGGGCCGCGACTACCACCGGGTTTTGCATCGACGGCTAAAGGCCCTAGCCCGATGGTTAGAAGCCCAGTCCGGTGCCCAGGAGGAACCGATTGGGGTGCGCTACTATGCCGACACCGGCCCAATTCAGGATAAATTTTGGGCCCAACAGGCAGGCCTGGGCTGGATAGCTAAAAACGGTAATCTGATTACCCGCCAGTATGGATCCTGGGTATTTTTGGGGGAACTCCTGACCACCCTGGAACTATCCCCCGATGTTCCCCATACCGCCCACTGCGGCACCTGTACCCGTTGTCTGCAGGCCTGTCCTACCCAGGCCATTACCCAGCCCTACGTGGTGGATGCTAACCGTTGCATTGCCTACCACACGATTGAAAATCGAGCTTCTGCCTTACCCGCTGAGATCGTTCCCCATCTACATAACTGGGTGGCGGGCTGTGATATCTGTCAGGATGTCTGTCCCTGGAATCAACGCTTTGCCAAACCCACCGATATCGAAGACTTACATCCGCATCCCGACCATCTCAACCCCGCTCTCACTACCCTGGCTAATCTATCAGAGGCCGACTGGCAGCATCGGTTTCGAGGGTCGGCCCTACGCCGAATTAAACCGGCGATGTGGCGTCGCAATGCCCGGGCGATTTTAGACCGCTCTCAGTCCTAACCAGGCCCCTACCTGAGATGTCGGGTTGCAACAGCGATGCTTAATCAACGGGCTACCGGTCTACCGCATCAATTACCCTGGTACACTAAAGATTCTTTTGATGTGTTGACTGTGCTGCATCGGATCGCCCTGCTTTCCCTATTCACCCTGACTGGTTTACTGGCTTCCCCCTGGCCGGTTTACAGCCAGGCCCTCACCCCCTACCTGCTGCCCCTTGACTATAAAACTCTGGCCGATCAGGGCCGGGTTCTAGCCAGTCAGGCCCAACAATTGGCAGGACTACGCCAGTCTAATCAGGCCCTGGCCCTGGCCCAACTGGCGGCCCAACTGGCTCCCAACGATGGCCAGGTGATTGCCCTACTGGGGGGGTTATACCTGCAAAACGACCAACTTGATCAAGCCATTCCCTTACTAGAGCGGGCTAAGGTCCTGATTCCAGAAAATGGGCGAGTATTATTTTCCCTGGGGTCGGCCTACTTTCAAAAAAATGATTATCGCCAGTCGGCTACCTATCTAGAGCAGGGCCTAAAGCTAGAGCCGAATAATCCTAATGCCCGGTTTGATTTGGGTAATGCTTACTTTAAACTTCACCAGTACCCCCAGGCCATTGCCAGTTACACCAGTGCCGTCAAACTACAGCCTGATTTCTGGCCGGCAACTAACAATGTGGGACTGGTGCTCTACGAGCAACGCCAGACTGCTGCTGCGGTGGAAAAATGGACCCAGGCCCTGGCCCTGGGGGGCGGTAATGAATCGGAGCCAAAGCTAGCTCTGGCCATTAGTCGCTACCTGCAGAATAGCTGTGGGATCAGAGCCAATAGCCTTAGCGATCGCTGCCAGCAAGCGATCAAACTGGGGATAGAGGCCCTAGAACAGGATAGTCGCTACGGCCAGCCTGACTTTTTAGAGAAAAACCTCTGGGGTCCCCGGCTGGTTAACTCGGCTCGCCAGTTTTTTGCGGCCCCGGCGATTAAGGCCTTGCTAGAGGAACTTTAGGGTAACCCTCAGCATAAACTAGAGTGATAAGGTAGGGTCTCCCAATCAGGCCCGCCTATGTGTCAGTTTGCCGTCAGCCCTTCAGTCTAAATTCTGCTATGCAGCCTACCGCCCTACCTACCCTGATCGAGCAAATGTGTCAGCCCGGTTTCTATCCCCATGGGGTGACAGAACCGATCCAACTCATGCAGACCCATGTTTCCTACGTGCTACTCACCGGAGACTACGTTTACAAGATCAAAAAGCCCGTCAACTTTGGGTTTTTAGACTATTCCACCCTCGCTAAACGGCAGCACTTTTGCCAAGAAGAACTACGCCTTAACCAGCGCACCGCCGCACCACTCTACCTGGAGGTGGTGGCCATTAGCCAGGCTGATCATACCTACTACCTGGGGGATGACCAACCCGTAGAGTATGCGGTGAAGATGGTGCAATTTCCCCAGGAAACCTTACTCAGTGCCCTGTACGATCGCGGCGAACTTAGCGAGAATCTGATTCGGGAATTAGCCCAGGTGGTGGCCCGTTTTCACGCCCAGGCAGAAACCAACGACTATATCCGTAGCTTTGGGATGGTGAGCCAGGTACGTCAGGCCTTCGATGAGAACTACGAACAAACCCTGGGCTTTATCGGTGGCCCCCAAACCCAGCAGCAGTTTGATCAGACTAAGGCCTATACCGACGCCTTCTTTACCAGCCAGGCCGATCTGTTGCAGCAACGGGTTGATCACCATTGGATTCGAGCTTGCCATGGCGATCTCCACCTCAATAACCTGTGCTATTGGCAGAACCAGCTCTATTTATTTGACTGCATTGAATTTAACGAACCCTTTCGCTACGTCGATGTCATGTACGACGTCGGCTTTGTGGTGATGGATTTGCTGGCCAGACACTGCGATTCCCTGGCTACCGCCTTTCTCAATCACTACGTTGAGCAAACGGGCGATTGGCAAGGGCTGAAACTTTTACCCTTGTATATTAGTCGCCAAGCCTACGTGCGGGCCAAGGTGACCTCCTTTCTATTGAACGATCCCGGGGTTGACCAGGCGGCTAAGGACGCAGCCAGTCAAACCGCAGCAAGGTACTACCACCTGGCCTGGTCAGTGCTCCAACCCCGCAAGGGATTTCTGTACTTGATGGCTGGTCTATCGGGGTCCGGCAAGTCGACGACGGCGCGAGAATTGGCCCGACAAACTGGAGCCATTCATTTGCGATCGGATGCGGTGCGCAAACATCTAGCGGGAGTACCCCTGCATCAACGGGGACCGGACAGTCTCTACACAGCCGAAATGCACCAGAAAACCTACGATCGCTTGCTTGAGTTGGGACTAATGCTGGCTCGAGCCGGGTTCACCGTCATTCTAGATGCCAAATACGATCGCCAAGCCCTGCGTCAGGTGGCCATCGACCAGGCCTACCAAGCCGGTTTACCGGTGCAAATTCTCCACTGTGTGGCTCCCCTTGAAGTACTGACCCAACGACTGGAGTCCCGTTCTGGAGACATTGCCGATGCCACCGTGGGGGTTTTGCAGCACCAGGTAATGGAGCCCTTTAGCCCCCAACTAGAGAGTTTGGTGCAAACCATTGATACAACTACCGATGTACTGGCCCAAATAGCCGCTATAGTTAGGGCCGGAGGCGCCTCCCCCACCTCCTGATCTGGCCGTCGTTCGCAGGAACCATTGTGATTAATCGGATTATTCCGCCAGCTCTCAAGCTCTGGTTGCTATTTCTTTTTCTATACTTACTGTTGGGTTACGGTGTTATCTCCAGTATTTTTTTTGGAGTTGTGGCAGGTTTGGCTGGGGGCACCCTGATTGCCTGGTGGACAACTCCCGGCGGTGAGCCCCAAAAACTTGATTTGCCAGACCCCCTACGCCAATTAGGGCGACAGTTACGCCAAACCCCCTCGCGTTTTTCTTTACCAGATTTTTTCAAGAAAGCAGATCGCCGTTATCCGCGATCGCGCCCATAATACGGCCCTAGCTACGGAGAAGGGGGCGGAGGTGAACCAGAACTTCTACCCAGAATTGGCTTTTTCAGGTCTCGTCACTAACAGACTTCTCCCATGTTACGAGCCCCGAAATTGACCCATAACCGGTTCCTGCGCGTTTTGGCTGAAGATTCCTCACTCATGGCTAACCAATGGGGATAACCAGGTAGAATTTAAAGGGAAAACTATACATTTTTTACCTATATGAAAAATCACCTATTTGTAGCCACTATCTTCACCAGCCTGGGCCTGGCCTCGACCCTGATTCCGGCGGCCCAGGCGAGTCCCCTACCGGACTACTACCTGGGGGTTGGGGTACGTACCTTTCTGCAAGACCCCACCTCCTTTGTTGTTGACGCTAAAGCCAAGATTATCAACCTGGGTAGCCCCAGTCCTACCCTGTCGGTCCGGCCTGCCGTGCTGTTTGGTAGCGACGGCGTTGAAGCCCGCCTACCCCTAACGGTGGATGTACCTATAGCCGACAGTATCTATCCCTACGCTGGTGGAGGCATCTCCTACAACGCTGACCGCCTCAGTGCCGTGGAACCCATGGTTACAGGGGGCTTAGACATCGGTCTCGGTAGCAACCTTTACCTGGGAACTAACCTGAATGTTATCTTCCATAGCGGTGGAGAAACCGATACGGAAGCCTACTTCACCCTGAACTACGCTCTTTGAGGTTTTAGAGACTCTAAAAAATTAAACCTACGTCCCTTCCCTCAGTGGGTAGGCTACGTCTATGCCCTAGCTCCGCCTAAGACTGGGAGACCGGCCAGAACACTCTCCCAGTCTTAGCTTTTTGATGGCTCGTAACGTGGGACAAGTTTGTCAGTTACGAGCCATGAAATTGACCGATAAACCGGGTCCTAAGCGTTCTGGTCGCACCCATATATCATGGTTCGGTCTACCCTCAGAAGGCTAGGGAGATGGTGCCCCCCTATCATGGGGCCAGCACACTGGCCAGCAAGGCTTTTTGGGCGTGCATACGATTTTCGGCCTGGTCCCACACTCGAGAAGCAGGGCCTTCAATTACCTCGTGGGTAATTTCTTCTCCCCGATGGGCGGGCAGGCAATGGAGGACGATCGCCTCGGGACTGGCTTTTTGCAGTAGCTCACGATTCACCTGATAGGACTGAAATAGGGGGATGCGCTGGTCAGCCATCGATTCCTGCCCCATGCTGGCCCACACATCGGTGTAGAGGACCTGGGCCTGATTCACCGCTGTTTCGGGATCTTGCGTAATCAATATCTTGCCCCTAGAGCCCAGTAGGGCTCGGGCCTGATCCACAATACCCGGATCGGGTTCATACCCGGCGGGCGAGGCAATATGGACATTCATGCCCACCAGGGCGCAACCCAACAGGAGAGAATGGGCGACGTTATTGCCATCCCCCAGGTAAGCCAGGGTGAGTCCCGGGAGATGCTTAAATTCTTCCTGAATGGTCAGTAGATCAGCCAGAATTTGACAGGGATGCTCTAGATCGGTGAGGGCGTTGATCACAGGGATGGCAGCATAGTCAGCAAACTCCTGAATCTCTGACTGTTCAAAGGTACGAATAGCGACCACATCCAGGTACCGATCTAAAACCCGAGCCGTATCGCTGGTGGGTTCTCCTCGGCTGACCTGGGTTACCCCTGAGTGTAAATCCAACACCTGACCACCCAACTGGTACATGGCCACCGAAAAGCTTACCCGGGTACGGGTAGAGGCCTTACGAAAGAGCAGGCCAAGAACCTTCTGAGGAAAACTAGGCCGACTTTTACCTGCTTTTAAGTCGGCGGCAAAGGCCAGCAGGTGATCTAGCTCCGCCAGTGTTAGATCACTTAAACTCAGCAGGTCCCGTCCGCTTAAGGATGCCATGGGTACTTAACTTCTAAAAATAAGACCTTACCAGATTGCCAGGAGATTGATAAAGCTAGCCGGCGGCAAAATTTTTGATCCCAAGACCAGATCCGAACCGGGGAAAGTCGTGTCGCCGCTGAAAAGATCAATTATTATTGGAAAAACTTTCTCGCCGGTTGCCCCTAGCTGGGTTTTGGGGGCTCTATCCTGAACCGATAGCAGCTGGTGTAGCCAGGCAACGGGGTGCTCCGTTGTTTAGTTGTTGCTTTATCGACTCTACTATGGTCAGTGCGGTTGTGCTTCCCCAGTCTACCCCTTCCCTCCCCAGGCCGGTGACAGAACCAGTCTCCGTCAGGGACTTAGCAGCGGCAGGTAATTTTAGAGCGATCGCCCTGTGGTTGAATCAGCCTTTGACTACCCAGGGTATTTTTGTTCAGGTCCAGGCCCGGGGGCCTGGCTGTTTACAAATCACCGTTGAATTTCAACGATCGCCGATTCGCGATCGACTGGTGCGCTTTATTTGCCACCGCATTTGGCAACTGGACTCAGAGGTAATTCAGGGCATCCATATTCTGGCCCGGCCCATGGGCTGGCATCGGGCTATCTGGGAACAGCGAATTCGAATTGTTAGTCCGGCCCTGAAGGGGCATCAGGTTGCCCTGGCAAGACAACCAGTGAGAACTGAGCGATCGTCTTTGTCCCCTACCCTGGCCACCAGAGCTCGTCGCCGCCGCCCCCTGGCCAACCGCCAGCTAAAAACCCTGCGAGCTTTTATTCTCAGTGGTTCGGCGGTAGCAGCCTTTATCCTGGGCTGTGCCCTGGAAGTGACGACCTCCCTGACCCCCAGCCTACCCAGCCTGAGCGCCAGTTCCAGTCAGTCCAGCCCCTCGAATACCGGGGCTCCCGTACCGAGTGGAGAGTCGACCCCGACTCCAGCAACAACAGCGACAGCCCTCCCTGTCAGTCCCTCCCCCTCTGTCAGCGCTCCATCCCTGGCCTCCCAGGCAGAGGCTAAGTCTCGGCCAACGGTAGTAGATGCGGCCCTAGAACCGGTGGGAGTGGCCCAGTATACCAAGCCCGGTACCCCTGGGAGCGACCAGATAACCCTACTGTTTGGCGGCGATATTTCTCTAGAAAATCTGGATAATGCTCAAAACCAGGGCCAGGGAGGCTTCTTTGCCGATGTCCAAGATTACCAGCAAGCCGATGTATCCATGGTCAACCTGACCACCCCCCTGGCCACCGCCGCCACCAGTTTAACCGAGGAACTACACCACAAAACTCGACCAGAGGCAGTGGATCTACTGGCTAAAAGCGGTATTGATATCGTTAATTTGACCAATAGCAATCTCATGGAGTACGGGGAAGAGGGCCTGGCCCAAACCCTAACCGCCCTCGATAGTAAGGGGGTTTACCGGGTGGGGGCGGGCCGCAATGCCATGGAAGCCCGTCGACCTGAAATTTTAGACGTCAAAGGTAAGCGCATTGCCTACCTGAGCTATGCCATGGGGGGTAAAAATGCCGCCATGGACACCACCGCCCTGCAAAAACGAGCTGGAGCTAAAGACCGAGCGGTGGTCAAAGAACTGGAAAGCTTCAAGCGATCGACGGCGTTTCGCGACCGAGCTGGTCTCAATGCCCAAAACATGCCCCAAATTGTCGAGGATTTGAAGGCTATTCGTAAACAAGTAGATTGGATTGTGGTGAATTTTCGCTGGGTCGATAAAATTTCATCGGAGCCTAATTTTGTTCAAACTAACTTGGCCCGCCTAGCCATTGATCAAGGAGCTGACCTAGTAGTTGGGTACCACCCCAATGTGATTCAGGGGGCGGAGATCTACAAAGGTAAGCCCATCGCCTATTCCTTGGGGGATTTTGTCTTCAAGCCAGACAAACCGATCGAAGATCAGGACTCGGCTATGCTCAAGGTAGCGTTGCAGGGCGACCAGATGCGGGTAGAATTCGTACCGGTACAGGTGCGCGACTCTCGCCCTAAAACCCTGACTGGCCCCGAAGCAGAGGCCGTACTGCAGAAGATTCAGGCGGCTTCGGCCCAATTTCAAACCCCGATGCAATCCCCGTTGGTGCTAAATCGCCAGGCTCCTGTCAGCACACCCCAGGAAGCCCCAGCCCCAGATAGCTCCTTTGTCAACCCAGGGGGTGGCGATACCCTGCCGGTCCCCCCCTCGCCATCCGAGATCGCCTCACCCCAGGCCTCACCAACTTCCCCCGCTACTCCTAAGGAAGCCGCTCCCAAGGACCTGGAGAAATCTGGCGAATCCCAGCCCTCCAGCCCTAGTCCGGCCGTGGTGGATCCCCTGCCCGCCCTGCAACTTCCCCAGGATATTAACCACCAACTACAGCAATGGGGACCTAAGGTATCGCCTAAGCA
Organism: Cyanobacteria bacterium REEB459; assembly: GCA_018970085.1. Classification (GTDB taxonomy): domain Bacteria; phylum Cyanobacteriota; class Cyanobacteriia; order Phormidesmidales; family Phormidesmidaceae; genus Nodosilinea. The sequence goes on from JAGWXD010000011.1 coordinate 27,795, forward strand.
AAAAGAGTTTCAGCCGATTCCCCAAAACCGGTCAGGGGCGGGCGATGATAGGTCGATTTCGGCCAATCCCTTACCCGTAGATACCCATCAACAGTCTCAGGATTGGAGCGATCGGGTACCCGCCCAACCTCTCACTCCCCAGGATAGTTCCCAACCAACTAAGGTGGCTGAACCCTCCACCGCTCCTGATATTGCGGTTACCCCGGTTCAACCCCAAGTATAGCCACAGTCATAATGCCTCCTATCCTAAGGATTCTGGCCAAAGTGACATAAATGAGGTGGGGGCTGAAAAAGCCCCCATCCTTAAGGTGTTTTTTATTCTACCCCTTCAATCCGGTCTTCTACCTCCTGGTAGAGTTCCTGTAGGCGCTCCAGGTTTTCGTCACTGGTTTCCCAATAGCCGCGGCCATTTACCTCCAGTAGGGTAGACACCATGCGGCGGAAGGAGTTGGGGTTGAGGTCCATGAGTCGTCGACACATGGCTTCGTCTTGCATGAAGGTGGTGTTGACATCTTCGTAGACCCAGTTGTCCACGGCGCCAGCGGTGGCGGACCAGCCCATGGTGTTCACCAGCCGCTTGGATAGTTCCCGTACCCCTTCGTAGCCGTGGGAGAGCATACCCTCGTACCACTTGGGGTTCAGCATTTTGGTGCGGGCATCCAGGCGGACGGTTTCCGACAGGGTACGCACCTGGGCGTTGGCGGTGGTGGTGTCGGCGATGTAGGCGGCGGGGGTTTTGCCATCTCCCCGCAGGCTGGCCACCACCTTAGTGGGGTCGGAGTCGAAGTAGTGGGATACGTCGGTGAGGGAAATCTCCGAGGAGTCCAGGTTCTGGAAAGTGGCTTCGGCGGTTTTTAGGGCCGCCTCGAATAACCCCCGGCTGTTGTCCATCACCCCCGGATTGTCGGAGTTGAAGGCAAAGGACTTGCGCTTCAGGTACATCTCCTGCAGCTCCGCCTCGTTTTCCCAGGTGCTGTTTTCCACCGCCAGGTTAATGTTAGCCGCGTAGGAACCGGAGGCGTTGGAGAAAATGCGGGTGGCGGCCTGGCGCAGGTCAATGCCCATCTCGGCGGCCTGGGCCAGGGCGTGCTTGCGCACGAAGTTGTATTCCAGAGGTTCGTCGGCTTCCGCTGCCATTTTCACCGCCCGGTCCAGCAGGGCCATCTGGTTAATGAACAGGTCGCGGAAGACGCCGGAGCAGTTGACCACAATATCAACCCGGGGACGGCCCAGATCTTCTAAAGGCACCAGTTCCAGCTTGTTGACCCGGCCCAGGGCATCGGGCAGGGGCTTAACCCCCACAAACCACAGCATCTGGGCCAGGGACTCGCCGTAGGTCTTGATGTTGTCGGTACCCCAGAGCACGGTGGCGATGGTTTCTGGGTAGGCACCACCGTTTTCCTGCCGTTGCCGCTCCAGTAGGCGGTCCACCACAATTTTGGCGGATTGCACCGCCGCCGTGGTGGGAATGGACTGGGGATCGAGGGCATGGATATTCTTGCCGGTGGGTAGCACATCCGGATTACGGATGGGGTCCCCGCCAGGACCGGGCGTGATGTATTCCCCCTCTAGAGCCTGGAGCAGACCCCCCAGTTCATTATCGGCACAGACCTGCTCGAGGCAAAACTCCAGGTACTCCATTAGGGGCTTGAGGCTCTCGCTATTGATGTTAGCGTAGCCAGCCTCCCGCAGAGCCTTGAGCCAGGGCTCCTGGCGGCCGATGTTAAAGAAGTTGAGGCGCGACACCCGACTAACCCGACCTTCGGCGTCGATTTGTTCCTGCACCAGGGCCGTGACGGCAGCCCGCACCGCCTGGTTGATGTCGTAGAGCCGCTGCACATCCGCCAAGTGGCCCCGATCGCTGTTACCGTAGATCTCCTCCAGGTCGCGACCGATGCTCTCAGCAATGATGCGGGGCAGGCCCTTGATGCCGTCTTCTTCCCGGTCCAGGCTGGCGATGTTGACCAGGGTGGCGATCGCCTCCTCAGCGCTGGGGGGCTTGCCCACCACGTGCAGACCACAGGGCAGCAGGCGAGACTCAATTTCCATCAGTTTGATATAGACCTGGCCCACCAGGGTGTCTCGCTGGTCAGCGCTGAGCTCCGCCGCATCCCCCTCCGGCAGGGTCACATCCCGATCCAGGTTACAGACCCGGGCGGTTTCCACGATGGCGTTGACGATCTGCACCGCCCGTCCACTGTCCTTATTGCCCTGGTAGGATCCAATCAACTCGCTGAGTTCCTTTAGCCCCTTGTAGAGCCCGGCGTTTTCCGCTGGGGGGGTGAGGTAGCTGATGGTTTCGGCGTAGCCCCGCCGCTTGGCAATGGTGGCTTCAGAGGGATTATTGGCGGCGTAGTAGTAGAGGTTGGGAATGGTGCCGATCAGGCTGTCGGGATAGCAACTGGCGGACATGCCCATCTGTTTGCCGGGCATAAACTCCAGGGACCCGTGGGTGCCAAAGTGCAGTACCGCATCTGCCCCCCAGATTTTATTCAGGAAGGTGTAGTAGGCGGCAAAACCGTGGTGGGGGCTGGCGGATCGGGAGAACAGCAAACGCATGGGGTCGCCCTCGTAGCCAAAGGTGGGCTGGACACCAATGAACACATTGCCAAAGGCCTTACCGTAGACCAGCAGGTTTTCCCCGTCGGTGTTGAGGTGGCCCGGTGGTGGTCCCCAGTTTTCCTCCAGGCGATCGGCGTAGGGGGTGAGGGCCTGGTACTCCCGTACCGGCATGCGGTAGGCCACGTTCAGTTCGGGACTGTGGTACTGGGCCTGGGCATCGTGGATTACCTCCTGCAATAGGGCCTCGGGGGAATCGGGCAGACCGGCGACATCGTAGCCATTCTGCTGCATGGCCTGCATCACCCGATGGATGGATCCGAACACATCCAGGTAAGCGGCGGTGCCCACATTGCCCTTATCGGGAGGGAAGCTAAAGATGGTGATGGCAAGTTTTTTATCGATTTTAGGCTTGCGGCGCAGATTTGCCCATTTCATGGCTCGCTGGGCGATGGATTCAATCCGGTCCTGGAGGGAAATGGCCCGACCGGTCATGCCATCTCGGCCAGACAGCACAATCGGTTCGATCGCCCCATCCAATTCGGGGATGGCCATTTGCAGGGCCACCTGGATGGGGTGCAGGCCCAGGTCACTGTCCTCCCACTCCTCGGTGGTTTGGAACACCAGGGGGAGGGCCACCATGTAGGGTCGATTTAATTTTTTCAAGGTCTCGATCGCCTTCGGGTGATCTTGGCGAGCGGGTCCCCCCACCAGGGCAAAGCCCGTCAGGGACACCACCGCATCCACCAGAGCCCGACTGCTATCGACGGGATCGAAGAAGTAGGCCTCCACTGGCTTGGAGAAGTCTAGCCCCCCGGCAAACACCGGAATCACCCGGGCCCCCAGGTACTCCAGTTCCTGCACCATGGCTACGTAGTGGGCATCATCGCCGGTGACCAGGTGGGTCCGCTGTAATACCAACCCCACGGTGGGGGCCAGGGGATCCTTGAGATCCGCCTGAATATCGCGACGGCTATCGTACCAGTTGAGGTATTCCTTGACATCCTCGAACATGGTGGCGGCCATGGGGTGCCAGATACCCATGTCGGGGTAGGTAACCGGCTCTTCGTAGTCCAGGCTATCGACCTGGGGAGCACCGGCTATGGTTTTGTCGGTGATGACGTAGCGGTCCACCAGCATCAGCAAGAAGTTTTCCAGATTTTCGGGAGACCCCCCCAGCCAGTACTGGAAGCTGAGCATGAAGTTACGGGCATCCTGGGCCTTTTCCACCGGCAGGTACTTGAGCACCTTGGGGAGGGTGCGCAGTAGCTTCAGCATGGCGTCTTCAAAGCCACTGCCCTGCTGCTGGCGGCGCTTCTTCATGAATTCGCCAATCACACTCTTAGACTGCCCCAACTGGGCCATGGAAAAGCTGCCCAGTTTATTCAGGCGCATTACCTGGGGCATAGACGGGAAGCACACCGCCGCATCTAGGCGATCGCGCACCGGCTGCACCGCCGCCACCAGCTTGTCCGCTAGGTCTTCGATAAAGATCAGGGAGGCAATAAACAGGTTGGCGGCCGCCACATCTCGCTGGAAGGCGGCGTAGTTTTCTGGGTCCCGCAGTTCTTCGATTAGATAACCACTCACCTCGATCGCCACCTGGGGATTATGGTCATTGATGGATCGGACTGCCGCCGATAGAGCACTCTGGTACTGGGGCTCTAGAACCACATAGACCACCTTGACCAGTAATCGTCCCTCCAGGGAGTCGGGAACGATATGGCGCACAGTGGGCTTAACGTGGGTAAACATACCGTAGAACTCCTTTCCTAACAAAAGCGAAAAATCGGGATGACCCTAGGGATCCAGACCCCTAAAGCAACATTTCGAAACAAATAGGACACCAGCGGTCTCTTTCAAGTTTGCAGCAAAAACCATAGCTGATCAGGCATAGGCCCGTTAGCCGTTACAATTTGAAACAGATAGGCTCTGGGGTTACAGGATGGGGCCCTTGCTCAGGGCCGCTAAACCCTGAGCCAAGGGTCTAAGGCCTGCTCCTTATTCTGTAGCCGGCAGAGTCGGTTGGGAATCCGGCCTGAGCTTTAATACCACCACGCCCAGGGGCGGCAGGATCAGATCAAGGGAAAAGGGCCGGTTATGGAAAGCCCAATCATCAGACCACTTACCCCCCAAATTGCCCATATTGCTGCCACCGAATTCCCGGGCATCGCTATTAAAGAGCTCTTTGTAGTAGCCCTTTTCAGGCACACCAACCCGGTAGTGACTATGGGGTTGGGGCGTAAAGTTGCACACCACTACGACAAAGTCATTGCTATCCTTGGTCCGGCGAATAAAGGAAACTACACTGTGGCGATTATCGCTACAGTCAATCCACTCGAATCCGGCCTGGTCAAAGTCCTGGCTAAAGAGAGCCGGTTCACTGCGGTAAAAGTGATTCAGAGCCGCCATAAAGTGCTTCAGCCCCTGGTGGGGTTCGTACTGCAGGAGGTGCCACTCCAAGTCGCCCCAAACATTCCACTCACTCCATTGACCAAACTCCATACTCATGAACAGAGTTTTCTTGCCTGGGTGCATAAACATGTAGGCGTAGAGGCAGCGTAGATTGGCAAACTTCTGCCACTCATCCCCTGGCATCTTGCCCAGCATATTACTCTTGCCATGCACGACTTCATCGTGGGAGAGGGCTAGCATGAAGTTTTCGGTGAAGGCGTACCAGATACTGAAGGTGACGTTGTTTTGGTGGAACTGCCGAAACCAGGGATCCATGTGGAAGTAATCCAGCATGTCATGCATCCAGCCCATGTTCCACTTCAGATTAAAGCCCAGACCACCGACGTAGGTGGGCCAGGAGACCATGGGCCAGGCGGTGGACTCTTCCGCAATGGAGAGGACTCCCGGGAAGTAGCTGAACAAGACATGGTTGACCTGGCGGAGGAAGTTAGCTGCCTCAATGTGCTCGTGGCCACCGTACTCGTTGGCTACCCACTCACCATCTTTACGGAAATAGTTCAGGTAGAGCATGGAGGCCACCGCATCTACCCGAATTCCATCGATGTGGTATTTCTCGAACCAGAACACCGCATTGGCCACCAAAAAGTTGCGCACCTCGTTGCGCCCGTAGTTAAACACCAGGGTGCCCCACTCCTTATGTTCACCTTTGCGGGGATCGGCGTGTTCGTAGAGGTGGGTGCCGTCAAAGAAGGCGAGGCCGTGACCATCCTTGGGAAAGTGGCCAGGCACCCAATCCACCAGTACCCCAATGCCATTCTGGTGACATTGATCAACGAAGAACATAAAGTCTTCGGGACTACCATAGCGGGAGGTAACGGCGTAATAGCCCGTCACCTGGTAGCCCCAGGAGCCATCGAAGGGGTGTTCTGCTACGGGCAGCAGTTCGATGTGGGTAAACCCCAACTCCTTAACGTAGGGAATTAGGCGATCGGCCAGTTCCCGGTAGGTTAGGAACCGTGCCCCGGGTTTGAGTTCTGCCACCGTAACGACGGGCTCTTCGCTGCCATCGGGCCGACGGGCCGGGTTGGCAGAGGACTCATGTAGCCAGGATCCCAGATGGACTTCGTAAATAGAAATGGGTTGGGTGAGGGGTTCGACCTGCCGCCGGTTCTCCATCCAGGCCTGGTCTTGCCAGGCGTAACGGTCTAAATCGGTGACGATGGAGGCGGTTTTGGGCCGGGTTTCCTGCTGAAACCCGTAGGGATCAGATTTCTCGTAAATATGGCCGTCGTAGTTTTTAATTTCGTACTTGTAGGAGGCCCCTGGGGCTAAACCTGGAATAAACAAATCCCAAATGCCATTGGAAAGGCGTCCCATCTGATGCTTACGACCATCCCAGTGGTTAAAGTCTCCCAGGACTGAAACGTTACGGGCATTGGGTGCCCAAACCGCAAAATAAACTCCGGCCACCCCCTCTAAGTGGGTGAAGTGAGCCCCCAGTTTTTCGTAAATGCGGTGGTGGTTACCTTCGCCAAAGAGGTGAATGTCAAAATCAGTGATGGCTCGGGTTTTGAAGGCGTAGGGATCGTAAATGACGTGGACATGACCGTCGCTGAGGTACTTCAACTGGTAGTTAGCCAGATCCTGAACTTCCAACACGCATTCAAAGAAATGTCGATTGTGGTTAGTTGCCATCGCCACTTCCCGGTGCTCTTCGGGTAACACCACCCAGGCTTGTTCTGCTTGGGGCAGGTAGGCCCGCACAGCCCAGACGGTTTTACCATCCTGCTGCACCATGTGGGGACCCAACACCTCAAAGGGATCGTGGTGCTGATTCCAGACAATGCGATCAATTTGCTCAGGATCAACGGTTACAGACATTGTTTAGATTCCACAGATGATAATTATGGCGATTTAGGTGGGTTGGTCCCCATTGCCTGCCCAGCCATCGTCACCCGCATAGCGGGGGCTGATCGATCAGGGTTTGAAGGCGATGTAGCGCTGATTTGAAACGGGTTTCAAGTGGAGCAGGCTAGATAGCATTCTCAGAATAGCGTTTCGCGATTTACTTTGGCGATTGACCAGGGAGAAATCATCAAACAAACCTGAGCTTTTTCAGGCAGACCCCTGTAATCCCCCTGAAGATAGTTACAAGGGGAGAATCATTTGCAAGGCCCGGCGTACTTTTAAGAGCATAATTAGCCCTGCAAGCTTTCCCCTGGAGGGGGGCGGCGGCGGGGGCTGCTGAAGTTTTTCCTGCAGATCGGCATAGGCAGAGGCCGACAGGGGCGCACCGCTGAGGGGAGAACGGGCTGTGGTAATAATTTCGGTCCGCAGGACCTCTTCTGGAATTTGATCCTTAGGCGGCAGGGCGATCGCCATGGCCGGGTTCAGCAAAGCCCAGGCCAGGGCCACCAGGCCCCCGGAGAGCCAGGCCTGAGAATAGAAACAAAGGGCAGATTTAGGAACCACGGCTGAGTTTGGTATTGGCCTTAATGGCTTCTAGCATAGCGCCCCTGGTTTCCTCCAGCCCAGCTCCTTGAATATCCACCCGGTAGCGGAAAGGAGATAGGAATCCTTGAATTTGCTTAGTTTTGCAGGTCAAATGGAATTGGGTCAGGGCGATCTGGCGATCGCTATCCAGACTATCGAGATAACGGCCAAACCCTAAAAAAGCTAGTCCGTAGAGTAGTTCCTGGGTAAACTGACCCTGAAAATAGCCCCCGTGTACGTCCCGTTTGCCCCGGGCATAATCCAGAGTAAGGAAAAAATAATCCCAGGCCTTCAGCACTGGCTTACGCTTTGCCCGACTGAGCAGACCCATAGGGGTAAGGGAACGGGTACCCCGCTGGGGATCGTATTTAAAGTCCCAATAATCGGTACAGTCAAAATAGGTAAAGAGATCGGCCAGGTTAGGCCGACTGCTATCTCCATCGCTCTGAACTTTAAACAGATCGGCCAGGGTCACCACCCGAGACCCTCGCAGGCGATGGTAGGTAATAAACAAGCTTTCCATAGCATTAGAACTGCGCCCAGCCAGGGCTTCTCCCATGGGCAGGCGGGGTAACAGCTCCTGGTCCAGACTACTCAAGTTAATCAGCCCGTAATCATCGCTATTACCCTGGGTATTTTGCAATGCCACATTACCCAATCGATAGCCGCGCGCCTGGGTGCGACTGGGAAAGGCAATGTAATTCGCTGCGGTGGAAGCTAGACGCAGGGCAACATCCCCTTCATTGCAGAACAAATAGGATTCTGGAAAGCGGCGCAGAGAGGTGGCCAGAAAGTTAGCCCGATTAGAAATAATGGTCAATACCGGAATATCGGGGGAAGCCAGAATCAGCCGTTGCAGACGAAACACATCGCCAACATCAGGACTGGGTTTTTGATCGATCGATCGACTATCAAACACATCGGAGAGAATGCGAATCACATTGGTAACTACAAACCCTCCCATACTGTGGCCAATAAAGCTCAGTTTGATCTTATTTTGGCCCTGCTCACGCCACTGCTTCTGAGCCATTACCACGGTCTGGTCGTGATCCTGGCCATCTTTAGGGAGGCTAGCTAGGGCCTGGGCTGTACGAATGACCAGAGCTTGATCTACGCGGCGAAGGAGTTCGACCAGATCAAGGACCCCAAAGTTATCGGCCCGATAGGCGTCTCGAAAGTACACAATCAAGCGCAGCAGCACCAGAGCCGCCATCAGAATACCTAACACTAACAGTAAAACCAGCACCGCACTAATCAGCAGCAAAAACCAGGAATGGGGCCAGTTACTCCTAGATGCCCCCAGGGTCATAATCCTGATGACAAGCAGTAATAACGCCCCCAACATGCCTCCAACCAGAAAGTCACGGGGTAGGCGGGGCAGGGCGGCCAGGGCTTCCCAAATTTTCTTCAGGCTAAACTCCACGTTTTCTGAGGGCCAGCGATAGCCAATAAAAACCTGGTTAGCCTGGCTCCCCATCGGGGATTGGGGACGATTGATAAACTTAAAAATACCGCTACACCACTCTATAAACCCCGCTAGAGTAGTGTTGTAGCCATGGATAACAATCACTAATTCGGCGGTGCCATCCTGGCTCTGCATGGCCATGTGGTGCAGTCGTTCAACAATCTCTTCTAGGCCCAGAAAGGCCTGACGTTGCAGGGCTTGATCAGCTTTGCTAGCCTCCTCAATGTTAGGAGGAGCGCTACTCATAACAAAATAACCAGGAATTCTACCGTCTACCCCCTGGTCGGCATCGATGGCAACCAGATCGGTCTGCTCTAGTTGATCCGTCTGCTTAAAAACAAACTTTTGAATCGTGAAGGGTAAGTATTCCATGGCGCCATCCCTGAGTAGCAATTTATTAAGGAGTACAACGCCAGCAAGCCAGGGACAGGTTCAACCCGATTTACCGGTGCTATTCCACCTTAGAACACACCATCAGCGCCAATTCAGAAGGTTCACGAAACGCTATGAACCCCTACCTGGCCGGTCGATGGCAAGGCTTAGGGTGGGCTCGCCGGGGCTGCCCTGCTTAAAGGACTAGAATTTCCCCCCAACGCCCAATGCTATCGGACTATGGCCTAAGGGTCTGGGGAGAGGGGAGGAGTGCCAGCCTTGATCTGAGCCCAGCGCTGCTCTAATTCCTGACGTTCTTGTTTGAGATGCTGCTCTAATTCTTGAATTTCATCCCGGCGAGCAGCGGTTTCTAAAACCCGCCGGTCCACCTCCTGGCTCTTTAGGGTGAGGGACTGTCGCCAGCGCTCGGCTCGCTCAATTTCTTGCTCCAGAGCCTCTGGCGTGACTCCGTAGATGAGGTACTGTTCCACCAGGCTTAAAACCCAGGGAATGGCGTCTTCTATTGCGGTCACCTGGTTCAGTGCGTCTAATTCCACCAGCACCAGGCTACCTTCGCCAAAGCCCAACATACCCGGGGTTTCCACCAGCCGTTCCTGGGGAATGCGTTCCCAGGTGGCTTCGGCGGTGCGAACCGCTAGTAGAGCCAGCTCTGCTCCCCCCAGAAAGGCTTTTTTATGTACCTTGGCCAGGTATTGCATGGTACGGGCAGGTCCTTATTTCATCAGGTTTGAGCAGAATTTCCTAGCCAGTCTGGCAGTGCTGACTGTTCTGCCAGTGGAGTGACATTGGTTAGCCTTACCCTCTATCATACCTGTAGCGACAGCTCCAGGTTCAGAATCTATGACTGAGGATGTTTACCCTCAGCTTGGCTATTTTGTTCAACCTTGAGTCAGGCACGTGAGCCTTGGGGATACTTTTATGGCCTTACAGCAGACTCCTTTTTATTCCCTATGCGTGGCTCTGGGGGGGCGAATGACGGCCTTTGCTGGCTGGCAAATGGCAGTTCAATTTGGGGGAATTAGCTTAGAGCATGAGGCGGTACGCACCCGGGCCGGCCTCTTTGATATTTCCCATATGGGTAAGTTTGAGCTGCACGGTAAAGGAGCGATCGCCGCCCTGAATCAACTGGTGCCCTCTAATTTAGCCCGCTTGCAGCCTGGCCAGGCCCAGTATACGGTTTTGTTAAATCCCCAGGGGGGCATCATTGACGATCTAATCGTTTACCGCAGCCCAGACTATAGCGCTGGTCAGCGGCTGATGATGATTGTTAATGCCGCCACCACCGATCAAGACAAAGCCTGGTTGCTTGATCACATCGACCCAGAGGCAGCGACCCTGGTGGATGAGTTTCGCGATCGCGCCCTGCTATCTGTCCAGGGACCGCAGGCAGCTAATCTGCTGGCCCCCTTGAGCACGGTCGATCTGAGCCACATTCCAGCCTTTGGTCATGGGGAAAGCAGGATTCTGGGAGCACCGGCCTTTCTAGCCCGCACCGGTTATACAGGCGAGGATGGCTTTGAAATCATGACCGATGCCGCCACCGGGCTGGCCCTTTGGGACGCGCTGATGCAGGCAGGGGTTACCCCTTGCGGTCTGGGAGCCCGAGATACTCTGCGGCTGGAGGCGGCTATGCCCCTCTACGGCCAAGATATTGATGATCAAACTACTCCCCTGGAGTCGGGGTTGGGCTGGCTTGTCCATCTGGAGAAAAAGGGTGATTTTATCGGGAGATCGGTACTAGAGCAGCAAAAGCAATCGGGTATGCAGCGCCGTCTGGTGGGATTAACGATGACAGATCGGGCCATTGCCCGCCATGGCTATCCGGTCATCTACCAGGACCAGGTGGTGGGGACCGTAACCAGTGGCACCCTCTCTCCCACCCTTAAAATCCCCATTGCCCTGGCCTATGTGCCTACCCCGCTGGCTAGAATAGGGCAGTTCCTGGAGGTAGACATACGGGGACAACGGCGATCTGCCCAGGTGATTAAGCGCCCCTTCTATAAACGCAGTCGCCCCTAAACCAGGGCCCAGAGCCCAGCCCAAAACAATTTTTGCAAAGAGTGTGTCAAAAAGAGTGTGTCAACTTGACAGAGTCATGGCAAACTGGCACTGAATTGGGTACTTCGCCCAGAGATAGACTGGTCCTAAGGCATGAGGTGAGGCTATGGCATTTGAATACCCCGAAAATTTAAAGTACCTGGATAGCCACGAGTACGCCCGGGTGGATGAGGAGGAAGCAGATTTGGTAATCGTCGGTATCACCGCCTTTGCCATCGATCAGTTGGGAGATATTGTCTTTTTAGAATTACCTGAGGTGGGAGAGGCCGTAGAAAAGGGAGAATCCTTTGGCGCGATCGAATCGGTCAAGGCGGTAGAAAAACTTAATTCCCCTGTTACCGGAGAAGTCTTAGAGCGCAACGATGTTTTACTAGACGCCCCCGAATATATTACCAATGACCCCTATGGCGACGGCTGGCTGATTAAGGTGAAGGCCAAAAATCTGGAGGAAGACCTGGAAGATGCCATGTCCCATGAAGAATACAAACTCAAGGTAGGAGGATAATCCGGAACTTAGCTGTGGCCCTTAGCCAGAAAACATTGACCCAATCTTGTCAATAGCCTCACCTTGATAAAGGTTTTCCCTGAAGCCCGGGGAGAAACTAGCCAATCTGTGGTTTTTATTTCAAAATGTAAAGATACCTTAGATTAATCTAAGTTTAACTTTTATAACTGAAATTTACATCAAGGGCCATGACTACGCCTCTCTCTGACTCTACCCAGATTTTCGCTAAGGCTGCTACGGTCACCTCGTCAGCTGCTGCCGATGAACAAGCCCTGGAATCAGCCTGGAGCCCCTTTCTGGCCCGCCATTTGGGGCCTACCCCCAGTGACATAGCCACCATGCTCGGGGTATTGGGCTACGAAGATCTGGAGCAGTTAATCGCAGCCACGGTACCAGAGGCTATTCGTCTGCAACAAGCCTTACATTTGCCCCAAGGGGTAGAAGAAAGGGTAGCCCTGGCCAGGTTGCGGGAGATCGCAGAACAGAATCAGGTGTGGCGCTCCTTTATTGGTTTGGGTTATACCAACACAGTTACCCCCCTGGTGATTCAGCGCAACATTTTAGAAAATCCAGGCTGGTATACCCAGTACACCCCCTACCAACCAGAAATTGCCCAGGGTCGACTGGAGGCTCTGCTTAATTTTCAGACCCTGGTCACTGACTTGACCGGCATGGATATTGCCAACGCTTCCCTGCTAGATGAAGCCACCGCCGCAGCGGAAGCCATGACCCTGGCCTTTAATGCTCGCCCGCGCAAAACCGCTACAACCTTTTGGATGGCGGCGGACTGTCACCCCCAAACCATTGAGGTGGTCAAAACCCGGGCCCTACCCCTGGGAATTGAGGTGGTATTGGGCGATCCCCACCACTTGAGCTTTGATCTCCCCCTATTTGGGCTACTCCTGCAGTATCCGGCCAGCGATGGTGCCCTTTACGACTACAGCGACCTAGTGGCCCAGGCCCATCAAGCTGGGGTACTGGTGGCCGTGGCTGCCGATCTGCTCAGTCTCACCCTGTTGCGTCCCCCCGGAGAATTTGGCGCTGACATTGTGGTGGGTAATAGTCAACGCTTTGGCGTCCCTCTGGGCTTTGGTGGACCCCATGCAGCCTTCTTTGCTACCCGCCAAAGTTACGCCCGTAAGCTGCCTGGTCGGCTGGTGGGGGTGTCTAAGGATGCCCGGGGCAATCCAGCCCTGCGGCTAACCCTACAAACCCGTGAACAACATATTCGCCGCGATACCGCCACCAGCAATATTTGCACCGCCCAGGTGTTGCTGGCCATCATGGCTAGCATGTACGCGGTCTACCATGGGCCCCAGGGGCTTGCCCAAATCGCCCGCCAGATTCATCAACACACCGTAATTCTGGCCCAGGGTTTAAGCCAGTTAGGGTTTAGTCCCATCCATAGTGCCTTTTTTGACACCCTGGCCCTGGATACCGGTGATCAAACAACAACGATTTTGGATCGGGCCGCTAATCACCGCATCAACCTGCGGCGGTTAAGCCCCACTCGACTGGGCATCACCCTGGATGAAACCACCACCGCCCAGGATATTTTAGACCTCTGGACTATTTTTAGCGGCAGTGAGACCGCCCCAGGGCTAGCTTTACTACTGCAAGACCCGACCCTAAAGCCGGCCCTGCCCAGCAGTCTCCAACGGACCTCCGACTACCTGACCCATCCGGTGTTTAACCGCTACCATTGCGAAACCGAGATGCTGCGCTACATAACTCGATTGCAAAGTCAGGATCTGTCCTTGGCGACCGCCATGATCCCACTGGGGTCCTGCACGATGAAACTGAATGCCACTGCTGAAATGGTGCCGGTTACCTGGCCCCAGTTTGGCCAGATCCATCCCTTTGCCCCCGCCAATCAGACCCGGGGTTACCTAGAGTTGTTTGCCGATTTGGAAACCTGGCTGGCAGAAATTACTGGTTTTGCTGGAATTTCTCTACAACCCAATGCTGGAGCCCAGGGAGAGTATGCCGGGCTGTTGGTGATTCGAGAGTACCATCGCCAGCGGGGTGATCATCATCGCACAGTCTGCCTGATTCCCCAGTCGGCCCACGGCACCAATCCTGCCAGTGCGGTGATGGCGGGCATGCAGGTGGTCACCGTTGGCTGTGACCAGGAGGGCAACATCGACCTTGCCGATCTACAGGCTAAAGCCGAAAAATACCAGGCCGAACTAGCTGCCCTGATGGTTACCTATCCCTCTACCCACGGGGTATTTGAAGCTGAGATTAAAACCATTTGTGCCATTGTTCACCGCCACGGCGGACAGGTTTATATGGATGGGGCTAATCTCAATGCCCAGGTCGGGCTATGTCGCCCTGCGGATTTCGGCGCTGATGTTTGCCATCTGAATCTCCATAAGACCTTTTGCATTCCCCATGGCGGCGGCGGGCCAGGAGTGGGGCCCATCGGGGTCAAGGGTCATCTGCTGCCCTATCTACCAGGCCACAGCCTGATGCCAACGGTGGGCGGTGATCAGGCGATCGGGGCGGTGAGCGCTGCCCCCTGGGGCAGCGCCAGTATCCTGCCGATTTCCTGGATGTACATCACCATGATGGGCGGAGAAGGGTTGAAACGGGCCACTGAAGTGGCGATTCTTAGTGCCAACTACATCGCTAAACGCCTTGAGGGCCACTACGATATTCTCTATACCGGTCAAAACGGCCGAGTTGCCCACGAATGCATTGTAGATGTGCGGGGCTTTAAACAATCTGCCAACCTGGGGGTTGAAGATATTGCCAAACGCCTGATTGACTATGGCTTCCATCCTCCCACGATGTCCTGGCCGGTGGCTGGTACCTTGATGGTAGAACCCACTGAGAGTGAATCTCTGGCCGAATTAGACCGTTTTTGTGAAGCGATGCTTGCAATTCGGGAAGAAATTCGTGCCATAGAAACGGGCCTGGTCGATCGCCAGGTCAACCTGCTCAACCAGGCCCCCCACACCACCGCCGATCTGGTTAGCAATTGGGACCGTCCCTACGATCGTCAAAGGGCCGTATTCCCCACCGCCTTTACCCGGCAGTCAAAGTTCTGGCCATCGGTGAATCGTATCGACCAGGCCTATGGCGATCGCCATCTAGTCTGTTCCTGCGCCGGGCTAGAGGCCTATGCTCAGGCTTGAGCTCAGCATCGCTGCTGTAGTAGCCTTAGATAGCGTTGACACTGCTGTTCTGCTCCCCATTTTCAGATTTATGCATTCTGCTACCCCTGGCCTTTTGACTCGACTAACGGCAACCCTTTGCGGTCTGGTTTTATCTTTAGGGCTGACCCTGGCCCTGGCAGTAGCTCCGGCCCAGGCGATTGCGGTCTTTCAACTACCGCCTCTGAGCGCCGGTTCATCCACCTGGCTGGTGGATGACGCCAACATTATCAGCCGTTTAAGCGAAGGTAAAATTACCAGCCAGTTAAGTAACCTGGCCACTACCACTGGTACCGAAGTACGGCTGGTAACCATCCACCACTTTGACTACGGTGAAACAGTGCAGACCTTCGCCGACAAACTCTTCGATCGCTGGTACCCGACCGCAACCGATCAGGCTAACCAGGTGTTGCTGGTGCTAGATGAGGTGACTAAAACCGTGGGTATTCGAGTCGGCCAACAGGCTGCTACAGTCCTGCCTCCCGATTTGGCCACCAGTGTAGCTCAGCAAACCGTACTGGTTCCTCTATTACAAGGCGACAAATATAACCAGGCCCTGCTAGATGCCAGCGATCGACTGGTGGCGGTGCTGAGTGGCCAGCCTGACCCCGGTGCTCCAGTTTTTGATGAAACCTTTGACAGTCAGAGTGAAAGCACCTTTGCCAGTGCCGAGACTACCGCCGAAAATCGGGGCAATAATGCCGTTTTACTAATCGTATTATTGGTACTAGCCACGGTAATTCCCATGGCGACCTATTTCTGGTACGTGGGGTTTGACAATTAAAACTCTCAAATCAAGGGTGGGGGTGCCAGCACAGGTCGACCTAACCGCTTAAAGGTCTACCCACCGCCGCAATAAATTAGTGTAAGTTTTGTGGATTAGATCAAATTCTGGAGTTTTGCCGGACTTTTCAAACAGCGATCTCTGTACCGTATCAAGATCAAAAAGAATTTCTCGTTGGTGGGGGTCAGGTACCAGGCTCTGAACCCAGGTAACGGCGGCCAATCGTACCCCGTCAGTGACCTCAGCCACGGCATGGAGGCAGGTAGAGGGGTAAAGCACCATAGACCCCGCTGCCAGCTTAACGGATTGGGGGGCAGGGCCGTCATCGATCAGCAATTCTCCGCCCTGATAGCTATGGGGTTGGCTGAGAAATAGGGTAAGGGACAGATCGGATCGGGTAGGAGGGCAATCCCCCATCAGAGCGTTGTCAGTATGCCAGCCATAGGCCATACCAGGTCCATAGCGGTTGATTAAAGCTGGCCGCATGCTGTGGGGTCGGGCCAGAGCTTGAAACAAAGCGTTACTGGCCAGGGCCTGGGTAATGATGCCCCTAATAGCTTGAGCGGTATCCGTATCACCCCGGAGTTGCTGATTATGTTTAACCGGCTGGGCAAAGATACCAGCGGTGTGCTTGCCATCGACAAATTCTCCTGATTCCAGGTATTGGTGAATAGTAGTCAGATGGTCGGGGGTCAACACCTGGTCGATACAGGTAATCATGGTTAGCGACCGCACTAGAAGGTGTCATTGATTATATTTTGTCTAACCAATAGCGGATATATCCAGCTACTCTATCGGGTAGCTGATGCTCTAATTTCAGAACAGCCAGATTTTGGGACAGCCAGGGCTGCAATAGCATCAGCTTGGCGTTAAGCTATCTCTACAACCAGGCAGATAGAGACTTGTTCTGGTCCCCATCCTGTTACATCTGTATTTTAAGCAGGGTTTTGTTAGTCAGCTAGAACACTCGGGATGTAAAGTCGAACAACTGGGAGTTAACTTTTTAAAGGTGGCGATGACTACCGCCGGCATACACTGTAGAACCGTGCTGTGTGTTGTCCATAAACCTGTAGAAGTTGCAGCCAACTAGGGTTGTTAGCAGAGGCTCTCGCCAACCTCTGCCTGCGGGCACCTAGGTACGAATTTGAACCGGCATCACCAGATAGGTAATTTGCTTTTCACCCAGGGGAGTCAGCACTGCCGGACTGGTAGAGCTATTACATTGCATCTGCACAGCCTGAGTATCAAAGGACTTCAACCCATCTAGGAGGTAGGTAACATTAAAGGCAATGTCTAAATCCTCTCCAGTAATTTGGGCCGGTAAATCTTCCTGGCCACTGCCTAGTTCCTGCGCCTCCACCGTCAGAGAAACCTGTTGTTGAGCCTGATTAAGGGAAACCTTAATAATGTTATTTTTCTGAGTCGCCAGAACCGCAATGCGGCCTAAACTGGCAATTAAGTCTCGACGATTGAAGGTAACCTGGTGACTAAACTGTTTGGGTAACAATTGCCGATAGTTAGGATACTGACCTTCTAGCAAGCGAGTAGTCAGGCGTTGATGACCTAGATCAAATAGAACTTGAACTTCATCTAAGGACACCTGCACCGGTTCTGTGGAGTTGTAACCCTGAACCATGCGTTCTAGCTCTCGTAGGGCTTTAGAAGGAAGAGTTAAATCAATCGGCTGAGGTACCTGCAGGTCATCGCCAGTTTTGACAACCGCCAAGCGATGGCCATCAGTAGCGGCGAACTCCAGACCATCGGCACTGGTGAGCAGATGCACACCGGTGAGTACCTGCTTGGTCTCGTCGCCACTGGTGGCAAACAGCGACCCCTTCAAGCCATTCAGCAAGGACTCCGCCGATAGGGCCAGACTTTCTCCCTGGTCTACGGTGGGTAGGGCCGGGTAATCTTCAGCGCCTAATCCCCGCACCTGATAATGACCGGTTAGGCTGGTTAAGGTAACTGCGGTATGGTCGGGATCGGACTCCAGGGTAATTGTTTCGTCAGTAATTAAAGCAACAATATCCGAGAGCAGTTTGGCTGGCAACGTCAGTTCACCGCCTTCACTTACTTGAGCTGAAAATCGGGTTTGAATTCCCAAGACCTCGTCAAAACCCACCAGGGTAACGGTCTGACTGGGGCTGTCAGCGGTCACCAAAACATTGCCTAAAACCGGTCGATTGGGGCGAGCAGGTACGGCTCGACTGACCAAAGACAGTTGGTTGTTGAGGGCATTTTGAGTACAAACAAACTTCATGGTGGGTTCAGAAACAGCAGGGTCAACATGGGGTTGGAAGAAGACTTAGCGATTACTCCACTTGGAGGCCAATCCTAGCACTGTTCTTGATGGCTATCAAATAGGTGTTACCCCCAGGCTAACGGGTTTCTGGATTTTAAAAATTTTAAAAAATAGCCGTATTAGTAGAGCCTGAGGAATTTGAGGAAAACCTTTGAAGTGCTTCTACAGTAAGGGTTAGCTGTTTCAGGGGGGTGGGGAAAACCTGGGGAGGGGGACACCCACTTTCCACAACTGTGGAAGTGGGGGCTTGGGTATCCCCAGGGGGCTGGAGATTTTTCCCGGCGAAATAGGAGGTTTTCCCCACTCTATGCGGGGTTTCCCACAGGGCTGGTCGAGAAAAAAATTTATCTTTCTTTACTTCTGGCTTACCTGCCAAGATATTCTGTTCAAGCAGACCTGTGCTGGTTTCCTTTATGAAAGTTGCTACCTGGAATGTTAATTCCCTGCGATCTCGCCTGCTCCATGTTACCCGTTGGCTACAGGACAATCCCATTGATCTGCTCTGTTTGCAGGAAACCAAGGTCGTCGATGGGGACTTTCCTGCCGATGCTTTTAGGGCGATGGGCTATAGCCCCTATATCTATGGTCAGAAAGCCTACAATGGGGTCGCTCTGATTAGCAGATCGCCCTTGCAGGCGGTCCAGTACGGGTTTACCTCTGTCTTGGGGGCTGCCAGGGTGGGGGGGCTTGACGATCAGCGCCGGGTGATTGGGGCGCTGTGGGGCGATATCTATGTGGTTAACCTGTATGTTCCCAACGGCAATGCCCTTGGCAGCGATAAGTATGCTTACAAGCTAGACTGGCTCAACTGTTTGAAAGAGTATGTAGCGGCCCTGCTGGTGGACTATCCCCAACTGCATTTGTGTGGTGATTTTAATATTGCCTTAGAGGATCGAGATATCTATAACCCAGAGGATAAGGCCAGCCACATTATGGCGTCGGGCCCCGAGCGTCAGGCCCTGCAGCAGGTGCTATCTCTGGGGTTGAGGGATGGTTTTCGCCTGTTTAGCCAGGAGGGGGGCCATTTTACCTGGTGGGATTACCGGGCCGCTTCCTTTCGCCGAAATTTGGGCTGGCGTATTGATCACCATTATCTCTCTGCTCCCCTATGCGATCGCGCCCTTGCCTGCACCATTGACCTGGAGCCTCGCCGCTGGGAAAAACCCAGCGACCATACTCCGGTGGTGGTGGAATACAGCTGAGGGAGTGTCTAAAGTTTCCCTAGAAACCGCCTGGCAAAGAGGGTAAGATAGGCAAGCTGAGGAAACCCCTCTGGCCGCTATGTTGCAACTCCCTGCGGGTGAATGACCATACTACACCTTAACTGGTTTCCTCAAGAGCAGCGGTTCTGGCTCTGGGGAGAAGCATGGAAACCTTTGCCGACGGAGGGGGTGTCCCCCTGGTGTGGGGTCTCTTTGTATCCCTACGCCGTGACTCAGCCCGAATTAGCGATCGCCCTGGCCGCCTGCCAGACCCACCTCCAAACGACGGGGCAGGGGTCTGCCTGTCTGCCCGCCCGCCTGATTGCCCCAGCCGGGCCCCAGGCAACTCAGGCCTCAGCTAAGTCAGGCCGGCGTTCTCAAGTCGCCAGTGCCGGCGATCCGATCTGGGGGACCTGCCTGGTGCACCTGCCTTCCCACCTGGAGGCAGACCGGTTGGTGCCGATTCACTCCGCCAGTACCAGCCTGGATTCCCCTTGTGCCCCCCCACTTCTCCATCCCTGGCAGGTAGAGGGATGGTGGTTGACCCCTGGCCAGTTGGTGCCGATGTTGATGGCCCTGCCCCTGGGCCCATCTCTGACGGCTGCAACCGATTGGATTGGCTCTGATTTACGCTTTTGGGGCCATAGCTGCCGTTGGGGTTTGAATCTGCTGGCCCGGGGTAAGTTTCTACCAGGTATTGAGGTCACCAACCAGACTCTGACGGCGACCTGGAGCCCGCTGATTGATAGTGCGATCGACCAGGAGCGGTTGCGCCATTTGGCCCTGGCTATGCCCCTGGTCTGTCGTAGCTATGAAGTTTGCAATGCCAGCCCCCTGCCCTTGAGTTGTCCTATCTGCCTGACCGACGCTCAGATCCTATTAATCTCTTTTTTAACCAGCCTGATTGATGCCCAGGTGCGCCATACCCCTCTGCTCTCACCTCGCCAGCTGGCTAACCTGGGGCAGGAACTGCCTCTAGAAGCCTGGCTCCAGGCCCTCACCAGACCCCGCAACAGTGTTCAGGTCAGTGGTAGCGCTGCCACTCGCCTGCAGGAGGCACTCACCACCTGGACCACCCCCTTGCAGCGGCAGCAGACCGATGCGGCTTGGCAATTTCGCCTGCGGCTGGTTTTACAGCCCCCCAGCCCTGAGCAGTCTCGGTGGCAATTGGTTTACTGGTTGCAATCGGTGGCTAATCCGGACTGGCAGATCAGCGCCGCCGAGATCTGGCCCCATCCCCTGGCAGAGTTGTACTACCAGGGTATCGGACTGCCGGCTCCCCAGGAAACCTTACTGGCAGCTCTGGGACGAGCGGCTCGATTTTACGAGCCTTTGCGAGAAAGTTTACGGCAGCCCCATCCTACTTGCTGCCAGCTTGATTCCCTCCAAGCCTATGCTTTTATTAAGGCTTCGGCCTGGCAATTACAGGACCACGGGGTTGAGGTTGAGCTGCCTCCAGGGTTGGCCCCCAGCGGCGATGAGGGTCAGAACCGCCTGGGCTTGAAGGTGCAGGCGGAGGTGCCGCCGTCGCGCCAGCGCTTAGGCTTGAAAAGCCTCCTGAATTTTCGTTGGGATTTATCTCTGGCGGGGGAAACCCTTAGCCCTGCTGAGTTTGAGCAGTTAATTAATCAAGGCTCACCCCTGGTGCAGATTAAGGATCGTTGGGTTGAACTTAGACCCCAGGAGGTGAAGGCGGCCCAGCGCTTTTTGCAGGGTCAGAAAACCCCTACGGCGCTTTCTGTAGAAGATGCTCTACGCATGAGTACTGGCGATACCCAGGTGATTGAAAAACTACCGGTAGTTAGTTTTGAAGCGTCTGGGGTGTTGCAACAGTTAATTGATACCCTCACGACGGGCAACCAAGCCCTCACCGTGATGGCAGAACCCCCCGGTTTTCAAGGGACTTTGCGACCTTATCAAGGGCGTGGGGTGGCCTGGTTGGCCTTTTTAGAACAGTGGGGTCTGGGTGCCTGTCTGGCTGACGATATGGGCCTGGGCAAAACCGTTCAACTGATTGCCTTTTTACTCCACTTGCAACACCAGGGCTGGCTCGAAACTCCCTCCCTGCTGGTTTGCCC
The DNA here is from genome assembly GCA_018970085.1 of Cyanobacteria bacterium REEB459. GTDB lineage: Bacteria > Cyanobacteriota > Cyanobacteriia > Phormidesmidales > Phormidesmidaceae > Nodosilinea. The sequence goes on from JAGWXD010000011.1 coordinate 49,207, forward strand.
CACCTCGGTGGTGGGCAACTGGGAGAAGGAGGTGCGGCGCTTTGCACCGGGGCTAAAAATCCTGGTTTACCACGGTGATAAGCGCCCTAGGGGGAAAGATCTGGCGGCGGCGATCGCTGGTCAAGCTCTGGTTATTACCAGCTATGCCCTGGTCTACCGAGACCTGGCTGCTCTGCGGTCGGTGCCATGGCAGTGTCTGGTGTTGGATGAAGCCCAAACTATTAAAAACCCAGATGCCAAGCAATCCCGGGCGGTGCGAGACCTTCAGGGGCAGTTTCGGATTGCCCTCACCGGTACCCCGGTGGAGAATCGGCTGACTGAGTTATGGTCGATTATGGACTTTTTAAACCCTGGTTATCTGGGCCCCAAAAACTTTTTTCAGCGCCGCTTTGCCACTCCCATTGAGCGCTATGGTGACACCGCTTCTCTCAAAACCCTGAAGGCCTTGGTACAGCCCTTTATGTTGCGGCGGCTGAAGACCGATCGCAGCATTATTCAAGATTTACCAGAAAAGCAGGAGATGACCGTCTTTTGTGGCCTTTCTCCAGAACAGGCCAGGCTCTATCAGCAGGCGGTGGATGCGGCTCTGGCTGATCTGGATGAGGCGACAGGACTCCAGCGCCGGGGCCAGATTTTGGCCTTGTTGACACGACTCAAGCAAATCTGCAATCATCCGGCGTTGTTTTTGCAGGAGTCCAGTTTGGGATTGAAGGGGCGATCGGCTAAACTACAGCGTTTAGACGAAATGGTGGAGGAATTGGTAGCAGAGGGTGATCGGGCCTTAATTTTTACCCAATTTGCTGAGTGGGGCAAGTTGTTGCAACGACATTTAGAGTCCCACCTGGGCTACCGGGCCCTATTGCTTTATGGGGGCACCTCTAAGACTCAGCGGGAGGCCATGGTCGATCGCTTCCAAAATGACCCTGCTGCTCCCCCGCTGTTTATTTTGTCTTTAAAGGCAGGGGGAGTAGGGCTAAACCTGACCCGGGCTAGCCATGTCTTTCATTTTGATCGCTGGTGGAATCCAGCGGTGGAAAACCAGGCTACGGATCGAGCTTTTCGCATTGGTCAAACCCGTAACGTACAGGTCCATAAATTTGTCTGTAACGGCACCCTGGAAGAGCGAATTCACGACATGATTGAAACCAAGAAAGGTCTGTCTGATCAGGTAGTCAGTGAAGGGGAAACCTGGTTGACCGAACTTGATACCGATCAACTCCGCAGTTTGTTGCTGCTGGATCGTCAGGCAATTATCGACGAAGAGGATTAGGGTGTAATCCCAGGGGAATGCGATCGCAAAAAGAAAAAAGCGATGTTAGCATTTTGGCTGCATTGAAGATGGCCTGGAGAGGCTGCGGCTAAAAAAGCTAAGATCATACCCGGTTAATTTAGTGGCACAGCCCTGGGGATCAAGAAGGGATCACAAGGGTTATGGTTTTTTTGGTGATTTTGCCACGCCTGACTCCAACAGTTTTGATTAAAGGTTGACTATGATATTTTCTGCCCGTGGTTTGAAATTTATGTTAGTGGCCCTGGCCACCACTACTCTAGCCACCGGGGTTGGTACTGCCCTGGTGCCTCAGGTCAGCCAGGCTCAAACCGGATTCACAATTTTTGGCGGGATTGATCCGGCCTACCGCTTGAGTTACTTTATTGATGCCAATCGGCCCCGGAGTGCTGATGCCCGTTATTATTTGCAGGTGGGGAGAAATAAAGTTTCCCGAGATGTGATTGCGTTGCAGATTGAATATCCCAAAAGTTTTACCGATACTGACGGTGAAATTAACCCTGATACCATTGAAATTCGTCAGGGAGACTGGCGCGGTGGCCAGGTGATTCCAGTTAAATCCATTAGTCTTGGCCAAGCTGACGGCCGTATCGACATTATTCCAGACAAGCCGATTCCCAAGGGCACCAATTTTGTGGTGGTCCTATCTAAGGTACGCAATCCCAGTATGTATGGCTATCATTACTTCAATTTGAGAATGACATACCAGGGTGACGTTGTGGATCGCTATGTAGGTACCTGGCCTCTAGAACTGGGGGCAGGAGACTAAGCCGTGCTAGTCTGGTAACTCAAGCGCCTGCCTGGCTGCTGGTGCGTCAACTCTAGGTGCTCCCCTAATTGGGGTTAGCATAATTGCGGTTAAAATCTAGGGGGTCTAATTACGCTATGAATCGTAAAATTAGCGTGATCCGGCTTATTATAGTACTGGTTTTATGACGCTCTTTCTACGGGACTGGCAATCGTAGTCCATGGTTAGACTGGTGGTTTTCTACATTATTTCCATGAGGACCTGTGGCCAACCTAGCACCTACCCAGATCGAACAACTGCAGAAGATTGGAGCCTATCTCAGCCAGCTACGGCAGGATCGAGGTTTATCTCTTGATGTTGTTGCTAATCAGACCTTTATTCGCCCTACTATTCTACAGGCCATCGAAGCTGGCCTGCACCAAGACTTACCCCAGCCGATTTTTATTCAGGGCTTTATTCGCCGCTATGGCGATAGTTTGGGCCTGGATGGTAAGGCCCTTGCCCAGGAGTTTTCTCTCACCCCCACGGATATAAATCCTATCCATGGCTTTTTGCCTGACAATGGGGAGGTTAAGCCGGTGGCCAGCAATGGGACTAAGCCCCCGGCGGCTCAGCAGGAGCTGGCTCAACCTCAGATCACCCCTCGGGTTCGGTCTTTGCCCCGGCCCCGTGTTGCCAGGGGGGGGCGTCAGGGTGTCAGGTTTTTGGGTTTAGGCCTGGGTTTGGCGCTGCTGGCCTTGGGCTGGTGGTGGTGGAAGGGCTGGGACAGTTCCTCACCGGTGCAGTCTGTCGCTCCTAGCCAATCTGTTTCCCCTGTTTCAATGGTTAAACCCACCCCTTCCCCGGCTAAGCCAGTGGCTCCTGTGGTCGTGCAGACCAGTCTGAGCGATCGCTCCTGGTTAGCTGTGACTGCCGATGGTCAATCTCTGTACGAAGGCATTGTGCCGAAGGGCTATGTAAAAACCTGGACAGCTCAACAATCTATGTTGATCAAGGCTGGTAATGCAGGTGCTGTCAACCTCACCATCAATGGTGATAAGACCGTGGTTATGGGTAAGCCCGGTGCGGTGAAAACCCTGACCCTGAGGCCAGAGTCAACCGCCGCAGTGATCGTCCCCTAACCTGACCCGGGGGCTGCTATGGCCATGGCCTTTACCGGTCGGCTGGCCCGTAGAGGCTGCTAGAGCGTTAACCCCTAATTTCCAGGCCGGCTATTGCCCTGCATGATTGGTTGCGGTGGTCTGGGGTATGGCTAAGCGGTGGGCCTAGGGGTTCGTCAGCCGATGGTGCCGGCGGTGAGCGGCGCGATCGCTCGTGAAATATTCTTACCATTGACGCTTACAGACATTACAGTATTGTCGGGAAAGGGCTGCCACGGGCCCTTAAAGAGGGGTTCAGAAGCTAGCAAAAAACCGCCGGGAAGCTGGGCATCCTGTTCCAGCCAGTACAGCGAGGGGGACTGACCAGAACTATCGTATCGGCAGGCTACCAGTTGCTGGCCGTTACTCATGACAATGTTAGCCATGACTCGAATCCCGTAGGTCTGGGCATAGAGACCCAGATCGCCAATCACCCCCTGCAGGGCCTTAGCTAAACTAGAGACCCCTGTCTCCAGTCGATGCATGACCATAGCGAAGATGTGTTCAGAATCGGTCAACCCATGGATAGTCTGGTAGATCGGATCGGGCAGGCTGTCTCGAATCGGTCGGTACAGGCTGTGGCGAAAGTTTTCAATATAGCCGTTGTGAATAAAGCTGACCGCACCTGAGGCAAAGGGCTGGCAATTGTGCAGGTCGACTGCCAGACCCGGGGTGGCGCTGCGGACATAGGCGAGTAGATTGCCGGTCTCGATGAAGCGGCAGAGGTGGGGTAGGTTGATGTCATTCCAGGCGGGTATGGTATTGCGGTAAACATAGGGAACCTCTTGGCGCTGGGGATGGTACCAGCCCAAGCCAATGCCATCACCATTTAAGGTGGCTACTTCCATTTCCTTGGGTTGGTAGCTTTGCACAATCAAGGAATGGTCTGGATCGTAGATCAGGCGTTGGAGTTGAATGGGGGGGCCCAGATAGGCCAACAGACGACACATGGCGATGGTGTTGTGTGAGGTTAGGACTGTTTCGCGCTAATTGAACCGGGCTGACTCTGCCAGCCTACTCTAGAGCTGAATACGGCCTGAGGATAGGCGATGCGTTTATGGTGATATTGTTGCCAGACCTGCACAAAAATGTCTGCAATCACCGCCAGATGCTCTCGAGTTAACCCTGATGATTCTAACTGGTGTTCTCGCCAGCGGGCCCTAAGGATGCGATTGACCATGGTTAAGGCTTCTTCGGTGGTGGCGTCGCTTAGCGATCGCAGCGCTGCTTCGCAGGAGTCCGCCAGCATTACAATACCGGTTTCAGGGGACTGGGGTGTCGGCCCCGGATAGCGAAAGTCTTCTATGGCTAGGGTAAGGTTGGTATTGGCTTGAGCCAGTTCTTCAGCCTGGTGATAAAAATAGCTGATCAGCATGGTGCCCTGATGTTCGGGAATAAAGGCTTGCACTGCTCGAGGCAGGTGACATTTGCGGGCCATGGCTAGACCTTCGGTGACATGTTTCTTAATAATCGCTGCGCTTAACCAGGGATTTTGCAGGGTGTCGTGTTTATTCGGTCCTCCCATCTGGTTTTCAATAAAACCCAGGGGGTCGTGCATCTTACCAATATCGTGGTATAAAGTCCCTGCCCTCACCAGCTCAACATTGCAACCCAGGGCTCCGGCTGCGGCTTCCGCCAGGCTGGCTACGAATAGGGTGTGTTGAAAGGTGCCAGGGGCTTCCGTAGCCAGGCGCTTGAGCATCGGGCGATTGGGATTCGAAAGCTCTGCTAAACGAATCGCTGTAATCAGATCAAATCCCCGTTCCAGGTAGGGACTCAGCCCCAGGGCGACAACGATAGATAGAATGCCGTAGATACCCTGTAGTCCAGAACTGGTGAGAATCATCAGCCAAGCTGACCCCAGGGCGACCGGGTTAATCATCAAACTTAAGACCAGGTATAGGGTTGCCTGGGTCAGACCGACCAAGCCTCCCACCATGGCCAGCTCTTCGCGAGAGCGCAGGCGCTCTGCCAGTAGACTACTGGCCAAGGCGCCGATAACGGCGGTGGCAAAAGCTACCCCACTGACGCTGGATCCTATCGGTAGTACCAGGGCTAGCATCAGCACCAGCACGCTTCCCAGGGCTGGACCGTAGAAGCTGCCAGTCAGCATCCCAATTGCCGGTAAGCCGTAGGTCACCAGTCCAAACATATTCAGACCTCCAGCGGCCATCACCATCAGGGTAACCAGTAGATAGTCTCGCCTATCTAGATGGTGGTGGCTCAGGCGTTCGGTCCACAAAAATAACCCTAAACAGCCAGCGATGAGGCTGCCGAATAACACTAAGCCGCTGTAGTTAAAGCGGCGTTGACTCAGGTTAAAGTAATCTAGCAGCACAAATTGGCTCTGGCTAATACGGTGGCCTGCCGCCACAATCACATCTCCTTCGCTGACTTCTACCATCACCGGCTTAACCGCCTCTGCGGCTCGATCGGCCTGTGCCCTGGTACGATCGCTATCCTGAATCAAGTTGGGTTGCAGGGTAGCCGTCAATAGGGAAATGGTGGTTCCCTCCGCTGCTACTGGTACCGAACCCTTGAGTTGGATTTCTACGGCTCGATGCACCAGATCCGGGGGGAGGCCCAGGGGCAACCCCTGGGCCAGCATACGCTCAGCTACCCGGTGCATGGCCATCTGACTTTGGGTCCAATCCTGGGTAGATAGGTTCAGCAGGCTGGTCAGGTCTGTTAGCCCCTGGCGTTGGCGGCTGAGCAAGCGCAGATCGGCCTGGGCTTGCTGATAACTCTGGCGAGATTGCTCCAGGTTAGCGATAACCGTTTTAAGGCTCTGGCCAGAGCTAAGTTGGCGATAGGCCCAGAGCTCTCTCAGGGCTTGAGCTGATTGGGGCGTTAGCGTGGGGTCAGCTAAACTAGCCCGATAACCTAAACCAGCCCTGGTCAGGCTAGGTGCCTGGAGGGGAGCGATCAATGTCTGAAATTTTAGCCAATCCTGGTCTTTACAACTGCGCAGGTAGGCCTGACTTGGGGTGGAGAGACTATCGGTAGACAGGATTGGTAGCAGTCCGGCTGCCTGCCTGAAACGATTAATCTCGGCCACCAGGCTATTCAAATCACTAAACACGGCCCGGGTGGTGGTCACGTCTTGTTTGAGCACAGGTAGGGTGCCGTTGCGGGCATCCCGTTGTCGATCAGCGGTGGTTTGGCGATCTTCAACGGCGACTGTATCTGGGGCGTAGATGGTTTGGGGGGCGACACTACCCACCTGCAGCCCGGGTTGATTGTAAAACCGTTGTCCTAGGACGCCGGTGAGGGTGACTACCGTTAGGGCCAGCCCTAAGCCAGGATAATAGGGGCGATGGCGAGAGGGCCTGGGGGTAATTTTAAACAGCGGTTTGAAGGGTTTAGGGGGCGCCATTTTGGCCTGGCTTAGGGGCAATGAGGCGGGAGGGGAGGCTTTGTTAATCGGGCTGTGGGCTATCCAGCTTAAGTTTAACCACCGCCGAGGGCTTGCCCCTGGTAGGGGACGATACCAACGCTCAACCCTTGCCACAAAAGCTTGAAACGATCTCATAGAGGGGAATTTTCAGGATATCCTGGCCAGTCGCTCAGGTGACTGCCGATCTAAAATCCACGCCGTAAGCGGCTGGGGAATCAGGATGCAGGCCCTATGTAATCCTAGATGCCATCTTTTATTATAGGCTGAGCCCAGACCAGGGTTAACCCTGCCATAACCCCTAGCTTAGAGGATAACCAGGCTAGAGACTGACTGGGGGCAGGGTTGGGCTCCGGCCCAGCGGCAGTAAAGTTGCTCTGCCAGATGGCTTAGTTGTTCGCCGTAGTCAGCACCCCAGTGAGCAGTCAGGTGGCTAGAGGGGAGATGGAACTGGCGCAGATGGGTGGGTAAGGCCGGTAGACCTCCTCTCCAGGCCACTAAAACCCCAACCAGACTAAGGGTGACGGCGGAGCTATGGCCATGGTAGGCCAGCTGTAGGGCAGGTAAAAACTCTCCCTGACTGGCTCTGACCAGGGTTTCAATAGGTTTGAGGATGGCCTCTGGTGCCAGCTCGTTGATGGCTGGACAGCAGAACCGGGTAGGGGGAGACCAGGGGGGTGGGGTTACCATGGTTAGGCAGAGGTGTTGAAAGCTCTGGTCTAGGTGCAGAAGGGTTGAATCATCAAGACCCATGGTTTCAGCCCACCGCTGTAGGCGCTGGCGCTGGTGGCCATAGGGATTACTGTAGAGCAGCAACATCGGGAGCACTGCCAAGAGTAGGGCCGCTCGATTGTGCCTGGCCAACTGTTGCAGGGCTTGCCCCCAGGCTGGAGGGAGTGGGTCTTCTCCGCTGGCAGCGATCGCTAAAAACAGCGATCGCCAGTTGCAGTCCCATTCCCCCAGATTAGAGCCGGACTCAGTCTGCCTGTAGGTCCATACATCAACGATCACCAGGCTTTCAAAAATTGCTCTAAAGCGCTGACGGTAAGAATCAACGGGCCAACCCGGAACCATGGCAGGGGAAAAAGCAAGACTTAAAGGAAAAAATACTTTAATATTGTAGGCTTTCAGGGGTCGCCTCTGGCTGGCTCAATTCACTCCAGATGGGTCTATAATTTTGCCTGAAGGACATAGATCAGCCTTAAGCACCAAAGGATTGGCTCCTGTCCTGGTTAAGGTTTTTCCAGGTCAGGGGCGGTTGATTGGTTTCCTTTGCACTTGTTATAACCTGCCAATGCGTTCCCTTGTTTCTGCTATTTCCCTTGTCCCTGCGCTGCCCGGTTGGCTATGGCTGGCTGCCTTGCCGATGCTGATGCCCGTCCCCCTGGCGATCGCCCAGACTTCCCCCGATTTAAACGCTAATCCGGTTGTCAGTGGTAATCGCATTATTCGTCCTACCCTGCGCCTGGGCAGTCAGGGAGAGTCGGTGAAGGAATTGCAGTCCATGCTGGTCCTCCTGGGTTACTACAGCGGTCCGGTAACCGGCCTGTATCAGGAAGATACCCAACTAGCCGTACAGCGCTTTCAAACCGCTGCTGGCATTGCTGCCGATGGCATTGTGGGGCCAACTACCTGGAATCAACTGTTACCTGCTCCCATGGCTGAGGTTGCTCCCCCCAGGAGTAGCAGCCCCGCTGCCAAGCCGACGACCCCCTCGGCTTCCTCAGTAAAGACACCGGCTGCCGCCTCAGAGGTAGCTACCTGGCCAGTTCTGCGCTCTGGCATGAGTGGAGAGGCGGTGCGCCAGTTACAGCAGAAATTACGGCAAAAAGGACTGTATCAAGGACCGGTAGATGGGGTATTTGGGACTGCGACCGAGGCGGCGGTACGGGCTCTGCAGCAAGCTCATAACCTGACGGTGGACGGCATTGTCGGGGCTGCCACCTGGAAGTTGCTATAAGTAACCCCAGATGGCCCTGGCGATCGCCTAATCGGGTTGCCAGACCCTGCCCATTTCCCTTGGGGCCAGTCCAAAGGTTTGACTCCAGTAAATCCTAAGATTGGGGATGACCCACAGGCTTAATCGCAAAGATTAGAAAAAATCTTTCCTGGGCTCTTAACTTCTATTCTCAACTGCTCTAGAATATTGCCAATATCAAAAAAAATAAAATCTAAAGATTAATTCAAGCCCGATTGCTGGTTTCTAATTAAAACCTCACACCCTGGTGAATCTCTGACCTTTAGACGATTTCCCAGATCCCCCATTGGTTAATCATGCTCGGGGTGGCTACTGTTTTCAGTTATCTACCCTGTCCCTGTCAACCTTTTTAGGTTCTTTTTGAGTTACAGGCCAATTTTTTTAAGCAATTTTTAAGTCAGGTTTTGCAAATCAATGATACCATCTGCCACCGAATCAACCTTTGAGGCTACGGTCCTGCAATCGCCGGTACCGGTTATGGTTAACTTTTGGGCACCCTGGTGCGGTCTTTGCAAGGTCATTCTACCGATATTAGGGCAGTTTCAAGCAGACTGGGAGGGACGAGTGCAGGTGGTGACGGTCAATGCCGACGAGAATCTACGTCTGAGTAGTACCTACCGTTTGGTCACCCTGCCCACCCTGCTTTTGTTTGACCGGGGTGAGGTATGCCAACGTCTGGAGGGCTTGCCTGGTAAAGCAGAGCTTCGGCTATTGTTGAACGCCTGTCTGGATCGGCGCCTGCCTGTAAGCGACTATACCTTGAAGCTGCCAACCTATTCTTAAGAGTTCCCGGGCTTTTTGGCCGGGGCGCTGGGGCTAAGGGGTTGCAGCCCGATCGCCTGAATCTAGATGAAAAAAACCTTGGTCAATCCCCTGGCATCTCTATGCATCACCTTAACCAAAAGTCCCTGGCTTTCTATGGTATTGCCATTAGTGCGGTTGTGATTCTGTTTCGAGGGGTTACCTGGTACGGCACCAACTATTTAAAGGCGGCCAAAACCATTCAGGGGGCCTACCACCTCACCCTGACCAGTCCTCCCTGTGCCTCGACCGATTCTCTGGTGTTAACCCTTCAGCAGTCTGGTAAGTATTTAGGTGGCCAGTTGCAACCAATGGTGTCTGGTCACCTGCCTGACCCCGCCGCTGATCTGACCTTGACCCTTAAGGGTAAGTGGAGCGAGCCCCAACTTCAGCTTCAGGGCCAAACCAGCCAGATAACTATCTGTGGTCGGGCCCTGGCTACCGTTGCCATGGTTGCAACCTACCAGGGAGATGGGCTAGAAGGTCAACTCACCTCATCGGGTCTGCCAGGGTCTGTTGCCTTTAAGGCTCGGCCCCTGGCTCTGCACCAGACCCCTTAATAGGCGGTTAAATTACGAATCATATAGCCCACAACAATGCCAATGACCAGAGCCCAAACCTGGCCAGAATCAACAAAGTGTTTCCAGGCGTGGGAGATGTCTCCCAAAATGTCCTGGTTAAATTGCTTGGCCATCACCGGGGCAGGGCTGAGGGCCAGTGAATGGGGTGATCCTTCGCTGCTGGCCATCCAGGTTTGCCCCAGAGACGGGGTGGGCTCCAGGATAATCGGTTGCAACAGGCTGTGGACCGATAGGGGCTGAGGGGGGGTGATCGCGGCTGAGGGTCGATAGGAAGAGGATTGAACCATGGGCGTGACCTAGGGATATGGGCAACAGGTTAACCCAAACTATACCTCAGACGCCAGGGCTAGGTAACTGGATTACCGGTCTAGCCCAGTTAGACCCCTGACAGACTGGGGGTAGAATGGCCGTTCCAGGTCGGCACCTCAAACCAGTCATCGGCGGAATCTGGCGGGTCTACCTGGGCTTGCTGGGGTAGATAGAGGCTGCGAATATCCTGGGGTAAGGCTTCAATCAGGTGTTGACTGGCTGCTTTGAGCCGTAGTCTGATATCTTCCAGGCTAAAATGCTCTCCTTCTGCTTGCAGGTAGGCGACAATGCGGGTGTCGCTCCAGCGAAAGGTATGGGCCATAATTAAAATCAAGCGCTCCAGGGGGGGCAACTGGTTCATCCCCTGCTGCAGGTAACACCAGAAGGGAGGTGAGGCCTTGGCTAGAGAGTAGTGAATGGCCTCTACTTCTGGTAAAACCACCTGGTTAATGCAAAAGGCCGTCATATTAATCAGCCATTCTTGCAAGCTGAAGGGGCGATCGCCCGAGTCCTCAGGTTTAAAGATATCGATACCGGCTAACTCATGGAGAATGTGCTGCCAGGTGAGAGCAAAGAGGTAGTCAGCCTGGACTGGCGATCGAGCAGAGTGACGAATCAGGCTATAGACGATGCCATTGTAGCGGCAGAAAATAGCAGTAAAGTAGCGACCCTGGTCAGGATAGCGCTTAAACAAACTCACCAGCTCGCCATCGCTAAGGTGATGGAGAGACTGGACCAGACTGTGGTTGCATTCAGCAAAGGTGGGAAGGTTCACGACACTAGCCATTGTAGGAAGATAGTTAAGGGAAATGGTCAGTGGAGCCAGGAACTTAGCCATTTAGTATACCTAATACCCTGGCTTCAAGACCGATTCCATCAATTTATCGACCTAAATTTTAGCGCTTCCCCCAGACGTGGTTGAGAACCCATTTTTCTGCCTCTAGCCAGACAAACACCAGACTACTAAAACCAAAACAAATTAATATTTCGGTTGCGGTTAGGGCCTGTAGGCCAAAAAACTGCTGCAATACCGGTACGTAGATCAACAGTAGCTGGAGGCTAGTGGTTAGCAAGACCGATGCCCACACGTAGGGATTAGTGAAAGGATTGAGCTGAATGGTTAACTGGCTATCGGAGCGAACCGCTAGGGCATGGCCCATTTGGGCAATACAGAGGGTGGTAAATACCATGGTTTTCCAAGCGTCAGGGTTGCCAGTATAGCCAGAACTGTGGGTGTGGTTGTAGGCCCAACTCATCAGGGCGATGGTAAAAATGGCCAGCAAAATTCCCACTCGAATCATGTAGCTACCTAAGCCCCGGGCAAAGATACTTTCTCGCGGATGGTAGGGGGGACGACGCATGACATCGGGCTCGGCGGGTTCTACAGCCAGGGCGAGGGCTGGTAAACCATCGGTGACTAAATTCATCCAGAGAATCTGTAAAGGCGATAGGGGCACTCCCCCCAGACCCAATAGGGGAGCGGCGGCGATGGTAATCACTTCACCGATATTGCTGCCCAGGATGTACTTGATAAAGCGCCGAATATTGTCGTAGACGACTCGTCCTTCTTCAGTGGCGGCGACGATGGTGGCAAAATTATCATCCAGCAACACCATATCACTGGCTTCTTTACTGACATCGGTGCCGGTAATCCCCATGGCAATGCCAATGTCAGCCTGTTTTAGAGCCGGGGCGTCATTAACCCCGTCGCCGGTCATGGCCACAAACTCTCCCTGTTGTTGCAGGGCTTTGACAATCCGTAGTTTATGTTCGGGGGAGACCCGGGCATAGACGTTGACCTGGGATACCTGTTCTTGTAACTCAGCCTGGCTCAGGCGCTCAAGTTGCTGGCCACTGAGAATGGGGCTACCGGCAGGGGTGATGCCCAGCTTTTCGGCGATCGCCCGGGCTGTGAGGGGGTGGTCTCCCGTAATCATCACCGGACGAATCCCCGCTTCTCGGCAGGCCGCTACTGCACTGGCTACTTCGGGCCGGGGGGCATCCAGCATACTCACCAACCCCAGCCAGACCAGATTGGTTTCTGCTGCCTCCAGATCCGCTTCCTGGGGACAATTAGCCAGGGGCTTGAAGGCAAAGCCTAAAACCCGTAGCCCGGCTTCGGCCATGCGATTATTGCTGGCCAGGATATGGTCTCGTTGCTCCTGGGTAAGGGGTTGAAGGCTTTGGTCCAACTGGATTTGATGGCACTGCTCCAATACCAGTTCTGGAGACCCCTTGGTTAACATCAGGTAGGGACTGGCGATCAGGGGTTGGTGGGCATGGTCCGTTGAACACACCACACTCATGCGCTTACGCTCTGAGGAAAAGGGCACTTCCCCCACGCGTTGGTATGCCTCTATCAGGGCGTCTTTGGCCAGGCCTGCCTTACCCGCTACTGCCAGCAAAGCTCCTTCGGTCGGGTCCCCCAGTACAGTCCAATGGTGGTCCTGCTGCTGGAGGGTGGCATCGTTACAAAGCACGCAGGCCAGCAGTATTTTAGCTAGTTCAGGATGATCCACAGGGCTAATCAAGTGCCCCTGAGCTTGAAATTGACCCAGAGGGCTGTAGCCTTCTCCAGTCACCTGGTAAAATTCGCTGCCAGTGGCAATTTGCTGCACCACCATTTTATTTTGAGTCAGGGTGCCAGTTTTGTCAGAGCAAATTGTGGTCACCGAACCCAGGGTTTCAACCGCAGGTAGTTTGCGAATCAGGGCATGGCGGCGCACCATCCGCTGGGTGCCCAGGGCCAGGGTAACGGTAATCACCGCTGGCAAGCCCTCTGGTACCACCGCCACCGCCATACTCAGGGAGACCTCCAGTAGTTCAGAAAACATACTGAAATCTCCAGTCCGCAGAATGCCTCCCAGTACCACCACACCGACCAGAGCCATGGCTCCGGTCACCAGTACATTCCCCAATTGGGCCATGCGTTGCTGTAGGGGGGTAGGCTCACTCTCTACGTCCTGGAGCATGGTGGCGATTTTTCCCAATTCCGTCGTCATACCGGTTTGGGTGACCAGAACTGTGGCTCGACCCTGGATCACTTCTGTACCTTGAAACACCAGGTTAAGGCGATCGCCCAGGGGGGCATCCAGGGGCAGGGTAATCTGGGGTCGCTTGGTCACTGCTTCCGCCTCCCCGGTCAGGGCCGATTCCCGAATTTGTAGGTTAGCGGCCTCCAGCAAGCGACCATCGGCGGCCACCTGGGAACCCGCCTCGATTAACATGACATCTCCTGGCACCAGACTGGGGGCATCGACTTCTCCCTCCTGGCCATTGCGAACTACCCGCACCCGCGGCGAAGACAGCCGTTTTAGGGCAGCCAGGGCCTTCTCTGCCCGGCTTTCCTGCACGTAGCCCAAGAGCCCGTTGAGTAGGACGATGGCAAAAATAGCGATCGCATCTTTTGGAAAAGACTGGTTAATTAAATCCAGTGCTGCCGATACAATGGCCACCAGGATCAGCATAATCAACATGATGTTTTTAAACTGATCCAGAATAATTTCCCAGGTTTGGCGACCGGCGGTCTCCGCCAGTTCATTGGGGCCAAACTGGTTCTGTCGGGTTTGCACGGCGGCACTGGTGAGACCCTGGTCGATCGTGACATCCTGGAGGGCCAGGGCCTCAGTACTGGTCAGGGTATGCCAATCGGCGGTCGCCTGCAGAGCGAAGGGGGGCTGGGGCGAGATCGAACCGCCAAGATCGATGGGGGAAGTCATGGGCAATTAAGGTTGTGGGCTTGATCAGTCTACTTAATGTCACATCATAGTTCAGATCCCTATCCAAATGACACTAAAAAATAGTGCTATCTCGGTGGTTCAGGCCTAAATCTTCTGGTCAAAACCATAGTCAAAGCTCTATATAACCTATCCGGACCTTGTCCTATGACCCCCAACCCCTTTATGCCAAAAGCCCTGATCAGTCGTCATCGCGAACTGGCTGAAATTAGCCAGATTCTGGCGGCGGATGGAGACTTTTTGCTGGTGGGGGTACCAGGCATGGGACGACGGCTACTGCTGCAAGAGGCGGCCCACCAGGTTAATGCTCGTCTGTTAGCGATCGACTGCCTGCGGACCACCAGCGCCGGGAGCTTTTTGACCTCCCTGGCCACCAGCTTGAGCCTCAGTTTTACTAGTCCAGAGGATCTGGCCCTGATCCGACGGTGGGCCCCTGGTCATCCTCTGGAGTTGGTGGAGGAAGCGGATCACACCTGGCACTTGAGGTGGACTCCCAGCAGCGGTAGGGAGTGGCCCCTGTTTGAAGCGCTGCTGGCGTTACCCCAATACCTGGCGGAAAAACTAGACTGCCGGGTAGTGCTGGTGTTTCAAAATTTTCCCCACATTCGCTCCTGGGATCGCCAGGGCAAGTGGGAAGCCTACCTGCGGCAGGAAATTCAGCGGCAAAGCCAGGTCAGCTATGCCCTGGTGGCCACCGTGGTAGAACCCTGGGTGATCGCCAGTGGTTTGCGGGTGGTACACCTGTTGCCCCTGGCAGATGGGGATATGGAGCCCTGGCTGACCGCCGCTATGGCAGCGGAGGGTCTCCACTTTGATCCCCAAGACCATGCCCTAGATCGGTTTCTGGGTTACGTACAGGGGCACCTGGGCGATGCTATTTCCCTGGCCCGGCGCATCTGGTTAGATCGCCAGTCCTCCGATCCACCCCCAACCCTGATCCCAGCCTGGCAGGTGGATAGTAGCCTGGCGGTGTTGATGGAGGACCTCACGGTTACCTTCGAGTCTTTGTTGTTGCTATTGCCCCCCAGCCAGGTCCGGGTGCTGGAAAGTTTAGCCCTGGATCCTACCGATAGCCCCCAATCTCGCCAGTACATTAAAAAACACCAGCTGTCCCGGGGTGGGGGCTTACAAGGGGCCCTCAATAGCCTGGAACAAAAGGGATTAATCTATGGGCCTGAGTTTGGTTATCGCATTGCCCTACCCTTGTTGGGTCTGTGGTTAAGGAAACAGTTGACCTGAACCCAGGCTGGCATCCTAGGGCATTCTGCTATAGTCTCCAGACTGACCCCCCGCCTTGTGAACCAACCCTACGGACTGAATCTCCATCGACTTTTCCAGGGCCTTGGCCATATCGTAGAGGGTGAGGGCGGCTACGGTGGCCGCCGTTAGGGCCTCCATCTCGACTCCAGTGGCGGCGTTGACCCGAACCGTAGCCTCAATCCTGTAGCCTGGCAGGCTGGGGTCGGCGGTAATGACCACCTCTACCTGACTCAGGGGCAAGGGATGGCAGAGGGGAATCAGATGGGCTGTCTGCTTGGCGGCCATAATGCCAGCGATGCGAGCTGTACCCAGTACATCCCCCTTAGGGGCGTTGCCCGCAGCGATGGTGGCCAGGGTGGAGGGCTGCATTTTCAGGCAAGCTTGGGCGATCGCCGTGCGCTGGGTCAGGGGTTTGGCGCTCACATCTACCATTTGGGCCTGGCCCTGGTGATCGAGGTGACTGAGGGGAGAAGACTGGCTCATGGTTGCAGCGGGGATTGCCCTGGGAGGTTGATAAACATTGGCCTAAGCCAGCACGCCATTGAGGAAAATATCGGTTAAACATTCCGCCAGTTCCTTCATGGATTGGGCCGAATTATCCCTATCGCCCAGGGTTTCCTGGCTAAAGCCAGCCACTGTAAACATACCTAGAAAAACACGAGCCACCATGCGGGGGTTCATAGGACGGTAGACACCGCGATCGATGGCGGTTTGAAAAAAGGCCTCAGCCACATCAATCATTTTGTCAATGACTTCGGTCTGAATTTGCTCCCGCAGTTCAGGATGAAATTGGGCTTCCATAAAACAGACCCGCATCAGGGCCGAATTACGCTGAAGATTGAGCATCCGGCGCTGCATCACCTGACCGATGGCTTTATAACTGGCCAATTCACTGAGTTCCGTTAACAGATCGGTCAAAATTTCTACCCAACCCTGGCTGGCCACCGCTACCAGAATCGCCTTTTTATTTTCAAAGTGACGAAATAATGTACCCTCCGCCACCCCCGCTGCTTGAGCTAACTCCCGCGTGGTGGTGCCACTATAGCCCTGCCGGGCAAAGAGCTTCAGGGCAGCCTGAAGAATCTTAGTTTCGGTATCCGCTTCAGGGGCGCTTTTAAAGAATGGCACCATCGCAACTACCTGTCTACGCAAGGGCTTTACACCATACTGTAAGCCGATTTCTGCGATCCTATCGGTATCTGGGTAAAAGCGGTTACATAACCTCACAAAAGACTAACCAGAGTACTTTTTAGCCAAGAATTGGGTCCATTTTTGTAATAACTGTTTACCTCTAATCCAGACTTGAGGTTAGATTCGGTTATTAACACTGAAAATGGGGCCATAGCCGAATATTTTTTGGTCAAACAAAATCTACTTTAGAAATAGACAGGCCGGTCATTTCCATAGCTGGTTACAGCTCTAGGATCGGGACTGGAACCTGATCACTTCAGTGAGTTTTTGACTCCAGGAGGGGACTATGTCGTTGATTAAATGGGCACCTTTTGCAGATATTGACAGCTTACAAAAGGAAATGAACCATTTGTTTGAACAGATGATGCCAGCTCGTCGAGACCAGGTACTAGGGGTCACCTTTGTACCGGCGGCGGAGTTAACTGAAACCGATACAGCAGTGGACTTAAGGCTGGAAGTGCCCGGTTTATTACCTGAAGACATTGATATTCAGGTGAGGACCGACAGTGTCGAGATTACCGGGGAACGTAAGTCCGAATCCACCAGCGAAGAAAACGGCGTCACCCGCAGTGAATTTCGTTATGGCCGGTTCCAGAGGCTGATTCCGTTGCCCACCAGGGTTCAGAATACAGCGGCTGAAGCCGAATACAAGGACGGGATCTTGAACCTGCACCTGCCTAAGGATGAGGAAGAACAGAAAAAGGTCGTTAAGGTCAAGGTACCGGTTCATTAAGGACGGGCCCCGCTTGCCTGGTTATAGGTGTCTGGTACTAAGAGCCTCAATTAAAAGGCCCCCCGATCATCATCGGGGGGCCTCTTTGGGTCTAAACCTGACTGTTAGCAGCCCTGGGCTGCAATCAAAATCAGCCCCCAGAGGATTAAGCCTTCCGGGAATAGTACTCAACCACTAGCAACTCGTTAACACTGAGGGCCACCCATTCTCGCTCAATTACACTATTGACCTTGGCCACCAGTTTGGTTTTGTCCAGTTCCAGGTGACTGGGAATATTGGCTAAGCCGGGAAACTCCAGGTTTGCTTCCACCAGTTTTTTAGAAGCATCGCGATCGCGCACCGTAATCACATCCCCAGGGCGACACTGATAGCTTGGAATAGACACCACCCGCCCGTTTACACAGATGTGACCATGGTTAACCACCTGGCGAGCTGAAGGGATAGTAGGACCAAAGCCCAGGCGAAAAACCGTGTTATCCAGCCGCATCTCCAGCAGTTGCAAAATGACCAGACCCGTAGACCCTCCGGCCCGGCGGGCTTTTTTCACATAACGCAGCAGCTGTTTTTCGGTCAGGCCGTAATTAAAGCGGAGCTTCTGCTTTTCCTCCAGCCGCACCCCATATTCGGATTTTTTCTTGCGCTCCTGCCCGTGTTGTCCTGGTGGGTTAGACTTGCGAGGAGATTTGCGCGATAGCCCGGGCAATTCTCCTAAACGACGAACTACCCGCAGACGGGCCCCTCGATATCGCGACATTAACGTTTACTCTCCCAAAAATTAGAGCTTCAGGAAATAATCCCAAAGTTGCCATTATATCTGGTTAGGGGACAGTCCCGCAAGGGGCCGGAGATGGACAATCCCAAACCTTTCCTAGCCAGGTCAGGCTTGACTAGATTCAAAGAATGGGCCTAAAGGCTAACTTCACTGAGCTCACGGCACATATAGTCAAAGGGCTCATCCACTACGGAGGTGCTTGTTATTCCCGCCGCTTCCACCTTAGCCTTAACTATCTCCTTCATAATTTGAATGCCCACCACCGTAGGGCCAATTGGTACGCTCAGGGAGTTGTAGGTTTCCCGCAAGCCAGTCAGCACCCGCTCATCTAGTACATTGCCATTGCCAGCCACTAAGGCGTAGCTACCGTAGCGCAGGTAGTAGTCCATGTCGCGGAGACAAGCCGCATAGCGACGGGTAGTGTAGGCATTACCACCGGGACGAATCAGCTCAGGCACCTGCTCAAACAGCTTGGCCCCGGCCTCTTGAACAATTTCCGAGGCGTTGGCACTAATAACGGCGGCTGCCTTAATCCGGTCAAGGCCGCTACTAAAGTAAGACTTGATCGAGTTAAGGGCATTTTGATCAAGGTATCGCCCGGTATCGTCATAGGTCTTGATCAGGGTTGTGACGGCATCCCGCATGGATAGTATCTCCCAACTCTCATTTCATCAACAGTTATATTTAAACCCATCGCTACCCCAGCCCGATCAGCCCCCTAGGCAATAGAGAAATCTATGCTGAGGCGATGATGGGTTGCTCTTACAATTTTGAAGCAATTTCAAAGCCCTGGTATAGCTCCCCAAAAGTTTACCATGGTGGCCTATCCCCTTGGTATGGCAGGGCTAGCAAGCCCGCCTGGGGGCACAAATCGTTACAAAAACATCTAGCCTGTGAGGGCTCTTACCAGGGGAGCGTTGGTGCTTGGAGGCCTAATTGTTAGCCTTTCATGACAAAAGGTAGTAGTTGATACAAAAAACCAGGACGTCTATTTTTAGGATTGGTCAGGTAAATCGGCGCCCATTGCATTTAGTGGTGCTTAGACGTTAAGGAGTATGAGTTGTTCATGGCAACGCCAGCAGACATCCTGAAAAAAATCGAGGATGAAGGAATTGAATTAATTGATCTGAAGTTTATTGATATGCCGGGCATCTGGCAACACCTGACGGTCCACAAAAGTCAGATCGACGCCAGCAGCTTCACCGATGGGGTGGCCTTTGATGGTTCTAGTATTCGGGGCTGGAAGGCGATCAACGAATCCGATATGACCATGGTGCCCGATCCAGACACCGCCTGGATCGACCCCTTCATGGCCGAGCCCACCCTGAGTCTGATCTGCACCATTCAGGAGCCCCGCACTGGTGAGCTTTATTCCCGCTGCCCCCGGGCGATCGCCACTAAGGCGGTTGCATACCTGCGTTCCACCGGTATTGGTGATACGGCTTTCTTTGGCCCTGAGGCGGAATTCTTTATCTTTGACGATGTCCGCTTTGACCAAAACGAACATTCTGCCTATTACTACGTCGATAGTATTGAAGGCCGCTGGAACAGTGGCCGGATAGAGGAGGGCGGCAACCTGGCCTATAAGCCCCGCTACAAGGAGGGCTACTTCCCCGTGGCCCCCACCGACACCTCCCAGGATATGCGCAGCGAAATGCTACTAACCATGGCTAAGCTGGGGGTTCCCATCGAGAAGCACCACCACGAGGTGGCCACCGGCGGACAGTGTGAACTGGGGATTCGGTTCGGTCGCCTGATCGAAGCGGCGGATTGGTTGATGATCTACAAGTACTGCATCAAGAACGTTGCCAGAAAGTACGGCAAGACCGTTACCTTTATGCCTAAGCCGCTGTTTAACGACAATGGCTCGGGCATGCACACCCACCAGTCGATCTGGAACGGTGGTCAACCTCTGTTTGCGGGCGATCGCTATGCTGGCTTGAGTCAGATGGCCCTCTGGTACATTGGCGGTATTCTCAAGCATGCCCCTGCCCTGCTGGCTCTGACCAACCCCACCACCAACTCCTATAAGCGACTGGTGCCGGGCTTTGAAGCACCGGTAAACCTGGCCTACTCCCAGGGGAACCGCTCCGCCTCCGTCCGCATTCCCCTGTCTGGGGATAACCCCAAGGCTAAGCGGCTGGAGTTTCGTTGCCCCGATGCCACCTCTAACCCCTACCTGGCCTTTGCAGCCATGCTCTGCGCCGGTCTAGACGGTATCAAAAACCAGATTGATCCAGGCGATCCTCTGGATGTGGATATCTACGACTTGAGTCCCGAGGAACTGGCGAAGATTCCCTCTACTCCTGGCTCCTTGCTAGATGCCCTGAAGTGTCTGGAGGCAGACCACAGCTTCTTGACCAGCACCGGGGTGTTTACCGAGGACTTCATCAATAACTGGATTGAGTACAAGCTGGATAACGAGGTCAACCCCATGCGGCTGCGGCCCCATCCCTACGAACTGGCCCTTTACTACGACTGCTAGGCAACGCTGACGGTCAGGGTGGCTGCGCCGGGCACCCCTGGAGATCGCGGCCTTGACAGGGGCTAAACACCGAAACCAGGCACAGGACCTTACCTGTGCCTGGTTTTTTGATGGCTTCAAGCGATCTGAGACTGATTGCCCGGCTGCTGCCTTAGGGCTAGCTAACGGCTGCGCCGCTACGGCTATAGGTGGCCCAAAAACTAGGATGAACCTTACCCTGGATGTGATTCCAGTAACTAGTCCTATCCCCAGATAACCCAGCTTCCGTTGCTAGACGGGTCAGCATCGACTGTTGACGCTGTTTTACATGATGGTGACGATTCATCATCATCATGCGGGCTTTGTTCTCCGCACCCAGGGCAGGCTCAATCTGCAGAGCAGGGACGGGGATTGGCTGTGAGACAGATGCAGCTTCTGTTTCCCCAGTTCGGTAGGCCACGCCTCGATAAACTAAATCGAGGGTAGGCTGCTGTACTGGGGGTTTTTTCATGGTCCGAAAGCGAATATCCAATCCGCGAAAGTTGCCCCGTACCTCAGTGGTCGCCATGTCCACGGTAGCAGGGGTATAGTCGTAACTAATGCCACGATAGGTGAGTTTCATAAGGTCGCCTCCAAAAAGATCAAGAAAGGTTGATCCAACTATTTGGGGCGCGTTCCTTCGGGGGGATCAGCCCCTACTTCCGTCTCTCAATCTGGGTGAACATACCCGGGAGAGATGAACGAATCAGGTTTACTTCTGTATTCTAGGCTACCGTTTCCTAGAAAGTCAAGGAACTTAGATCCCTGGGGGGTAATTTCCATGGTGGTGAAAGGTTATGGGTTCTCTGTCTTGCAAGGGGGCTGGGGCTAATTTGCCAGGCTGAGGTAGAGGGCCAGCGATCGCCCTTGGTTTTGCTCTCGCCCTGTAGACCTGGGTGGGGTGGGGATCAATTTCCTATGGGTGGGAGAGTAGATACAGAGGACTTCTGATGACTGATTACTGAATTCTGACCACTGATTACTGTTTCTTTTACCGGGGGAATGGAGATTTCCCCCGGACGGGGCGTGCCGCCGCGGTGGAAGGGGTTAGCCGATCGCGCTTCGCTTTGCTCTCAGCCTGTAGGCCTGGGTTGGGGGGGGAGGAACTTCCTATGGGTGAGGAAGTCGGGGGAAAGGAGAGTGATCAGAATTTTGTATAAACTCTGGTTTTGGCAAGGAGAAATCAATGGTTTTAGCCTGATGTAGCACGGTTTTCTGAACAGTCCCTGGCACAGCATAATTTCTGAAGCAGTCCAACGCCGGATCGTTTATGAGCTGCTACTGATTTCTACAATAATTTCGCCTTCTCGCAATTTTTCTAAAGCCTTGGGCAAAGTACTCGAAAGAAGCTGGCGTAAGTTTCGGTTCGTTACGTTGCCACAAGTCAGCCAAATAATTTGAGGTGGTATTCCTAATCGACAGACAAGATCAACAAAGTCGCTATCTTTTGTCATGATTACAGCGGCGGCGGCTCGTGCTGCCTCAAAAATCTCAATGTCTCTCGCATCCCGTAATCCGAGCTCTTTCAAAGCCGAAGCCCTTAGTGGTACGGAAAACTTTTATAAGTCTCAATCTGGACGGTCCCATCATGAGAATCTAACTACCTTTGCAAACTCGATGTGACAATCATCTTTGGCTCGTTTACGTCGAGAAGCCGAAGCCGCTGGAGGGCTGTGCTTAGTTAGCGGTATAAGCTTGGGAATAAGCAATTGCTGACAGCAGAGCCTAGCGATTTGACGAAGCCCCAACTGCAAGAAGCTTAATCCACGCTGTGGGTGCCAGTCTAAACTAGCCCGTTGCCCAGCCTGAACCAAAATTAAGCCCAAGATCATGGCAATTAGAATGGCACTGTCTAAGAGCATAAACAAGCGAGTCAG
Source organism: Cyanobacteria bacterium REEB459 (assembly GCA_018970085.1). GTDB lineage: Bacteria > Cyanobacteriota > Cyanobacteriia > Phormidesmidales > Phormidesmidaceae > Nodosilinea. Next base: position 71,518 of record JAGWXD010000011.1, read on the forward strand.
AGCCTCTGGTTCCCGTAGCCTTGAGTCAATCACATGGAAGGCCGCTGATTTGTAGTCCTTAAAGTGGGGTTCTATGCCGCCAAAGCGCTTTCCGTAGAGGGCAAAGGTTTGAAGGGAAGGAGGCTGGTCTGACAGCACGGCCCAGGTGTCTTGAGCCTCTGGTAGATGAGCCGTGGCTAAGTGGGCCGTAACATCTTTTAGTAGGGTGACATTTCTGAATAGATGGGCGTGATTTTCTGGGGGAAATAGGGCTTCCACGGGGCAAGTCCGACCACTGGCCAAGGTAATGTTGACATCGGACTTGAGCCGCAGTGCCCAGTGCCAATGATTCACCCTGGCCCAGCGGATTAGATCGCCATGGACAAAGCCTCGGTCTGCCAGCAAGGTGACGCTCACGGACTCAGGTAGAACCCCTTTGGCCCTCTCTAGGACCGGTTGATAGGTTTCAAAGCTGACGGTGGCACTACCATGCTTCAAAACGGTTTGGGCCAGGGTCAAGGAGCGCCCACCCCAGGTCAAGCACACCTCCACCAGACAGAACTCATCCCACAGTACGCTGGTGTCGAGGGTTAAGATGACCTCCGAGCCGGCAAAGGCACTGAGGGCCTGGCGTAGAAGGGGTTCATAGAAAATATCAGCGGTGATCTGGGGATTATGCAGGAAGTAGCTGAGCCGATCCATGTGGGACCGGGCTTGACAGCCTCGGTGGTCTAGAAAGGGAATCCACTTACTCATACAAGCACTTTGAGCTTGCAACATACCGGCTAAGATTTCACAAAACCCCTTCAAGTGGCGTTGGTCCTGAGGTTTTATCCATTGACGGAGCTGGTCATGCAGTTGAAGATAGAGAAGAGGCATTTCTATGAGGATCCCGCTGAGTTTGAGATCTTAAGCGTCTCATAAAATGCCTCCTTTCCCTCGACGGTCTCGCTTGAGAACTACCGAATATCAGTACTTTCAGGACTTTTCCGCACCACTAAGCTACTAGCCTCACCCCCTATGGCATTTATCTACCCCAATACAATGAACTGTATTTGTTCTTTGTCTGCTCTAAATTGACTGCCGATTGTATTGTGGACTTAATTGAGCAGTGGTGGGAGCAAGTCAAAGACCGCTTTACTGACATTCATAAGCTGGTTATTAACCAGGACAACGGTCCTGAAAACCATTCCCGTCGCACTCAGTTTATGCATCGAATTGTGGCGTTTGCCCACCAGGCTCACCTGAACATCCAATTGGCTTATTACCCTCCTTACCACAGTAAGTACAACCCAGTAGAACGCACGTTTGGTTGGTTGGAACAGCACTGGAATGGCAGCTTACTCGATACCGTAGAGACGGTCTTGCACTTTGCCGAAACCCTAACTTTCAAAGGTCAACAACCTGTCGTTACCCTGGTTGAGACAGTCTACAAAACAGGAGTGAAACTGACCCAACAGGCAATGGCCTGGTTGACTGACAAAACTAATCAGGGACATAGCAGTACGTGTGTATTTTGAACTCGATTCAGTAGGTGCGTTGATCATGTTGTTTCCGAGACGCCATGGCGGGTTCGGGATCGCGGTTATGGGTAAAACGGACATGACGAATGAGTGGCCAACCATTCTCTAAGGCGGCCTTCAGCCAATCCCAGCCAATGCGAAAGTAGCTATTGCCGCGAAACCAGTGGGGGTCGACCCAGCGACGTTTGCCTGCGGCGACCACCTCGACGCCTTGAGCGGTGACATACAGGGTGGCGACCGCCAAGAGGAAGCAGAGTCGGGATAGGGCACAGACCGAGCGAATCTGGGATTTTTGGAGATTCCAACCGTTCGATTGGTCATCGAGAAACGCCTCCTCGATATCGAAGCGCAAGCCGTATTCCTGGAAAGTATGCAAACAGGTGGGTTCATCACTGACGATGGCCCAAAACTCACCATTGACGCTGTTGCAGCCAAAGGCCACATGCACTGGGCCATACCACTCGCCTTTATGGAGCTTAACGGTGTGCCAACAGAACGCCTCCCCCCGCTGCAGAGGAATGTCCTTCAATTGGCACCACCCGTGACCAGCCCGCCAAATCCAAGTGTTTCGCTTCACCCGATCCGGTAGTGCCAGCCGAGCTGAGTCGTGATGGCGGTCATGGCATCGGTGTGAATAAAGCCCCGGTCAGCGAGCACGATGACCTTCACCCCATGGGGCAATCGGTTGGCGGCTGGATGGAGCATCTCTCGATACTCGCGGTATGCGACCGAGGCACTGCGGTGCTTGAGCACCCGCCAGACCACGGGCAATGCTCGGCCTCGGTGCACAACCGCCAGGCGTACCAAGCAATACTCATCCCAAAACAGTGAGGTATCCAAGCTCAGGTACAAACAGTCCTCTCTCCAATCCGCTAACGCCGACTGAATCAACGGCTTGTACAGTCGATGGACGTTCAGACGACTATTATGCAACCAGCGACTTAAGCGGCGTTGTTTGCTTTGGGCCTGTACTCCTCGACAGGGGATATAGGCCAGCCACCGCGTCAGGCTGACCTCCCCTCGCTGGATCAAGGCTACCACCATCCAGAGGCAGGTCGTCAGATGGCCTCGATGCGCCCAGGGCACTGATTGACCCAGCCAGACGTTCAAGGCATTGTAGAGGGGGGAGTTTTTTTCACAGCGTTCACGCTTTTGAGTGGTATCTAAGCTTAGAACGCTGGCTCCCCCTTCATCTCTTCAATAATCTCTGAAACTGCGGAATAGCAAGGCGCTCAGCCTCCTGTAACCAACTTTTGTCAGTCAACCAGCTACCAAACTTTTTATGAATAAAGACTACAGCAACAGCTACTTGAAGTGGAAACGTTGGGATGAACAAACATTTGGCAATCTAAAAAAGAACAATTCAGTGTACTTTTCGACCGAAATATCTCGTTTAAAAGACAAACTTCCTAAGACTGTTAAGGTGTTAGAAATAGGTTTTGGCAATGGATCTTTTCTTACTTTTGCCAGAACACGAGGATGGGATATTTCTGGAACCGAAGTTAATAGAGAACTTATTGAAATCGCAAAACAAAATGGTTTTGATGTATATGAATCCGAAGATTTAACATGTTTTTCAGATAAAACATTTGATCTTATTGTAGCATTTGACGTCCTTGAGCATATTCCTCAATCAGTGTTAGAAAGTTTTATTTTTCAAGTTAAAAGAGTTCTTAAAGACGGCGGTTTTTTTGTTGCCAGATTTCCTAATGGAGATTCTCCTTTTGGCTTAAAAGTTCAAAATGGAGATATGACACATGTTACTACTATTGGGAGTGGAAAGATCTTCTATCTTGGAGCTAAAACAAATATGGATGTTGTATTTCTTGGTGGCAGGGCAGAGCCAATAATTGGGATGACCGGTCTTCCGTTACTCCATCGAATTATCTCTTTACCGATCAAGAAAACACTTAATTTAATTATTAAACTAATTTTTTTCCCGCTGAATGATGTAGTATTCTGCTCTTCAGAACTGACTGCAATATATTATAAAGCAGCTAAAGCTCATCACGACTAGTGTTTTCAGTAGCCAAAAAACTTTACGATTCTATATGAGATCTACACGTAAAGTGAAATGACAAGCGACAAGTGACCTGATTACAATTGCTGAAATTGACCAGGAATATCCTAATTTTGTGGTTCACCAATCAATTCCTACATCAGCATGCAATTTTTCACCAATAAACATATGATTGTATCAGTGATAATTCCTACTCTTAACTCGTGTCGGGATTTAGAAAATTGCATAAATAGTATTCTATGCCAAACTTATCCTGAAAAAGAAATAGAAATAATTGTAATTGATGGTGGATCTACAGATGATACTCTTATTTATCTGAGTCGGATTACAGGAAATATAAAATATGTTTCTGAACCAGATAATGGTATATATGATGCAATGAATAAAGGCATAAATCTAGCCAATGGAAAATGGATATTATTCATGGGTGATGACGATAAACTTGCGAACAATGACGTTTTCTCTTCAATCTTTAACAATACAAATTTTAACTCTTCCGTCTCAATTATTTATGGAAGTGGTATTTGTAATGGGCTTATATTATTTAATTCATTTGGTAGAAAAATTTTAAAAGGAAACTCACTAAACCATCAATGTGCATTCTATCATCATACTATTTTTACAGAAATTAAGTATGATGCAAAATATAAGATTGGAGCAGATTATAAACTCAATCTTCTTCTATATAGAGCTAGATATGAAGCAGTAAAAGTGCCATTTTTTATTTCTGAGTATGGTGGCAAGGGAATTTCATATCATAATGTAAAACTTGCAAGGCTTGAAGAAAACTTAGCTAGGGTAGAAGTTCTAGGTATTTTTATTGGCACGATATTAAATGCATTGGTAAGAATAAAATACTTTTTAAAAGATAACATTAAGTAATACTAAATAATCTAGAAATTAGGAAATTTTGATTGTACTGAACAGCACTATTTTAATGATTTCGCTATCCACAAATTCATTGATGAAATGACTAAAAAAGTTTGTATTATTTCTAGAGTCTGGTTTCCAAATCACCAATGTCTGTTTGAGAGGCTGAGTCTCTTACTTGAATTGAATAATGTTGAAATCAAATACTACCTTCTTGCCGATCAGGAATTTAATAGACCCTGGGAAAACTTTGATGGTATATGTCGGGTAAGTCCAATAGTCATCAAGGGATTTAGAACAAAAGTTTTTTCAAGGGAAATATTTTTTTTCAATAATGTAAACAGTGTTTTAAATGAAATAAATCCGGATTTAATTGTATTAACTCCCTGGTCTGAGCCTCCATTGTATGAAGCCAAAAATTGGGCCAAGCATCATCAAAAAATATGTATAGCTTGGGTAATGGGGCCACGTAAGGTTTACCTATATCCTTTTGACAGGATTAGAGTATTAATTTCTCGATACATAATAAGAAAATTTGTTTCGGGATTAGATGAATTATTTTGCTATGGTAAAGGTGTATCTATTGAAATTAATCGAATAACAGGTTTTCCACTTTCTAAAATGACCTGTGTTAAACATTCTGTGGACAATTTTACTTATGAAATATCAAGTCTTTCAGAAAGAAACTCATTAAACTCAATTGCAAGGGATGCCAGATCCATATCTAAAGATAAGTTTATTTTTGGCTTTGTTGGACAGTTAATTATGCGAAAGGGGATAACCACGCTTTTAGAGTCCTGTCAAAAGCTAGATAGTTTAGGATATAAGTTCAAACTATGTATTTTAGGACGTGGTCCATTAGAGAATTTAGTTTTAGAAAACCAACTTTATAAGGATGGAAAGATCATAGTTATTCCAAGATTGCATACAAGAGAACTTAAAGGTTTTTATTCTATGATCAGCTGCATGATTGTACCTTCTCTATTCGACGACTGGTGCACTGTCGTAAACGAGTCTTTTCATTCAAGAACTCCAGTTATTTGTTCTACTGGTGCTTATTCTCATTTTGATCTTATTGAAGATCGGGTAACTGGTTTGAGGTTTAACGCTGCCAATTCGGAACAACTTCTAGAATGTATGAAGCTAGCTATTTCTAATCCTGAATTGCTAGAAAATATGACTACTAATGCTTATCATAAAATCTCTAGTTGGACTATCGATGAATCTGCTAAAATATGGCACGATCGTATAATAAATCTATTGGGAGATAACGGGAAAAATTGTTGAGACCTTTGCATAAAATAGGTTTCAATGATTTTGACAGAAAACTCTTAGTGGTGCGGAAAAGTCCTGAAAGTACTGATATTCGGTAGTTCTCAAGCGAAACCGTCGAGGGAAAGGAGGCATTTTATGAGACGCTTAAGATCTCAAACTCAGCGGGATCCTCAGAGGATGTTTTAAAAGGGGTAGGGGTGTAGTAAATTACGCCAAGCGCCTCAGCATAATCCGAATCATGGCAATTTGAAGCATCGCCTCAGCATTCTCAGGTAACTGTTCATAGTCCTGCACCAGACGCC
>JAGWXD010000046.1 GCA_018970085.1 Cyanobacteria bacterium REEB459
CCCCCCACCGCCAGGTAGGCGCAGGGAAACAGCAATATGCCGGACCAGCCAACAAATACAAAGCGATCGCGCTTTAGCCAGTCGTCAAGGACGTCGAACCATCCTCGCTGGGCTTGCGCACGCCCCATTGCTATGGTCATGTCAAATCCTCTTTACCTTTATATGACATCCAGTCCATATAGGTTAGACTCTTGTGGATCCAAGGCGAATACATAAGAATCTGGCCTCAGGGCAAGGTTTATAGGTATAAGTATTCCAGATATCAGAACCACAGAGACGATTTATTTTCCCTGTAAATCTAACATTTGCCCGAGAACTACCCAATGGTCTTCGAAGCAGGGCTTCGAAAAATCTGTTGATTTCTCTTTATGATAAGGAGTGTTCCATTTTTTTACAATCTGATACGTAATTTCTCAGGCAAGAGAATTTTCTATCCTTACTATAAATTTACTCCAGGCTGTTTACCCTGATTGACGTCCTATGACTGCCTCCGAACCATCTGATCAGCTTCAATGTTTAAGGCGTTCCATTCTAGGGGCTCGTCGCCTTAGTAATATTTTTTGGGCTCTGGTGCTTAGCCTGGGCGGTATGGGGTTTTGGCTAGCTGGTCTTTCCAGCTATTTTCAGACGAACCTACTGCCCTTCTCCGACCCCACCCAACTGGTCTTTATTCCCCAGGGTATTGCCATGGGGTTCTATGGCCTGGCGGCTCTGATTATGGCTATCTATCTGTGGCTAGTGATTGCCCTGAATGTGGGAGGCGGGTACGACGAGTTTGATAAGACTACCAACCAGGTCAAAATTGTTCGCAATGGTTTTTTAGGAAAAAACCGCCGGATTGAGATTCAGCAACCCTTGGAAGACATTACGGCCCTACGGGTAGATATCAAGGAGGGGCTGAATCCTAAGCGAACCCTTTATCTGCGCCTTAAGGGTCGGGGTGATATTCCGTTGACTCGGGTTGGTCAACCCCTTTCCCTATCAGAGCTGGAAAATCAAGGGGCAGAGCTGGCCCGATTTCTACAGGTGCCCTTAGAGGGCTTATAGTTTCTGGGATTGTCTATACTGAATACTTCAGCTTGGGGACTGTCGGCCCGGGGCCTCCCTTCTCCCTGGCTGTCCTGTAGACTGAAACCGATCCGGACTTGTGGACTGGGAAGTCTCTAGACTGGGAACTCTCTATCTGTGGGATTTAATATGCGTCTGTTTAGCTTCACCCTAGTTACCCTGTTGGTCCTCTGGCTGGGGGGATGTACCTCTGGCACGGCTTTGAAACCCGACTCTGATCAGACTGCCCTGAATTCGGGGCCAGCCCAGTCAGTGGTCGCCTCGAGCAGCAATCGCCCTGATTTCGGCTTACCTACCCTGACCGGCTCGGCTAAGGTGGAATTGAAGGTGAAGGGAGCCGCAATTATTATTCAGGTTGATGGCACCCAAGCACCGGTTACAGCGGGTAACTTTGTCGATCTGGTCAATCGCGGCGTTTATACTGGCCTCAGCTTCCATCGGGTGGTTAGAGAACCCCAGCCCTTTGTTGTGCAGGGCGGCGATCCCCAGAGTAAGGATCCGGCTTTTCCCCTATCGCAACTGGGGACGGGTAGCTTTGTTGACCCCACCACCCAGCAGCCCCGCTATATTCCTCTAGAAATTAAACCAGCCGGGGCTGATCAGCCCATTTATAACCAAACCTTTGAAACCGCTAAAGTCAATCAGGCCCCTGTGCTCACCCATAAACGGGGGGCTGTGGCTATGGCTCGCTCCCAGGCTCCGGACTCAGCCTCTGCTCAGTTTTACATTGCCCTGGCCGATCTACCCTTTTTAGATGGGAGTTATGCGGTGTTTGGCTATGTTACCCAGGGGATGGAAGTGGTCGATAAAATCCAACAGGGCGATCGCATCGAGTCGGCCCGGGTGCTTGAAGGCCTTGACAAACTTAAGACCCAGTAGACCTGGGGTGCTGGTGACTGGAGTAGGGCTGGTCACCAGTCTGGGCTATGGCTGTAGCAGTACCTGGCACCGATTATTGGCAGGGGAATCGGCTCTGGGATTCCAGCAGCCCTTTGCTGACTTGCCCGCCCTCCCCCTGGGCATGGTCGGTCAGGTCCCCGCCACTCTCATCGATCTATTGCAGCCCGCCCTGGCCGAGGCGATCGCCGATGCCCGTATCGACCTACCCTTACCCGACTGCGGAGTGGTGATTGGTTCTAGTCGTAGCTTTCAAGGAGTTTGGGAGGAATTTGCGAGAAACTGGCTGGTAGGGGGCCATCCCCCCCATCCCCTGGACTGGCCAGGTAGCCTACCCGGCATGGCGGCCTCCATAACGGCTCAAACCATTGGCAGTCACGGACCGGTGCTAGCCCCCATGGCCGCCTGCGCCACCGGTCTCTGGGCCATCTTTCAGGGCTGCGAGTTGATTCGTCGGGGAGAGTGTGAACGGGTGCTGGTAGGAGCGGTGGAAGCCCCCCTTACCCCCCTCACCCTGGTCGGGTTTGAGCGGCTAGGGGCCTTGGCCCATGAGGGATGCTATCCCTTTTCTGATCAGCGACAAGGCCTGGTTTTGGGGGAGGGAGCCGCCATCCTGGTGTTAGAGGCGGAAACCGCCCTGCACCATCGGCCTGGGGTAGAACCCTATGGTCGGATTGTGGCTGCAGGGTTGCGGGCCGATGCTCATCACCTGACCGCTCCCGATCCCCAACAAACCGCCAGCCGCTCAGCCCTCTTAGCCTGTCTGCGCCAGGCTCGCTTGGCCCCTGAGGCAATTGACTATGTGCATGCCCATGGTACTGGTACGGTTTTAAACGACAGTCACGAAGCCCAGCTAATTCGAGATGTTCTGCCTCATCAGCCTCCCCTGAGTTCTACCAAGGGGGCCACCGGCCATACCCTGGGGGCCTCGGGGGCGATCGGCATGGCCCTATGTTGCCTGGCCTTGCGTCACCAGCAATTGCCTCCCAATCCCCTACCTCGGGGTGAGGCCATCTATTCAGCCCTGGTTACCCAGACACGGTCTGCCCCTATCCAAAACCTGCTTTGTCTAAGCTTTGGCTTTGGTGGACAAAACGCAGTGCTGGCTATGGAGAAATTCTGATGTGCTGGCGCACCAAATTCCGAAATACTAAGGTATAAGTTGTCCGATCAGCCATGCAAACATTTTTTACCTCCGATCCCGTCCTGGACCAGTACCTTAACCGGACCCTCGATCAGCTCTGGCTAGACTTTCCTACCCTGGCTCCGACCCAAATCGCGGTCACCTGGGTGGTTTACGACCCGCCTTACATAACTAATACGGGCGGTGCCTTGAGTGCCCTGGATTTTTGGCAACATCGGCCCCGGGGAGCCAGCTATCGAGGTATGGAGTTGATTTATCCCGCCAGTGTGGTCAAGTTATTTTATCTGGTGGCGGCCCAGGAATGGCTGGAACAGGGGATGGTGTCCCCTGCAGCGGAGCTAGATCGAGCCTTGCGAGATATGATTGTGGACTCCAGTAATGATGCCACCAGTCTGGTGGTAGACCTGCTAACGGGCACCACCAGTGGCCCTGATTTGCCCGCTGGTCCCTTTGCCACCTGGCAGTATCAACGTAATATGATCAATCGGTTCTTTCAGTCCTTGGGATGGCCAGAACTGACCACGGTTAATCTCAACCAGAAAACCTGGGGAGACGGTCCCTACGGCCGAGAACGGGCCTTTTTGGGAGCAACCTACGAGAACCGCAACCGTCTGACTACCCATGGGGTAGCTCGGCTCATCCATAGTATTGCTGGAGGGGTGGCGGTATCAGCGGCCCGATCCCAGGCTATGCTCTCCCTTATGGCTCGGGACCTGCGGGCGCCGCGATCTCTGGGCGAGGAGGAGGACCAGATTGGGGGCTTCTTTGGGTCAGGCCTACCGGTTGAGGCCGCCCTGTATTCTAAAGCTGGTTTTACCAGCCAGGTGCGCCATGATGCCGCCTATATAGAGATTCCTGGTTACCATCCCTTTACCCTGGTAGCCTTTACCGAAGGCCGCGAACATAGTAAGAATAGACATCTTCTACCGGCGCTGGTGGAACTGCTGATAGAGCAGATCAAATGGGAGGAGTAGGGCCGGGAGAAAGGCTTGGGAGTTTCATATCCTCTGGCCATAGCTAGATCCTTACTCTGGGGATGGGCATGCTGAAGGGTAGTTTTGAATCGCTAGCCCTATGACTCCGCCGACCTGGGATCAGGTGCTTAAATCCTTTCAGCAAATTTGGGGGTACGCCGACTTTCGCCAGCCCCAGGGGGAAATTGTTAAGGCTCTCATCGATCGCCAGGATCTTTTAGTGGTGTTACCCACTGGTGGAGGGAAATCCATCTGCTTTCAATTGCCGGCGGTGTTGCAATCGGGGTTGACCCTGGTGGTATCCCCCCTCCTGGCCCTGATCGAAAACCAGGTACAGGAACTGCGGCAGAAAAACTTACCAGCGGCGGCCCTCCATAGCGAAATGGCCCGCCAACAGCGGCAACAAATTTTGCAGGCCCTGGATCAGCGCCAGCTTAGACTCCTCTACCTCTCCCCTGAAACCCTTTTGAGCCCGCCAGTCTGGCAACGGTTGAGTGATCCTAACCTGGAGATCAATGGGTTAATTCTGGACGAAGCCCATTGCCTGGTGCAGTGGGGGGATAGCTTTCGCCCCGCCTATCAGCGTCTAGGAGCGGTACGCCAGACCCTGGCCGCCGCCAGACCCGATCGTAAAATTCCCCTGGCGGCCTTTACGGCCACTGCCGATCCCCAGGCCCAACAGGTTTTATGCCGAGTGCTACAGCTCCAATCCCCCCGATGCATTCGGGTTAATCCCCATCGCTCCAATCTGCACCTGGGGGTGAAAAGGGTCGTCAGCCTAGGGCACCGGCAGTTTCTAATGGATCGGTATCTCCGTCACCATCCCCATGAATCGGGGTTAATTTATGTGCGTACCCGCCGAGATAGTGAAACCCTGGCCGCTAGACTGGTTGCTCAGAACTATCGCACCGCCCCTTACCATGGTGGGCTAGGGGGAGCCGATCGCCGCCGCATTGAAGCAAGTTGGATGGAAAATCGCCTACAGTTTGTAGTCTGTACCTCAGCCTTTGGCCTGGGAATTAACAAACCCTCTACCCGCTGGGTTTTCCATTACCAGGCTCCCCATATCCTGACCGAGTACGTTCAGGAGGTGGGGCGGGCCGGTCGAGATGGACACTGGGCAGAGGCCCTAACCCTGGTGAGTGAACCCACTGGGTGGATCGATCCCAGCGATCGCCAGCGGGCCAGGTTTTTCAGAGACCAGACCCTGGCACAGCAGCAAAAAGCCCAACAATTGGTTAGTCAAATCCCTGCCAGGGGTACCGTTGAGCAGATTAGTCAAAAATTCAAAGAGGGCGCCATTGCCCTATCCTGGCTGCACCGCAGCGGTCAGCTGGATTGGCTGGATCCCTTCCACTATCAACTGCGGTCTCCACCCCCCCCGGTCACCAATGCAGACACCGACGCCAGCCACCAGCTCCACCAGTTTTTCCATAGCCCGAGCTGTCGCTGGCGCTCCCTCCTGGTCGCCTTTGGCTTTCCTACAGAAGCTCAAACCCTGGGGGACTGCGGCCACTGCGACAACTGCTGCCGGTCTAGACGGCACACAGGTGTTCAATCACCTGTTCAGCCGTAATCAGTCGTTTCAGAACCACCTGGCCAATGGCTTGCCTCAGTTCTCCCTCGGGTTTGACCTCGACCATCAAGACGGATTCTTCTACCTGGTAAAGCCAGAGGACTTCCCCCTGCTCAGTGATGGATAGATTCAGCCGGCAAATGTGGGGCCGTCGCTGCCGGACCGCCTCATTCCATAAACCACCAAACTCCCAAACTCGTCCGGTTACCCAACCATCAGACAGAAAAAAGTATTTCACGGCTCACCCTATTGCCATCAAACTTTACAGGCATTATGCCTTACCCCTGGCCAAAGGCAACCCTGGTCTCAGCTGAGTCTTGGTGCTTGGGCCAGCCATACCCGGGCCTGGTTCACCAGGGACCGGCCATGATTTAAAATGCCTCCATGCGTAATCTTTATTTCCTTTTGCCCGGTACGGATCAGCGCTACGCCTGTGGTGGCCTATTTGCTGAGCTTAAAACCCTCCGGTTAGCTCAACAAGTTTGTTCAGCGGCAGTGGTCACCTATGATCAGCGAGAACCTGACCGGCTTTTTTTAGATGACCTGCTGCAAAGCTCCACTCTGGCGGATAGTATTTTTGTGGTCAGTTGGGGCTTCCATGTGCCCAGGCTAGTCCGACGGCTGCGATCGCACCAGGTGGTCTACCATGCCCACAGCACCGGCTATGGGTTCACCCTGCCCGCCGATGTGCCGATTATTACGGTTAGTCGCAACTCCCTGGCATACTGGGGCCAACGTAGCTCCAATGGGTTACTGTTTTACCTGCCCAATTCTATTTCTGCAGCCTTTACTAACCACCACCAACCCCGCGATATTGACGTGCTGGTGCAGACCCGTAAATCCTCAGAGTACCTGCTGAAAACCCTGGTGCCAGCCTTGCAGTCCCAGTGTTATCTGGTTTGCCTAGACAACTTTGTAGAAGATCTGGCCGGGCTGTTTAACCGCAGTCGGGTTTACCTCTATGACTCGGCGGAATACTGGGCCTTAAGTGGGGTCAGCGAAGGCTTTGGCCTGCCCCCCATGGAGGCGATTGCCTGCGGCTGCCAGGTGTTTTCTAGCCTCAACGGAGCCCTGGCCGATTATTTGGATCCAGGATTTAACTGCCAGAAGATTGGTGTGTACTCCACCACCTACGACCTAGAGCGAATTTTACGAGCGATTCAGGATTACCCCCAGGGGTCTACGGGTCTGGATCTTGACCCCTATCGCGATAGTCAGGTAGTGTCGCGCCTGCGGATCATTTTAGCCGAACTGAACCATTTTTTTGACCATCGCTCGATCCACGAGGGTAACGTTCCGGGGTTGGGCCAACCCCGCCTGAGCCGCCTGCAATTACAACGGTGGGGTCAGAAGCTGGGGCGAAAACTACGCCCGGGTTAACCCCTGCGTCCCTGCCGCTGCCAGGCCTTCAGCCAGAGAACCAAAATCGACCGCCAGGCTAGACCCTCTAGAGGTGCCCTGAGCCCGGCCTGCAGTCCGGTCCAACTAGCCTGGCAAAGCTCACCCTGGTCCAGTTCCTGCCAGGCCCGAGCGATTAAAAAACCTTGAATATGGCGGCTTGCCCCGCGCCTAGGCCCGCTCTTACCAGGTACCTCCGGCGGGTCACCCCGGTCCAGGTCGTCGCTGCCGATGTCCTGGCGTTGCCGCTGAAACCCTTGGGCCATCTGGTCAAAGAATTCCCGCTGGCGCGACGCCACCCTGTGGGTAATGGAATAGCGGTGGATGCGGTAGTAGTAGGTAACCTGGGGGCAGTAACCGACCCGATAGCGGTCCCCCAAGCGCAGTTGTAGGTCCAGGTCTTCGGCGGTGGTGAAATAGGCACGAAACCCTCCCAACTGGTGTAAAGCCTGGGTACGAATCAGAAAAGTGCCCAGGTGGGTACGGGTGACACCGGCTCGTAACTCTTCGGTAATATCGGTCTCCTGGTCGCCGCACTGGAAGCTGATTAGGGGACGGCCCCGGGGATCAATGGCGGCATAATTGCCCGCCACCGCGGCAAACTCGGGGTGCTGCTCCAACCAGGCGAGCTGGGCCGCCAGGCGATCGGGGGGATAGAGATCATCGGCGTCGCAGCGAGCAATGAATTCTCCCCGGGCTAGCCCCAGGCCAGTGTTGAGGACATCGGCAATGCCCCCGCCTTGGTGAGTTACTAGCCGCAGGCGGGGGTCCCCAACCGCCTGCACCAGGGCCGGGGAGCGATCGCGGGATTGGTGATCAATCACAATTACCTCCAGTGCTACCCGCTGTTCCTGCAACAGCGATCGCAAGGCTCGCTCCACAAAAACCTCGGCATTGTACATGGGCATCAGGATGGTTACCTGGGGTTGGCTCACCAGTAGTCTCCTTTTAATAAGGTTGGTCCTAGCCTGCTTCTTAAGGTACCTCCTCGGGGACGGTCGGGGAGGATTTCAATAGGGCCGAGCCCAGCAAGGCCCAACCTGATCGCCGCCAGGGCTGGGCCAGAATGGCTTTGCCCCCATAGAGGGCCGCCGTTTTTGCCTGGCCACTGTTAAAGGCCCACCAGCCGTACTGCACCATAAATTCATGTTGGGATGCGCGATCTCCAGTGGGTCGCCAGGGCTGGGTCGCCTCAAACTGCCCCTCCATGCCTCGGCGGCGCCAGGCCGCCTCACAGGCCAACCGGGCTTCTGCCCGCTGATCACTGGGGTTGCGCCCACTCACCGAGTTAGTCAGCAGGCGATACTGTAATAGGGTATCTGGCAGGTTAGCCAGTTGGCCAATTTCCCCCAGTTTTAACCACAGGTCCAGGTCATGGGCCGATTTCAGGCTCTCATCGTAGCCCCCTACTGCCTCTAGGGCCGAGCGCCGCACCATGGCACATGGGTGACAAATACTACCGTGACCGGCCAGGGCCAGGGCTTGAATATCGGCATCGGTTTCTGGCAGCCGCAGGTGGGTGAGAAACCGGCCCTTGTGATCAATCAAATCGTGGGCACCACCTACACAGACATGGTCGGGGTGACTCTGTAGAAAGGCTACCTGCAGGGCGAAGCGCCGGGGTAGGGCCAGATCGTCGGCATCCATCACCGCAATCAATTCCCCCCGGGATGCCGCCAACAGTTGATTACGACTTTTTGAGACTCCTTGATTAGGGTTACACCAGAGGCGCAGGCGAGGATCCCGATCTACGTAGCTTTGGATAATGGCCCTGCTGCCATCGGTGGACCCGTCGTCTACAATCAGGCATTCAAAGTCCGTCAGGGTTTGGGCCAGAATGCTATCCAGGGTGGCGGCCAGGTAGGGAGCGGCATTGTACACGGCCAGATTCACAGAAACCAGAGGCGGGGCACTCATGGGTTAGGGCTAGGGGGGAGGGGTTTGACTAGGGCACAGAGCAGTAGGGTCCAGCTTTGCCTGGATAGGGGCAGGGCTCTGAGGGCTTTGAGGGCATAGGCAATGGCGGCGGGACGATCGCCGCGATTAAAGAACCACCAGCCGTACTTGGTCATCAACTGGTGCCGCGATCTCCGGTCAATTGGTCGCCAGGGTTTGGTTTCCATCGCTAAATTAGTAATTCCCCGGCGTTTCCAGGCTCGCTCACATACCAGTCGTTGGCACTGAAGGTGTTCTAAATGCCGGCGATCGCTGATGGAATTAGCGTGCTGACGATATTGAATCAAGGGCTGGGGTAGATTAGCTAACTGACCTATTTCCCCTAGCCGTAGAAATAAATCGAGATCCTCGGCCTGGGCTAGAGATGGATCGTAACCACCAACCTGGATCACAGCTTGCCGCCTGATCATGGCTGAAGAGTTGTTAATACAGGTTTTGCCCACCAGTAAAGATGACTGAATTTCCCTATCCAATTGAGGCTCTGGATGCATCCACAAATACCGCCCGGCGGCATCAATCCAGTCCTGAGCACTACCCACACAAACTATCTCGAGATGGGTAGTCAAAAAGTCTACCTGGCATTGCAACCGTTCTGGCAGGGCAATATCATCGGCGTCCATAACTGCAACAAATTCCCCCCCTGCCTTTTGCACAAGCTCATTACGGGCAGCGGCAATCCCCCGATGCTGACGAGGTATAAAAACAATGCGCTTGTCCCTATCCTGATAATGGCGAACAACCCGAGCGGTTCCATCTTGAGAACCATCGTCAATGATAATAAATTCAAAGCTCTCTAATGTTTGCCTCAGAATACTTTCAATGGCGAGGGCTATGTAGGGTTTTGAATTGTAGGCCGTCATCAGCACTGAAACAATTGGCTGATCCATAGCATTATCCATAGGTTTTAATATAATTACTAATAATATCAATAAAATTATTGACCTGAAATTCTGGCATAAATTCTATCCTCTGACTATTTTCAAAAGCCAGGTTAGACAGGGTAGCATAGAGCTCAGCATCAGACTTAAGATTTTTAATTGCATCTACATAAGCGTCTGTAGGTAGGGATGGATCAAGTAAAATCCCACCTAAGCCAAGAGTATAATCAATTCCGCCAGTCCTGGCGGCGACGACCGGAATACCATTAATGTGGGCTTCTAGAATGACCCTGCCAAAGGTTTCCTGAAAGATAGAGGGAACTAAAAGAATATCGGTTACCTCGTACACAGACCGAATATCTTCCTGATTCTCCCAGATGTTAATATTTGGTAGAGACCGAGCTGCTTGAATGAAAAAGTCTTGATTGCCCCGATAGTGAAACCAATTTCCCTTGACGAACAAAAACTCAATACCTGGCATTTTTCTGGCAATTTCAATCACCGTTTCTACACCCTTCTGGGGAACAGGATTGATAAAGGTAACATACTTTCTAACTCGAGACCTCACCCTGTATCTGTCGGGTTCTACAAAGGGTAATACTACACCATACTGATCGCCGGTCAGACTATGCAAAAAGGTTTTCATAAAGGGAGAGTTGGCAATTATGTTGAGTCCATTGGGTAGACACTCGGCTTTTCCTATGACTTCAGCCACCCTGGCGATATAAAAACAGCTATACCCCTGGTTAAGGGCATAACTGAGTAGGGGACACCTAATATCAACAAATCCTAAAACAATGTCAGGCCTATAGGTGCCTAGTTTTTTATCGATTAGACGAATCAGCCCCTTTGTATCGATAAACTTACTGAGCACCCTCCAGATGGTATACCCCTGTTCTAAATCACGAAAAGTTGGTGGAAATAATCTTAGATTTTCCAGGCTTTTCCAGAGATTTCTTCTCAAACTAGGACTTTTCAAAGAACTGGTGCTAATTACCTCAATTTGCCAATTTCTCTTCCAGAGCTCACCCAGCAGGTAAGCAGTCGATATCTCACTACCACCAGAGGAGTCAGGATAGAAGGACTGCTCGGTTACCAAGAGTAACTTATACATAGAATTTAGAGCTTAGAATCAATGACATCGAAATCGCAAAATCCCTATTTCCTCAGACGAAGTACACAGGCTCCCTTTTCAGTGGAAATCTTTTCTACAGATGAAAATTTAAATTCCTTAGTCCATAGTTCTAAAATTTTTTCTTCCATGGCTCGATTAGCATCATCCAAGACAATGGTAGCGCTCTTACTTAACCTTTCGAATAGGATTGGTAGGGCAGGATATCTGGATAAATCTTGAATAAAATAGGGAGGACCATCGATGACTAGAAAATCTATGGTTCTATGCAGGTACTGATCCAGTTCTGTAGTGTCGTACCATAGCCATTGTTTACCCTGTATTTCAAAATTAGTAAGGGGCGAGTAAATCACTCTGGCTACTGATTGAAGACCATGTCTACGGATATTAGATTGAGATTTCTGACTGAATTCTACCTCGTGATCTAATGATAAAAGCTGACCCTGACCCAGGGTTGTCAGGCGATGACCGATGATAATTGTTGATACACCGCTACCAGCTTCTAACACCAGTTGAGGTTGATATTGATCTAGCAAAGATATTAATAGAACAGCGAAGTCTGGGGAAATCGCCCATCCTCTCATTCTGGGTAGGGGATGGGTGGGTCGGATCACTGAGAAAACCGAAAAGAGAGCTTCTATTTGGGCATATTCCTGTTCTCTTTCCCGATTTACGTAGCTGATCCGGTCGATCAAATCGGCCTGTTCTAATTGGGCATGCTTTCTAATGCCTCCATAGATTAATATCTGCATTAATAAAACTAGAGCAAAACCCAAGATCAGCAGCGCATAGATCAGAAAATTAGGAAGCAGAAGATAGATGGGCAGAAGCGTTAACAAGCACAGTAGACCTGCAATGAATAGATAAATAGCTATCCTTTTTATGCGCATTTTTATGCTTATCCCCTATATTTTCTGCCCGATCCTGTCTATAAGTTCCTATCAAAACTGGTTTATTATGGACTGGCAATGATCTGGCATTAGCTACCTCTACGGTTGTGAGTCTTTAAATTATTCGTAGTCATACAGTTATCTAGTTTTCAGTAAAATAGTTTGATATCTGGGCTTCTTGGTTATATTTTTATCGAATAATATCTTCGCTTAAAGAGGAGGTCGGTGAACATCTTCTGGTTGAAAGATATCTTCAGGAGGGATGTAGACAGTCAGAGTTTGAGTCTCAATCGTAGAGGTCTTTTTAGCAGTAAGAGAGGTGGTGGAAGAAGCGTCTAAGTAGCCCTGGTTCATAATGGGCGTATTATCTATATCCATGGGTTTCAAATCATTAAATAGAATATTGAGGTCAAAGAATTCTGTGATTGGTAGTGGTTGTCTTCAAGCTATGGATAGAAAATTTAGTTTGTATGGCGATGATTCAATGGAGATAAATCTACGGTTCTAGACTTGGTTTTCTGGTAAAACTAATCCCATGACTAATCTGTAGTAGATGTTTCTATGTGCCCGGGCCGATCTTTTATGTAAAGGTTATTTGTAGTCGATCCGAACTTGATACTCAAAGATGTGATGGATCTCAGGAAATCACAGGGTGAGCCTGAAGGGCTAACTTTGTATTGAATAGGCTGTTTTCAAGATATCGTCCATTGTCTTTTTTGGTAAAGTAATCCACGATTGACAACTTCATTGCTAGAAACATCAAAGGATAGGGAATCATAGGCGTCTAATGCATAAAGGCTGCCATCTTTGAGGGCGACTTTGGCTGTATAGGAACCCCTTAATAGAGCTAGGGGTAGAAAATAAAGACGTAGTTCATACTTCCCTGCTGAAACCTTGAAGGTTTTCCCGTCATACTCCTGACTAACGTGAATCATCAAGCTGTTGTCCTGGGCAGGCTGATAAATATAAAGATACAGCCCTAGCCGATCGATTTGTCTAGAGACATTACAGGAGACACAAAAACTGACCTCTTCTCCGCTGACGGGTACATCAATGATAGTGTTCTGACTGTTTCTAAAGTAAACTCCAGTAATACCTACGCCAGAAGACTGCAGTTCTTCCTTGGCTACAGGAAAAAAGGGCAGACTTGGAGAGGCATTACCAACTGTAATCAGCTCCAAATCGTATTTGTCCATAATTGATCGGGCATCACCATAGGCTCTCACTTCACCTCTAGATAGATACAGTGCCTTGGTGCAGATATTTAGTATGCCCTGGAAAAAATGACTAATCACAATCAACGATGTGCCCTGGGCCTGCAACTGGTGGAGGGCCCGATCGCACTTTAGTCGAAACCGAATATCTCCTACCGATAGAACTTCGTCAATTAAAAGGATGTCTGGATTGGTATAGATGGCGCAGGCAAACCCTAAACGGGCGGCCATGCCAGAGCTATAGCTATGCACAGGAGACTCGATCGCCTCACCAATTTCTGCAAATTCCACAACCGCGTCATAGCGCTGATCGATTTCTGGTTTAGATAGACCTAAAATAGCCATATTGGCATAGATATTTTCTCTGCCGGTAAGCACTGGGTTAAACCCCGCTCCCAGAGCAATCAAAGGAGCCACCCGGCCACGAATATGCACTCTGCCAGTATCGGGTTTGATCAAGCCGCTAATGATTCTTAGCAGGGTAGTCTTACCACTGCCATTGGCTCCCACCAGACCCAGGGACTCGCCTCGGCCTAATTCCAGACTCACATTCTGTAATGCCCAGAACTCACCAGAACGCAGGCGATCGCACTGTTGTCGCAGACCCAGTACCTCCGAGGCAATATCTTGAACTCCATAAACTAGAGACTTCTTAAGGCTACGACAAAATTTCTTTGAAACATCATTTAAACAAAGTACCAGGTCCTCTTTCAGAACCGGTTCATGACCCAATTCAGTTGTGGCTTCAGTCATTATGTCAAACCATTCAACCTGCAAACCGCTACGTTCTGGTCAATAGATGGTCAAAACCCCATTTCTCTAGCCCTGGTTAAATAACTAGATGAAAACTAAAATACCTATCCATCGCTAATTTTTACCAACTTATTGAGAGTTAGCTACTCTGGCCAAAGCAGTGATTTTTTTGAGCAGCCAAGGGTATTTAAGGAACCTGATTTGTTTTCATAGTACTCCTTTAGGCGCTCAAACATCAGGCCTCAAAAGAGAACTTAGCCCCGGGTTTAACCTGGAGTGTTTAGATACCCTCGAGTTGCTTTCTCAATGTCATCGAGCCCCAGGGGACTCCCCCTCAAAGACTGGGCTGATTTCCCCGAGCTGACTATCGCTGGGGCTAGCAACATCAACCCCAGCGATGGCCTAACTGACTCCAGTCAAGCCCCCTGGTGATTTAGCCCAATGCTATAGCAGTTGTCTCAGCACGTAGGGCAAAATCCCCCCATTCCGGAAATACTCCACTTCATCCAGGGTATCAATACGGCAGAGTAAGGGTATCTCGCTGGTGTCCAGACCACGGTGGACGCGTAGAGTCAGGGTCATAGCTGGTTGGATGCCATCCTTGAGGCCCACTACGTCGAAGGTTTCCGACCCCTCCAGGTGTAGCAGGTGGCGGTGGCTACCCGGTAGAAACTGCAAGGGCAAAACTCCCATCCCCACCAGGTTGGACCGATGGATCCGCTCAAAGCTTTCTGCAATGACTGCCCTGACCCCTAGCAGGCGAGTTCCCTTAGCAGCCCAGTCGCGGGAAGAACCGGTACCGTATTCCTTACCGGCAATCACCACTAGGGGCGTTCCTTCCCCCTGATATTTGATTGCGGCATCGTAAATGGAGAGAACCTCCCCCGATGGCTGGTGCCTGGTAACACCCCCAGAGGAACCGGAAACTATTTCATTCTTCAAGCGAATATTGGCAAAGGTACCTCGCATCATAACTTCATGGTTGCCTCGCCGGGATCCATAGGAATTAAAGTCGGCGGATTCCACCTGGTGGTCGGTCAGGTAGGTGCCCGCTGGACTGTTAGCCTTAATTGAACCGGCGGGAGAAATGTGGTCTGTAGTAATGCTATCCCCCAAAATGGCCAGGGGTCTAGCCCCCAGGATGTCGGTAAAGGCTTGACCGTTCACACTGGCTGCCATGCCCACAAAATAGGGTGGGTTTTGCACGTAGGTGCTGCTAGTCTCCCAGGGATAGGTTTTACTTTCTACGGGAACAATTTGTTGCCAGCGATCGGTTCCGGTGAATACGTTGCTATAGCGGCTCCGGAACATCTCTGGGGTTAAGGCTGCGGCCATCACCGTTTGAATCTCTTGGGTGGTAGGCCAGATATCCTTGAGATAGACTGGACGACCGGACTTGTCTTGTCCAATCGGATCGGTCTTGAGATCGATGGTTAGACTGCCGGCGATCGCATAGGCCACCACCAGAGGTGGCGAGGCCAGGTAGTTGGCCTTGGTATGGGGGCTGACCCGGCCTTCAAAGTTACGGTTACCCGAGAGTACCGCTCCGACCACCAGATCCTGGGAGTCAATGGCGGCCGCGATCGCCTCAGGGAGGGGGCCGGAGTTACCAATACAGGTGGTACAGCCATAGCCCACCAGGTTAAAGCCAAGGGCATCCAGATCGGTCTGTAGACCGGCCTGATTCAGATAGTCGGAGACCACTTGACTGCCAGGGGCCAGGGAGGTTTTAACCCAGGGTTTAACCGTCAAACCCTGCTGACGAGCCTTACGGGCCAAGAGGCCAGCAGCAATCATCACGGAGGGATTAGAGGTATTGGTGCAACTGGTAATGGCGGCAATCACCACATCTCCATCGCTCAGCTGATAGGTCGTACCGGCTACTGGTTCAGATCGCTTGTCGCCATAGTTTCTACCACTAAAACCAGGGAAGTCAGCTGTTTTAAATTGGTTGGCTAGGTCCTTCAGGCAAACCCGATCCTGGGGTCGTTTGGGTCCAGCCAGGGAGGTTTCGATGGTATCCAGATCAAGGCTGAGGCTATCGGTAAAGATGGGATCGGGGGCTGCAGCATCCCGCCATAGGCCTTGGGCCTTGGCGTAGGCCTCCACCAGGGCAATGCGCTCTGGATCGCGACCAGAGAACTTTAAATACTGGATGGTTTCTCCATCAATGGGGAAGAACCCGCAGGTCGCCCCATACTCGGGAGCCATATTGGCAATGGTGGCGCGATCGGCGAGGCTGAGGTGATCTAAGCCTTCCCCATAAAACTCCACAAACTTACCCACGACCCCCTTCTGACGCAACATCTGCACAATGGTGAGTACCAGGTCAGTAGCCGTTGCCCCTTCAGGCAACTGCCCCGTTAGTTTAAAACCCACCACCTCAGGAATCAGCATAGAGATAGGTTGACCGAGCATGGCAGCCTCCGCCTCAATCCCCCCGACGCCCCAGCCCAATACCGCCAGACCATTAATCATGGTGGTGTGGCTATCGGTACCCACCAGGGTATCGGGATAAGCCAGGGTTTCCCCATTCAGATCTCGGGTCCACACCACCTGGGCCAGATACTCCAGATTGACCTGATGACAGATACCCGTACCCGGAGGAACGACACGAAAGTTATCAAAGGCGCTCTGGCCCCAACGAAGAAAGGCATAGCGCTCATGGTTCCGTTCAAATTCCTTGTCGACATTTTCGCCAAAGGCAGCGCTACTGCCGAAGGCATCGACCATAACGGAGTGATCGATCACCAGATCGACCGGCGACAGGGGATTAATCTGATCGGGGTTACCCCCAAGATTGACCATGGCATCCCGCATGGCCGCCAGATCGACCACCGCTGGCACACCGGTAAAATCTTGCATCAGCACCCGGGCCGGACGATAGGCAATTTCCCGAGAGGAGGTCTGGGTTTGCAGCCAGGTAGCCACCGCTTGCACGTCGGCAGCTGTCACCGATCGTCCGTCTTCGTAGCGGAGTAGATTTTCCAGCAATACCTTCAGGCTAAAGGGCAACCGGCTAATATCTCCTAGGGTTTTAGCGGCCTCTGGCAAGCTGTAAATAACATAGGTTTTATCGGCCAGGGTCAGGTGGCTTTTGGCATTAAAACTATTCACAATAATTCTCCGGTTGCGACATGGTTGGAAAATAGACACCTGGGTCGGGTAGGGGTCCTGTCTGAGCGGGGCGGTCCATGCCCTGAGCAGATCTGAATGATAGCCCGGGTTGCTGGGGGGTCTGGATACCTGAGCAGCATGGCTAAGCTGAGGGCTGCGGCTATCCACCCATAGCCTTTTCAGTACTTTCTGAACCCTGAGATTTTACTGCTTTCCAGTTTAATTACTGTAAATTCAATGGCCAAAATCGCCTCAGGACACTAAATTTAGTTCTACTTAATCCAATTCCACAAATATCATTACTATTGTTTATTAATTTTCCTGGTTAAGGGAACTCTCTAACCAGGGAGAGATCGATGGCTACCGTTAGTTCTCCAGCCCTGGGTGTGGCCTGGCTAGTCGAGGTTAGTAACCTCAGGATGAAGCTGGCCAGGCCCGGGGGGTTGGGGTGAATGTCCTGCCCCAGGGGTCTGTTAATGCAGTGTCCGTTTTGTCAGCATCCTCATAATCGCGTTCTGGAATCCCGTTCCGCTGAGTCAGGGCGTAGCATTCGCCGGCGCCGGGAATGCCTTAGTTGTGATCACCGTTTCACCACCTACGAGCGGATCGAATACGTACCCATCACCGTGATTAAACGCAGTCAGGAGCAGGAGCTGTTTAACCGCTCCAAGCTATTGCGGGGGATTGTCCGGGCCTGCGAGAAAAGTCCGGTCTCGGCCCAGGCCATTGAAGCCATAGTCGATGATATTGAAGCCGAGTTACAGCAGCGCAGCCATCGGGAAGTCACCAGTGCGGAAATTGGTGAGTTGGTACTGGCTAAGCTAGAGCCCATTAGTGAGGTAGCCTTTATTCGATTCGCCTCTGTCTACCGACAATTTCAAGGGATTCGAGACTTTGTTGATACCTTAAAGGAACTCCAGGGACGGCCCCTACTGACGGAGGGGGAAATGCCCGGCAATGGCCGTACTCCCCGCTACCGGGATGCCCCCCTGACCCCCTGAGCTGGCCGCCAGGGCGATCGCCCCTCGGTCTCAATTCAAGGCCAAAAAACCCCTAGGGGAGATAGAGAGGAAGGGTTGATCCGCCTGGTAATGGCTCTGCTGACCTGCTGCCATGGGACGCCATCGACAGCGATGAAATCTTAGGGCAGACCCTTCAACAAGTGGGTTACATCGGCTATAATCTTAACTCTGTGGGTTTATCGGGCTAACTTAAGGAGCAGGGTGGGCACTACTGCCCTGGCTTCTAACTATAACTGAATCGGTAGTTTTGGATTTTGGCATAGAAACCGCAGTATTTAACGGAGAAAATCATAGGGAAACACAGCATGCTCAATCAGGACGTAAAGAACGTTGGAATCGGGTTTACGCACGAAGATTTTGCCGCACTTCTGGATAAATACGACTATCACTTCAATCCAGGAGATACGGTCACCGGCACTGTGTTTAGCCTCGAACCCAGGGGTGCTCTGATTGATATTGGTGCCAAGACGGCCGCCTTTCTACCCATTCAAGAAATGTCCATCAACCGGGTCGATCATCCCGAAGAGGTGTTGAGATCGAACGAAACCCGAGAATTTTTCATTCTGACCGATGAAAACGAAGATGGTCAGCTCACCCTCTCCATTCGCCGCATTGAGTATATGCGGGCCTGGGAGCGGGTTCGTCAGCTCAAGCAAGAAGATGCCACCGTGCGCTCTGGGGTATTTGCCACCAACCGGGGTGGAGCCCTGGTGCGCATTGAAGGGCTACGGGGGTTTATTCCCGGTTCCCATATTAGTACCCGCAAGCCCAAGGAAGACCTGGTGGGCGAAGAATTACCCCTGAAGTTTTTAGAGGTCGACGAAGAGCGTAACCGGTTAGTCCTGAGCCATCGCCGGGCTCTGGTAGAACGTAAGATGAACGGCCTACAGGTGGGTGAGGTGGTGCTGGGCGCTGTGCGTGGCCTGAAACCCTACGGCGCCTTTATCGACATTGGTGGCGTCAGCGGCCTGCTGCACATTTCTGAAATCTCCCATGATCACATTGACACCCCCCACAGTGTGTTAAATGTTAACGACGAAATCAAGGTGATGATTATTGATCTAGATGCCGAGCGCGGCCGGATTTCCCTATCAACCAAGCAGCTTGAGCCAGAACCAGGGGATATGGTTAAAAACCCCGACCTGGTTTACGACAAAGCCGAGGAAATGGCGGCCAAGTACCGCGAACAGCTGCGTAAACAATCCGCTGAGAAAGCCGCTGAGGCCTTAGACGCCGATAGTGACGACGGCGATGTCTACGAAGACAGTGAAGTCGCCCTCGCCGTTGACTAACCTGCTGGTTCAGGGTTCTGTCCTATCAGGTATTGAAGCGGTAATTTTTGATAAAGACGGGACCCTGGCCGACGCTCGAGGATTTTTACTCGAGTTAGCTCAACGGCGAGTTAACTTGCTTGTCACCAGCTTGAGGGAGGTGGGGTTGACCCCATCATCCTCGGTTCAGCAATCTCTTTGTGATCTTTTTGGTCTCCACCCAGAGCTTGATCCAGATGGCTTAATGGCCAGCGGCAGTCGTCAGGCGAACCACCAGGCGGCGGTTGAGTGGATGCTTCTGGCGGGATGCCCCGACGACCAGGTGGAACAACGGGTGGTCGATGTCTTTGGGGCAGCCGATCGCCAATGTCCGGCCAAGGTGACCTCTACCCCTCCCTTTCCAGGAACCTTAGAGTTGCTAGCTCGACTGGCAAATAGTGGCCTGACCCTGGGGGTGCTGTCCTCCGATAGTACGGCCCAGGTGGAAGACTTTCTGAGAGGTTACCAGCTCCAATCCTGGCTGGCGGGGTGGCGGGGCACCGAGATAGGGGAGCCGGCCAAACCCGACCCGACCCTCTTTTACCAACTCTGCGAGACTCTCCAGGTGTCACCCCGGGCTACTGTGATCGTGGGTGACAGCAGGGCTGATTTGGGTGTGGCCAAGCAGGCAGGAGCCGCCGCCTTTATCTCGGTTTCTCAAGCCTGGGGGCGATCGCCGGTGCCGGGATGCCAACTGGTGGTCCGCTCTTGGAGCGATCTGGAAGTTCTTTCAACCAGTATCGGGGCCCCCTAGGTCTACCCCGGGGCAGACCTGGGGGAGGAGCCCACCGACCCTACCCGACCTGGGTTCTGGCCAAAGCCGCCCCAGCATTTTCAACCTCAAGCTCTTGCAGAAGCCCTAGCAACTCTCGTTCAAAGGCCACCTGGGCGCGGTTAGTCCGTCCCCCCAGGTAGAGACTATCGCCCTCTACCAGAGCCCAAACCTGGGAATGGGACACATAGCTCATGATTACCCCTGCCATCAGCAATCCAAAGCCAGCGTAGACCAGAGGAATACCCGGATCGGCCTTAATTTGTAAACCCGTACTCCCCATCACCTCTACCAGGGCCAGGGTGACTCCATTCACCTCAGTCGACCGGCCCGATCGCAGGGTTGCGATCAGCTGACCGGTCTGGTCATAGACCAGAACCGCACCCTGTAGATCTTGAGCTAATAGGGTAACCCCAGTACTCAGGTCTGGTTTTGTCGGTACCCAAGTGCCCCAAAACCCTGCCCCTTCCTGCTCCAAACGCTGCATGGGCAGTTGTAGCACTGGGCTGTTATTTAACTTCACCTTGACCGCGCCAATGCCCCAATCGGCCTGGTAAAGGCTGACCCCGCGATAGCGTAGGGGGTGGTTAACGGAAATTGTACGTCTGTCGACCTCTGTGCCGGCCTGATCAAGCACCGAAAGGTCGGAGTAAAACTGATCAATGGTTCCGGCTGGGGTATAGTCAATCCAGAAGCGGTTAACCCGGACCGACCAGTCCTTGGGAATTTGGGCGGCAGACCAGGGGCCAGCGGTGAAAATATTTTGAATCTCAAAGGTTTCACCACTAAGGACCCGTTCCTGGGCAAAAAAACCGGTCATGGCTCCCCAGATCGCCCCCAACAAAATCAATAGCATGCTGGCATGAACCACAATGGGACCGATCCGACCAACCAAGCCCTTGCGCCCGTAGAGACTGCCATCCTGTTGAAAAACCCGATAGCGGCGCCGCACCAGACCGGTCGATAGTAGGGATAGATCAATGCCCTGGAGTGCCGTACTCAGGGCTAGCTTTTCGAATTGTCTGGCCTGAGTATAGTATTGCCAGCGCTGAGCCGCCCCTAGGGCGGGAAACTGACGGGTAAAGGTGCAGGCGGTTAGACTGGATCCAAATAAAATCAACAGAGTTAAAAACCACCAGGTTCGGTAAACATGATCGAGTCCCGCCGTTAAAATCACCTTCCAGCTTAGGAAGCCAAATAGGGCTGGCTCCTGGGGATAGCTAGTCTGGTAAAAGGAGAGGCTTTGGTCCTGTTCAATTAGGGTTCCTGTCGTACTGG
>JAGWXD010000089.1 GCA_018970085.1 Cyanobacteria bacterium REEB459
GAAGCCCCCTTTTCACTAAACGAGGGTCACTAAAAGCGGTTCCTTTAATTTGTTCGGCATGAATGATAATTGGGTTATCCATGAGGACTGCTGCTTTTAGGGGACTATCCTAGTCTAAGTTCAATTTGTGTGTACACCACCGTAGCTTGCCAAGGGGGGTGTTCAGAGCGCACTTCGCCCGAGTGAAATCTACTATATCGAGTAAGTGTTAGCAAAGATGAGTGTAGGGGTCAGAAGCGTCTCCTGACCCCTGAATTTGGAAGTGGTTACTCTCCAGTAGCCTGGGCCTCTGCCCGGCGGCGCCGCCAGGCGGCCACCCCCATGCCAATCAGGCCGGGTAATAGGGCCGGGGTGGGCACACTGGTAACCCCATCGGTGCTGACCCGTACGTTGTCGAGAGCTGGGCCGTAGGGGCTATTGGTGAGGGAGGTAAATAGCAGGGTGGTGCTGGGGCTGGTGGCGGTAAAGCTGTAGGCCGTGGTTTGCCAGCCCATGGCAGTAACGGTTTTGCCGGTGGTGTTAAAGCTGTAGTCTTGGGCACTGCCGCCAGAGGCGGCGACCCTCAGGAGTTTTGTTGATGGACTGTCCCCTGGATTGCCGGCCAGGTCAAACAGCACCTGGT
Organism: Cyanobacteria bacterium REEB459; assembly: GCA_018970085.1. Classification (GTDB taxonomy): domain Bacteria; phylum Cyanobacteriota; class Cyanobacteriia; order Phormidesmidales; family Phormidesmidaceae; genus Nodosilinea. The sequence goes on from JAGWXD010000089.1 coordinate 623, forward strand.
AGGTTGCCCCGGTGATGGTGTCAAAGGTTTGTTGAATTCGACCCGGCCCCTGACCGCTAAGATCCAGGCTTCTGGTGCCGTCGGAGGCTTGCCAACTGGAAATATAGTCAATGGAGTTACCCAGCACTAACCATCCAGGAATAGCGGTACTGCCGGTGGTCAGGGTAGTAAAATTTCCTGGTTCAGGACCCAGTTCAAAGCTACCGTTAGTGAAGCTGGAGGCCTGGGTGGGGCGACTAGCTAGGGTGAGGCTGGTAAGGGTCAGGGTAGCGGTCAAAATACTTAAGGAGTGGATGGAGTGCCCCATGGTAGAGTCCTGCTGCTTGTGAGACTTTGGACTCTTTTTATAGGGTAAGGTTTCCTGAACTGTCTAGAACATTGTTATAAAACTTCAGATATGAAGCTTGAGATTGGTAGGGTTTGATAGCTTTGATCCGACCCGGCTCCCCTTCTCCCAGTTTTGGCAGAAAGGGCTGGGGGATAAGGGGCAGGGGACTTTGCGATCTACTAAAACCATAACCTCCACCCAGGATAAGCAGGATGGAGGTTACAACTAGGCAGACTATAGCGGCGCAATGGCAACAGCTAGGGTCTAGAAGTAGCCAAATATAGGGCTCATATTGAAATCCGTAACGGTGGCATAACCGGATCCGTAAGCATTATCCGTGCTTCCCATGAGGAAACCAATTTTGGTATTGCTAGAAACCGTCTGGGAAAAGGTTCCAGATTGACCGGCGACATTTGCCAGAAGAGTAATTTCATCATTAGTGAAGACACCGTCTTTATTTTTATCAATCAAGACGCTGAAGTTATCTTGGTAGGGGTTGTCATAGCTATTAAAGACCCAATTAAAGGAAAAGACTGACCATGAAGATCCGCTATTAATGGTGTAGGAGGTGGTGCCCGGCGTGGCTCGATTCAGCGGGTTGCTCCCGTGAAGATTACCGCTGTAGAGAATTAACTGATCAGGGGCACCGGAGGTGTTGACAGAGCCGTTATCTGTAAAGCCTCCGCTAGTGGTGTGCTCCAGGCTCCAGTTGCTGGGGGCATAGGCGCCAGAAAAGCCGGAACTCGCCAGACCACTGAGGGGATCGAGCAGGAATGGCGATCGCCAGTTCCCCGATAGTGTCCCCGTCACCCGTTGTTGCGTCGGTAGACCGTTAGACCCCATTTGCCACACCGCCAGGTCCTTACTGGTGGTGTTGTAAAAGAGCAGGTCGGCGGTACCGTTGGCATTGGTATCACCACTGCCGTAGTAAACCCAATTGGAACCGGCGGCAGTGGTGCCAACCACCTGGTAGGCGAGGGGGTTATTGGCGCCATTCAGCAGCCAGGTAGCGTACTGCTGGCGACCATCCTGTAGGGTCTGGGTAAATAGCAAATCTGCCTTGCCATCGCCATTAAAGTCGTTGTGGTCAAGCAGACTCCAACCGGCAGGCGCAACATTAATTTCCTTATAGGCGGTGGCTTGGGCACCGTTCATGGTCCACAGACCTACCCGGGTAGAGCCATCGGTTTCAGCCTTGGTCCAGAGGATATCGGCCTTGCCATCCCCATTGAAGTCGTTGGTGTCAACTATTTGCCAACCCGCTGCGGCTGTGCCAACACTGGCCATGGCAAGCACCTGGGCACCGTTGAGGGTCCACACCCCGACCTCCGTACTGCCGGTTGCGGTGGTGCGTGTAAAGAGCAGGTCAGTGGTGCCATTGCCGTCAAAGTCGTTGGTGTTCCCCACATTCCATCCAGCGGCGGCGGTGGCAATGCCTTGCTGGGTAACGGCTACGCCATTATTGATTAACCACAGGCCGATGTCTGTGGTGCCGTTGCTGTTGCGCTTCAAAAACAGCAGGTCTGAGGTGCCATCGCCATTAAAGTCACCCAGGGTGCCGCGGCCCCCAATGCCACTGTAGAGGCTGGCATTAGCCCAGTCCTTAGGTACGATGGCGGCCTGACCACTGCTGTTAACCAGAGACTTATAACCGCTGACCCCGGTGCCATCCATCAGCCAGGTGGTTAGTTCATAACCTTGGAAGGTATTGATATCGCTGGGGTTGGTAAATACCAAACGACCAAAAATTTGGTCGGTTTTGCCATCGCCATTGAAGTCTAAAGGCCTTAGGGAGGAGCCATTGAGGAACCAGGCAGCCTGACCAATGAAGCCGGGTACCCAGCCCGCCTGACCGTAGGGGAAGGTACCGCCGATGGTGGCCTGACCCGTGGGCAGCCCGGAGGATTGACCAAACAGCCAGACAGCTAACTGACCCTGGGGCGGACTACCTGCAATGGGCTGGAAGAAGCCCAGGTCAAAGGTGCGGTTGTTATCGTAGTCAACGGAGACAAGTTTTTGAGCCAGGACGGATTTAACCATAGTTCAATTACTCTAGGATGAGGTCAACTGATACATTTTGCATCTACACTTTTATAGTTCACAGCGGAGGATGGTCAGACAGGATAGGCTAGCGTAATTTGTCGAAGGGTTTATATTTTGGCCCAGATTGTAACCTAATCGTAAAGCTTGTCACCGGTGTCTCGGGTTCAGCATCTGGCCCTGCTAACGGTCCATAGCGGTTTTCCACAGAGTGAGACATCCCCTTGCTCAGTCCTACCCCCCAGCGCCTGGCTGTAGGAGTTTCACGCTGTACCCCCCTTGGCAGGCTACGGTGTACACATAAGTGGAGTCTGAGCCAGTTTCCATCCGAGGAAGATCGCCTCAAACTGCCGCAGGCCATGAATCAGAGTGGGCATGCCGGGAGGACGTTGGGAACGATACCCGGACCATCCTCCCAACCGAGCAATCAACCAAGTTGCCCAGGCTAAAGAAGTCGGAGGATAAGGATTTTGCTGTTTTTGAGTACGGCCTTGCA
>JAGWXD010000090.1 GCA_018970085.1 Cyanobacteria bacterium REEB459
GGGGGCAAGATCCGTCTGAGGGTCGAGACCGATGACGCGGAGGCAAAGAGTAGCTGGAAAGATTACAAGGCGGTGAGCTTAGGTAACGGTGTCTATGAGGTCTTCTTTCAAGACAACACGGCCCTCCAGACCTGGAGCATAGCTCAACCCTTGGAGGCAGAATTTATCGTGCTTGGCGATGGCCATGACGGTGTGTGGACGATTGCTCGAACCTTTGGTGGCGAACAAGTTCCGCAGCGTATTGAAGTGCTGGACTGGTTCCATCTGATGGAAAACCTATACAAGGTGCAGATGTTGGACTCTGAGCGCAGGGCATTACGCCGCCATTTGTGGCAGGGTGAGGTAGAGCAGGTATGGCCCATTTTGAAAGGAATGCGGACCTACCAAGCCGATTGCCTCCGACGCTATTTAGAGAAACATCGTCATCGGTTACCCAACTATAGGGCCTATCAATCGGAGGGATTGGGCATTGGCTCAGGAGAGGTTGAGTCCCTTGTTAAGCAGATCGGTGAACGGGTTAAAATCACTGGAGCCCGATGGAAGCCCGAGAATGCTCCTCAAATTCTGAGGTTACGCACAGCCTATCTGAATCACTCTCCTAGGCCAAGTATTTGTGCTTAGTGAAAAACTAGGATGCTCCCCCTGAACCAGAAATCATCCCTACCGCCGGCATTAATTTTTGTTAATCGAGGGGGAGGTTGACTATCGATTTGATATGTTCTCTTCGGTGCCTTAAGCTATTTATCCATCAAGGCTATTGGTCACGAAAATATTATGCATTATACCTGCATCGATAGTTGTCTGTAAGTAGGTGGCCCGATGTTCTTTGCAAAGGAGTTTTATATGCCCCCTTTCGGCTGGTTAAAACGATTGCTACCCGTGGTACTAGGCTTGACCTTACTGGTTAATGGCTGCAGCTCTGCCCCCTCCCGGTATGATCAAGTTCAAAAAGACACCACCGGATTCGGGTCCTCTGCTGCGGTTGCCAGGAAAGCAGAAAAGGGTGGGACTTTTAATCAGTTCTTCCCCGCTGAGGAGGGCTCCTATAAAGTGATTCCCTACCAGGAGAAAAAGGGCTTTGCTGAGTATAAGTTACAGCGTGGCGATCAAACTCTGGCTATGCTGACGATTACCGATACCATCAGTCTGCCATCGGCAGCGGCCAAATATGCCGATGCTACTCAGAAGATTGGGGGTTATCCCACGGTAGAGCAGGGGACTACGGCCACTGGTCTGCTGGTCAACGGTCGGTATCAAGTCAAGGTTTTATCCCGAGACCCCTCCTTTACCCAGCAAGATCGTACTACCTGGCTTCAGAAGTTTGATTTAAAGGGTTTAGCCCGGCTTAAGGTGGCGATCGCAAAAACCAAAGCAGCTCGAGTTCTGGCTCCCACGCCTCAGGCTTCTACCCCTGCTGTCCCTGCTACCCCCTTGCCGGCAACATCCTAGCTGGCCCCATGCCTGGGCTATAGTGAAGGGCTGATAGTCAGTTTGGTGAGCAATGACTCAGTAAGCAATTATTAGTAAGCAATTAAGAGTACCCATTCATCCTAAAGGAGTTAGGCGTGAGCAAAAAAATCTACGAAATCGTTGATAACCTGCCCACGGGGGGATTAACGGTACGAGCTTTGAAAACCCTTGACCTGTTTCTGCCCCACACCTGGGAAAACCTGGTGGGATTTGATCAAACCATCAAGGCCGTGACAGGGGAAACCGATGAAGCCATGGTTCAGGCGATCGGAGAGCGGGCGATCGCCCTGTTCAATGACAAGCACGAGGGTTACCAGACCGCTCTCTGGCTTTACGAAACCATTGACGCTAGCTCAGGACTCCTAGGGACTGCTGCCCTGGCTAATCGGTTGGGCCAGGATACTTTTTTAGGTTTTCTAAAAAACTTAACCCCTAAGCCAGAAAAAGCCCAAACCATTGATCTGGTGGTCAAACTAGTGGCAGAGGTCGTGGCCTTCTGCAAAATTAGTGGCATTCCTGGCGATAGTTTAGGCGATTTTCTGGCCGCCCTGGGGGCCTATAAGGATGAATCCCTGGTACGTATGGCAGCTCTAGTTTGCTTTGATGGCTTGATTCCTCTGGGTGCTGACTTTTCCACCCGAGCCCTGACGATGATTGGAGCTATGGCCCCATCAGAGTTGGATAGTAACCCCACCTTTAAGGGCATCAAGGCCGAACTGCCCGGTAACAGCAACGCCGATAAGCTGGCCTTCATAACCCAAAGCTTTGCATCTACCAAGGGATGGATGGATGGGTTTATTGCCGATCGTCACATTACCCAGGGCAGTTTAATCGATGGCCTGGGGGGATTTATTGAAGGGTCTAAAACCAAGCTTGACTATCTCGGCGCATTCTTAGATGTTTCGGTCAAATACTACCACCATACGGGAGTTCAAACCTTGGCCCGTCGATTAATTGAGCGGGCTGTAGCTGAAATCTAGGCACTGAATCGTGAAAGTAGGAGAGCTTCAAAGCCTGTGGAACTGAGTAATTCGGCCATCGAGATGGAGCGGGTCGTGAAGCCCATGGCCATCGCGGGGGTCGTCTTGCCCTGGAGTCCCCAGTGGGGACGTACCCAATTATGGATCAACCGCTGAACGTCCAAACTGCGCTGTAAGCCCTTAGTGGTCTTGGCATAGAGGTTTTGGGCACTACACCGTCGCCGGAGGGCTGCATTGTGCGCCTCATTATAATTTGTATGGACTTCAGACGCCGGACTCAGGGTGGTGAAAGGATGATCCACGTTGAGTCAGACGACCCGCCGTTAACCTTGGGAACCCTTAATCTTGAAAGCCTTCACGCCAGACTTTGCGGAAGGGATAGGTAGCCGCCAAACCCCGGTTTGGCAACCGCTCACTGGCCAAGGGCCAGAGGGCTTTCCCATAGCGCCGCTCCCCGTCCGTGAACCAGCGGAGGGTACTGGTCTCTTGTGCCCATGCCCACGTGTCCTGAGTTCCTTGGGTGAATAGGGTCTCATCTTTTCGCCCCGCCTGCGCCGTCACCCAGTAGCGGCTCTCCCGCTCCAAAAAGGTCAACGTCCAGCCTAAACTCTCAGAGGGGGGGAAGGCCTGTCGTGAGCTGAGTCGAACGGTTCTCGCCGACGCGAGTATAAAGCTCATCCCCTTCTAAGGTAATCTCACTGCCCTCAGGCGCAGGCGCAGACCAGTGCCCACTCTGACGGGCTAAGAGGATGTTTGAAAAGGGGTAAGTATGTAGCCAATTACGCCAAGCGTCTAAACTGTAATAGCTAGGACTTTATCTGACACTCTGTGTAAACTAGTACTGACTTAGGAGTGTCACCATGAATACCCAAGAGAAGATTGTGAAGAACAAATTGGGTCTGTTAAACCTGGCCAAGACCCTCGGCAACGTATCCCAAGCCT
>JAGWXD010000047.1 GCA_018970085.1 Cyanobacteria bacterium REEB459
TTTGTTTCTCAGGAGCTTCGGGCCGCTGAAGACCCTGAGTTTGAGACCTTCTACACCAAGAATATTTTGTTGAACGAAGGTATTCGGGCCTGGATGGCACCCACCGACCAGCCCCATGAAAAGTTTGCATTCCCCGAAGAGGTACTGCCCCGTGGTAACGCTCTCTAGTAATTCCTTTATTGCCGGTCGTGACCAGCCCTCCACTGGCTTTGCCTGGTGGTCTGGTAATGCCCGCTTGATCAATCTGTCTGGTAAGTTGCTGGGTGCCCATGTTGCCCATGCTGGTCTAATTGTCTTCTGGACTGGGGCTATGACTTTATTTGAAGTCGCCCATTTTGTTCCAGACAAGCCTCTTTATGAGCAGGGTTTTATTCTGCTACCCCACCTGGCTACCCTGGGTTGGGGGGTTGGCCCTGGCGGTGAGGTGATTAACACTTTTCCCTATTTTGTAGTTGGGGTGTTACACCTAATTTCTTCGGCTGTCCTCGGTTTGGGCGGAGTCTATCATGCCATTCGTGGACCTGAAGTGTTAGAGGAGTACTCCTCTTTCTTCGGTTACGACTGGAAAGATAAAAATCAAATGACCAATATCATTGGTTATCATTTGATTCTTCTGGGCTGTGGTGCTCTGTTGCTGGTGCTAAAGGCCTGCGTCTTTGGTGGCGTTTACGACACCTGGGCTCCTGGTGGAGGTGATGTGCGCCTGATTACCAATCCCACCCTGAATCCAGCTGTGATTTTCGGATATCTGCTGCGCTCTCCCTTTGGGGGCGAGGGTTGGCTAATTGGGGTCAACAACATGGAAGACATCATTGGCGGTCACATTTGGGTTGGTCTCATTTGTATTGCTGGTGGCGTTTGGCATATTCTTACTACTCCATTTGGCTGGGCCCGGCGAGCTCTGATTTGGTCAGGTGAGGCTTATCTCTCCTACAGTTTGGGGGCTCTGTCCCTGATGGGCTTTATTGCTTCCTGCTATGTCTGGTTCAACAATACGGCCTATCCTTCTGAGTTCTACGGCCCTACTAATGCCGAGTCATCTCAGGCTCAAGCCATGACTTTCTTGGTACGGGATATGCGCTTGGGTGCCAACATTGGTGCTGCCCAGGGACCTACGGGTCTGGGTAAGTACCTGATGCGTTCTCCTACTGGGGAAATCATCTTTGGTGGTGAAACCATGCGTTTCTGGGACTTCCAAGGTCCCTGGCTGGAGCCTCTACGGGGTCCTAATGGTCTGGATCTTGACAAGCTTACCAATGATATTCAGGATTGGCAGGTGCGTCGGGCAGCTGAGTACATGACCCATGCTCCTAACGCGTCTATTAACTCGGTTGGCGGGGTAATTACTGAAATTAACTCTGTGAACTTTGTTAATCCTCGTCAGTGGCTGTCTACTTCCCACTTTGTTCTGGGCTTCTTCTTCCTGATTGGCCACCTCTGGCATGCAGGTCGAGCTCGGGCTGCAGAAGCGGGCTTTGAGAAGGGCATTGATCGCGAGACTGAACCCGTACTCGCTATGGGTGACTTGGATTAAACCCTTGCCACACCATGGGTTATTCCACTGAATAGTTCTGGTTTGGCGTTCCCTAGCTAACAAAGCCACGGGTTTAAAAGCAGCTCCTGTCGTGAGGCGGGAGCTGTTTTGCTAGCTGTAGTCAACCCCGAGGGGCAAAACCACCCGCAGCTGTGATAAAAAGTAATGACACCAGCCTTTGACTGAGAGGGATTCCCTATTACTGACTTGACTGATGGGCCCGGTCTGCCTCTCCACCATTCCGATGATCCGGAAAACCATACCCAGGATGGTAGAATCCAACCCCTATGCCATCTAATTTTTAACCAGATGGCCGCTGCTCAGGTAATTGATTCCCCAGGGGCAATGGTACGAGAACTCATTGAAAACGCCCTGGATGCTGGAGCCACCCATATTGCCCTGGAGTTCTGGCCCGAGGCCGGGCGCTTACAACTGGCAGACAACGGGGTTGGCATGAGCCAGGCGAACTTAGTCCTGGCGGCGGCAGCCCACAGCACCAGTAAGATCTATAACGCGGCCGATCTGTGGCAGATTCGCACCCTTGGTTTTCGAGGCCAGGCCCTCCATAGCCTGGCTCAGTTGGGTCGACTAAGCCTATGCAGCCGCCTCCGCTCTTCTACCAGCGGTTGGCAAGTCACCTACTCTAGTCAGGGTGAACCCAGTCAGATTAATCCCATTGCCATGGCGCCAGGTACCATCGTTACGGTGGCTGAACTTTTTTATCTCTGGCCTGATCGACGGCAACAGGAGGCTGGTCAGCTGCGCCAGGTTCAGCAGGTGATCTACCATGCCGCCCTTTGCCATCCCCAGGTTACCTGGCGGGCTCGACTCAGCGATCGCCCCTGGTTTTCCCTAACCCCAGGGCCATCGGCCCGGTCGGTGCTGACCCAAATTCTGCCCATGGTCAACCCCTTAGACCTCAAGGAAACCGACGGTGAATCCCCCTGGTCAGGGCCTTTACGGGGTAAGCAGTCTGCACTAGAAGGGGACTGCTATGGGCTGATTGGCCTACCCGATCGCTGTCATCGGCCTCGGCCCGATTGGGTGAAGGTTGCCCTTAACGGTCGTATCGTTACCTTACCGGAACTAAACCAGAAACTAATTCAAAGTTTTCGCCACACCCTACCCCGCCACCGCTATCCCCTTGGCTTTGTTCATTTGCGCCTTGCACCTGGTGATATTGACTGGCACCGTAGCCCTGACAAGTCCAGAATCTATCTTCAAAATTTAGAGCTGTGGGGGGAGAAAATTCAAACCACAGTGCAGTCTCTCATCGCCGACCACAGCAGCGATGACAGCGGGGCTCGGCGGTCCTTTAGCAATTGGATTAAAACTACAGAACCCGGGGGTCTCTATCAAGCCTCCCCGCAACAGCATGCCAGCCGTCCCTCCCTAATTGCCATTGCCCAGGTTCATAACCGGTATATTCTAGCGGAACAGCCCGATGGACTTTGCCTGATTGAACAGCACATTGCCCACGAGCGGGTAATCTACGAACAGTTGCAGGACTGCTGGCAGATAGTTCCCCTGGCTACCCCTTTAGTTCTAGACAGCCTATCTCCCGATCAGGTGCAGCAGTTGCAACAGCTGGGATTAGCCATCGAAGAGTTTGGCCCCCAACGCTGGATAATTCGCAGCGCCCCCGCTAGCCTGGTCGATCAGCCGGATTTGGAGGCAGCTCTGCTGGACATCAGTCGGGGTGGTGCCGGAGATGGGGCAAGGGTGGCCATAGCCTGTCGAACCGCAATTCGTAATGGCACCCCGTTGAGTCTGCCAGCAATGCAGAACCTCGTGACAGACTGGCAGCGCACTCGTCAGCCGCGGACCTGTCCCCATGGCCGACCTATTTGTTTAACCTTAAAGGAAAGCAGCCTGGCCAGTTTCTTTAAACGTCACTGGGTGATTGGTAAAAGCCATGGGATTTAAACCACCATCGCAGGGCTTTGAGGTCCTGGCTCTCTCTGAGCCGGAGTTCAATCCTTTTCTATATACTGGCGTACGTCGTTAAGGTCGATGTAGCGGTCGGTGGCGTTGCGTAATTCCCGCGCAATCATGCCCTCTGTAGAGACAACGGTAATGTGAGTACTCTTAGATCGCAATAGCTCAATAGCCCGTTCAAAATCTCCATCACCACTGAAAAGTATAACCTGGTCGTACTGATCAACAGTGTTAAACATATCAATGGCGATTTCAATGTCCAGGTTTGCCTTTTGGGAGTAGCGACCAGAGGCATCATCGTAATATTCTTTCAAGATTTTAGTGCGCACAGTGTAGCCTAAACTGATTAGAGCATCACGAAAGCCCCGCTGGTCTTGAGGATCCTTCAAGCCGGTGTACCAAAAGGCATTAACCAGAGTCGCTCCGCCCTCTACGGTCAAAAAATACTCCAAAACCCGTTTTGGATCAAAAAACCAGCCGTTTTTTTGCTGGGCGTAGAACATGTTGTTTCCATCTACAAAAATGGAAAGTCGTTTCAAACCGTTTCTATAGTACATAAAGACTCAAAATCAGAAACTCAAATATAAAATAGTGTAGGTAAGGAGACGGAAGAAGAGATCTGACAAGGATTGCCAGGCAGTTACCCAGCCCCTGTGATCTAGCTAAACATGTGCAGAATCAAGCTTCAGATCGGCAGGCGACCGGCACTAAAGAACAACTAAACCTGGCAAAAGAGGCTCGGCGAAAAAGGCTTTGTAACCCTGGTAGCTTAACCCCAATCAAACCCATCGCTTCCCTGGCCAGCCTGAAATCTCAAGCGCCATGACTTGGTCAAAGCAGGAAGCTCAGAAATAGCTATCTTAAATACTCACCACCAAAGAAAAAATTATCAACCAGATACAGTGTTCCCAACAAAGCCAGAAAGGAGTAGAGTCGCCTGAATGTTGTGCAGATTATGTAGTTTAACTGTTCCCAAGGGGAAAATCTAGCCTAGGAGAAACATAATTAGCCGAAGACTGAGGGTTCTGGTCTTACCCTAGACCAAAAACCCAAGCCAGGCTGGTTAGATCTATACAAGTCAGGCAAAAGGTTTCTGGCTTAAAAACCCTATAAAGTGCCTGACGGTATAGATAGCTACTCCACACCTGACAGCTAAATCCCTTAGCACAGAGGAGTTTTATCGAAAAAATAGACCATGACAACAATAAAAATTAAATTAACGAGAATAAATAACCTGACCTGGTCGGGGTACCCAGCCCTGACTAAACTACGGAATAAAAATAACCAGGATGACATCAATCGATGGAATTAAATTTATTGATAACTAAGACAATAATCAATACTGTATACGGACTTTAGTCATGCACCCGTCGGAACTAATTTATACAACCCTTAACTGTATTATAGCCATTGTGGAGCTTAATGTAAGGACAATTTTAGTTTTGTCTGTAAAGGTTGGGGCACTGGAGTTAAAAATTGGTATCCAGTAGCCATCTCAATACGGTGGATTGAGGTTCGATAGGTATGCCAGTCAGGGCTGATGACATTGCTATTGGGCATGTCTACTGCAATCACCTGGCTATGGGAGGTGAGCCCCAGGCGGCTATTGCCGAGGCGGTCATAAACAATGATAATTTTCCATAGGCGAGAGGGTACGGTTACCCCTGGTAGCTCAGAGACTGGCTTTTTACCATAGGCTCCGGCAAAAATATGCAGGCTGCGATGTTGATGGTAAACCAGATCGCGGGCATAGGTTTCTAGTTCACGCCAGGGACCTCGGTTGTTAGCAGGGGCTTGGGGGAGGATATTGGTCATCAGGAAGGTGGTACTGTTATCCAGGCTATTGCGGGTGCGATCGCCAGAGGGCACCACATGGCCGCGATCATAGTGACTATGGCTGTAGTCCTCCGGGGTGACCTGATAAAAGCCAGGGGGTAAGGCGTGATCGGGGCGAAAGTCGTCCTGGCGATCAATGCCTCCCAGCCAGGCGGCATCTAACTCCCAGCTAGCCCAGGCTAAAATTCGTCGATCGCGGTTATAGGCCACCACGTACTGGGGCCGTTCCAACAGATAGTTATCAGCATTGCGGTGGCTGGCATGGCTGGGGTTACCCAGAACCAGGTGAGGATTTTTAGACCCTGGAGGATCTGGATCCACGGGTGGACTCAGGGGCGGCAGCTGATCACAGGCACGCCTGTTACCGTCCTCGTCCAAACCGTAGATATCGGCCGAAAAGGCCTCCAGTACCGCCTGGGCCTGGGGCTGACTGAGAAAATCCCCACAGTTACAGTCATCATCTACGCAGGGAGGCAAATTGGTCGTGTCAACCCGGCCTTTCCCCAGTCCCGAAAGGTGTTGCCGCACATCGCAACTGGCCAGCAGTAAACTGAACAGCCCCAGGGCAATAAATGGCTTTACTCGGAAAGGTTGCATAAGACCCCCTGTAGCGATGACAATGGGGTAGGCTGTTACCTATCCCGTCCCCCCCCTGGGGATACTCTTTGGATTTCGCCCGCTGCGAGACACCAGATGAGTTATGGGTTAGGGTGCCCATGGAGTTGAGTTCCTAACCGCTGATAACTAATCAGAATCGGATTTGATCATGCTGAAACAAGTCATTTCTAAGTTCCAGGCTAGCTTTCCTGCCCCTGCGGTCTATGCCCATTGCGATGGCCCCTGTGGCGTTTACGATCCCTCATCAGCCCGGGTTGCGGCCGAAGCTGTGGTTGCCATGACTAAAAAAATCCTTGATTTGCAGCCCCCTGCACCTGGAGATAAGGCCGCAACGGTTGCCTATAACAATACCCTTTCCCGTTATATCGCCATTAAAGAAGAGCAGGCCCAACTGGCCAAAGAAGAGTTACTGATTCTTTGGACCGATTACTTTAAGCCGGTGCACCTGGAGCAATTTCCTGATTTGCACACCACCTTCTGGAAGGCCGCTAAACTTTGCTCAGCCTGCAAGGTTGAGGTTAGCCCCCAGCATGCCACCGAGCTAATGGAGGCAATTCAGAAGATCCATGGCATCTTTTGGGCCACCAAGAGCCGAGAAATCCCCTGGTATACGGCCAGTTAGCCCCGCAGCTGGGTAAAGATTTGGAGGCACGGAGTCCGTGCCTCCAGTTTTGTAGGTGACTCTACCCTGTGACCCGGATTATGTTTCCTGTATCTCCGCCCCAGCAGTTGCGCCTCAGCCAGGGGCTGGATTTAATTTTGTGGCTTTTAGCCCGCCGCCGCCGCCTGCGGGTAGTAGGGGAATCTATGATGCCGCTTTTACAGCCCGGGGAGGAGGTTTTGGTTGACCCCAATAGCTATCGCCGCCACCCCCCTCAGCCCGGAGACCTGGTGGTGGCCAGCCATCCCCACCAACCTGGCTTGGAGCTGATTAAGTGGGTGGTGTACGGCCAGGGCGATCTCTACTTTATCGCCGGTATTAATCTGGGGGCCAGCACCGATAGTCGTAGCTTTGGTCTGGTGTCCCGAGCCCATCTGCTGGGTAGGGTGGTCTGTCGTTTCCCCTAGAGGTTTGTTACCAATTATCCCAAGGCAACTTATCATTGTCATCATTTTTTATAAAGCCGCTGATGGCCCCTGGTCTTCTATACTTAATAAAGTATTCAGCTTTTTAATATAGCTTGTATACCTGGCCTGACCCCTTGTGTTTGTAATTCTATTTCATCGTTTTCCCCGGCAAGTTGCCTTTAAGGGATTTGCCTTTTGTGATAAGGACCTACATCACCATGACCACCCCTAACGATATTCCTAGCGATACTTCTGAAGCTCCAGCCAGCCCTACCCCTGCCCGTTCCAGTCGGACTAAACAGAATGCCCAGGCTGGTGGCGAGTTGGTCAAGGCTGAGCACCATGGTGCAGTGATTGTTCTAGACGATAATACCCGTCTGGTAGAAACCGATACCCTACCCAACCACCGCCCCATTGCTCTGAGTACATTTCAGGTGGTAGGCAGCCTAGATCGGGCTGGAGAACGGCCAATTGCCGCCAATACCTTTAAAGTTTCCACTATAGACACTCTGCCCGGTCATCGTCCTGTGGCGGTTAGCGATCTACCCATTGCCGATCTCCATGTCTTGCCCGGCGATCGCCCCATTGCCCCCAACGATGTGGTGGATCCTCCTGTAGCCATTTTAATGGGCTACCTGGACTAAACATCTGTCCTCTACAGCTGTGATGTAGACCCCGATAGCGATGCTTGAACCGACGCCGCAGAATGATTATCAGGCGGATCATATCCATTATCTGCGTTGTAGCTTTCGTCGTCGTCTGGGCAAGGACCTGGTTGATCCAGCTCTGACCCCCCAGGAAGCGGCCAGGGTAATTTACCATGCCCCCTACGTAGTGGTCTCCCACGGGGTGGGGGCCGATCCCATTTTTAACTATGGTAACCAGGCCGCCCTGCAATTGTTTGCCAGGGGTTGGTCAGAGTTTACCGCCCTACCTTCGCGCCAGTCCGCTGAGCTACCCGATCAGGCAGAACGGGCTCAAATTTTGGCCACAGTGACGGCCCAGGGTTTTATTGAACACTATGGGGGGATTCGGATCGACCGTACCGGTAGACGCTTCCGCATTCAGGATGTGACGGTCTGGAACCTGGAGGATAACCAGGGAGTGGACTACGGTCAGGCGGCCCTCTATAGCCAGTGGGAGTATCTCTAATCCTCCTGCCCTCTAGCTATGGGCGACTGGGTTGCGGACTGTGAATAAACTCCAGGGGAGGGATTAAGGGAATCCACTTAGTTTGATAAGATGAAAAGTTTGTAAAGTACCCCCTGTCTGTGGAGAAGGAGAATGTCATGGCCCGTATGTACTACGACAGCGATGCCAATTTAGATTTACTCAATGGCAAGACCGTAGCCGTTGTTGGCTATGGCTCCCAGGGCCATGCCCATGCTCTCAACTTAAAAGATAGCGGCGTCAATGTCATTGTGGGGTTATACGAAGGGAGCCGTTCCATTGCCAAGGCAGAGGCCGCCGGTCTGACGGTTAAGCCCGTGGCAGAAGCGGTTAAGCTGGCGGATTGGGTCATGATTTTACTGCCGGACGAGGTGCAGAAAGCCATTTACAAGCAAGCCATTGAACCCAATCTGGAGGCGGGCAATGTATTGCTGTTTGCCCATGGATTTAATATTAATTTCGGCCAGATCCTACCTCCCGCCGACGTGGATGTGGTGATGGTGGCACCTAAGGGGCCAGGGCACCTGGTTCGTCGTACCTACGAGGAAGGACAGGGGGTGCCCTGTTTGTTCGCGGTACAGCAAGATGCTACCGGTCAGGCCCGCGATCGCGCCATGGCCTACGCTAAGGGCATTGGGGGTACCCGCGCTGGAATTTTAGAAACCACCTTTCGGGAAGAAACGGAAACCGACCTGTTCGGTGAGCAGGTGGTACTTTGCGGCGGGCTGAGTGAGTTAATTAAGTCTGGCTTTGAAACCCTGGTGAACGCCGGCTATCAGCCAGAACTGGCCTATTTTGAGTGTCTTCACGAGGTCAAACTGATTGTTGACCTGGTGGTAGAAGGGGGGTTGGCCAAGATGCGCGATAGTATCTCCAACACCGCTGAATATGGCGACTACACCCGAGGCCCCCGAATCATTACCGACGAGACCCGGACAGAAATGCGAAAAATTCTCAAGGAGATCCAAACGGGTCAGTTTGCCCGGGAATTCGTGCTAGAAAATCAGTCGGGTAACGCTGGCTTTACCGCCATGCGTCGTCGGGAGGCTGAGCATCCCATCGAAGCAGTTGGCAAAGACCTGCGGGCTATGTTTAGCTGGTTGAAGAAAGTTTAAGCAGCTGGGGCGTGGGCCTAGGCTGCCACCCCGGATCAACTCGAAGACCTGACCCAAAGGAGTGGCCATGACCCGTAGCTGGCTGGTGGGACTCTGTAGTTGTCTACTAGTGCTGGCCCTTGGCCTGGGCAACCCTCCACTGCGGGCGGCTGCGCCGCTGCAGCCCCTGTCTACGGTGGTGGGCTTACCTGATTGGCCAGGCCGTGATGGCACTGAGATCGCCCCTGACCAGGGGCGGGAGTCCTTCATGAATGCTCAGGTTCCCGGTGGCGGGGTGCCGTCACCCCCGGTGGCCCCTCGCCTGGTACAGGCCCTGGCCCACTCTAGCAACTACGGCGATCGCTTCCTTACCGATGCCAGGGGCGAGCCGGTCCACAACGAGTTTATTGTGGTCCTCCACGAAACCGTAGCATCGGCCCAAAGTGCCCTGAATTTATTTCGCACGGCCCATCCCCGGGATCAAGACCAGGTCAGTTACCATAGCTTGATTGGTCGCGACGGCACGATTTACTACATCGTCCCTCCAGAAAAGCGAGCCTTTGGCGCTGGCAATTCGGTATTTGATGGGCCTGAGGGGCCCGAAACGGTGTTGACCAATCCTAGTTTCCCACCCTCGGTGAATAATTTTGCCTACCATGTCTCCCTAGAGACCCCCCGGGACGGATTTAACAATCGTCTTCGACACAGTGGTTACACCCGAGCTCAGTACTATTCTCTGGCCTGGCTGCTGGCGCAGACTACCGTTCCCGACCATCGCATTACCACCCACCAGGCCGTAGATCGCTCTGGCACCCGGCGAGATCCGCGTAGTTTTAACCTGCAACGCTGCCTGACTTTGCTGCGGCGTTATCCCAGTCGCGCTGTCCCAGTCAGCTAAGGCTAGAATTGGGCCCAGAGATGATAGCATGGCAAGATTCCATGGCTAGATACCCGCTAGATCCATCCCCATGACTGCTGACTATCAACCCTCCCTACTATCTGACGCTGATCTGCGGGCTGCCGATCTATCCTCTGCCTACGCTGCCCCGCCCAGGTCTAGGCTGACCGAAGCTGAGTTACAAGCCTGGAAGCAACGGGTGGCCAGTTACCAGCAGCAGCAGCGCCAAGCAGAGGAACCAGACCAGGGGGTGTTGTTTGCGGTGAAAGCATCGCCGGCTAAGACCCTTGATCCCTTTAGCCTCGCCCCCAAAAACGCTGAATTCTGGCGAGAATCCAGCCGGGACTCTGGAGTACCAGCCCTTTACTTTGTTGTCGATCATCAGGTTCCCCTGCTACTGTACATCGGCGAAACGGGTAAGTCTAACCAGCGCTGGCAGGGGGTACATGACTGTAAACGCTATATTCTTCAGTACGTTGAGGCCCATCGCGGCTATCACCTGGCGGTGGCGGTTAACATTGGCTTCTGGCCCCATGCCGCTAGCCAGCGTAAAGTTCGGCAGGCCCTGGAGGCCGAATTAATTCGACGCTGGCGATCACCCTTCAATAAAGAAAACTGGACCCTCTGGAGCACTCCCTTTGTGGGGGACAAGCCCTAGGTCACCCCGGCTCTGGCTGCGACAAAGCTCTGCCGATGGGGGTTTCAGCTACCTAACCAGGTTAATTCCAGGGTACCATGACCCAAGAACGGTAGGCAGATGAAATACTGATAACAGCCTAGCCCTGAATCTGGGTTGACAGACCTAGACAAGGGCGGCAATCTATCTCACAGGTAGGTGGCCCCATCCAGGAGAGACAGTGAATGACAACAAAGGCTAAAAATATCAGGATTTCTCGAGCCCGAGCACTGCGCTGGCTATTACAGGAAGACCGCCACAGCAAGGGAGACCACGTCGTTAAACACCCCTGGTGGCAGGTGATGTGCTTAACCGGGGTTGATTATTTCTCCACCCTGGGCTATCAACCCGGGATTGCGGCCCTGGCGGCGGGCTCTCTATCGCCCGTAGCAACTCTGATTCTGGTCATGCTAACCTTGTTTGGGGCTCTGCCCATCTACCGTCGAGTGGCCTCCATGAGTCCCCACGGAGATGGTTCCATTGCCATGCTGGAACACCTCCTGTCCTGGTGGCAGGGAAAATTCTTTGTGCTGTGCCTGCTGGGGTTTGTGGCCACTGACTTTATCATTACCATTACCCTCTCCGCCGCTGACGCCACCGCCCATATTATTGAAAATCCCCTGGTTCCAGGCTTTCTTCACGGTCATGAAGTAGCCTTGACTTTGCTGCTGGTGGGATTCCTGGCGGCAGTTTTTCTCAAGGGCTTTCGGGAGGCGATTGGGCTGGCGGTTTTGCTGGTGGGTATTTACCTGTTCCTTAACCTGATCACTATTACCGTTGGTCTCAAGGAGATTTTCCACCATCCAGTGATGCTCAAGGATTGGCAAGCCGGTTTGCTCAGCAGCCATGGTAATCCCTTCATGCTCGTGGTGGTGGCGGCCCTGGTGTTTCCTAAGTTGGCCCTGGGGCTATCGGGGTTTGAAACCGGAGTAGCGGTAATGCCCCTGGTCAAAGGCCATGGCGGAGATACGGAGGAGTCCCCCCAGGGGCGGATTCAAAATACCTACCGTTTGCTGACCACAGCAGCGGTAATTATGAGCTTCTTTCTGATTACCAGTAGTCTGGTGACCACCCTATTGATTCCGTCCCAGGAGTTTCTTCCCGGTGGGGCCGCCAATGGTCGGGCCCTGGCCTACCTGGCCCATAGTTCACTGGGGGGTGGGTTTGGTACCCTCTATGACCTCAGTACCATTTCCATTCTTTGGTTTGCGGGGGCTTCTGCCATGGCGGGCTTGCTCAATATCGTGCCCCGCTACCTGCCCCGTTACGGCATGGCCCCCAGTTGGACCCTGGCGACTCGTCCCCTGGTATTGATTTTTACCCTGATTGCCTTTGTGGTTACCATTATCTTTCGAGCCAATGTGGAGGCCCAGGGGGGGGCCTACGCCACGGGGGTACTGGTATTGATGAGTTCGGCCTCTTTTGCAGTGACCCTGGCGGCTCGCCGTCAGCGATCGCGCTTGAGCATGATGGTTTTTGGTCTGATTACGGTGGTTTTTCTCTACACCACCATTACCAATATTATTGAGCGTCCCGACGGGGTTAAAATTGCTGCCTTCTTCATTGGCACCATCATCGTCACCTCCTTAATTTCTCGGGTATGGCGATCAACGGAACTGCGGGTGGGACGAATTGAGGTGGATGAAACGGCCCAGCGCTTTATTCAGGAAGAGAGCGAACACGTTATTCGTCTGATTGCCAATCGTAAGCAGGACGGGGATGAGCAGGAATACTTTTTGAAGCAGAATGAGGTGCGGGAAGATAACCATATTGCCCCCACCGATCCCATCCTGTTTTTAGAGATCCAGGTTTCCGATGCTTCGGAGTTTGTCGGTACCCTCTATTTAGAGGGGGTACAGGTGGGCGATTACCGCATTCTTCGAGCCCGGGGCGCAGCCGTACCCAATGCGATCGCCGCCATTCTCTTTCATATTCGCGATCAAACCGGCAAACTGCCCCACGCCTACTTTGGCTGGATTGAAGGAAACCCCATCCAGTACCTATTGCGGTTCATCCTGTTTGGCGAGGGAGACATCGCCGTGGTTACCCGGGAGGTGATTCGCACGGCGGAGAAAAACGTTGCCCGCCGTCCGGTGATCCATGTGGGTGGCTAGGTTAAGGCTAGTCTCAGGGATCCTTGCAGCCTAGCCCCAAGGTTTCCCCAGGAAATCATGACAGAGTGAGGAAAAGGAGCATTTTTGACTCAAGATAGTCATAGGGAATAGCAAGGAGAATAGTACCGTGGTTGCCCCTCTCACCACTGCCCAGCCCCATACCTCCCCCTATGAAGCCGACACCCAGGCGATCGCCAGGGCGCTGCTGAGTGCAACCCGCGAAAAGAAGAATCTCTTGGCCCAGATGCGTGACCAGATGCGCTGGGACGATAAGATTATGGACTTTGCCATGGGTAATCCGGGCCTGAAGGTGCAACTATTTCGCTTCATTGATGCCCTGCCAGCCTTACGGAGTAAAGCAGAAATTGCCCGCCATTTGCAGGAGTACCTGACGGTGGAGGCGGTGGAACTGCCCGGTGCCCTCAAGGGCCTGCTGAACTTTTCTAATCCCGACTCGGTGGCGGGCCAGCTGGCGGCCACCACCGTCGCCCCAGCGGTGGAAACCCTGGCCTACCGCTATATTGCTGGGGAGACCATCGACAAAGCCATCCGGGCGATCGAGCGGATGCGCAAGGACCACCTGGCTTTCACCATGGATTTGCTGGGGGAAGCGGTGATTACGGAGTTGGAGGCCCAGGCTTACCTGCAGCACTACCTGGACTTAATGGCTCAGCTGTCCCAAGCCGCCCAGGCTTGGAAGACCGTCGAGGCGATCGACCAGGCCGGTGATAAAGCTCTGGCAAAGGTGCAGGTTTCGGTAAAATTGACCGCCTTTTACTCCCAGTTTGATCCCCTCGATGCCCAGGGCAGTGGAGCCCAGGTCAGTCAGCATATTCGCACCCTGCTACGGCGGGCTCAGGAGTTGGGGGCGGCGGTCCACTTTGACATGGAGCAGTACCGCTATAAGGCTCTGACCCTATCTATCCTCAAGGATATTCTGATGGAGGCAGAGTTTCGCCAGCGTGACGATATCGGTGTAACCCTCCAGGCCTACCTAAAGGATAGCTACAACGACCTGAAGGACCTGGTCCTCTGGGCCAAAGATCGGGGAACTCCGGTGACGGTGCGCCTGGTTAAGGGAGCCTACTGGGATCAGGAAACCATTACCGCCCGCCAGAACGGCTGGCCGAGTCCGGTCTACAGCCAGAAAGTATCCACCGACGCCAACTTTGAGCGGATGACCCGGCTACTGCTGGAGAACCACGCCCATCTCTACGCCGCCATTGGTAGCCATAACGTCCGGTCCCAGGCTCAGGCCATGGCGATCGCCAGGCACCTAGCCATTCCCCATCGGTGCATCGAACTCCAGGTGCTCTACGGCATGGCCGACAAGCTGGCTAAGGCCCTTGCCGATCAAGGCTTTCGGGTGCGGGTCTATGCGCCCTTCGGCGATCTCATTCCAGGTATGTCCTACCTGATTCGACGCCTGTTAGAAAATACGGCCAATAGCTCCTTTCTACGACAAAACCAGGAGCAGGTATCGGTTGATCAGCTGTTGGCCCCGCCAGTTATGGCGGCGATCGATGGGGACTTGCCAGCCCCCGCCCCGGAGTCAGTCTTACCTTTTCACAATACCCCCGATACCGACTTTTCCCGAGCTACCCAGCGCACGGCAGCGGCCGCCGCCTTGAAGGCCGTGCAACAGCAACTGGGGCAACGCTACAGCCCCATCATTAATGGCGAAGCCGTCCACACCGACAGCAGCATCGACTCAAACAACCCCGCCCAACCCCAACAACTGGTGGGGCGAGTGGGCCTGGCCAGTCAGACCCAGGCCGATCAGGCCCTTGCCGCTGCCCAAACCGCCTTTCCAGCCTGGGCCGCCACCCCCGTCCCCGCCCGGGCGGCGATCCTGCGGCGAGCCGCCGACATGATGGCGGCCCGTCGTCACGAACTCAACGCCTGGATGGTATACGAGGTAGGTAAACCCCTGGGGCAGGCAGATCCAGAAGTGTCAGAAGCGATTGACTTTTGTCGCTACTACGCTGACGAAATGGAACGGCTGGATCGGGGCTACGCCTACGACTACCCCGGCGAAACCAATCATTACCGCTACTTTCCCCGAGGCATTGCGGTGGTAATTGCACCCTGGAACTTTCCCCTGGCGATCGCTACGGGTATGACGGTGGCGGCCCTGGTGACCGGCAACTGCACCATCCTCAAGCCAGCGGAAAACTCGGCGGTGATTGCCGCCAAACTGGCGGAAATTTTAATTGAAGCGGGGTGTCCCCCTGGGGTATTCCAGTATCTACCGGCCCGGGGCTCCAGCGTGGGAGCCCACCTGGTGCAGCATCCCCAGGTGCAGGTGATTGCCTTCACCGGCTCCCGTGCCGTGGGCTGTCGGATTTACGCTGAGGCGGCCCAGTGGCAACCGGGCCAGCGCCACCTAAAGCGGGTAGTGGCGGAGATGGGGGGCAAAAACGCCATTATTATTGACGAAAGCGCCGATCTAGACCAGGCGGTGCAGGGTGTGGTCTATTCCGCCTTTGGCTACAGTGGCCAGAAGTGCTCTGCCTGTTCTCGGGTAATTGTGGTGGATTCGGTCTACGAGACCTTTGTCGATCGCTTAGTGGAGGCCACCCGTTCCCTCCATGTGGGAGATCCGGCCCAACCCGATACGAAGGTAGGGCCCGTAATTGACCAGGCGGCCCAAAGCAAGATTAAGGCCTATATCGAAACTGGCAAGGCCGAGGCCACCCTGGCCCTGGCTCTGGAGGCTCCAGCCCAGGGTTACTTCGTCGGTCCGACGATTTTTACTGAGGTGGCTCCCACGGCGGTAATTGCCCAGGAGGAAGTCTTTGGGCCGGTATTGGCGGTGATTCGGGCCGCAAGCTTTGACCAGGCCCTGGCGATCGCCAACGATACGGACTACGGCCTGACCGGTGGTCTCTATTCCCGCACCCCTTCCCACATTGAACGGGTGAAAACCGATTTTGCCGTGGGCAATCTCTATATCAACCGGGGCATTACCGGGGCGATCGTCTCGCGTCAACCCTTTGGTGGATTTAAAATGTCGGGAGTCGGTTCCAAGGCCGGTGGCCCCGACTACCTGCTGCAATTCCTAGAGCCCCGCCATGTCAGCGAGAACGTGCAGCGTCAGGGCTTTGCCCCGATCGAGGGAGTAGATTAGCAGCCCTGCTTGACCAGGGCAGGGTGGTTAGACGATGGCGGCTAGCCAGAGGCAGTTGCCCTGGGTGATCATCGGGTTGGTGGCAGATGCATCACCTTGCTGGTCAGAGTCTTGAGGATCTAAAGAGTGAAGAATATGGGCTTTAAAACTTTACCCAAGACCAACCTAGCCATGGCGATCGCCGCTATTGCCCTGGTTTTATTTACAGGCACCTCAACGGCCCAGGCAAAGACCTATGAAATTATGCTGCAAGGGTTTCACTGGAACTCCCCCAGTGTTTCTAAAGGATGGTATACCATTATCAAACAAAATACTCCCCGTATCAAAGACAGCGGCTTTACCCTGGTTTGGTTTCCACCCCCATCCAAATCGGCTTCAGATCAGGGCTATTTACCCAACGAACTGAATAATTTCAATAGCAGATATGGGTCAGAATCAGAGCTTAAATCGGCGGTCAGTGGATTAAAGCCTGAAATTAAATCTCTGGCTGACATTGTCATTAATCATCGGGTTGGAACCACAAATTGGCATGATTTTACCAATCCTACCTGGTCAACAACCACTATTACCAAAGATGATGAAGACCCAATTCCCTATAAATCTGTTAACAATGACACCGGTGCAGGCTACGACAGCGCCAGGGATCTAGACCACCTCAACCCAGAGACCATCAAGGGTATCAAGCTTTGGCTGAACAAATTAAGGAGGGATATTGGCTTTGATGGCTGGCGCTATGATATGGTCAAAGGCTATCTGGGTCAGGTGATCCAGCAGTACAACGATTACACAAATCCCAGTTTTTCCGTTGGCGAATTTTGGGATGACAACCCCCAAAAAGTTGTCGGTTGGATTGATTCTACCCATCAGAACTGGCAAAAACGCTCTACGGCCTTCGATTTCCCTCTGCGAAACGCCCTTTATCAGGCCGTTACCTATCGCAATTACAACTGGCTAAAATATACCCATCGGACAGCCGGAGTGATTGGGCTGTGGTCAGACAAAGCCGTTACTTTTGTGGAAAACCACGATACAGAAGAAGCTAGAAATGGGCAGTATGCCCCTGCTTTTCCTGACGATGATAGGATGCTTCAGGGCTATGCATTTATTTTGACCCACCCTGGCACTCCCTGTGTTTTCTGGAAAGATATTTTCGATAATAGCTCAGATCGAGAGAGTCAAATCAAACAGATGATCGCCATTCGTAAACGGTATGGCCTTCACTCTCAGAGTCAGGTATTTATTGATCGGGCTGATCAAGGGTTGGTCTATGCAGCTTACATCAAAGGCGATAGGGGGGAAATCGCCATGAAAATTGGCCCGGGTGCCTGGCAACCGTCTGGTTCCAAGTGGGACCCGCAGGCTGACCTGCTTAGCTCTGGTGCTGACTACGCCATTTGGGGAGATCGGGGTTGGTCGCCTTAAACCCGGGGCACCTCACCCTGACGCTTCAACCCCTCTGTCTCTGTTGATCCTGGCGATGCTGACAAGGGGAGTCAGGGCAGCCCCAGGTTCCTTACCCAGCCAGTTTGGCTCAGGGTTCTGACCAAGGCTATAGTGGTTCAGGAGAGTCCGTCCCGTCCAACCTGGCCTTCCTAAAGATTAAGCCGCAGGAGCCATCATCAAGCATGAGCTATGACTGGATCATCGGGGGTGCTGGCTTGCTCTCAGCGCTGGAGTTAATCCTGCTATTTCAACCCCGTTGGATGCTGAGGATGGTTCAAGCCCTCAGTTCGGCTGTGGTTTATTTTGTCGAAACCCCCAACCCAGGGTGGCCCTGACCCTAGATGACGGCCCCGACCCCCCGACCACGCCGCGGCTTTTGGCAATCTTGCGGGCAAACCAGGTCCAAGCCGCCTTCCCTTTGCCTGGTTTGCCCACCACCACATTCAGGTTAATAGTCGACCCGGTGACATCATTGTCTTCCACGATGGCTAGGGTCGAGGCCAGAGAACGGATCAGGTGCTCCAAGGCCTATTACCCACCCTGAAGGCGAAGGGCTATGACCTGGTTGACCCCCGTGTCGATCTTCGCGGCCCACAGCCAGGGGCCTGGCATCAAGGGCCCTAGTCTCCAGCAGCGATCGCACCTCCCCGGGCAAGATTGGGGCCATCCTACCCCCGCTAGCCCTACAATGGAGCCTATCCCTCAAGTTCTTTTTCCCTAAGGTACCCAAGGTGAGGATCATCCCATCCCTTCCCAAACTCCTGCCCCTGGCCCTGCTCACCCTGGGCCTGGGGGCCTGTGGCGGTGTACAGATGGGGGCCATGACTTCCCCAACCTCCCAGCCAGCCATGGACCATACCCACGGCATGGATTTAGGACCCGCCGACGCCACCTACGACCTGCGCTTTTTAGATGCCATGGTGGTGCACCACCAGGGGGCGGTGACCATGGCAGAAACCGCCCTGAAACACTCCCAGCGGCCAGAGGTGCGTCAGCTGGCACAGGCGATGCTGGCTAGCCAAAACCGTGAAATCGCCCAAATGCAGGCCTGGCGTCAGGCCTGGTATCCCCAGGCCAGTTCTAGCCCGATCATGTACCATGCCGAAATGGCCCACGACATGCCCATGACCGGAGAAATGGCCGCCGCTATGCGCATGGATGGGGATTTAGGTGCAGCGGATCAGAACTTTGATCGCCGCTTCCTTGAGGCCATGGTGCTCCATCACCAGGGTGCCCTCACCATGGCCGCTGACCTGCAGGCTAAGACCCAGCGCCCTGAACTCAAAGCCCTGGCAGCGGATATTATCGCCGTTCAAACCCGGGAAATCGCCCAAATGCAAAGCTGGCGCCAAGCCTGGTATGGCTCCTAGGCTACAGGGTTGCCAAACCAAGTTGTTGCTTGCAGGTAAATGTCATAGCTATTTTTTGTAATACGCCGCCTCATTAATGCCTCATTAATAAAGCCGGGGTAAACCGTATCTTTTCCGCGATAAAGAATTGATTCTCCTGTGAATTTGATAAACATCGGTTCACCATCGTGTAGAGGTTCATAGTCTTTGAACTGAAGCTGGGGATGAACCATGGCTTGCAGTTCACCCGATGATGCTCTGGGATAGTCCACCGATGAAATCATCTGGTACACATTTAAACTCGATGGCACAGACAAACTCTCTCCCCGATTGAGGGCGTCGAGATAATCTAAAATGGCGTGAACCAAAATTGTTCGGTTTGGTGCAAATAATTGGCATTGAGTACACCTTGGGCGATCGCCCCAACTTCAAGGGTACAGCCTAAGGGTGAGAGCGATCCCATCCTTGACACAAACTACTTTACAAACCCGGGATTGGGTGGCTTAGAGGGTGTTTGAAAAGTCAGGTAGTCAGTAAAAAAGCTCACACGGTATAAGCTAGCAGTACCAAACAACTAGTATCGTGAGAGCCATGAGTAAAGCTTACACCAGCAATTTGACCCGCGACCAGTTTGAACTGATTGAGCCGATGCTACCCAAGGCGAAGCCAGGAGGTCGGCCCCGAACAGTTTGCCTTTGGGCCATGCTCAACGCCATTTTTTACCTGGTGAGTCAGGGTTGTAGTTGGCGAGATTTACCCGGTGACTTTCCGGCCTGGCAAACGGTGTACACCGACTACCGAGGTTGGGTGAAAGACGGGACTTGGAACGCTTTCATGACCGATTGCGGGGCTGGACACGGGCCTCCGAGGGGCGTCCCGAAAGCCCGTCAGAAGTCATTTTGGATAGTCAAAGTGTGCCTACAGCGCCGATGGTGCATCGCTCAGTGGGCTATGACGCCGCGAAAATGACCAAGGGCCGTAAGCGGCATCTAGTGGTCGATACCCTGGGCTTGATGATGGCCGCTGTCGTAACAGCGGCCAATGTCACCGAACGCGACGGGGGCCAACAGGTAGGGTGTATCCCAGTTATGCAACGAGTACAAATGCTTAGTGCAGATTAAGGGTAAAAGCCTTAGTCTCTAAGTACTCTCTCTGAGGAGAACTGACAGGATGGATGCCGCCAAGGAAGCTCAAATCAAAGCCCATGCCCTAGCCTTAGCCGAGTTACTCTACGATGAGACAGATCCCGAGCAAGTCAAGACGCTAGCTGGGATTGAAGTCGCGGTTCGCGACCACCTATTGACTCACGTGGGGCCAGAGATCGGAAATTTTTTATTCGCACAAGCAGCGGCACGAACCAGGGTCGCCCACGACAACTCCAAAGCATCGTCGGACGGCTCAGCTTAACTCCCCGCCAGAGCCAACGGCTTGAGGTTAAACCTCGGACCCAGTGGAGTCCTTATCTAGAAAAGTGTTGCCTGCTGTTGAGTGCTAACGAGGCCTATGCCCGCGCCGCCGATGATATCACCGTGCTCACCGGGATATACGTATCAGGAAGCACCCAGCAACG
>JAGWXD010000012.1 GCA_018970085.1 Cyanobacteria bacterium REEB459
CAGATTTTTGTGTAAACGGGGATTTAGTCAGAAATTGAAGCGTCCTGGAAACAGGATAGCAAAATGGGAAACAGCCGCCTTCCAATGTTGAATTTTGATGTCTCGTAACTGACAAGCTTGTCTCATGTTACGAGACATCAAATTGGGTCAGCTGTTGAATGATCCCAGACTCTCCCAGCAGATCTGCTGGTTCACGGTAATCCTTTAACAGCTCATCGACCAGTTCGTCGGGAATGCTAACGTCTCTTCTACGTCGGGGCATAAAGCGGTCTCCTTAGTCTATGGGTTGGATTCTAGACCCCTTAAACAAAATTCTGATCACTCCCATTTTGTGTAAATCCTGGTTTTGGTAACGAGAAATCAATGGTTTCAGCCTGATGTAGCACGGTTTTCTGAACAGTCCCAGGTGCACAGGTGCGATCGGTATAGCGGGTTCACTAGGGTGAAGTGCGGTGGGATCACTCCTCCTTTCCCACCTTGACAAGGGGGGTACAGGGTGAAACTCCGACAGCTAGGAGCTGGGGGGGTAGGACTGAGTGCTGAGTACTGTTTCTTTTGCCGGGGGAATGGCGATTTCCGCCGCACCCCCTCGCCCAGGGCGTGGCGCCGCGGCGGAAGGGGTTAAAGGGTGGGTGGAGATCGCGCTTCCCATGGGTCTCAGCCTGTAGACCTGGCGGGTTGGGAGGAGGCTTAGTAATAGCTCGCGTAGAGGTCTGAACTCTGTATCGGTTCCCTAGGCAAGAATGGCACCGATAAAAAACAACCCATCCACCACCAGGGTACTCAACAGAGCACCGCCAAAGGCCCACCAGGCTAGTTGCCGCGAGGTAACCAGGGAGATTGCCGTGGCTACCACTAAAAAGGTGGCTAGTACCACTGCCCGCCCGGCGGCTACGTTGGTTTGTAACCCCGCCGCCGCGGCCTGCAAAATCACCGGTGTCAACTCAGGCTCTGCTGCCATTAACTGCCGCCAGACTGGGAACAAGCCCATCCAATTAATGTAGAGGTCGGTAATGGCTGTCCCCAACAAGGAACCGAGAAAAAAGTAACTACCAACACGCCCAACCCCCAGGTAGAGACAACCCAGGGCAATGGGTAAACCCAGGGCTTCTATGGGTAGGTGAACCACCGGTTCCCAGCGAAACCAGCCCCAGTAAATAGACCCAGTCAGCCAGATCCAACCAAAACCAATTAATAAGTCTCCCCAGATTTCTCCGCCTCGCCGCTTGAGCAGGTAGGCCCCTAACCCTAACCAGGCAGTGGCTAACATCAGAGTCGCCCAGGGAAAGTAGCGCACAAGGGGAGCCTGCACGAATACCGGCAAAATCACCAGCCCTAAGGCAGCCAGCAATATCTGAATTTGAGCAGTGGAGCGAAGGGCCCAGGTGTAAACCAGGCTCAGCCACAGGGTAACGCTCTTTGCAATGGCTGGGTTGTAGGTAAGGCTCAAGGGATTATGAAAGTGAACTTAATTATTAGTAACATACCATGGTCTGCTGGGAATGGACCATGACCTGCCCCTGAGATCGGTGGGGTCCCCGATCTCGGTAAAGCACGCCAGATCATTTAAAATACAATGGCATTACCAGGAATAACGGCTGATGACTGCTTCCCGGTGCCCATGCTTAAACTTTTAATTAAAAACAGTAAGGGAACGACTTGTTATGGTTATTTTGCAATCCGCCATTCTGGCCCGGGTGACGGTATCAGACCCAACATTAATGGACAATATTAGCCTGTTCCAGGCCTTTGTCATTGGCGTGGTTCAGGGACTCACGGAATTTCTACCGATTAGCAGCACGGCCCATGTGAAAATGGTGCCGGTTGCCCTGGGCTGGGGAGATCCAGGGGTGGCTTTCACCGCCGTTATTCAATTAGGCAGTATTGCAGCCATCCTGTGGTACTTTTGGGCGGACCTGACCGGGGTTGTGAAAGGCATGGTTCGGGCTGTGCTCCAGCGTGACTACGCCGCCCAAGACTTTCGTTTGGGTCTGGGAATTTTGCTCGGTACCATTCCCATTCTGCTGGGAGGGCTACTGATTAAGTTGTTTATTCCCGACTTTGACAATTCTCCCCTACGCAGCAGTTCTACCATTGCCATCGTGTCCATTGTCATGGCTCTGTTACTGGCGGTGGCAGAAATTGTCAGTAAGCATAAACGTCCCTTCGCCGATCTTAACCTCAAGGATGGGGTGCTCATGGGCTTAGCCCAAACCCTGGCTTTAATTCCAGGGGTTTCCCGTTCTGGTTCTACCTTAACGGCGGGCCTATTTATGGACCTGGAGCGCTCTACAGCGGCTCGTTTCTCTTTTCTCTTAGGGATTCCAGCCATTACCCTGGCGGGGCTGGTGGAGATGAAGGATTCCCTTAAAGCGGGTCTGGGTACGGCGGCTGGGCTGGCTCCCCTGGCGGTAGGACTGCTGAGTGCGCTGGTGGTTTCCTATCTGGCGATTTTCTGGCTACTGCGCTTTTTGAAACAACACAGCACCTGGGTCTTTGTCTGGTATCGTTTAGCCTTTGGGGTAGCGATTTTAGTGGCGATCTCGACTGGTAAGATGCAAAACCTTTAGCATCTTATCAGGGCCCCTGGCTTGGGCCCGACTAAGCTGGCGATCGCTACTATCAGTTGTTCCTCTTTCTTTAATATCAAGGCATGGGTACCCTGGCCATTCGTCCCCCTCGCATTACTCGAGTCTTGCCCGATTCCATTGCGGCAGAGGTCGGCTTCGAACCTGGGGATGCTCTGGTCTCCATTAACCGCCAGCGTCCCCGGGATTTGATTGACTATCGCTTTCTCTGCGCCGATGAGGTGCTGGTATTGGAGGTGCTGGATGGGCGGGGTAAAACCCATCACCTCACCGTAGAAAAGGATATTGATGAAGACCTGGGGCTGGAATTTGAGACAGCCCTATTTGACGGCTTGATGCAATGCAACAATGCCTGTCCCTTTTGTTTTATCGATCAGCAACCCCCGGGTAAGCGCAACAGCCTTTATTTAAAAGATGATGACTATCGTCTTAGTTTTCTCTACGGTAGTTACCTCACCCTGACCAACCTATTGCCCCAGGAGTGGGAACGGATTAGCCAACTCCGGCTATCTCCTCTCTATGTGTCGGTCCATGCCACGGAGCCAGACCTACGCTGTCGTCTCTTGAAAAATCCCAGGGCGGGTCAAATTCTTAACCAGCTAGCCTGGTTTCAGGCCCAGCGGCTGCAACTGCACGCCCAGGTTGTGGTCTGCCCCGGGCTCAACGATGGGGAGCACCTGACCAGGACCCTGGAAGATCTGGCCAACTTTCACCAGGGGGAGATGGCCACGGTGATTTCAGTGGCGGTAGTACCCGTGGGGCTGACCCGCTTTCGCCCTTCTGAAGATCAGCTATCTCCGGTTACCCAGGCCCAGGCAGAAGCTGTCATTGACCAGGTAGAGGAGCTGCAGAGCCAGTTTTACCAGCGCTGGGGTAGCCGGTTTACCTGGCTGGCCGATGAGTGGTTTTTAATTGCCCGCCGCCCCCTACCCCAGGCTAGTGCCTACGAAGACTATCCCCAGATTGGTAATGGGGTGGGTTCGATTCGACAGTTTTTAGAGGATTTTCAACGATCGGCCCAGCGCTACCTGCCTGGGGTGGTGACGCCACCGCGATCGCTGACCTGGGTGGTGGGCAATGCGGTGGAGACAGCTTTTCAACCCGTCGTCGATCGCCTCAACCAGGTGGAGGGGCTCAGGGTTAATCTAGCCGCTCTGGCCAGCGACTACTGGGGCCGAGAAATCACTGTTACCGGGTTATTAACGGGCCATGATCTGCTGCTGGGTTTGGCCGATCGTCCCCTGGGACAGGCTCTGTTAGTGCCAGCCCTAATGCTTAAGCCCAGTGACTCTGGAGATTACCAGGATAGCTGCTTTCTCGATGATAGGAGGGTCGCTGAGGTTAGCCAGAGCTTGAAGTGTCCGATTCTGGTGGTAGAAGACACCGATGCCCTGGTAAAAACCTGCGCTGGTGTGCCTTTGAGTTCAGCAACCACGGCTAGTTACGGCCAGGCTGGTTACTGGACCCCCACTTGAGCTAGCCAACCCATGTTTTGCCGGTTTCTGGGCAGCGTCGCAGCCTCCATTCTGCCCCAGGTTCCGATGGCCTCCCCCTAACCTGCCACGACAAGGCATGGGCTGACAAGACGGCCATGTTCAGCAGGAGTGTTTTTTTATACTCAGCCTGGACTTTTCGGACGGCAGATGCGATGATATGTAACATCAAAAGTAAAGCAACGTTAACACCTATATGTCTGCTTGTACTTTTATTCGACAGGTTTAAGCAATGATGCGTGACTTTGGATGTTGCTTTTTAGCCCTCCATTCCCTTAGAAGGGGTTAGTCAGGGACTGAGGCCGGTTTCAGGATTTGGTTAAGGTAGGTTTTTGCTTGTGATCCATCACATAGTGAACGTTTCAGAGCGCTTGACATGGGTAATTTAGCCAGCCACCAGATGTCTCCCCCAATTGCCAGTCGGGCCAAAGGTAGCGAGATTGCTAGGTTTTACCAATCTCATCAGCTTTTTCGAGATCGCTATCGGGTGCTCAAGCAGTTAGGTAAGGGGGGGTTTGGGGTTACCTATTTGGCCCAGGATACCCATCTGCCCGCCCAACCCCACTGCGTTATTAAGCAACTTTGCCCCAAGACCACTAACCAAGTAGCCCTGGAACGGGCTAAGTTACGGTTTCGCCGCGAGGCTCGAGCCCTGGCCAGCCTGGGCAGTCACTCCCAAATTCCTCGCCTGCTCGATTATTTCACCACCGGTGGAGAGTTCTATCTGGTGCAGGACTACATTCATGGTCAGACCCTGGCCCAGGAAGTACGTCAGCAGGGTCGTCAAACCGAAGCCCAGGTTAAATACTTCCTCAACGAAATTATTCCTGTCATTAATTTTCTCCATCAGAACCGCATTATTCATCGAGACATTAAGCCTCCCAATATTATTAAAAGTCTGCCGGACAGACGGCTGGTCTTGATTGACTTTGGTGCGGTTGACGAATTTCTAGCCGATGTCAATGCGGCTGGTATCGATCAGGCGGCGGCCACTCAATTTGTTGGCACCCCTGGCTTTGCCCCACCCGAGCAACTAGCCCTCCGCCCCTGTTACAGCAGCGATATTTACGCCCTGGGTATGACCTGTTTGTTTCTGCTAACGGGGCGTACCCCTCTAGAATTTACCCCCGACCCCCAAACCGGCCAGGTGCTGTGGCAACATACCGTGACCCTGAGCCCCCATTTTGCCAACGTGCTGGATAAAATGCTGCGGCCTACTCCCCGCGATCGCTACGGGTCCATCGCTGAACTGACCCGAGACCTGGCTTTAGAACCCCATCTAGGTAGTTTGACTAAGTGCATGCATATGGCTCGCGGGGATGACCCCTCGCCAACTCCCTTTTGGCCCAGCGATGGCTACCTGACTCCGATCCAACGTCAGGCCCATGCTATTCGCAATCGCCGACACAAACGGGTAAATCAGGTTTTCTGACCAGCCAGCCGAGTCAAGCCTTATCCCACGGCCTGAATGGTACGGCGGCGAATTTCGAGAATTTGACTAATTTCCCGAGCAAAGCTGGGCTGGCGATCGATCATTTGGTTCACCACAAAGGCGTCAATCATCAAGACTTCCAGGTCTTCAGTGGCAACTACGGAGACCGCACTGGATTCTCCAGAGAATAGGGCCATTTCCCCAAAAAATTCCCCAGCCTTGAGAGTTAGCACCTCTACCTCCTGCTCCAGGCTATTGGTGGTGGTCACCTGTGCCTGGCCAGAAACAATAATATATAAGGCATTCCCGGTGTAACCCTGACGAACGATAGATTCTCCGGCGGCAAAGTGTTGCAGCATAATCCCCTGGGAAGGAGACTTGAGTTTTTGCTGTTGCTTGTCTAGAGGCACAAAGGCGGGAAGGGAATTGAGACTATCGGTGAACTTTTCGGAAATCTGTTTAGCCTGGGTAGTAGGCCCATGGAAATGGTATAGGGTCCGACTGGGAAAGGGAATGGTGAGGTGATTGCGTTGGGCGGCGTACCAAACACGGGTCATGAAGCGATCGCGAATTTCCTCCAGTTCGCCGTAGTCCCGAATAAAAAACTTAACCTCGTAGGTAACGGCAAAATCATCGTAGGAAACCGTGAAAATCTGAGGTTCAGGATCGCTTAGAATTCCCTGGGTTTCCAGGGCCGTACTTTTTAGTACCTGGCGCGCCAGGTTGGGCGGGTCATTATAGGAAAAGCCCAACCGAATGCGTTCGGCATGCAGTTGGAAGGGCTGGTTAAAATTACGAATGGTTTCACCGCTAATCACCTTATGGGGAATAATCACCATTTCCCGTTCCAGGGTTTGCAGGCGAATGGCTCGCCAATTAATATCAATCACCTGACCCACCACCCCGCCGACGTAAAGCCAGTCGCCGACGGAAAAGGGCCGCTCAAACAGCAGGGCAATCCCCGACATGATGCTACCCAGGGTATCTTGTAGGGCTAAGGCAATTACCACCGAACTGACCCCCAGGGCCGTCACCAGACCAGCTAAATCGGCATTCCACACCGTCGCTAGCACAATTGCACTACCCAGCAGAATCAGAAATAAACGGGCCAGATCGATCAGTAATTTGGGTACCCGCGATCGCCAGGTATCCGCCTGGGCCTGTTCAAACAGCATCACATTCAAAAGCGACAGAGCTCCGTGGATAATCACCACCCAGAGCAGGGTTTCCATCGTCTTAATCAGATGGGACTCAGGGTTGAGGCCCAGCAGGTGCTGCATAAATAACAAAAAAACCAGCACTGGCACAATCAGGTTCCGCACCAGACGCAGTGTCCTGGCCAAAGACTGGCCTCGCCGCTGCAATCGATGGATAACCTCACCCAAGCCTACCGTCACCAATGCGAAGCCCAGTACCAGGGCAGTAGCCCAAACCCAGAGATCAATCTGAATGGTTATGGCTTTCATGACTGCTCTAACTCCTGGTTGGTTACATCTACGGGAAGGCGGGTACGTTTTAGCCGCCAGGCCGTGACCGGCTCCTTATTATTAGTCAGATCGGGAGCCGCTTCGAAGGGATAGAGATCGTAGAGACGCTGATGGATAGTCTGAGACACCAGAATACTGCCGGGAGGGCAAGCGTTTTTGAGGGCAGAGGCCAAATTTAAGGTTTCCCCCCAAACATCGTAAACCACCCGACTACGGCCTACAATGGCCGCCACCAGGTCGCCCGAGTGAACACCAACTTTCAAATTGAGTTTAAACCCCCGCTCCAGATTAAAACGGCGGACAATCCCCAGCATATCCAGGGCGAAGTCAACAGCCCGTTTGTCATGGTCGAGATAGGGAACAGAGAGACCACAGACCGCCAGATAGTTATCACCCATGGTTTTAATTTTTTCCATACCATGGACTCCAGCCGCCTCATCAAAACTACTCACCAAATCATTGAGAATAGAAACCGCTTCGTAGGCGCTCAAATTAGCCGAAAGTCTGGTAAAACCGGTTAAGTCGGCTATTAAAACAGCCACATTGGAGAGGTCTTCGGCGATGGTTTTCTCTCCCCGTTGCAGGCGTTTGGCAATGGTCTCAGGAAAAACACTGAGGAGCAGTTTCTCGTTTTCCTGGTTTTTTTGCTCTACCAGGTTAGTTTGGGTGCGCAGGCTTTGAACCATGGCATTAAAGGACTGCCCTAACTCGCCAAACTCATCTTCAGTGGCCAGATCAGAAATGGTTTCCAGTTCACCAAGGGCAACCCGGCGGGCGCTACTGATTAGTTTTTGAATCGGTTTAACAAACACATGGGCCAACCCCATAGCCAGCACGGTAACCACCAGCAATAGCAGGGTCGCCGATATCAACACCTGCCGCCGAAAGGAGTAGATGGGGGCGTAGGCCTCTGCCAGGTCCATCTCCGCCAGAATCCCCCAGTTTAAGCCATCAATATGTAGGGGCGCGTAGGAACTCAATACCGGTATACCCCGATAGTCGGGAATAATTTGGGTACCCTGTTGTCCGTTTAAGCTGGCCCGCACCGCCAGGGTGTCCACCCGTTGTTGCAAAATCGAGGTGCCATACTGGTTGATGCGATTAATATCGGCATCTTTGACCCCAATCGCTCTCAGGCTCTGGGCGTAACCCTGAGGGTCCTGCACCAGAAAGCGAGATACCGATCGCATCATCGTATCATCCCCTACCAGGTAGGTCTCACCGGTCTTACCCAAACCATCCCCCTCCCAGTTCTGGTTACCAGTCATAACGGCGTTAATTTCATCCACCGGTAACTGAAAGGCCAGCACCCCAATTAGGGTGGATTGGCTAAAGATGGGAGCGGCAATAAACGCAGCCGGCGCTCCATAGGAAGGGGCATAGGGCTCAAAGTCAATTAGCCAGGCATAGTTGCGTTCCTTAGCCCTTTGCACCAGAGCCACTAACCGGGCCAGATTACTATCTTTGTAGGGTCCGGTTTTGAGATTAGTGGTAAAGTCGGTTTCCTTAAATACGGTATAGACAATATTGCCCTGAGGATCAATCAGGAACATATCGTAGTAGCCAAATTTTTCGATGATGTTACGAAAGATGGGGTGATAACGGCCATGAATAGCACTATAGCGACTACCATCCCGGGCCTGGTTAAGCCGATGTTTCTCACCTACCGGGTGGGAGTTAGCGGCGATATAGTAGTACTGCAAGTAATAGACCTGAGAAACCTTGGGAATGTAGGACTGCAAGAAGGGGGTACCTTCCTGCACCTTGGCTAAGCGGGCCAATAGAACCTGCTGATAATAATCCGCCAGTTTGGCAGTCGCCTGGGGGGGTGGCTTTAACCTTGCTGCATCCTGATAGGCGGCGTCAAACTCTGCCATGGCGCTGACAATAGCCGGATTCTCACTCAGGGTTTGGGTATGGTAACGAATCGTTTTAAAGTAAGCCTCAATCTGGTAGGCCTTAGACGCTCGAACACTGGTTAACTGGCTAAACACCCGATCAGTCAGGTTAATCTGACCACTGCGATAGCCCAGGTAGGCCGTAATCAAGGTAGATAAACCACTGACCGCTAACAGCATGATAATCAGCTTGGACTTAATGCTGAGTTGATTTAAAGATCCCATGGCACCACCAGCAGAGAAAAGAATACGGGATACCACTAGCCAGGTTGCCTAGAGCCCGTGGGCAAAAGCCAGGGCTAGGCCAGACATTCTCGCCAGACTACGACTATAGCCATTCCTGAAATGCCGCCACTGATACATTTGCTTGAACAGTAGCTTAGGAGATTATCGATCTCCAGACTGTATTTTCCTAAGCAAAAGTCTGATGAAATATCAGGCCGTGGGCTCGTCGGTTTGCTCTAAAACATCCTGAATCCAGGCTTCTTCAATCCAGGTCTTGCTGATCACAGCCAGGGGTAGGGCAAGAATTAAACCCAGCGGTCCTAGAAAGGTAGCAAAAAAGATCTGAGCAATCAGCGTAGCGGCCGGCAGCAGTGAAACCTGTTTGTGCATAGCCATGGGAGTGAACCAGTAGCTTTCTAGATTTTGAATCAGGACGTAGAGCACAATCACCACAACAGCCTTACCAGGTGATTGAAGAAAGGCAACGAAGACTGGAGAGGCAGCACTGAGGGTAGGCCCTAAATTGGGAATAAAATTTAACAAACCAGCCAGCACGGCATGGGCGAAGGCATAGGGAATGCCTAAAATGGACAAACCAATAAAACTCAAACTGGCAACAAATAGGGAACTAAAGGCTACTCCCCCCAGCCAGGACAGCAAAGCAACTTCACATTTGGTTAAAATCTGGTCGGCTCGTCGCCGATAATTGGAGGGAAAAAGTCGCAATAGTAAGCGGCGATAGGCAGCCGGATCACTCACCATCATAATGGTCAGCACCATCAGCAGTAAGGCTTGCAGCACAATCACGACGAAACTAGAAAAGAATGCCAGGAAATTGCCAAACACCCGACTGCCAATGGTGGCCATCTCCCTCAGAATGTCTGACAGACCTGGAATAAAGGTAAAGTCAGGGTCAGGGAACCAACTAGGGGGATTGGAGCGGGCCAGATCAAACCAGCGCACCAGTTTGGCAAACCCCCTGGGTAACAGCTGGATGAGTTCGTGAAACTGACTTACAAAAAGGGGTAAAACTAGCCATAGGAACAGGAAAAAACCCAACAGGATTAAGCCAACCGTCACCAGCATGGCTCGACTACGCCGCCAGCCATACAGCTTGACAAATCTTCGAATCAAGCTGTTCAGCACCGTTGTCAAAACAACCGCGGCGAAAATCAATAGGACAATTTGACGAAATTGCCACAGAATCACCAGCACTATGGCAATTAGAGCAAGGTTAATCCAGTCGGTTAGTTTCACTGGCCTCTGTAGTTGAAGACACTAGCTGAGTCAATAGCAACCCATTCCAGCTTCTAACTCTACAACCATTGGGCCCTCTGAAGGCTTAAATAGAGTATAAGTTTGAACGAATTCAAAGGCCGCTTCTATGACCGCCTCCTCCTCCCGTGCCCTCCGTGATCAGCAGCATCCGATGATTCGAAATCTGGCTAATCAGATTGAAGCCCTCTGGCAAACCCATCTAGATCTGGCCGCCTATAGCCTGCCCGAAGACCTGGGCTTGGTGGAGGGTCGCCTGGAGGGAGAACGGTTAACCATTGAAAATACCTGCTATCAAACCCCCCAATTTCGCAAGCTACACCTGGAGCTAGCCCGGGTGGGGCAAAATCTGGATATCCTTCATTGTGTTATGTTTCCCCGGCCCGACTATGCTCTGCCGATGTTTGGCTGCGACCTGGTGGGCGGGCGGGGGCAGATTAGTGCGGCCATTGTAGATCTATCCCCGGTGCTGGGGAGCTTGTCTCCCGAGTACGAACGGGCGATCGCGGCCCTACCAAATCCCAGCTTTAGCGAAGAACGGGATCTCCCGCCCTGGGGCACGATCTTTTCCCCCTATTGCCGATTTATTCGGCCTACCCAACCTGAAGAGGAATCAGCGTTTGTACAGTTAATTACCGACTATTTGGCCATCCACTGCCAACAGGCCCGGGCTATAGCCCCCACTGCCCATACCCGGGGCGCCGTGCTGGCCGGCCAACGCCACTACTGCCAGCAACAACAACAAAACGACAAAACCCGACGGGTACTAGAAAAGGCCTTTGGTCAGAGTTGGGCCGATCGTTACATGACTACGGTTTTATTTGACCTACCAGACTACCCTGAATAGGTTTTCTGGGCCAAGCCATGGCCCCACCAGAGCAGCCGGAAAAGATTGCCCAGGGTCTTTCATGAACGACCCGAAACCCCCCGCCGACCCCGCTTCAATGAGGCTGGGTCAAGTCGAATCATGGCCTCTGCAAGAGGCAAAATTCTTTCTAACGGGTTGAACACATTGACCTGATAAACTACCTGATTATCCCAATCCAGGGCGGTCAGCCAACCACTGCGAGGATGATACACCCCCGTATCAATGTCTAACCAGCCACATCCCCCCACAATCTGGCCAGGGGTTACGGTCGGAAAAGTAAAGGTAATGGTATGGCCAGTAATAATTAACTTATCTGAGAAAAAGGGGGTCAAACTGCTATGGAAGGTGTCTCGAATCCAGCACAATTCATAGCTACTTTGAACCGCCAGGGGCAACGCCGGATTAACCCCCGCATGAACCAACCAAAGGTCTCCGAGATCAATATAGAGAGGTAGCTGACTTAACCAGACTAGATGATCTTCCAGCACATCTGGACAGTTAATATAACTACTCAAGGTGGCCTGACCGCCACTATAAATCCACCCCTGCAGACTGGGTAGATTAATCTGTCCACCAGCGAAAGCATCTAAAATTAATTGTTCATGATTTCCCCGTACGCAACCATGGGCATGACGTCTGACAAAATCAACCACATGGGAACTCTGGGGACCCCGGTCAATCAAGTCCCCCACCGCATAAACGCGGTCATCGGAGCCTGGATCCATAATGTCCCAAAGCCGCCGCAGTCCGTCATAATGACCGTGAATATCGCCAATAAAGAAACGTCGAGCCATGGGAAAGGCAGCCAATGGTAGGCACAGGCACGGGTAATGCCAGGAATGTGAAATTATTATGCCCTGAATTACGTTTAGAATATCTTAGAAAATACTGACCTGGCCTGACTCAATCGGGTCAGGCTTTACCGTGAAAACCCCCAATATTCTACAAATCGATGTAACAATCTGGCCATTGTCAGTCATAATTAGCCCCAACTCCCTGCCGTTACCGGCAGAGTATGTGCCCGATCTGTTCCTACCTACTGCCTGGAGTCCGTGTAATGAACCCCTTACCTCGGCGAGCCCTAACACCAGAGACTAAGGCCCAACCTCAAACTCGCCGTGCCAGTCGGCGCCAAATCAACCGACAGATGGCAAAGTTCACCCCCCTGTTGGAAGTAGTAGCTCGCCTCAGTGTTAGTAGTTTCTTAGCTCTGGTCAGTCTCAGCAGTTTAGGCCAGCTGATTCCCTATATTTATCGTCAGGCTCACCACCTCCAGGACGTTAGAGTTGCCCTGAACGCGGCTGAAGCGGCCAATCTGCAACTCAAGTCAGACTTTAGCCGTTATTTTGATCCGGCCCAGACAGGAGATTTAATTGAAGAGCAAAGTGGATACAAGTACGCCAACCAACGCCCTATTGTTTGGATCCATCCGGCCAAATAGTAGGGCGCGATCGCCCTGGTGCTAGCTCAGCTAGACCGCTATGATTGTCACCCGTGCCCATAATTCCATTGCAACTCATACTGTGAAGCAACTTCAGCCCCTGATCAGGGTTTTCCAGAGTCGAAAAATGGCCGCCATTCTGGTGTTGGGATTCAGTTCTGGGCTCCCCTACGCTCTAATGGATGACGCCTTTCGAGGCTGGATGACTAAGTCCCAAATCGACTTGAAAACCATTGGCTGGTTCAGTCTGATTGGGTTGCCCTACTCGTTTAAATTTCTCTGGTCGCCCCTTTTAGATCGCTTTGTTCCCCCTGGTTTAGGTCGACGGCGGGGTTGGATAGTTCTGGCCCAATTGGGTCTGATCCTGGCCATTCTACTGCTGGCTTTACAGATGGGGCACTTTCTACCCGGAAAATTGGCCGGAGGATTGGCCGGAGGATTGGTTAGTCAAGACTCCATGCCCCTGTTTAAAATACTCGCCCTGACAGCCCTGGTCATTACATTTCTAAGCGCTACTCAAGACATTGCCATCGATGCCTACCGTACCGATGTCCTTGACCACCGCGAGGTTGGGGCCGGAGCCGCCACCTACGTGCTTGGCTATCGCATCGCTATATTGGTCACCGGAGCCATTAGCTTCATTCTTGCTGACCAGATCAGTTGGCCAGGGGTCTATGGGCTGATGGCTGGTTTAATGATTGCCGGTCTGATCGCCTCTGTTTGGGCTCCGGAGCCAAGCCAGGCAGGGGTGCCACCCGAGTCCTTGGCCCAGGCGGTGATCTTACCCTTTGTAGAGTTCTTTAATCGGCTGGGGGGAGGGCGAGCCCTATCGGTCATACTGTTCATTTTGCTTTACAAATTAGGCGATAACCTAACCGCTAAAATGGCCATTCCCTTCTTAGGAGACCAGGGTTTGGGCTTTAGTGATACTGATATCGGCGCAATTCGTCAGGGGTTGGGGCTACTAGCTACGATTGTCGGGACCCTGGTGGGGGGGGCGGCGGTCAGTCAACTGGGTATCCATCGATCGCTGTGGCTCTTTGGCGGGTTGCAAGCCCTTAGCAATCTGGGCTATCTGATTCTGGCGATTGTTGGTAAGCACTATCTAACCCTGGTGCTGGCCATTAACATTGAAAACTTTTGTGCGGGTCTGGGCACCGCCGGCTTTGTGGGATTTCTCATGAGCCTTTGTAACCCTACTTTCTCGGCTACTCAGTTCGCCCTGTTGTCAAGCTTGATGGCCGTGGGACGCGATCTGGTGGCTGGGCCCATGAGCGGAGAATTGGCCCAGGCCATTAAAGAGTGGGTGCAAACCACCCCCCAGCTGCAAAGCTGGCCAGCCCTGGCGGGCAGTAGTCAGCAGGGCTGGCCCCTCTTTTTCGCCCTGACCCTGGTAGCGGCCCTACCGGGTTTAGCCCTATTGCCCTGGTTTGCCCCCTGGCAGTCTTCTAGTCTTGATCGG
The DNA here is from genome assembly GCA_018970085.1 of Cyanobacteria bacterium REEB459. GTDB lineage: Bacteria > Cyanobacteriota > Cyanobacteriia > Phormidesmidales > Phormidesmidaceae > Nodosilinea. Next base: position 14,170 of record JAGWXD010000012.1, read on the forward strand.
TGAGGGAATCGCTGCGGGTTTCTACCCTGCCGTATCGGGCCACCCCTGCTGGTTGCCCCTGCTCCAGACTAACCAGCCAGGTCCACATTTGGTCCCCCAGGCAAAAATGCCACCACTCCTGGAGATGGCGACGAAATCCAGCAGCAACCATAACCTGGTGAAGTAGCTGGCGGTGATAATTAAACAGCTCAGCCTGGGGATGGTGACTCTGGCTAAAGTGGTCGGGAAAGGAACGGGGAGAGATTTCATCAATGGCAGACCCCATAGCCACAGGTTGGCCCCGATCATCCACCAGGGTAAGGTCAACGGCGGCCCCGGTGCTGTGAGGCGGAGGAGTGTCTGGACAATCGCTGGGGCTTGCCCAAAATTGCTCCACCTCCGCCATGATCGCTCGATGGTGGGCAGGGGCCAGAGCTTCGGGGTGCAGTCCGCGATCGCGCACAAGGGTTTGAAAGGTGTATTGCACCATAAACCGCTGCACCGCCAGGGGACGGTAGGCATCAAACACCTGTAGCCCCCATCCTGGCTGCTGTTGTTGGAGCAATCCCTGGGCCTGAAGGAGCGCCGCCAGTACCCCCGACCTTAAGGAAAAGGGGGAGCACGGGCCGTAGGGAGCTCCCAAGCTCTGATAGGGATGGGGAATCACCGCCATCAACGGGTCTATCCCAGCCTGGCCAAGGGGAGTCAGCCTCTCCCCCTGAAAGGGTAAGTTGGGTTCCCTACCCCAGGGATCTGGGGCGTTGCGGAGAGGAATAGCCACCAGGGGCTCACCACAGTCTTGAATCGCAATAGCCTGATAGGGTTTCATGGCGATCTTCCATAGAGCCTTTGGGTTACTTGCCACTATGATCCTGGCTGGAGTGGTCAACGCTATTTTAATGATTTAGTCAGAGTTGGGTACTATTCAAGCATTAAGGGCTAGCTTTGACATTGCCTTGAGCTATCAACAAACCAGTTGTATCCAAATTTGCAGTGATCCTGCTGCCCTGGGGTCCCTGTTAAACTGGTTTAACCAATTTCAGGCCGCCCCCATGCCCCGTCAACTCTGGTTACAATGCCAGATAGCATTGGCCGAAGGCTTTACCAATGCGGTTCGCCATGCCCATGCTCACCTGCCCGTCACTACACCGGTAGTGATTGAGATGGCCGTCTCTGACCGCACCATTGATCTTCGCATCTGGGACCAGGGGCCTGGTTTCGATTTCCATGGCGTGCTGGCGCACCAGGACCACCAGGGCGATCGCGATGCCGAACAGGGCCGGGGGCTGAGCATCCTGAGGCGAGTCGCCGATCAACTCAGCTACGACTCCGACCCCGGCAAGGGCAATTGCCTCCACCTCCATAAAACTTACCCCAGCCATCTGCCAGCCCGTACCCAACCTGAAAGCCTAAAGAGTACCTGAGATGTCCTTCAGCCTTTTCAACCCCTGGTCGCCCTGGTTAACAGCGATCGCCCTGAATAGCCTGCTGTTGATCCTGGCTGCGGTCCTGCCCAAAAAACTACTGACCCCTGCTGGCTACCGGCACGCCTGGTTTTTAGGTGTGGTGATCTGGGCTGCCATGGGATGGCGGGGATATGCCGTAGTGATGGTCTACTTTCTATTGGGCTCGGCCGTTACCCGCCTGGGAATAGCCCGCAAGCAAGCCGCCGGCATCGCCGAAGGCCGATCCGGCCAACGTGGGCCTGAAAACGTTTGGGGTTCGGCCCTGACTGCCTGCATCTGTGCCCTGGCCATAGCCAGTTTAAACACTTGGGGAGATCCCCTAATCACCCGGTGGGTCCCCCTACTGGCCCTGGCCTACGTCAGTAGCTTCAGTACCAAACTGTCAGACACCACCGCTAGCGAAGTCGGCAAAGCTTATGGCCGACGCACCTTTTTGATTACCACCCTGAGGCCTGTACCCGCCGGCACCGAAGGGGCGGTCAGCCTAGAAGGCACCCTGGCTGGCATCGGCGGATCGGCCCTGATGGCCAGCTTAGCCTGGGGAATTGGCCTGATTACCCCCTGGGGAATCGCTATTTGCCTGGTTGCTGCCCTGGCAGCGACCACTCTGGAAAGCTGGATTGGGGCAACTCTGCAAAATCGGTTTGCCTGGCTGACCAACGAGTTGGTAAACATCATCAATACAACGGTAGGAGCTCTGCTAGCGTTGGTTCTGGGCTATGGGATAGGCTGATTTTTTACTCCCTAACTAGAAGTAGGCAGAATTACGGATATTTTTTTGTCTAAAAGGGGTGAGACACCCTATTTAAATTTGCGAAATTTATATTTAAACCCGACGGCACCCTATCAAATTGAGAAGATTTACGGAAATTTAACAGAACGGACCAGGAAATCTGGCTTTATTCAGTGAATTTACGGAATTGAAAATTCCGTGTGTTCTCTGTCGATGATTCTCTCTTCTCTTGTCATTAATAGAACAGGGTTTCTGAATAGTTTCGTGAAATTCTGATTTTTTTGTTGTTTAGGGAGCGTCTAATTCCAGGTATAGCCTTCACAAAGCTGCCTGGGGTGTCACGATGAAAACTATGAAGGTATCGCTAGAAAGTCTGTTGTCTTCGTCTCGGTTCTTAATGGCAGTTGGTAGCTTATCCTTTGCTGCTATGCTGCTATTTCAAGCCTTTGGTAGCCATTCCATGGCTAGCGCCAGCAGCCGAGACGAGTTTCCCAGTCGTCGTCAGGGCGGCGGCACCCATTGGGTTCTAATTCCGGATTCAACCCTTAACTAGGGTGTATTGGCGGCCCCCCTGGCGGCCTTTGACGGAGTGATTGCCCCCTACCAATACGAGACGGTGATTTACTTAATACCATGCTGGACCAAAAAAGAAGGCCCCGACTTCAGGGGTCTTTCTTTTTTGGCGTTGACGGTAGCGCCAATTGGGGATTAGCTACCCATAAAATTGACTTAACAGACCGCTGCTGCGGCTGTCCAAGGCTATCAAGGCGACCATAGTAGGTGGTCGGGCCATAGACCAGAGTAGAGGAGCTGCCGCCATCCAGGTTGAGCGCCTGAACAGCTCCCTGCTGAGCCATCAGGTCGGCCAATTGCGCCAGGGTCATGCCACTGCTGGCCAGCCCGGGGACCTGGGCTACCATGACCAGCAGCAGACTGCCATCGGCCCTGATGCCAACCGCTGATCGGGCATTGGCACGGCGGCTACCGAGAGCATCGCGGGGTGGCGTCAGGCCAGTATCGAAAAAGCCTTCTATCACTTCAGTATTGTTGGGTAGGAGTTGGGGGCCGGCGGCAACGGCATCGACCAGGCTACACCCTAGGGGTAGGGGCTGGCGATGGGGAGTAATGGCGTAGGCAGGTCTACCATGGCAGTCGTAACGGCGAAACTCAGAGCGATTCAGGATTTTATCCAGGCTTCCGGCCAGATCGGGATTGGTCATTAGCCGGGGGTTTTGCCGGGGATCGGCCACCAGTGCGCCGCCTACCACCACAGCGGCGGTGGTGAGCCCATTGTGGGGGTCGAAAAACCCGGCATTGAGGGCAACCATGCCGCAGAATTGGGCCCCACACAGATGGGCCAGGGTTTGGTTGACTGGGGCCAGGGTCTGGGCTACCCCCACCCGCAGCGGATAGGTTACCGGGTCTGGGATGGTGATCAGGTGTACCGACGCCCCTGGCCAGGAGAGTTGTTCGTAGGTTGGCGGTAATGCTGTTGAGTCGGCCCTGGCGGTGGGATGGTCAGGCCTGAAAGCTGCACACCCGCCCAAGCTGAGGGCCAGTAAGGGTAAACATAATCGGATTAGGGTAAGACGAGCCATGGCAACACCGACCCAGTCTGGAGTTCTGGTTTATGCTGGAGGGAATGCCTGTTATTATCTGCTAAATCTTACCCATGTTTGCCACCACTGCTGCTGCCCGGAGCATTAATTCGGCCCGACTGAGACCCGCAATTCAGGCCCTTCAACCCCAATTAGTCGAGTGGCGGCGATATCTACACCAACGGCCTGAGCTGGGCTTCAAGGAGTGGTTGACGGCGGATTTTATTAGCGATCACCTGAGCAGTTGGGGGATTGATCACCACTGTGGGGTGGCTGGCACTGGTCTGGTGGCTGTGATTCCGGGGCGGCAACCGGGCCCGGTGTTGGCGATTCGGGCGGATATGGATGCCCTACCCATTCAAGAAGAGAACCCGGTCCCCTACCGGTCTCACCATGATGGGGTGATGCATGCCTGTGGCCACGATGGTCATGTGGCGATCGCCCTGGCTACGGCCTACTACCTATCCCAGCATATCCAGGACTTTAGGGGGACGGTAAAAATCATTTTTCAGCCGGCTGAAGAAGGCCCTGGGGGGGCTAAGCCCATGATTGAGGCGGGGGTATTGACCAACCCCAGGGTAGAGGCGATGGTGGGTCTGCACCTGTGGAATAACCTGCCCCTGGGCACTGTGGGGGTGCGCAGCGGGGCACTGATGGCGGCAACGGAGAATTTTAGTTTGACAATTCAGGGCAAGGGAGGCCACGGGGCTCTGCCCCACCAAACCGTTGATGCCATTGTGACGGGGGCTCAAATTGTCAGTACGCTGCAATCCATTGTTGCCCGTAACGTGGATCCGATTAAATCGGCTGTGGTCACCGTTGGCGAGTTCCATGCTGGCACCGCCCGCAATGTGGTAGCCGATGTAGCTCAGATTAGGGGAACAGTTCGTTACTTCGACCCTGGCTATCAGGGCTTTTTCGCCCGCCGCATCGATCAAATCGTAGCCGGTATTTGCCAATCCTATGGGGCTGACTATGAGCTTGACTACACTCCCCTCTATCCCCCTGTGATTAACGACGAGGCCATGGCCGATCTGGTGAGATCGGTAGCCCTAGCGGTGGTGGAGACCCCAGCTGGCATAGTGCCTGAGTGCCACACCATGGGAGGTGAGGACATGGCTTTTTTCCTGCAAGAGGTGCCGGGGTGCTACTTTTTTCTAGGTGCAGCTAACCCCGAAAGGGCCCTGGCCTACCCTCACCACCATCCCCGCTTTGACTTTGACGAGACTGCCCTAGTCCTAGGCGTGGAACTGTTTGTGCGCTGTGTAGAAGCCTACTGCGGAGCCTAACGACCCGGCCAACCTGATTTAACCAAAGCGACCAGAAACGTAGTCGCGGGTGTATTGATCTTGGGGATTATTAAAAATCACCTCGGTGTTGTCATACTCCACCAAATACCCTACTTTGCCCCCCTTGTCGGTAGCTTCGGCATTAAAAAAGGCGGTGCGGTCAGACACCCGGGAGGCCTGCTGCATGTTGTGGGTAACGATAATAATGGTGTAGTCCTGCTTGAGCTGCTTCATGGTTTCCTCCACCTTCATGGTAGAAATAGGGTCGAGGGCAGAGCAGGGTTCATCCATTAAAACAATGTCAGGCTGAATAGAAATAGCCCGGGCAATGCAAAGCCGTTGTTGCTGGCCGCCGGAGAGGGAAAGCCCACTTTCCTTCAATTTGTCTTTGACTTCATCCCAAACCGCTGCCTTGCGGAGAGAGTTTTCCACCAGTTCGTCCATGTCTCCGCGAAAACCATTGATGCGGGCGCCCCAGGCGATATTTTCGTAGATTGACTTGGGAAAGGGGTTGGCCTTTTGAAAGACCATGCCAATTTTGCGCCGCAGTTCTACCGCATCTACCTGGCTGGCATAGATATCTTCGCCCTGAAAGGTCACCCTACCCTCTACCCGGCAAGAAGAAATCAGGTCATTCATGCGATTGAAGCACCGCAGCACCGTACTCTTACCGCATCCTGATGGGCCAATAAAGGCAACGATCTGATTTCTGGGAACCTCTAAGTTGACACTTCGAACAGCCAGATTGCTTCCATAATAAACGTGGAGATTCTCGGTCTGTAGAGCGATATCAGAGGAGTTGGGGGTGGGGAGATCAGACATTGGGCTACCAAAGACTAGGGTCGAAGAAGATAGCAGAATGGATGAAAGACTTTCTGGCGTAAGGACCCAGCCTGACCAGAAGCTTACCTGCGATGACACTATACTATGGCAGAATGGAACCCTGACTGGGGTTAAGGGAAGGCTAAGGCCAGGCTGTTAGGCCTGTAGGACCCGCAGCTATGCCAATCTATACCCGCCGCGATCTATACTTTGGGGTCCCGGGCTAGACCCAAACCCTATGCAACCCGTTGACTTTACCACTCTTATGGCCGTAGCCCAGGACCTCAGGAACCACTGGGTACCCTCTCGTTGTGAGCAGGTAGTGCAGTGGGATACCACCAGTCTGGCACTGGCCCTACGGACTTTTGACCAGCAGGCATGGCTGACCCTGGCCTGGCATCCCCAGGCGGCCCGTCTGCATTTGGCAGAGGCCCCGCCGCGGGGTCAGGATACCTTTACCTTTAGTCGTCAACTCAAACATCAGCTGAATCATCTGGCCTTGGTGGCTATTGATGGGGTGGCCGATTGGGAGCGGGTTTTAGATTTGCAATTCGGGCCCCGCCCTGGTGACCCCCCCCAGTGGCATCTGTACGTCGAAATTATGGGTAAGTACAGCAATGTGATTCTGGTCAATGCTCAGAATCTGATTGTTACCGCTGCCCACCAGGTAAGTGACCAGCAGTCTCGGGTGAGACCGATTCAAACCGGCGATCGCTACACCCCTCCGCCCCCGCTGATGGCCAGACTACCCAGCCTTCAAGCCGATCAGCAAGGCTGGCAAGAGCGCCTGACGCTGGTACCTGAGCGCCTATCTCGGGGGCTGATGCAAAACTACGCCGGTTTAAGTTCGGCCCTGGTGCGATCGCTGCTGGCCAAGGCCGACCTGGAGTCAGACCCCCCAACCGACTACCTGACTCAAGCTGACTGGAATCGCCTCTTTCAGGTATGGCGGCGGTGGCTATTAACTCTGCAAACGGGGGATTTCCATCCGGCCCTAACCCCCCATGGCTACACGGTATTAGCCTGGGACCAGCCGGTTACCCTGACTATTCACCAGGTCTTGCACCACTACTACCGGGATCAGCTAAACCAGCAGCAGTTCAACCACCTAAAAAATCAGCTGCACCAAAAGTTGAAGGGAAATCTGGCCAAACTCCAGCAGAAGATCACCCTCTTTACCCAGCGGTTGGAGGACTCAGACCAAGCCGACCAGTATCGTCGCCAGGCCGACCTGCTGATGGCCTACGGCCACCAATGGCAGCCGGGCCTAACCCAGATGATGCTAGAAGACTTTATCACCGGCGAGGTGGTGAAAATAGCCATCGATCCCGATAAAACGGCCATTCAACAGGCCCAGCGTCTCTACCGGCAGCACCAGAAACTAAATCGGGCCAGGATTGCTGTTGCCCCCCTACTGGCGGCAGAGACCACAGAACTGGCCTATCTGCAACAGGTTGAAGCGGCCCTGAGCGAGCTCACCCACTATACCGAAGCCGCCGATCTAGACATTCTCATCGATATCCGTAACGAGCTGATTCAACAACAGTACCTGGCCGCCCCTGACTACGGCTCTAGCCAGCAACGCCCGGGCAAAACCGAGGGCTTTCGGCAGGGTCTCAGTCCCGATGGCCTGACGGTGTTGATTGGTCGCAATAATCGCCAGAACGATCAACTAGTTGCCACCATTGCCACTGACAACGACCTCTGGTTCCACAGTCAGGAAATTCCCGGTAGCCATGTGCTGTTAAGGATTGATCCGGGGCAGGTGGCCAGCGATCGCGACCGGCAGTATGCCGCCGATCTAGCCGCCTACTTTAGTCGAGCCCGCCAAGCTGACCAGGTACCGGTTGTCTACACCCAGCCCCGTCACCTCTACAAACCCCGGGGGGGCCGCCCCGGCATGGTGCTCTATAAACAAGCGACGGTAATCTGGGGTCAGCCTCGCCGGGTAGAGGCTGCCTTCTCTTGAGTTTGATGGATTTTAGGAGCCCCCCCTAGGGGAACAGGCTAAGCTGCAACTCTGGTTTCACCCGCATTACCACCAGGGTCATGTCATCTTCGTTGCTGTTATCGTTACCGATAAACCGGGTAATTAAATCAAAGGCGTAATTTAAAATATCGTCGGCTGAGGTGCAATTACGACAAGCCCATTGCAAAGCTCGTTCTAGGTTTTCTTCCTCAAACCGTTCTCCCCGTTGGTTGGCAGCCTCAGTAAAGCCGTCGGTATAGAAAATCAGGGTATCTCCTGGTTGCAGGTCAACCCTGGCTTCATGGTATTGGGTGGTCATATCCAGCCCTAGTAGCATACCTACGGTGTCCAGACGAGTAATGGTATTGGTGGCTGCCTGCCAAAGAAAAGGAGGATTGTGGGCAGCATTACCGTAAGCTAGCTGCCGGGTTTTAGGGTTGTATTCGGCATAGAAAAGGGTGACAAACCGATTAGAACTTTCCAGGTCAGTATGCATGACAAAGTTCAGGTTTTGCAGAATTTGGGATGGGGAGTGGCCGTTTAGCACCTCTGCCCGCAGCATACCCCGCATCATGGTCATAATTAATCCGGCGGGTACTCCCTTGCCCATCACATCACCAATGGCAAAACTCCAGGCGGCAGCCGCCGAACGGTGGGAACCGGGGTGAAGTAACTGATCGTAGCTGGTGGGAATGAAGTCGTAGTAGTCTCCCCCCACTCGCTGAGCCGTTTTACACCGGGCGGCTAGATCGATGCCTTGAATCACGGGGCATTGCCGGGGCAGAAGCTGTAGTTGAATTTCAGCACCAATTTCCATTTCCCGATCCAGGCGCTCCTTCTTGCGCAGGGCCAGGGTAAGTTCGTTATTTTCGATCGCCACAGAGGTTTGATCGGCCACTAACCGCACTAGCTTCTGGCGAGTATCAGTCCAGCTGTAGTCAGAATCCCTACTAAAGATATAGAGCCGACCGCGCTCCACATTTTGAATAATAATGGCGGTGCCAAATAGCTGAAAGTCGGTGGCCAGATAGCGGTTTACCTGCCGATCAAGGGATAGCATAGCGCTGCGGGCCATGGACATCAGACTACTTTCAGGAGCGGCTTGAAAACTGGCTGTTACCTGGCGGGTGGCGGCTTCCAGGGCAGATCGAATATTTTGATATTGGTCTTCATTATGGCAGTAAATTTGCTCCAGCTTAACCTGGCCGTCTGCCCGAAACAGCACCAGGGCTCCACCGGTGGCGTCGGTCACCCGGGTGGCAATCATGGGAATCAGCTCGAGCAGCTGGTTGAGGTTATTTAAACTGCGCAGGGCAAAGCCCAGAGAGCTAAGCAGGTCTTGAATTTTGTACTGTTCACGCTGTAGACGGGCAACCAGTTCCTTGAGGGCAAACACCGGCGACCCTTCTGGCAAGCCCGGATGGCCAGAAGGGTCGAAGGAGGGGGGAGGACCTGACGGGAGAGGAACAGCGGCCATAGAAACTTACCAATAATTAAAGCCAATAATAAACATAGAGACGCCCCGAGGTTAGGTAGGGGCTAGAGCAGTTAAAGTTTTAGCTGATTTCCTAGCAGAGATTGTATCGGCCCGGGGGCATGGCCGGAGTCTTGTTAATCACTAATTAATCACTAAACCTGGATGATTAAAGGGCGGTACAGGAGACTAAAGCTAGGGATTGACTCCGGTCCTGAGGTGGAGCTGGAGGGATGGAAAATAAAACTGGGGTAATTTTAGCCGATGAATCAGAAATTGACCGAGATTTTTTTAGATATCCACCATTGATGACTAATGCCAACTAATGCCCTCAGGTCCTGGCTGACAAAGGGATAGCTCAGGGGGGGGCGGTCAATGACCCACAGGGGAATACCCAGGCGCTGGCAGACCGTTTGTTTGATGCCTTCTCCCCCAGCTAGGCCCGAGGCTTTAGTGATCACTGTGGTGATCTGCCAGTGTTGCCATAGGGCTAGCTCCAGGTCGACACTCAGGGGGGGGCGCAGGGCGATCAGGCGATCGGGGCTAAAGCCCGCGGCCAGGGCCGCCTGGAGAGCTACGGGGGAAGGTAAAATGCGGGCGAACAGGGTGGATTGCTGCTGCCAGGGCTGAAAGGCCCATAGCCAGCGATAACCCAGGGTGAGCAAAACCCGCTGCTGGGCCAGCAGACCGGACCTGAGTACCTGGTTCAGGTCGGCCACCTGCCGCACCAGGGGATGGGCAGGCAGCGAGACAGCTGGCCGTTCATAGCGCCAGTAGGGGATTTGCCTTTGATGGGCAGCGGCGATCGCCGCCTGGCTAATCTCGATAGCAAAGGGGTGGGACGCATCTAAAATGGCCCCAATTCGCTGCTGCTGGATAAACCCTGACAGGGCCTCGCCAGCCAGGGCTCCCACCTGCACCTGCAAACCCGGGCGGCTGGGATAGGCCTGGCTAGCGGCTGGGGTGGTCACCGTGACCACACAGGCAATCTCCAGATCCACCAGGCCACTGGCCAGTACCACCGCCTCGCCGGTGCCACCAATTATCCATAATTGGGGCTGCTCTGGGGTTGGGGTCATGATCTAGTTAATCAACCATGGGCTTTAGGCTTAACTACTTTAGCCTTCACTATAGACAATCGCCAGGGCGGCGATGACTTCTGACCTTCCTGACGCCGCCGCCTTTGCTCCCCTAACGTAACGTAGAATAGGGAGGGTTGGGCATAGGCTGGAATCTCGGCCTGGGGTTGTTCGCTTGCACCATTGCGGCCAGAACTGATGGGGGTCTTTCTTTACTTTCTACGCCATGGCCAGACGGCCTATAGCTTGACGGGCGGGTACTGTGGTACCCCGGAAAACGACCCTGGGCTGACCTCGGCGGGCCTGGCTATGGCCACAGAATTTGCCGATAGCTACGCCGCCCTGCCCTGGACCGCCGCCTACGTCAGCCCCCTGCGGCGAGCGGTGGAAACCGCTCAACCCCTCTGCCACCGCTGCCAGTTGCAGATGCAATTGCGAGAAGGGCTGCGGGAGGTCATGTATGGACGCTGGGAAGGGATGCACCCTACCGCCGTCGACCGGGAGCACCATGATGAGTATGTGGCCTGGCTAACCGACCCCGCCTGGTATGCCCCGATTGGTGGAGAACGAGCCGTAGACATTGCCCGGAGATCGGCCCAGGTCTTGGACGAAATCGAACATACCCACAGCTCCGGCCATATTTTGGTGGTCTCCCACAAGGCCACCATTCGTATTATGCTCTGCACTCTGTTGGGTATTGATGTCGGTCGTTACCGCGATCGCCTGGATATGCCTGTAGCCGCCGTTAGCGTGGTGGAGCTGGCGCGGCGGGGCCCCCTATTCCATACCATTGCTGATCGCTCCCACCTGAGTGAGGCCTTGCGATCGCTGCCATCTACCTAAGGACTCGCCCTATGGCCTTGAGGCTTTACCTGCTGCGCAATGCCGAAACCCCGTACTGCCGTACAGGGCGCTACTGTAGTCGGGATGGGGTGCCACTGACGGATCATGGTCAGGAAATGGCTAACTTCTTTGCCCAGGCCTACCAAAAACTTAACTGGAAAGCCCTATTTTGTAGCCCCCTAGCCCATGCCGTCGAAACCCTACGACCCCTAACCCAGGCCACGGGTCTCAGCTTTGAATGTCGGCAAGGGCTACGGGAGTTAAGCTTTGGCAAATGGGAGGGTATGGCTCCCGAAGAGGTCAACTGCAAATTTCACGACGACTATATCCGCTGGCTTGCCGACCCCGCCTGGAATAGCCCCACCCTGGGGGAAAATGCCATGCAGGTAGCGCGCCGGACTTCTAATGTACTGGCAGAAATTGAGGAGAGCTACCCTGACGGTGATGTGCTGATCGTTGCCCATAAGGCCACTCTACGGATTATGCTCTGCACCTTGCTGGGAATCGATGTGGGTCGCTATCGCGATCGCCTGGCCATGCCAGTTACGGCCCTTTCCCTGGTGGAACTCCTGGACTATGGTCCCTTTGTGCGGCGCTTTAACGACTGTCACCACCTGCCCCTTTACCTGCGTCGGCCCTGGGCCGGCAACGGGTCAGACAGTTAAAGACCGCAGACACCAGCCATAGCCCCAACTATCCAAACTAAAAGGAGTCTAGATCGAGGGCCTTAGATCCGCCCGCTTCAATTAATCCCAGAATGCGCGCCAGCTGCGACCAGATTAGCAGGCCACTTAAAACCGTTAGGGGGCCACCCATGGCATAGGCGACTTGACCAGAAAAGCCAAATAGCTGAATGCCTGAGGCTAAAAACACACATACGCCCATACAGATACCCGCAAAGGGCACCTGCAGCTGGGGTCCCCGCAAACTGGCTAGAATTCGAGTAGAGCGATTGCGATTCCAGGCTTGCACCGATTGCTGCAGAGAGGTGCTAAAGGCATGGCCAGAGGCGATGGCCGCTAGAAAGCCGGCCAGCAGCAGAACATAGGGAGGTTGGGGATACACAGGCTTAGTTTTTGAGTACTTGATCTTGATATAGACATAATTATAGCCGTAGCCACCGACAAGGGATCGCCACTCCGCCCTCTGACTATAGCTGCTATAGCTGTTGCAGACGCCGCTGTTCCTGGGCGCTCAGGTAGCGCCAATCCCCGGGCCCCAGGTGCTCCAGAGTTAACCCTGCCAGGCTCTGGCGCACCAGCCGTAGGGTAGGATGGCCCACCGCTGCGGTCATCCGTCTGACCTGACGATTTTTGCCTTCCTGCAGGGTGATGGCTAACCAGGTGGTGGGAATCTTCTGACGATAGCGAATCGGCGGGATGCGGGCCGGCAAATCGGGCTCGACGAGCAACCGGGCCACCTGGCAGGGGCGAGTCCGATAGCCCTTAATGGTCACCCCCTGGCCCAGGGCCGTCAGGGCCTCGGCAGAGGGCAGCCCCTCCACCTGTACCCAGTAGGTGCGGCGGTGGCCGTAGCGAGGATGACTCAGACGATGCTGTAGCCGGCCATCGTTGGTGAGCAGCATCAGCCCTTCACTGTCCTGGTCTAGTCGACCAACGGGGTAAACCCCCGCCACGGGGATAAAATCCCCCAGGGTCAACCCAGGCCGCTCGGAAGGGCCTCGGGTAAACTGACTCAACACGTTATAGGGCTTGTAAAACAGCAGGTAGTGATAGGGCATAGATGGGGGCTGGCCTCAGTACCAATCCCGAGCATAGCCCGGTTGGCGTCGTCCCTGTCTAGCAACAGACCGCTTCGGGCTAGGGGACAACAGGCCGGAGACCGGCCACAGGCGGCCTGTAAGGGTAAGGGAACTGCCCCGGACTGAAGGGATGACGTGCAACATTTTATTGCAAGTCTTGTGGAAATGTTTAGAAAGGTCGGGCTTAGAAGCTCTACCGATATGCTGGGATCTACCCCTTTGTTTCAATTTCTATCGAGAGAGTGAGCCATGGAGACTGCCACCCGATATCGTTTTCGATGCACCCTTACTTTTGGTGATATTTACGGTCAGATTATTGCCTGGCTAGTTATTTTATTCATTAGTGTGGCGTCTTCTCTGGCTCTGATGGGGGCGCGTCGGCCTGTCTTTGCCTTAGCCACCATCGGGTTGATTCTGGTGTTGTCCCTACCGTTTTTACTATTTGCCTTTGTGACTACCCTGGTCAACCATATTGAGTTTCAGCCAACCGATGGCTAGACCACCCCGGGACTCAGCCGTCTATAGGGCTGGGCTGGGCCTCTAAGGGTAGCGACGCGGTGGTTTCAATTCCCTGGCTGGGCAGAGCTACCTGGGTAGGACTGGAGCCAAACCTAGGCAAAGCCTGGGTGATCAGGGTTTGTAGCAAACTTACCTGGCGGTTCTGCAAAATCACTTCCTGCAGGTGCTGGGCGATCGCCTCCCAGGATAGGGCGGCGGTGGGGGTGCCCGCCAGGGCCGCCTGTTCAAAGTAATCAATCAGGCTCAGGCCCGCCATGCGGGTCAGGTAGGCCGCCCCCAGACCCTGGACCATGCCTCCCGCCACGTAGGTGGCGAAGTGGCTTTTCAGGACGGCGCTAAGGGCCTGGGTTGAGAGTTCCACCAGCCCTAGCTGCATGGTCAGACTGGCCAGGGTACTGGCGGCTACCCTGGCCTGCTGGAGAGAGAGGTTAAATCCATAAATCTGGCCCAGGTTGATGATCAATTGGCCATTGATCGCCAGGCTGGCCAGCAGGTCCAGGCTGGCTACGGGACTGGCAAAGGCGGTTGCCCCTGCCACCCATTGCAGTTGCTCGATCTGGGGCAGGGCGACCTGGCGTCGCACCTGGTGGAGGGCGGTTTGGATCTGTTCCCTAAGCGCCTGGGTGCGGCGCAGGTTGGTGGCCAGCACCAGGGGTTGGGCGGCCAGGGTTTGTTCCATCACCCTGGGTAGGGGATCTAGGATGGGGGCAGTGGGCTCCAACTGCTCCACCAGGGTGCCATCTGCCTGGTGACGCCGGACCCTGGTGGGGCGAGGGTTGACCGCAACTGGTACCACCGGTACCGGTGCCGGTAGTTGGGCGCTGCGGTGTTCTAACTGGGTCAGCAGGGTTTGGCGATCGCCAGGGGTATGGTGGTCGATTTTACTGAACACCAGGACCGCTGCCTGCCCCGATAGCAGTCGCTGCTCTAGCCAGCTCTGGGTAGATTGGGTTAAATCTGTGGGGGTGATCAGCAGAATACCGTCGTAGTCCAGGATGTCGGGGCTGGGGGTAGGGGGACTGAGGCCGGCCCTGGTGCAGCTGACTTCTTCAAACGTCAGGTGGGCCTGGGCCAGATCGGGATGACTGATCAGGGCTGCCACCAGGGTGGTCTTGCCACCGTGGCGATCGCCCACCACGGCCAGCCTCAACTGCCGCCGGTCTAAGTCAGCCTCAATGGCCTGGCATTGCTGGCGGTAGGTGGAGGGCAGGGTCGGATCGATAAGGCCACATGCCAGGCCAGATGTCAGGCCAGATGTCAGGGTTAGAGTCTCTGTCTCCAGGGTTTGGATCAACTGCTGCAATTGGCTGAGTTCTGTGGCCAGGCGCTGATGGTCTACCACCGGCGGGGCAACTGGGCGGGGCCCAGCCGGCGGGCGATCGTGCCGCCGCCACCACCAGAGGCCTGACCCCAGGACGATAGCACTGAGTAGGGTGGAGCTATCGATAACGCTAATGTGCATTGTGTGTAGTAACCCCAGGGTGACCGATAACCCCAGGCCACCAATTAAAATGGGTTGCTTGACCGCCATGGCAAGGTTTCTCTCCAGAATCCTGCAAAAAAATCTGTGACTTGAATTTATTTTTGCAGACCCCTACTCCAGATTCCAGGGCAGATCTCCGCCCTTGTACCGGTGGCAGTCGCCGCCTGGGTCCCTGACCAGTAGGATAAAATAAGTTCGCCATTGCCAACGTGAAGCCATGTCCTCCTCCATCCCCGCTGGAACCACTCTGCAAAATCGCTATCGCATCTTGCAACTGCTGGGGCAGGGAGGGTTTGGCCGTACCTATCGGGGTGAGGATCTAGGCCGCTTCAATGAGTCCTGCGCCATTAAGGAATTCGAACCGCAGCAGGACAACGGCATGACGGAGAAGTCCCTACAACTATTTCAGCGCGAGGCGACTATTCTCTACAACATTGACCATCCCCAAATTCCTAAGTTTCAGGCCATCTTCGAAGAAAACCACCGGCTGTTTCTGGTTCAGGACTACATTGACGGCACCAGCTACCGCGATCTTTTAAACCAGCGACTGGCCCAGGGCATGACTTTTTCAGAGGCTGAGGTGCGGCAGTTATTACAAAACATGCTGCCGATCCTGGCCCATATCCACAGCAAGGGAATTATTCATCGAGATATTAGCCCCGACAACATTTTGCAGCGCCGCAGCGACCAACTGCCGATTTTGATTGATTTTGGCGTGGTTAAGGAGGTGTTTACCCGGGTACAGATGCTGGCGGTGCCCACCCATGCCACCTCGGTTGGCAAACTCGGCTATGCCCCCAGCGAGCAAATGCAGTCGGGCCGAGCCTACCCCAGTAGTGACCTGTACTCCCTGGCGGTGACTGGTCTGGTTTTGCTGACCGGCAAGGAACCCCAGGTGCTGTTTGATGATGTCAACCTGACCTGGCAATGGCAGACCTTTGCGGCGGTCAGTCCAGGCCTGACCCAAGTCTTGAACCGGGCCATTAGTTACCGCCCTGGCGATCGCTACCAGTCGGTCAGCGAAATGGCTCAGGCCCTGGGATCAGCCACCACCAGCCAGCCCCTGGCCCGGCCAGCGCCGGCACCGGCTTCCCAGGTTAAAACCCTAGCCGTGGGGCGGCCCTACCAGCCGACCCAGGTGGCGGCCCCGCCCCCCGCTGTTGGCCCCAGGGCGAGGAGAGTCACCGCTCCCGACCCCCCCTCGGCTTGGGAAAACCCCTGGGTAGTGCTGGTGATTGCTACCATTCTGGCTCTGCTGGCGGGGCTGGGGGGCTGGCTAACGGTCACCCTGCTGAATCGCCCGGCAAACCAACCCACCCCCACCCCTGAAGCCACTGTGGCCCCCAGCCCGGCCACCCCCCCCCCGGAACCAGCCCCGGCCCCGGCAGTTGAGCCAAAGAGCTACGATCAAGCCCTACCCCTGAGTTTGGGCCAGAGTAAAACCCTATCTGGGGCCCTGGCCAGCAATGAAACCATCAACTACAAGGTACAGGCGGAGGCCGGCCAGATCCTGAAGCTGGGATTGACCGGAGAGGGGGTGCTGCTGACGGTTTTAGATAGCCAGGGGGAGCCAGTGGATGGGACCGCTCAGCGGGTCTTAAGCTGGCAGGGGGCCCTGCCCAATCGTGGCGAGTATACGGTGCAACTGCGGCCGGTTCAGGGCCTAAACCAGAGTAACTATCAGCTAGAGGCCAGCCTCAATCCAGCCCCTCCACCGGATACCTCCACTGGCCAGCCTAACCCTGCCGTCGATGGAACGGTTAACCCAACCCCTGGCACCAAACCAACAATAACGGAACAGCGGCTACAGATTCCCGCCGGGCAGACCAGGTTGTTGGTGACTGGCCAGGTCAACCCCGAAGTGGTGCGGCGTTATGTGATTAGTGCCCGGGCGGGGCAAACCATGGTCCTGGATCTGCCCAAGGTGACCGGCCCGGTTACCTTGGATGTGCGGGGCCCCAGCGGTGAATTAATTGCCGATGCCGCCAGGGTAATATCCTGGCAGGGACAACTGGGCCAGGATGGTGACTATAGGGTTGATGTCACCTCATTGCGTTCGGCGGACTATACCCTGCAAATAACAATTAATTAGAATGGTAAGCGTAAACGCCCTGCTGATTGCCGGCACCGATACAGAGGTTGGCAAAACTGTGGTTACCAGTGCCCTGCTGGCCTACTACCGCCATTACCAGCCCCAGCGATCGCTGGGGCTGCTGAAGTTGATTCAGGCGGGGGTGGGAGATGCAGAACTGTACCAGCGCCTTTTCTTTCCCCACCTGACCACGGCTGAGCTTGTGCCCCAGTCCTTTAGCGCCCCCCTGGCACCGCCCCTGGCCGCCGCCCTGGAACATCGCTTGGTGGATCTGGAGCAGCTCTGGCAAGCCCTCAATAGCCTCAGCCAAACGCACGATTGGGTGCTGCTAGAGGGGGCGGGGGGGCTGGGCTCGCCGGTTACCGACGAGTTTACCCTGGCAGCCCTGGCCGGTCTCTGGCACCTGCCCCTGGTGCTGGTGGTGCCGGTGAAATTAGGGGCAATCGCCCAGGCGGTGGCCAATGTCGCCCTGGCACGCCAGACCGGTCTGGATTTACGGGGCATCATTCTCAACTGCCCCCACCCCTGTAGCGACCAGCAGGTAGCCCAATGGGCACCGGTGCCGTTGATGACTACCCTCACCCGGGTGCCGGTGCTGGGGGTGCTACCCTACCTAGCGGATGCCACATCTGTCGCGGACCTGATGCAGGCGGCCCGGGGATTAACCCTGGATCTGCTTGACCCGGCGGCGGGCTGGTGGCCTACTCTGAAGGGGTCAAACCATGGTGCATCCTAGTCTGGAGTGCCTGCGGGGCGGGCTGGTGGTCTCCTGCCAGGCCCCCAGCGATTCTCCCCTGCACGATCCCCTGGTGATTGCTGCTATGGCGGCGGCGGCGGTGCAGCGGGGGGCAGTGGGAGTGCGGATTGATAGCCCGGTCCACATTGGAGCGGTGCGATCGCGGCTGAGCCAACCCATCCTGGGCCTCTGGAAGCAGGTACTGCCCCCCTCGCCAGTGTATATCACCCCCCAGTTTCGCCATGCCGAGGCGGTGGCGGCGGCGGGCAGTGACCTGGTGGCGATCGATGCTACCGATCGCCCCCGACCAGGGGGAGAAACCCTGGCCCAGTTGATTGGCCAGATCCGCGATCGCCTGGGCAAACCAGTAATGGCAGACATCGATACCCTAGACAACGCCCTCAAGGCGGTGGCAGCCGGAGCCGACTGTGTCGGCACCACCCTATTTGGTTACACCGCCGCCACCCAAGACCAGACCCCCCCCGGCCTGGAGCTACTGACCGCCCTGGTGCAGGCTTGTCCGGTGCCAGTGATCTGCGAAGGGGGCATCGCCTCCCCGGCCCAGGCCCGCCAGGCCCTCGATCTAGGAGCCTACACTGTAGTGGTGGGCACTGCCATCACCGGTATCGATAGCCTGGTGAGCCGCTACCTGGCGGCCCTTTGAGAGCTGCGCACCAGGGTCACCAGGGTGACCTCCGGCGGACACCAGAGACGACCCGGGGCGTAGCTGCCCAAGCCGCGGTTAACATAAAGCCAGTTCTGGCCTACCTGGTGCAGGCCTGAGGCCCATTCCCAATGCTGCACCGAGTTAACATGGTCTAGCCGATGACAATAGGGCAGCGGCAGCCTCGCCAACCGGGTCAACCCCAAAGAATTGATTAAACTTGGGGCCGGCCCCAAGAGAGGCAGCACAATCTGGCCGCCGTGGGTATGACCAGATAGTTGCAGATCAATGCGCCATTGCCCCAGGCTGACGGCACTGTCGGGGTTATGCACCAGCACTAAGCGAGCCTGATGGGACGGCAGGGGGGCCAGCAGGGGCTGGGGGTTAAAATCCCTGGACCAAAAGTCTGCCAGACCCACCACAGGGAAATCGGGCCCGAGGGGGTAGATCACCTGGTTCCAGAGAGACTGAATGCCTACCCGGGCTAGTTCTTGCAGAATTAGTTGCCGACCCTGGCGGTAGATATTGTCGTGGTTGCCCAGCACCGCGACACAGCCATAGCGACTTTTTAGCTGCCCCAGGTAGGGGGTGAGCCGCCGGATGCCGGTGGGATTGGTGGTGACATAGTCGCCGGTGAGGGCAATTAGATCGACCCGCAGATGGTTAACCCGATCAATAGCCGCCTCTAGCAGTGGGGTGGACAGCCGTTGGCCATCGTAGTGAAAGTCAGACAGTTGAGCAATGGTGCATCCCTGCAGGTGTTCTGGCAGATCAGCAATGGGCACGGTGAGCCGCTCTAAAGTTAGGGAGCCAGGCAGGAGGGGGCGCATAGGGTGGCCGATAGAAAATGGCAACCTAGAAACAGCGATAGACTTTTACCTTATCAAGGATTAGAAACCAGGAGTAGGGAGGGGCAGGCTAATGAGTCTATTGCAAAAAATAAACATCAAACACGGTCTGACACCCTTCTGCGGGTCTGATATGCCCTATCTGTCAGACAACGTCTGATCTATTAGATGATTAGATTAGAGAGATTAGAGTTTCCTAGGACGCTTACCCCTGAGATTGACCCGACCCCTAACTAACTAGACAACGGGATACACCTTATTTTCTCGGAGATGGCCATGGTTTGAACCATAGTGACTACCCTTCATGGGTGTTTATGGTGGCCATGTTATAGCCGTAGCCAGGGATAGGGGAAGGAACTACGGCCAGCCATAACAGTCCCAGGCCTTAGCGAACTGCCTCCAGCAAGCGCGAGAAATAAAATCGGGTTTTGGTCATAGACCGCCTCTCGATACGCCAGCCCGCTGCTTCTAACATTGCTACAATGGCCGCCTCAGGATGGAGATAGGCCCGGGTAGTTTTACTGGGTCCGGGGAAAAATTCTCCAATTTTCTTCAGCACAGTGTAGTAAGTGGTTTTGGGCGCAAAGCTGAGCAATAGGCGTGACTCTGCCAGATTACTGAGGTGATTAATCATGCCATTCACCTGAGCATCGGCATAGTGAATCAGCACATCCAGACAGATGACGGTGTGGTAACTGCCAGCAATCGTGTCTAGATCCTTAACCTCAAAGGCCGGCACGTATTCGGCTGGCAAGTTGTCGACAGCCCGACGTCGAGCTTCCTCTATCATTTTGGTGGAAATATCGCTTGCATAAACCCGGGCCCCGGCCGCCGCCAGGGGAATGGCCAGGCTACCCACGCCACAACCGGCGTCGCAACAACTGAGCCCAGGTAGATTACCATCGGCCTGGAGCCAGGCCATCACCGTATCAACAGTCTGCTGATGACCCTGGCGAATATCCAGTTGGACCCTATTCACCTCGCCATCGCCATAGATGCGCTGCCAGCGTTCAAAACCAGTGGCGTTAAAGTAATCTCGCACAATGGCTTTATCATCTGGGCGATGGTTGGTCAGGGTCATAGTCAAATCCAGTTGGGCTTAGTGGTTTTTTGATTTTAGGATGTTTTCCTTCTCTATGCGGTCTCTGTTCCTAGCTGATGCCGGCGACCCCCCAGAACCCCTAACCTCCCCTAGCAGCCTCAGGCTCTTAAAAGCAGGAGGAGTCCCTTGGGTTAGCCAGAGGGATCGCTAGAGGGGGAGTCAGGGCCAGCAAACAACCGCTACCTAAAAGAAGGCCGCTTGGTGGCGAATCAAACTGAGAAATTCCTCACGGGTCTTGTGGTCGTCTTGAAAGACTCCCCGCATGGCGCTGGTAACGGTCCAGGACCCGGGTTTTTGGACGCCACGCATGACCATGCACATATGACTGGCCTCCACCACCACCGCCACCCCACGAGGGTCGAGAATTTCTTGAATCGCCTCGGCAATTTGGCGATTTAACCGCTCCTGCACCTGTAACCGGCGGGAATACATCTCCACAATGCGGGCCAGTTTACTCAGGCCCACCACCCGTTGATTGGGAATGTAGGCTACGTGGGCCCGCCCCATAAAGGGCAGCATATGGTGTTCGCAAAGGCTAAACAGGTTAATGTCTCGCACCAGCACCATTTCATTGTGACCTTCGTCAAAAATGGCCCCATTCACCAGTTCCTCCAGGGACTGCTGGTAGCCACTGGTTAAAAACCGCATGGCCTCGGCCACCCGCTTAGGGGTTTTGAGTAGGCCTTCTCGTTCTGGATCTTCGCCCACGGAGAGCAGTAAGGTGCGGACAGCATCGGCCATGTCCTCTTGACTGGTGGGGGGGAGGACATACTGACTGGCTTCGGTGCCCGTATTGTGGCGGAGGGTGCGATCGGGCAGCACAGTGGGGTGCACCAGGGGCTTGGCCACCAGCCCATTGATGGCGGTGGCTGAATTTGTGTCGCCAGAAGGAGCAATAGTCATAGGGATTGTTAGAAAACTCCAGATAGTCGAAAGAAACAGAGCTAATTTAAAGATTAGCTGGATAAATCAGTGACAGAAAAAAGCTAGGAGTGGTTGTAGAGATCAAGCGGGTTAAACTATTTCATTCTAAGCATACCGGTGGGGAGAACTGGTCAGCGCCTGGCTGGTAAAAATTAATAGATCAGGCGGCGTCCTCTGCAAATACCCCAATCTGTCGATATTTTTGATATCGCAGTTGTTTTAAAGTGCCAGGGGCAAGACCGCAGAGTTCCTGGAGGTGGTTAACCAGGGATTGCTTTAAAGTGTCGGCTGCCTTCAGGGGGTCGGCATGGGCACCCCCCAGGGGCTCGGGTAACAGTTGGTCTAAAATGCCCAGTTGCTTCAGGTCCCAAGAGGTAATTTTTAAGGCTTCCGCCGCCTCTGCTGCCCGACCGGCATCTTTCCAGAGAATGGCCGCACAGGCTTCGGGACTGGCCACGGTATAGACAGAATGCTCAAACATCAGCAGGCGATCGCTGACGCCAATGCCCAGAGCTCCCCCCGACCCCCCTTCTCCAATAATGGTGGAGAGAATCGGTACCTGAAGCCCAAACATCTCCCGCAGGTTATAGGCGATCGCCTCTCCCTGGCCCATTTCTTCGGCTTCGTAGCCAGGGTAAGCCCCGGGGGTGTCAATAAAGGTGATGATGGGCATAGAAAAACGATCGGCATGGCGCATTAAGCGCATGGCCTTGCGATACCCCCCCGGAGAAGCCATACCAAAGTTACGGGCCACGTTGTCTCTGGTATCTCGCCCCTTTTGATGACCCAGAATCACGACAGGCCGTCCCTCCAGGCGGGCGACTCCCCCCACCAGAGCCAGGTCGTCCTTACCGGAACTGCGATCGCCGTGGAGTTCTAACCATTCGTCAGTAATCGCCTGAACGTAGTCTAAAGTACTGGGACGCCGAGGATGGCGAGCCACCTGCAAACGCTGGGCAGGGGTAAGACCAGAGAAAATCTCTTGACGCAGGTTGGCGGCCCGTTCTTCTAATTGGGCAATCTGCTCAGAAACATCCACATTGTTCTGTTCCGCCAACTGGCGAATTTGCAGTATCCGGCCCTCCAGTTCTGCTAGAGGTTTTTCAAAGGGAAGCAGTAGGGATTTGCGTTCAGTTGGGGCCATAGCCGGGGTTTAATCAACAAAAGGACAAGGGGATGGCGAATAACCTGGCCATACCAAATCATCACCAGTCTGGAAACCCCCAGACTAGTAGGCCGATCTCATATCACCCCGCTCGGTTCGGGCCCGCTCCTTAGCTTTAGCTGCACTCTTTTTAAGAGCATCAAGCCGCTTGATGTAGCGGTCTCGCTGGCGCTTTTTAGGGGTCTGCTCGATCAGGGTCTTAAGGGCGCTACCCAGGCTTTTGTAGGCGTTAGGGAGGGTATAGCCAAACCGAGTGGCAATGGCGATCGCCCGCTCATCGGCATCAATACTTTCCTGGAGGGTTTTCTGATTGTTGTTGCGCTTGTACAACCGCCACCCAGAAAAACCAGACAACCCCAGGGCCAGTATCAGCAGCAGGCCATCCTGTACCCATAGTTCGCCCACTGCCCCCCCCAAACCGATGGCCAGGGCAGCCATTTCCCAACCATCGCGGGGAATAGCATCGTTTTGAATCCGACCCACCTCATGCCAGAACAGCAAATTACGCTGATCGAGGGCGAGTTGCTCCCACTTAATCAGGTCAATTTGAATTTCCACCTGATCCTTACCCAGTTCCTCACAGGTAATCAGGGGTGGACTGACATCAACCGCCGATTCCACCGTTACCCAGCTCTGCAACTCTGGGGGAAGTAAGCCTCTAAGGCGGCGCAGTTCACCCATATCAGCCCGGGTTGTAGAGGTAGCGTAGGAGGTCATGAAACGTAGGGATGGCTATAATACTAGAGAAAGTATGGATTAAATTTTGCCGAAACGCAAAACTTGCTGCTTACTATACTAATACCCCACCTACCTATCTGTCCGCAGATTCTCTGCCCTTTCCCCTGGGGAACCCCCATTTTCCCCATGCCCCCCTTGCCCTCCCCTCCCCCCCGACTTGGTCAACACCAGGGCTGGTTTAGGCAGCTGCTGAGGCTACGGGGTTCGGTAATCCCGGCGGTTTTACCCCGCACCCTTTTGTGCATGGTCTTTGCCGGGCTGATTTACGCTCTCCACCAGCGACAATGGCCGGTCTCCGTGCCCATTCTCGGCACCCTGGTGCCCAGCCTGGTGCTGGGTTTGCTGCTGGTGTTTCGCACCAACACCTCCTACGAGCGGTTTTGGGAGGGACGAAAACTCTGGGGCAACGTGATTACCCTGAGTCGTAACCTGGCCCGCCACATTTGGGTAGCGATCGCCGCCCCCCACCCCGCTGACCACCAGGCCAAGGTGGAGGCCATCCACCTCTTGCCCGCCTTTGCGGTGGCCATGAAGCTGCACCTGCGGGGCCAGGCACCCAACTCAGACCTGGCCAGCCTGGTGAGTGCTCCCCAGTTTGCCCGCTTGCAAACCCTGCAGAACCCTCCCCTGCAGATTACCCTATGGTTAGCGGAATACCTGCAGGGGCAGCAGGCAGCGGGCCGACTGCACCCCTACCAACTGACCGCCTGCCTGGAGACCCTGGATGGGCTGGTGAATAGTCTGGGGGGCTGTGAACGGATTCTCAAAACCCCTATGCCCCTGGCCTACTCCATCCACCTGAAGCAATTATTACTGCTCTACTGCCTAGCCCTACCCTTTCAAATGGTGGCCTCGGTTGGCTGGGCCACCCCCCTGCTGGTGGGGTTAATTAGCTTTGCCGTGTTTGGCATTGAGGAAATTGGCATCGAAATCGAGAACCCCTTTGGAAATGATGCCAACGATCTGCCCCTGGATGCTATCTGTCGCACCATGGTTCAAAACATCGAGGAGCTGCTGACTACGCCGCCGGTTTAGGGGCACAGCCCCCCGCTCCCGGGCCGACCGTATACACTGGAGAAAGCTACCCTCACTCTTTACCCCTTGCTCCCCATGGCCGAGTATCAGCCGGCGGAAACCGCCTTTGCCCTTGATCGCGACTGCAAAACCCTGGGGCGCCACGTGCTGGAGCAACTCCAGAGCTTTAGCCCCGAGGCCCAGGACCTCAGTGCCCTGATGGGTCGCCTTGCCCTGGCCGGTAAGTTAATTGCCCGCCACCTCAGCCGGGCTGGCCTGATGGAGTCGGCCCTGGGCTTTACCGGCACCACCAATGTGCAGGGGGAGGCGGTGAAGAAAATGGATATCTACGCCAACGATGTGTTTATCTCCGTGTTTAAGCAGAGTGGGCTGGTCTGTCGGCTGGCCTCAGAGGAGATGGAGACCCCCTACTACATTCCGGAAAACTGCCCCATTGGCCGCTATACACTGCTCTACGACCCGATCGATGGGTCCTCCAATGTGGACATCAACCTGAACATCGGATCGATTTTCTCCATCCGCCGCCAGCAGGGAGAGGACCGCGATCGCAGTGGCCAGGATCTGCTGCAAAACGGTCACCAGCAGCTGGCGGCGGGCTACATCCTCTACGGCCCCAGCACCGTGCTGGTTTACTCCATGGGCCGGGGGGTGCATGCCTTCACCCTGGACCCCAGCCTGGGGGAATTTATTCTGGCGGCAGAGAATATTCAGGTGCCTGGCCACGGCCCCACCTACAGCGTCAACGAGGGCAACTTCTGGCAGTGGGATGACTCGATCCGCGACTTTACTCGTTATGTCCACCGTCACGATGGCTATTCCGCCCGCTATACCGGCGCCCTGGTGGCCGACTTCCATCGGATTCTGCTGCAAGGGGGAGTATTTCTCTATCCGGCCACTCAAAAGCAGCCCCAGGGTAAACTCAGACTGCTCTACGAAACCGCTCCCCTGGCCTTTTTAATTGAGCAGGCTGGAGGGCGGGCCAGCACTGGCAGCCAGGAGATTATGGCGGTGGTCCCCACCCACCTACACGATCGCACCCCCCTGGTGATCGGCAGCACCAAAGATGTGGCTCTGGTGGAAGCCTTCATTCAGGACAAACCCCCGGCTATTCCCCGCCATCACCCTTAGGTATGGCTCCCTGGCCACCTCAAGCTGCCGGGCCACTGGCAGCTTTTATCGTTAGGGTCACGCCTGGTCAGGCAGGCTGGAACGATATCATTGTAAAATCAGTAATATAGCAATTCCTGACCAGATGGAGTATGCAGTATCCCTGCTAACCAGGGGCTGAAGCCCCTAGTCCATACTTTACTCGAATGGGAAACGCTATAGTAACCTTGAAGGGCATGGGGTTGTCTCTGGTGCAGTTTGAGATAGCCCCAGAGCAAGTGCCTGACCACTGCTCCCCTGGCTTTTTAGGGTGCGGCCCGGCTGACTTAACATCCGCCATGGGAAACTGTATTGCCTTTGCTATGGACTCCCCCGATGACGAACATGATCAGGTTGATACGACCGCTGGGATTACTACTGCTGGGTGTGGTTTGGCCCTGGCTAATCTGGCTGAGTATGCCTCCCGTCGCCCTGGCCCTGGGGGGCAACCAAATTCCCCTGGGTAGCCCTGCCCCTGACTTTACCCTACCCACCAACAGCGGCGATGGCGAGGTTTCCCTGGCAGATTTTAAAGACCAGTGGGTAGTGCTTTATTTCTATCCCCGGGACTTTACCTCGGGCTGTACTCTGGAAGCCCAACGATTTCAAAAAGATATTCAGGCCTATCGCGATCGCCAAGCCCAGGTGATTGGGGTCAGTGCCGATAGTGTAGACTCCCACGCTGAGTTTTGTGAGGCAGAAGGATTGGAGTTTCCCCTCCTATCTGACCCCAAGGGATCCGTTAGCAAGGCCTACGGGTCCTGGCTGGGGGTGATGTCCTTACGCCATACTTACATCATTGCCCCGGATGGTACCCTGGCAGCTCGCTTTTTAGGGGTTCAGCCCGCCATCCACAGTCAGGAGGTGCTGACCGCTCTGGATCAGTTGCAAAGCAAAGTCTAAATCTATGGAACTGCATCTCAAGGTCTGGCGCCAGGCCAGCCCCACCGCTCAAGGGCGATTTGAAACCTACACCGTTGCCAATGCCCAGCCCGATATGTCCTTTCTGGAATTGCTGGATGTGCTCAACGAGCAGTTGATTCACAGTGGGGCTGAGCCGGTGGAGTTTGATCACGACTGCCGTGAGGGTATTTGCGGTTCCTGCGGCCTGATGATCAACGGTAAGGCCCATGGTGGACAGCCCCAAACCAGTACCTGTCAGCTCTACCTGCGCCACTTTCGGCAGGGCGATCACATTACGGTAGAACCCTGGCGAGCTAAGGCCTTTCCTGTTGTTAAAGACCTGGTGGTGGAGCGATCGCCCCTGGACCGCATCATTATGGCGGGGGGATACATCTCCGTCAAAACCGGGTCGGCTCCCGAGGCTAATGCCTTGCCCATCCCTAAGGTGCAGGCCGATCGCGCCTTTGACTATGCCGCCTGCATTGGCTGCGGTGCCTGCGTGGCCGCCTGCCCCAATAGCTCGGCCTCCCTATTCACCGCCGCTAAGATCAGTCATCTGGTCCTGCTGCCCCAAGGCCAACCCGAGGGCCGGCGGCGGGTGGTAGCGATGACTGACCAGATGGCCCAGGAAGGATTCGGCGACTGCTCTAACCATGGGGAGTGCCAGGCCGTTTGTCCTAAGGGTATTTCCATTGATGCCATTACCACCATGCGGCGGCAGTATATCCAGGCTCAGTTTTGAAGTTACTAGAGATTATCTGGGAAGAGGTCAACGTTTCAATAGCTCCTGGGCAGAAATTCCCTCGGTCTGACCACCAAAACGCCACAGGGCTGCCGCTGCTTCCGCCTGGGTAACGGCCTTCTTAGGCTGGAACAGAGTAGTGTAGCCAAAGGCCCGCAGAATGTTGGCAAACTCTCCCGATTGACGATCGGCCAATACCGCCCGCAGGGCAAAGGGGTCAATCTGACCGGCATCTTGAAAGCCCCAACCGGTCTTGACCGCCTCCACGGTGGCGGTTGGCAAGGGAGCCCGGGTATCCAGGGGAACCTTCCAAAGCACCAGGGTTTCCCGGGTAAGGGGGGCCTCAGGACGAAAGCTCAAGGCGGTGCTACTACCACTCAGGGAGCTCGGGATAATGCCGGCTTCCGCCAGGCCCTGAATCGCCCCATAGTCGGGATGGTTAGCGGGTACATCCTGAAAGGCAGCTTTGCTATCGGGCCCTGCCGATCGCAGGCGTTTTGTTGGCTGATCGCCATAGCAGCGATTATTAGCCGTAAACAGCCATTTAGCGTACTGCCCCCGGGTAATTCTCTGGTTAGGCTGAAAGGCTGAATTTTTAAAGTCATCCCACCCCAGGGCTAGCCAATCCTGCAGGTAGGGTTTGAGGTCCTCAGGTACCCTGGCCAGCCAGGGAGCAGTAGGGCTGACCCGATTGGCGGCGGGCTGACCCCAGTCAGCGGGCGGCATCGGGCCCATTTGCCCGCCACTCTCTGGGGCCGTGGGCTCTGGCTGGGGAGAGGGGGACTGGCTGGAGGGAACCTGGTTCTGGATCTGGGGGTCGGCTTCTAAAGACTTTTCTAAGGACCTGCCCACCGAACCACCCGCGCAACCGGTGACCAGAACCAGCCCTAAACCGACCAGGGAAATCAGGCAAACACGTAAGCGGGGAAACAAGGCTGAAATCACTCCAGGTAATGACATAGGATAATCTTACGGTAGCAGCGCCTCAGCAGATTGGGAGAAAGCCATGGCGAAGCGTCCCTTAATCATTGACTGCGATCCCGGCGCAGACGACGCCGTGGCCCTTTTACTAACCCTGGCCCCGGGCCAGGAGTTTGACCTGCTGGGCATCACCACCGTGGCGGGCAACGTGCCCCTGGCCCATACCTATGCCAATGCCCGCCGGGTCTGCGCCCTGGCTCGGGCTGAGGTACCGGTGCTGGCGGGCTGCCCCCGTCCCCTGGTGCATAGCCTCACCACCGCCGAGGCCATCCATGGCCCCACTGGCCTGGCGGGGGCCGAACTGCCGGAACCCAGCCAACCACCACTGGACTGCCATGGGGTGGATTTTTTGATTAACCAGTGCAGCCAGGCTGGCCAACCCATCACTCTGGCTACCCTGGGCCCCCTCACCAACCTGGCAGTGGCCCTGATCAAATGCCCGCCGATCGCCACCCAGATCGCCCAGGTGGTGGTGATGGGGGGCAGCCTGGGACCGGGCAATATCACCCCGGCGGCGGAGTTTAATTTCTACGTTGACCCCCACGCCGCCCGGGTGGTGGTGGAGGCGGGCCTGCCCCTCACCCTGATCGGTCTGGATGTTACCCACCAGGTACTCACCACCCCAGAGCGGCTAGCCCGCTTTGCCGCCCTGGGTAACCGGGTGGGCCAGACCGTAGCCCGCTGGCTCGCCCACTACGGCCAGGGAGAGGGCGATCGCTACGGTCTACCGGGTGCCCCCCTCCACGACCCCTGTGTGATCGCCTACCTGCTCCAGCCCGACCTGTTTAGTGGCCGTCCCATGTATCTGGCGGTCGAAACCGATAGTAGGCTGAGTCGGGGCCGCACCATCGCCACCCCCTACCTTACCCCCGAGTACCCCGCCACCGCCCAGGTGATGGAAGAGGTCGATGCCGAGGGGGTGTACGAGTTGTTGTGGGAACGGCTAGCCCGCTTTGGTGAGGGGGTGAGGGGGTGAGGGGGTGAGGGGGTGAGGGGGTGAGGGGGTGAGGGGGTGACCGAAGATACCATGTCTGCCTACTCCCGTACTCTCGTACTTCGCTACTCCCCTTCCCTCCCATGACCTACACCACCGAACAACTACTGGATTTTCTAGATCAGGAACTGCGGGCCAGCTGGCAGGGGGAGCGGTTACTGCTGTCCTCCGACCAGCGGCTGGATCATCCCGCGATCGCCAAAGCCATTGGTGCGGACAAACTCAGTAAGGTGTTTGCGATTCAAGACTTTCGCGCCCAGATCCACGCCTACCAGCGGCAACACGGCGTATCGGGACTGGTGTGGCATACCTGTGAGTTTCAGGGTCAGAGTCTACGGGTACCGGAGTGCCATCCCCAGTTGACGGCAATTCCATCGGATAAGCTGATCCTGACGGCGGCCAGATCGGCTATTCTCGATTTCTGGTGGCAGGCTATCCCGGACCTCCGCCTCTGGCAGGCAGGGGGTACCGCCGCTCCCCAACCCCTTACCCCGGCCCAAGTAGAGGACCTGGTGGCCCAGAGCGAGTGGGCAGAACTAGCCGCTACCCGCAGCGAACTTTACCTCGGCCTCTGTTGGGGAGACCCAAAGGAGTGCCACTGCGATTGGGCTCGCCCCGCCTCGGGCTGTGAGAGAATTATTGCGACGCGAGGTGAACCGAGCGGCATCAAGGTATAGTTTGAAGGAAACTAATTCACCCCCTACTGGTTTAGGAAATCTGTTTAGGAAGATGCGGGAGCGTTGCTATGACCATGGCTGTTGGTGTGATTGAAACCCAAACCTTTCCAGCGGTGCTGGCCGCCGCCGATGCTATGGTCAAGGCCGGGCGCGTCACCCTGACCAAGTATGACCGATCCGAAAGTGGCCGCCAATTTGTGGCGGTGCGGGGCCTAGTAGCGGAGGTGAGGTTAGCGATGGAAGCGGGTCTAGCAGCGGCCAAAGCTTGCCCTGGCTATGCCGAGGTGATGACCCACGTGATCATCCCCAATCCCCAGGAAAACGTGGACGCGGTGCTGCCCATCGAGTTTACCCCCGAGTCCGAACCCTTTCGGGTTTAGTTTTACCCCTACCCTACCCCGGAGTCTGCCATGAGCTACCGTATGGATCGCCGTGCCTACGCTGAGACCTATGGCCCCACGGTGGGCGATCGCCTGCGGCTGGCGGACACAGAGCTAATCATTGAGGTAGAGCAGGACTTTACCACCTACGGTGACGAGGTCAAGTTTGGCGGTGGCAAGGTGATTCGCGACGGCATGGGTCAGTCCCCCATTGGCCGGGCTGGGGGAGCGGTGGACCTGGTGATCACCAACGCTCTGATTTTGGACTGGTGGGGCATTGTCAAGGCGGACATTGGCATTAAGGATGGCCGTATCCAGGCCATCGGTAAGGCTGGTAACCCCTACATTCAAGATCGGGTGGATATTATCATTGGCCCCGGCACCGAGGTGCTGGCGGGGGAGGGCATGATTGCCACCGCCGGCGGCATTGATACCCACATCCACTTTATTTGCCCCCAGCAGATCGAAACGGCGATCGCCTCCGGGGTGACCACCCTGATCGGTGGCGGCACCGGCCCCGCCACCGGCACCAATGCCACCACCTGCACCCCCGGCGCCTGGTACCTGGCTCGCATGCTGCAAGCCGCCGATGCCTTTCCCATGAATCTGGGGTTTCTCGGCAAGGGCAACAGTGCCCAGCCCCAGGCCCTGGCGGAGCAGATTGAGGCGGGGGCCATGGGCCTGAAGCTGCACGAAGACTGGGGCACCACCCCCGCCACCATCGACACCTGCCTGGGGGTGGCCGATCGCTACGATGTGCAGGTGGCCATCCACACCGATACCCTCAACGAGGCGGGCTTTGTCGAAGACACCATCGCCGCCTTCAAGAATCGGGTGATCCACACCTACCATACGGAGGGCGCCGGGGGCGGCCATGCCCCGGACATTATCAAGGTCTGTGGCGAGGCCAATGTGCTGCCCTCCTCCACCAACCCCACCCGGCCCTACACCCGCAACACCCTGGACGAACACCTGGACATGCTGATGGTGTGCCATCACCTCAGCCCTAGCATTCCGGAGGACATTGCCTTCGCCGAGTCCCGCATTCGCCGGGAAACCATCGCCGCCGAAGATATCCTCCACGACCTGGGGGCCTTCAGCATGATTGCCTCCGACTCCCAGGCCATGGGCCGGGTGGGGGAGGTGATTATCCGCACCTGGCAGACTGCCCACAAGATGAAGGTGCAGCGCGGTCCCCTAGCGGAGGACTCCAGCCGCAACGATAACTTCCGGGCCAAGCGCTACGTGGCCAAGTACACCATCAACCCCGCCCTCACCCACGGCATTGCCCACCAGGTGGGCTCCATCGAACTGGGTAAGCTGGCGGATATCTGTCTCTGGAAGCCCGCCTTCTTTGGGGTGAAACCCGAGGTGGTGGTGAAGGGCGGGGCGATCGCCTGGGCCCAAATGGGGGACCCCAACGCCAGCATCCCCACCCCCCAGCCGGTACACATGCGGCCCATGTTTGGCAGCTTTGGCGGGGCGATCGCCCCCACCTCCCTCACCTTCATCTCCCAGGCGGCCCTGGCGGCAGACATCCCTGGCCAGTTGGGTCTGGCTACCCCAGCGGTGGCGGCAACCAACTGCCGTAACCTCACCAAGGCGGACATGAAGCTCAATGCCTACCAGCCCCACATGGAGGTCAACCCCGAAACCTACGAGGTGCGCGCCGACGGCGAGCTGCTCACCTGCGAACCGGCGGAGGTACTACCCATGGCCCAGCGGTATTTTCTGTTTTAGGGGTGGGGCAGGTAGTGAGCACCCCAGCAAGGCTTTGATTTCGGCAAAGGACAGGGTAACGGCTGGTTGATTACGGCTTTGAGATGGGCAAAAAACTGGTCCACCTTTGGAGTCAGGGGTTCTCGGAAGTCTTCAATGCCGTCATGAATGGGAATTTTACGGCTACCTAGGAAATAAGATACATTTGATTCTCCTATGATGCCTTAAACTCCCAGAGCTGTCGCCTTTGGGCCCTGGGGACAGGACTGAAACCGGTAGGGGGAAACTCCACTGGTGATGATCTAGGGCGGGCAATTGATCAAGCATCCGTTAAAGTAAAGGAACCTCCCGCAACCCAGGGGTGATACGCCATGACCATCACCAGCCACCAACGGATGACCCTTGCCAACTATCTCCGCGATGACGATGGCACCGAAACTCCTGTGGTTTCCCCAGGGCAGGAAAACTATAACCAGGATTACCTGGCCAAGTATGAAGAGTACCTAGCCAGGGCCATTCCCGAATATTGGATTATTGACCCGGTGCGATCGCAGGTAAGGGTTTGCTGCCTGGAGGATAACCACTACCAGCAAACCACCTATGGGGGTCCCGATCGGATTATCTCCGTGAGCTTTCCGGAGTTCAGCCTGACGGCTGCTGAAATCCTACAGGCTGGCCGGTAGTCGGTTGTGGGAGGAGGGCGGCGGCGGTTCATTCAGGGGGGGCAGGGGCTGCTGGCGGCTTTGATATTGGGTCAGGCCTGCCGCCCCCAGCGCAGTGGAGCGACCGATCGCCCCGGGGTTTTGGTGATCGGGGCGGGGCTGGCGGGGTTGGCGGCGGCCCACAGCCTGGCCCGGGCAAATTACCCGGTGGTGGTGCTAGAGGCCCGCGATCGCCTGGGGGGCCGCACCTGGACCAGCACCCACTGGCCCGACCTACCCCTGGACATGGGGGCCTCCTGGATCCATGGTTTGCGGGGCAACCCCCTGACCGCCCTGGCTCGGTCAGGGGCGGTGGACCTGGTCACCACCGACTACGACAACGACCTGATCTACGGTCCCTCCGGTCAACCCCTGGAGGCCCAGGAGTTAGCCCACCTGGCCAGACTGGGCGATCGCATCACCACCGCCCTGGTCGCCGCCCAAGGACGGGACCCCGATCAATCGGTGCGGGCAGTGGTGCAGGCGGCTCTGGACTGGGCTGCCCTCCCCCTGGCGGATCAACAACGGGTCGATTTTCTACTGAACAGTACCCTGGAGCAGGAGTACGGCGGTAGTGTGAGCCAGCTTTCCGCCCACTGGTACGACGATGGGGAGGCCTTCCCAGGCCCGGATGCCCTACTGCGCGGCGGGTACCAGGGGCTGGTCAGGGTTCTGGCCGAGGGCCTGGATATCCGACTCCAGCAGGGGGTACAGGCGGTGGATTGGTCGGGTCGGGAGGTGGTGGTGACCACGAACCAGGCCACCTACCGGGCGGAACGGGTGGTGGTGAGCCTACCCCTGGGGGTGCTAAAAAGTGGCGCGGTGGAGTTTAGTCCCCCCCTGCCTGAGGTCAAAACCACCGCCATCGCCCGCCTGGGCATGGGGATGTTAAACAAATGCTACCTGCGGTTCCCCAGGGTTTTCTGGCCCGACACCGTGGACTGGCTGGAGCAGATTTCCTCCCCCCCGGGCCGGTGGACTGAGTGGGTAAGCCTGGTGCCCTCCCTGGGTCAGCCCGTCCTACTGGGGTTCAATGCCGCCGACCAGGGTCGGGAGATGGAGACCTGGAGCGATGGGGCGATCGTTGCCAGTGCGATGGCCATCCTGCAACGGCTGTTTGGAGCCCAAATTCCTGAGCCCCTGGACTATCAAATTAGCCGCTGGCAGAGCGATCGCTACGCCCTGGGGGCCTACTCCTTTAATGCCCTGGGCAGTACTCCAGCCATGCGAGACCATCTGGCCCAGGGGCTGGCCGGTAGGCTATTTTTTGCTGGGGAGGCCACCAGCCGCCAGTACTTTGGCACCGCCCACGGCGCCTACCTATCGGGCCTGGCGGTGGCCCAGCAGATCCGCCAGGGCTATCGGTGAACCGCCTGACTCAGGGTGAGAAAGCTACACCTGCCTGGGACAAAATCCCCTCTAAACTAGAGCTACTGTCCCTAAAGTCAGTCTACCTGTGACCGGACTCCCCGCTCCAGACCCTACCCCGATCCCTAAGGCAGATCTGCGTCGCCACTTGATCAGGCAACGGCAGCAGCTTTCGAGCCAGGTGTGGCGGCAAAACAGTGGCTTATTTGGCTGTTGGTCATCTGCCATAATCAAGTTCCTACGCCAGAGCTATGCTCTACCGATGATTCTCCTATGATGCCTCAAACTCCCAGGGTTGTCGCCTTTAGGCCGGCGATCGCCTGGAGTGGGCCAGGGCTCAAGTATCCGTCAAGGGATTAGTTGATAGGGGCTTAGTCAACTGGCTGCGGCAAGCACCCTCAACATCTGATGTTTCTAGTAGCCACCGGTCTGGGGATGGGGGTACCCTAGGGCAGTCTGACTTTGGCAAAGGGCTGTAGCCAGAGCCCTGGCCCTCAATATAGGCTTAACCCCCTGCAATCATGAACAATCCCTCGGTGCCCCAGGATACTCTACAAATCCTTTATTTTTCCCACGGCGGTGGGCCCCTACCGATTTTTGCAGATGCTAGCCACCAGGCCATGGTGGAGTTTATGAGACGGCTACCGGCCCAACTGCATCAACCTCAGGCGGTGGTGGTCATCAGCGCCCATTGGGAAGCTCCGGTAGCCACGGTGCTAGGCCACCCCCATCCCCACCTACTCTACGACTACTATGGGTTTCCCGAGGCAGCCTATCGGCTGAGCTATCCCGTCCCTGGCCATCCTACCCTGGCCAACCAACTGGTTCAGGGGCTCACCCGTCGGGGTATACCCGCCCGCCTGGAGGTAGATCGGGGCCTGGATCACGGGGTATTTATCCCCCTGATGCTAATGTATCCAGAGGCCCAGATTCCGGTGGTGCAGGTGTCTCTCCTAGCCAGCCTCGACCCGGTTGCCCATCTTGCCCTGGGTCAGGCCCTGGGGGAACTAATGCCGAAACACACTCTGGTGTTGGGCTCTGGATTCTCCTTCCATAATCTGCAAGCCTTTTCATGGTCTGGGGAGAGGACGCCAGACCCGGCTAATGACGCCTTTCAAGATTGGTTGATTACCACAGTCTGTGACCCCTGCCTGGACCAACAGGAACGCCGACAGCGGCTAATTAACTGGACCCAGGCCCCATCGGCCCGCTATTGTCACCCCAGGGAAGAGCATCTGCTGCCCCTGCACCTTTGTGGGGCGATGGCTCGTCAGCCCGGGCGACTGGTATTTGATGACGCTATTCTGGGTAAACGGGGGGTTGCCTTTCTGTGGACCTAACTCGGGACCCGGCTGACCAGAGGTGGGCGATCGCTTGGGCAGCCTGACAGCAGAACCCAACCCAGCCCCCCTTGATTGGGTTATCGTTACCTAACATCAATCAGGTGATCAGCGTTATAGGATTGATTTAAGGGAGTTTTGTGTTGTCGGACACAGCATAAATCAATCACACCATCAGGTATGGTCATATACCTCGACCAGCAGTTTATGGGGTTGCGGGCATCGCGGACTATTCACCTATTGCAGGAGACTTCACCATGGCTATTGCTAGCATTAATCCAGCCACCGGGATCACCCTACAGGTCTTTGATGAACTCAGCGATGCGGCCCTGGAGGATTGCCTGGCTCAAGCTGCCGCCAGGTTTGATCAGTATCGCCACACCAGTTTCGAGCAGCGGGCCCACTGGTTAACCCTGACCGCCGAGGTTCTGGAGGGCAATAAACAGCACTATGGTCAGTTAATCACTGCAGAAATGGGTAAACCCCTGGCAGCGGCGATCTCAGAGGTAGAGAAAAGCGCCTGGGTCTGCCGTTTCTATGCCGATCATGGAGCTGAGTTTTTAGCCCATCGGGCAGTTCTAACCGATGCCAGCCATAGCTTCGTTTGCTACCAGCCGCTGGGACCGATTTTAGCGGTCATGCCCTGGAACTTTCCCTTCTGGCAGGTCTTTCGGTTTGCCGCTCCAGCCCTGATGGCGGGCAACGTGGGCCTGCTCAAACACGCCTCCAATGTGCCCCAATGCGCCTTGGCCATTGAGGCGATTTTTGCCAACGCCGGGTTTCCCCCCGGGGTTTTTCAAACCCTCTTGATTGGTGCTGCTCGAGTAGCCAATGTAGTGGCGGATGATCGCATTAAGGCGGCCACCCTGACCGGCAGCGAGGCCGCCGGGGCGAGCCTGGCCGCCGCCTGTGGTCACCAGATTAAAAAAACGGTGCTGGAATTAGGTGGCACGGACCCCTTTATTGTCATGCCCAGCGCCGATTTAGAGGCGGCTGTCAGCAGTGCGGCTACGGCTCGTATGCTCAATAACGGCCAGTCCTGCATTGCCGCCAAGCGTTTTCTCATCCACGAAGCCATTGTTGAAGCATTTTTGCAGGGGCTAAAACATCAGTTGATGGCCCTGCAGGTAGGGGACCCCATGGTCGAAACCACCACCCTGGGGCCGCTGGCAACACCTCGAATTGTCAGGGATCTGGTGGACCAGGTGCAGGCCTGCTTGCACCTGGGAGCGATCGCCCTGCTAGGGGGTGATGTGCTTAGCTTTAAGGCCCAACTTCCCCCTGCCCTCCAGGGTGGCAACTGGTTTCCCCCCACCATCTTGACCCAGATTCCAGCCGGGACTCCCGCCGACCACGAGGAATTTTTTGGTCCCGTGGCCCTGGTCTTTGCTGTTAAAGATCTAGACCAGGCAATTCAGATCGCTAATAGCACCCCCTTGGGGCTGGGGGCCAGTGGCTGGAGCCAGGACCCTGATGAACAACAACGCCTGACTCAGGAGTTGGACGCTGGAGCAGTCTTTATTAATAGCCTGGTTAAATCCGATCCCCGTTTGCCCTTTGGGGGAATCAAACGGTCAGGCTATGGGCGGGAGCTGGGTCAAGAAGGAATCCATGAATTCGTTAATATCAAAACTGTTTGGATTAAATAAATCCATTCGGCGTCTGATTGATGTGTTATCCCTTGCCCCCTGAGAGTCTGGTCTTTTACACCAAGAGGGTCCCTTTTCCAGGTTTTTAACTATCCCCTCGATACCGCTGATTAACGCTGATTTTATCCACGTTTTTCTATCTAATCCACCCATGAACACCGCTGAATTGTTGGTCCAGTGCCTTGAAAACGAAGGCGTTGAGTATATTTTTGGCTTACCTGGAGAAGAAAACCTGCAACTACTGCAGGCCCTCAGGCGATCGTCGATTCAGTTTATTACCACCCGTCACGAACAGGGAGCAGCCTTTATGGCTGATGTCTACGGCCGTCTCACCGGAAAGGCGGGGGTGTGCCTATCAACCTTGGGACCAGGAGCCACTAACCTGATGACAGGCGTAGCTGATGCCACCCTGGATCGAGCCCCTTTAGTAGCCATCACCGGCCAGGTGGGGACCGATCGCATGCACATTGAATCCCACCAGTATCTGGACCTGGTGGCCATGTTTGCGCCAGTCACCAAATGGAATGCCCAGATCGTTCGCCCCAGCAATACCCCTGAAATTGTCCGCAAGGCCTTTAAGATCGCCCAATCAGAAAAACCAGGGGCTGTACATATCGATCTACCAGAAAATATTGCCGATATGGACGTCAAGGGTATGGCTCTACGCAGAGACAGTCAGGAAAAAACCTACGCCTCCCTGCAAAGTATTCAGAACGCCGCAGTGGCGATTTCCCAGGCTACCAATCCGATGATTTTAGTCGGCAACGGTGCCATCCGCGCGGGTGCCAGTGAAATTCTGACTGATTTCGCCAGCCAGTTGAATATTCCTGTAGCCAACACCTTTATGGGCAAAGGGGTGATTCCCTACACCCATCCGTTGGCGCTATGGACCTTTGGTCTACAGCAGCGAGATTTTATTACCTGTGCCATGGAGCAAGCAGACCTGATCATCGCCGTGGGCTATGACCTGGTGGAATATTCCCCCAAACGGTGGAATCCCGATGGTAAATTACCTATCCTCCATATCAATCTGACCCAGGCCGAAATTGACAGTAGCTACATTCCAAAAGTTGAAGTGATTGGAGATATTTCCGACTCCCTAACGGAAATTCTAAGCCGGGTGAAACGTCAAGGTAGACCCGAGCCAGCAGCGCTGAAAATTCGAGCAGACATTCGCGCCGACTACGAACAATATGCGGACGACTATGGTTTTCCGGTCAAACCCCAGAAACTTATTTACGACCTGCGCCAGGTGCTGGGGGCTGAAGATATCTTAATTTCCGATGTGGGGGCTCACAAAATGTGGATTGCCCGCAATTACCATTGCCTGCGCCCCAATACCTGCCTGATTTCCAACGGCTTCGCCGCGATGGGCATTGCCATTCCTGGAGCCCTGGCAGCTAAGTTAGTCAACCCCAGCCGCAAGGTGGTTGCCGCTACAGGGGATGGGGGATTCATGATGAATTGCCAGGAGTTAGAAACGGCCCTGAGAATCGGCACTCCCTTTGTGACAATTATTTTTAATGATGGTGCCTACGGCTTAATTGAGTGGAAGCAGATGAACTACTATGGTGAAT
Source organism: Cyanobacteria bacterium REEB459 (assembly GCA_018970085.1). Taxonomy (GTDB): domain Bacteria; phylum Cyanobacteriota; class Cyanobacteriia; order Phormidesmidales; family Phormidesmidaceae; genus Nodosilinea. Next base: position 52,667 of record JAGWXD010000012.1, read on the forward strand.
CTTCCTTTATTCACTTTACCAATCCCGACTTTGTAAAACTGGCAGAAAGTATGGGACTGAAGGGCTACCGGGTAGAGTCCACAGAAGATCTGGTGCCGACGTTAAAACAGGCCCTGGAAGACACGGTTCCGGCGGTCATCGATTGCCCGGTAGACTATCGCGAAAACCTGTTGTTTACCCAGCGCACCAGTCAGATGAGTTGCCTACTCTAAAAGACCTACCCCGCCGCTGAAGTCTCAGCAGCCGATCTACAGCCTAGTTCAGATCACAGCGATCGCAGTGCAACCAGTGCAGTCACTCTGGTCTGCTAGCCTCAGACCAAAACTGACCTCAACCCTCTGGGGCCGTTGCCGGTATAGCCGTGATCGGCCAGACCCCAGGGGTAAATTAGCGATCAAGCAACGGGCCTAGGCCAGCCAACTTCCTTCCTAAACCTGAACAAGGGCCTGAGGACTGGCAAACAGAGCGTTTTGCTCCTGCCTGAGGCGATCACAGAGGCGATGTTCTGGTAGAACCACATCGGCGTAACTAATCACCTGGTCCTTAGGAATATCTCGCTTTAACCGACAACCCTCCGATAAACCAATGGGTAACAGGTCTTGACTTTGGGTGACATCAGAGTTCTCACACTGCCCGTAGGTCATATAAAAGCCAATCCCATCTAGGACCTCGCCTGCCTTTAGATCCCGTTTAGCGGTGGTAATCACATCGACAACGGGCCCAGCCAGAGGAGCAATCACGGTGTCTTTTAATAACCCAACACGGGCCAGAGAAATAGGAAATTCCAGGCAGCACAGATGGTAAGGAGTATAAAAAGAGTAAAGGGGGCCGGCACCTCGCTTCAGGTACTTGAGGTAATGCTGCTGCAGAGGATCCTCAGAGTAGCCAATCACATAAACCCCAGGACCGGGCTCAGCTCCTACGACATAATCTACGATTCCCCCCAGGGCTAGAAGCTGGTCAGCATCATAGACCTCGGTTAGCTCATCGACATGCTTAACCGTCCCGTGGCCAATCATGCCCCGTTGGGCCACCTTCATACCGGTGGCATTTGCGACAATCGCTTGTTCACAGGCAATTTTCGTACCATCGGCGAAACTCGTTACCATATGAGGGGTCTGGTCCCACTGCCGGGCAAACTCAGCCTGGGTGGTAGGATTACGATAGGGGTCAATCATACCCTTGACATTGCCACATACCAGCGGGCGTATACCCAATCCCTGGACAAAACGATAAAGATTCATCTCTACACCGGGCTGATCCCCTTCGCAGCCAGATAGAATTACCCCCCCACGGTCAGCATAGGTTTTCAGGATAGGCCCAATGGTGGCATCAACTTCAGCGTTCATCATGACAATATCTTTGCCATTCGCGATGGCCTCTAAAATTGCCTGGGCAGCAAAGTCAATAGTGCCGGTCACTTCGGCAATGATGTCAACATTATGGGCCTGACACAGCAGGGTGAAGTCTTCCGTAACGGCAGGTCGCCCAGAGCGAATGGCCTCTTCTAATTGGGCAAGGGTTTTAACCTCTAACGGATCTAAAATACCTGCCTCGGCATAGGCTCGCCGAGCATTCTTAAGGGTTCGGCTAAAAACCGCAACCAATTCCATACCAGGCACAAAGTTGACAATTTGATTGGCGATGCCCCATCCCATCGCGCCAGCGCCAATCATACCGACTCGAAGGGGATTACCCAGAGCTTGACGCGTCTTCAGTGCATTATCAACAATAATCATAAGTATAAATTCCTAATTTATTTAATAGAATACCCTGAAATCCAGGCAACCCTCTATCCCAGGATGGTCTAGCACCGGCACCAGAACGGCTATGACCGATAGTCACCCTTCTGGGAGAAAGCACTGACAGCTTTAGTTTACCCATGGCCACCCTGATTACCCACCAGAGGTCTAGGGGCTTCTATGTATTCAATAGTAAGCATAGGTAGTAGGGGCCTGGATGACTGTAAAGCCTTGGTAAGTAATTGAGGACTTTAGCTAAAGATAGCTGGCCATCACCAACGGCATCGGCTTGAGGTGGGGCCCAACAAGGCTATGCCAGAGTCAGACCGCCTGGCCATTACCCGTCACCAGACCCCTGGCTTCAATCTCTGGAATGTCCTCAATCGAGGGTATTGCTAATGCCTCAGGAACCAAGCCGCGATCGCCAGGGTAACGCTGACATCGCGGCGCAAAGGGACAGCTCAGACAATGGCCTCGATCCTCTGCCACCTGGGGCAGAGGCGAGGAGGCAGATAGCAGGGTAGTCAGGTAATCGGTAAGCCGGTGTAAATCGCTGCGGGTGCGCTGGTGAGCAGCCGCATTGTAGGGAATAGTCAGATAACCTGGTCGGCGCTGGTCCACCTGGCTGGGGGGTGGCACAAACCAGTAGATCATAGATAGGGCCTCTGCCGGCTGATTAGTAATTTCCTTCAGCACATAGAAGTACAGTCGGGTTTGCCAGGTTTGTTGCAGCTGAGTCAGACTGGGGCGGTACTGATAGGTCTTCCAATCAATAATCTGACCCTGGGCGGGGCCTATCCGTAAAAGATCGTAGACCACCGTTAAGCTGTAGCCATTAAACATCAGGCTTTGGCGATACTCACTGAAGCGCTGGTATTGGGCCTGAGGCTGAAACAGGTCCGGCGCAGTGGCAAGCAGACTATTAACAGCCGTCTGAAGGTCTGGATCTTGGGCCAGCAGAGGGGCAATATCCAGTCCCAACTGCTGCTGGTGCATAGCCAGATGAAAACGACTGCCCCACTCCTGGCGTTGCTGGGTAGCGGGGTCGCCTGGTACGGTCAACTGGTCCAGGTAGGTATGCTGAAACCGACGGGGACACAATTCCAGCACATGTAAATGTCCCTGGGTCAAACTAACCAGTGTCATAGCCCTTTCCTTACAGTGGATGTTCTGGGTTAATCCGGTGTCTGGGGGCATCAGCCCCAGGCCCATGGCAACTTTTTTAACTGCCAGGGGCAAATCAGGCTGCTGGGGCTTCTATCCCTGCCCTTAATGGTCACATCCTGCCTGAGACCAGAGCGATCAGGAATGAAGACAAGGATATCTCCTGGTTTAAACTCAGGGGGACTCTTTCCGATAGTATGGATAAATACTCAAAATAAAGCTATTGTAACCCTGGTGCCTGGGCTTGAGGTCCTACTTCAAAGCTTTTCCAGGGGCTTAAGCTATGGTTTTGAAGAAAATTCCAGGAAGTGATGAGGTACAGCGAACCTATGAGCACAGTAGATTTTAAGACAGTTAAAAACATCGTAGTTGAACAACTCTCGGTAGAAGACGCCGACAAAGTTACCCCAGAATCTAACTTTGTTAACGACCTGGGGGCCGATTCTCTCGATACTGTAGAATTGGTCATGGCATTAGAAGAAGAATTCGATATTGAAATTCCTGACGACGTTGCGGAGAAAATTCTTACCGTTCAGGATGCGGTTGATTTTATTAATGCTCAGCAGCAAAAGGCCGCTGACTAACTAATCCAAGGGTGACTCCAGCTTTTCTAGGCGTCTATCCCTTAGGGTTACAGTTTTCCATGTTGCCATTGGTTCAGTTTTTCTGGTCCAGTGGTGACTCTGCACCAGACGATTACCTATTTCCCTGGCTATGGCTAATCCTGACTTTAAACGCGTTGTTGTCACAGGCATGGATGCTATTACCCCGATTGGTAGTAGTCTGGCTGACTACTGGGCTGGGTTAGTGGCCGGACGCAGTGGCATTGCCAAAATTCAGGCCTTTGACCCTAGCCAGCATGCCTCCCAAATTGCTGGTGAAGTTAAGGGATTTAACCCTGAAGACTTTCTTGACAAGAAAGACGCGAAACGCATGGATCGCTTTGCTCAGTTTGCTGTGATCGCCGGGAAAAGGGCTTTATCCCACGCTGGTCTGGCTATTACCGACCTCAACGCCGAGCAAGTAGGCACCTACATTGGTTCGGGAGTGGGCGGGCTGAAGGTGCTCGAAGACCAACAGGAGGTCTACTTGAACCGGGGGCCCAGCCGCTGTAGCCCCTTCATGATTCCCATGATGATTGCTAACATGGCGGCGGGTTTGACCGCTATTCATACTGGAGCAAAGGGGCCTAGCGCCTGTGCGGTAACCGCTTGTGCGGCGGGTTCTAATGCCATCGGTGATGCCTTCCGGTTGATTCAAACTGGCTATGCGCAGGCGATGATTTGCGGCGGTACGGAAGCTGCCGTCACTCCGCTGGGGGTGGCTGGTTTCGCCGCCGCCCGGGCCCTGTCTACCCGCAATGATGATCCGACCCGAGCCAGTCGCCCCTTTGATCGAGATCGCGATGGGTTTGTGATTGGCGAAGGTTGCGGCATTTTAATCCTGGAAGAACTGGATCATGCCCTTAGCCGAGGGGCCACCATATATGCTGAAATCGTGGGCTACGGCATGACCTGTGACGCCTACCACATGACCGCACCGGTTCCCGGCGGTGAGGGGGCAGCCCGGTGTATTCGTCTTGCCCTCAAAGACGCGGGCCTTGACCCCCAACAGGTAAGTTATATCAATGCCCATGGCACCAGCACAGCCGCCAATGATCCGACCGAAACCCAAGCCATCAAGACAGCTCTGGGTCAAGCCGCCAGGCAGGTGGCCATTAGCTCTACAAAGTCGATGACGGGTCATTTGTTAGGGGGTTCCGGCGGCATTGAGGCCGTGGCCACCTGTTTGGCGATCGCCAATGATATTGCCCCTCCCACCATTAACCTGGCTAATCCGGATCCTGACTGCGATTTAGATTACATCCCTAATCAAAGTCGGCCTATGGCAATTGAGGTAGCCCTGTCTAATTCCTTTGGATTTGGGGGTCATAATGTCACCCTGGTGTTTCGTAAGTATCGTCCTTAGAGCGGCAGTTGTAGCCCTATAATGGGGTTAACGCTAGGGGGTGGGGTATTAGGTTTTTTAGGTTACACCGTCAAAGGGACTAACCAGTATCGGCTCAGTAGCTTGGCTTAAAGGTGGGTGATCCACGCCTGTTTAGCGATTTTGCATAGTATGGTCCTGTGCCTTCCTTTCCCCCTGTAGCTACTTGCCACTGATCGTCATTGACCTATCGTGAAGTTGTTAAAACTATGGCTGTTGCAACCCAAACCCTGGAAGAACTGTGTATTAATGCGATTCGCTTTTTAGCCATTGATGCGGTTGAAAAAGCTAAGTCTGGTCACCCTGGTCTGCCCATGGGTGCTGCGCCCATGGCCTTTGTCCTGTGGGACCAGTTTATGCGGTTTAACCCTAAAAATCCCCACTGGTTTAATCGCGATCGCTTCGTGCTTTCGGCGGGTCACGGTTGTATGTTGCAATACGCCCTGCTTTATCTGACTGGCTACGATAGCGTTACCCTGGATGACATCAAACAGTTCCGTCAGTGGGGCGCCCGTACCCCTGGACACCCCGAAAACTTTGAGACCCCTGGTGTAGAAGTCACCACCGGTCCCCTGGGACAGGGTATCGCCAATGGGGTCGGCCTAGCCATGGCTGAGGCCCATCTGGCCGCTCGCTTCAATAAGCCCGACTGCACCCTGGTCGATCACTACACCTACGTGATTCTAGGGGATGGTTGCAATATGGAGGGGGTTTCAGGGGAAGCCTGCTCCCTGGCCGGTCACCTGGGCTTGGGTAAGTTGATTGCCCTCTACGACGACAACCATATTTCCATTGACGGCTCTACAGACATTTCCTTTACCGAAGATGTAGCCAAACGCTTTGAAGCCTACGGCTGGCATGTGCAGCACGTGGAAAATGGTAATACCGATTTGGCGGGTATTGCCAGGGCGATCGCAGCAGCTAAGGCGGTGGGAGATCGTCCCTCCCTAATTAAGGTCACCACCACCATTGGCTATGGTTCCCCCAATCGGCAAAATACCGCTGGCATCCACGGTGCGGCCCTGGGGTCAGAAGAAATTAAGGCTACCCGCGCCAATCTAGGGTGGAACTATGGCGAGTTTGAAGTTCCCGCCGATGCCCTCAGCCATATGCGCCAGGCCGTTGATCGGGGCGCCAGTTTACAGGCTGAATGGGAAGCCACCCTGGCTACCTACCGGACCCAATACAGCGCCGAAGCCGCTGAGTTTGAGCGCATGCTAGCGGGACAGTTGCCTACCGGTTGGGCTGATGCCTTACCCACCTATACCCCCGCCGACAAGGCGCTGGCTACCCGCAAAAATTCTGAAATCACCCTGAACGCCCTAGCCCCGGTTCTGCCTGAATTGATCGGTGGATCCGCCGACCTGACCCACTCCAACTTGACGGAACTAAAAATTTCCGGCAGTTTTCAAAAGGGCCACTACGAAAATCGGAATCTGCGCTTTGGAGTGCGAGAACACGGCATGGGGGCCATCTGTAATGGCATTGCCCTGCATAATTCTGGATTAATCCCCTACTGCGCCACCTTCCTCGTATTTGCCGACTATATGCGGGCGGCTATTCGGCTGTCGGCCCTGGCTCAGGCTGGCGTAATCTACGTCATGACCCATGACTCCATTGGCCTCGGAGAGGATGGACCTACCCACCAACCGGTGGAAACCATTGCCTCCCTGCGAGCCATTCCTAACCTGATTGTCATTCGTCCCGCCGATGGGACGGAAACCTCTGCAGCCTACAAGGTGGCGGTGGAGCATCGTAAAACCCCAACCCTGATCGCCCTCAGTCGTCAAAACCTGCCCAACCTACCCGGTGCTTCCGTTGAGGGTGTGGCCAAAGGGGCCTATATCGTCGATGACTGTTCTGGTGTTCCCGACCTAATTCTGATTGGCACGGGTAGTGAAGTCAGCCTGTGTGTGAAGGCGGCGGAACAACTACGGTCGAGTGGAACCCAGGTGCGGGTGGTATCCATGCCCTCCTGGGAACTGTTTGATGCCCAGCCAGCTAGCTACCAGGAGTCTGTACTGCCAGCCGGGGTTACCAAGCGCCTAGCGGTTGAGGCCGGTATTTCCATGGGCTGGTGTCGTTACGTGGGCTCCCAGGGTGACGTAGTTGGCGTTGATCGCTTTGGCGCTTCTGCCCCCGGCGACCTGGTCATGGAAAAGTTTGGCTACACCGTAGAAAATGTTGTAGCCCGTGCCCAGGCCTTGCTGGGCTAAGGGCACAGTTCCCAGGACCCGGCTATGGATCAAATCCCAAGGCTGATTAGATAGGCTAAGTTGCCTCTGCCATAGACACAATGGCGGAGGCAATTGTTTATCCTACAGAGCCTTAGTCGGAAAAACCGGGTAGAAGGGAAGGCTGTAGACCCTCTAGATCACCGCCAAGGATATTGGCAACCTAAGTCCTAAGCCCCTAGGTTGAAGGCCCTTTTGCCAACCACCATCTGGCAAAGGGACGGAGGCGGGACCCAGTAGGCCCTTTTAGGCATCAACGCTGTGTTCTGGCCAAAGCTATCTATCGGTACCCCCATAGCCGGAGTTCTAGCTAGGCAGGACGGTTCCACCGTTGAGGGGATAGCAAAAAGGGACGCATCCACTGCGTCCCTTTTAACAACTCTAGTTGAGAGGTTCTTATGAACTTAGAAACCCAGTTCAGCTTCCTGTACCCGTTCCACCTGTTTCTTCTTCAACACCAGCATAATCTGGGTGATCATAACGGCGGCGACAAAGGCGATTAAGCCCTTAATCCGGTTAGGATTTTGCAGCACGATTTCGGTATCAACCTGGCCAAATCCCCCGACGTTGGGGTTAGTGGTCAAGGGCTTACCCGCCTCAATGCTATCTCCCTCCGCCACCAACAGCTCTGGCCCGGCAGGAATAGTTTCGGTCACGGATTCGCCGCTTTCGGTCAATAGGGTGACGGTGTAGCCGCCACCATTCTGGGGAGAGATGGCACTCACCGTGCCACTAGTAGAGGCATTGTAGACAGTGTTATTGCTGGCCTGACCGGTAGGATAAACCTGACCGCGGCCACGGTTACCACCCACATGGATTTGATACTTACCAAAGGAAACGGATTTGTCCTGACCAGGGTCAGGGGAAAGAATGGGGAAAACAATTTCCTGATATTGTTCGCCCGGAACCGGACCCACCAGCAAAATGTTGGGCTGGGTTTCGCTATAGGGCAAGAAGTAGGTATTGCCCACTTCCTCTTTTAGCTCCTCTGGAATGCGATCGGGAGGGGCTAGGGTAAAGCCATCGGGAAGCACCACCACAGCTCCCACATTCAGACCACCCCGACTACCATCCCCAAGCACCTGCTGGGTATTGAGGTCGTAGGGGATTTCGACTTTAACGGGGAAGACAGAGTCGGGCAGAACCGCCTGGGGTACCTCCACCTTGGTAGGCTTGGCGGCCAGATGGCAGTTAGCGCAAACAATTCGCCCGGTAGCCTCCCGGGGAGTTGCGTAGTTTTCCTGAGCCCAGAAGGGATAGGCAGCAGCAGGCTGGGGCTGGGCCAGTACTCCACCCAGGATTAAAAGAACAGTGGCAAGGGCAACGGCTACTGGCCGCCAACGACTCACCGATAAAAATAATGCTGTCATAGCTTTGCGTCAGGTGTTATAGCAGGGAGGTGTGTCATTGACACCGGCTAGGTAGAACCTCTACCTAAGCCCACCAAGGGCTATCGCCAGTGCGAAAATCGGTTTCTGTCCAGTTGGTCAGAGAAACCTTATCGTCTTCGGTAACATCGGCATGGGCCAAGGCCAAAGATAGGGGGGCTGGGCCACGCACAACTTTACCGGTAGCATCGTACTGGGAGCCATGGCAGGGGCACATAAATTTGTTCTCACTGGCATTCCAGGGAACAACGCAGCCCAAGTGGGTACAAATGGAGCTGATACCGTAGTTTTCCAGGGCGCCGTTGTCCCTGACTACCAGGTAGGTGGGGTCACCCTTGAGGCCCTGTACCAGAACGCGATCGCCGGGGTTATGGGCCTGCAAAAACTGACTGGCAATCACATCGTTACCCAGTTCATTTTTAGCGGTTACCCCGCCACCACCAGCACCACTAGAGGGGGGAATAAAGTACTTCACTACCGGATACAGCATGCCCAGGATAGTCCCGGTTGCGGCTCCGAGGGTGAGGAGATTCATAAATTGACGACGTCCCAAATCGGGGACGTCAGAGGTTCCAGAAACTTGAGTCATAATCCAGACTGGCTTACCCGCGAGAATGTATCAATGGTTATTATCGAAGATTTTCTGGTACGGTGTCAGCCCAAAACCACCGTTTTTGAAATCAAATATGTTTCCAAAAACACCTGATTTTGGGTACCGATTCAGAAAATCCAAAAACTTAACTAACCGTATTATTGCACCATGGGGTTATCAGTTTTCAGTTCATGCCGCCATTGTAAAGAAATGTATTGAATCAGGATGGACTTAGCAAAAAAGGTACAAGCATGACAGGTAGGGATTTACAGGCAATGGTGCAGAACAAATGGGGCTACTCCTTTGACTTGCAGCTCCGCCGCACCCAAGGCAAGATTTGGCTACAGGTAATGTGGCGCTATTTAGAACAGACTTCCTTCCCCCTCAGTCAAACTGAGTACCTGGCTCGCCTGGATGCCATTGCCCTGTACTTAAATGAGTGGGGTCAGGCAGACTATGTGAGCGCCTGGGTGGCCCAAACCCGCGATCGCCCCCGCCTGGGTAAGGCGGTCAGTATTCCCCTAAACCTGGGCGACCGGGCACTGGAATGGCTGGCCGATGAGTTTTAGCAGCATCACCGGTTGACTATGGTTCTACCTTCTTCCCCTGAGCATTCGCCAGCTACAACCAAATTAGAAGACTTTGACCCCAACGCCATGGGCCTGGATAATGGCAACCTCTACGGGTTACCCTTTACCGCTGACACCGCCCACCTGATAGTGCTAGGCGTACCCTGGGAGGCGACCGTATCCTACCATGCGGGCACCGCCCTGGGCCCCGACCGGGTGCGGCGGGCTTCTGTCCAGATTGATCTCTATGACCTGGATTATCCCAATGGCTGGCGGCAGGGCATTTTCATGCCTCCCCTGGCGGATCACTGGTTGAAGCTGAACCAAACTGCCAGAACGGCCGCAGATCAGGTCATGGATGCGGCTGAGGCGGGCCTGCCCCCCCTGGCCGCCGATCTGGCCGCCGTTAACCAGGCCTGTGAGGCCATGAACCAATGGGTTTATAGCCAAACCCTTGAGCTTTTAAGGGGGGGTAAAAGGGTCGGGTTGGTGGGGGGAGACCATAGCGTTCCCCTGGGGTATGTCAGGGCTTTGGCAGAGCTTACCCCGGAGTTTGGCATTCTCCACATTGATGCCCACGCCGACCTGCGCCAGGCCTACCAGGGGTTTACCTACTCCCACGCTTCGATCATGTATAACCTGCTGCAATTGCCCCAAGTTAGCCGGTTGGTACAGGTGGGTATTCGGGATGTGTGTGAGGCAGAGGTGGCCCAGATCCGTCAGGCAGGGGACCGGATTGTGCCTTTCTACGATGCCCACTTAAAGGAAAACCGCTACGGCGGAGTTTCCTGGCAGAGTCAGTGCCAGACCATTGTGGCGGCCCTGCCAGAGCGGGTCTATGTAAGTTTTGATGTGGACGGCCTGGATCCCAAACTTTGCCCCCATACGGGTACGCCGGTACCAGGTGGGTTAGACCTGGGGGAGGTTTTTTACCTGCTGCGCCAGGTTATCCTCAGTGGGCGGCGCATCATCGGTTTTGACCTATCGGAGGTGGGAGACGGCGAGTGGGACGGCAACGTTGGGGCGCGGATTATCTATAAGCTCAGCTGTCTGATGACGGCCTAGCGGTGGCACAGGGGTTACCCTCCTGCTCCAGTACTGAGGACAACGCTGATCGGTATGGCCGTCGCCAATCTGGCGTAGGTTATTGTGGATCATCCAGGGCGTAGGCCCGCAACTCCGCCAGGGAGACGTACTCCAGGGCAGAGGCATGGGTGGCCCTGAGTAGCACAGGCGGGGCTAGTCCAGCATCTAGAGCCTGTTTCCAACGGGAGGCACAGAGGCACCAGCGATCGCCAGGTTTGAGGCCAGGGAACTGAAAGGCGGGTACCGGCGTAGATAGGTCATTGCCCTGGGTTCGGCTAAAGGTCAAAAAGGCCTCGGTCATTTCGGCACAGACAACGTGGGCCCCCAAGTCTCCAGCCCCGGTAGAGCAGTAGCCATCGCGGTAAAAGCCAGTCATGGGGTCAGTGCAACAACTAACCAGAGTGGTCCCTAGTACGTTACTGGCAATAGTCATAGAAAAAACAGTGAATAGAAATTAAAGAATACTTTAGTTACCTTAAATCAGCCTACTTTGCCGAAGCGGATGGGTTATGATTTAAGCCCAACAGACTAAGTCTGACTTCTTCTAACAGGCAACGGTATCTGAGATCCTAGGATAGCGATGATGCAGCTTTGGCATGTGTTCACCTGGCAGGATAAATCCCATTGATCAAGCAATGGATGCGCCGGGGGCTAATGGCTCTAGTTGGGTTGGCCATCGTGGTGGGGCTGTCTACCAGGGTAGTGACGGCGATCGCAGCTGTTGGCACAGATCTTCTGCAGCCGTGGCTGACGGCCAAAATCACCCTGGCCGATAAAAAACGACCATCCTCAAGGGTTGCTAAGCCTAAACCAGATCGTAACGTTGACAATACCTTCGATCAGCAAGGCACCCTGGAACCCTTTGATCGGCTGACTAAGCACACCAAGATCAGCACCGGACTCTTTACCCTCTACCAACATTCTGCTGAGGCCAAGGCCTATCTGGGAATACAGCCCAATCAACTCAACCAAAACCTGTTACTGGTAGCAACCCTCCAGGCCGGGCTGGGAGAAGCCGAATTAGTGCGGGGTTTGGCCATCAATGACTTGGTGGTGCAGTTTCAACGCATTCCAGGCAACCGACTGCAGTTAGTAGTACCCAATTTGAGGGTGCGCCAGGCCCCAGGCCAGCCCCCCAATACTCGACTTTTACAGCAGTCCTTTAGCGACTCCCTTGTGCTTAGCCTCGATATCCTTAGTATTCATCCCCGCACCGGGGAAATGCTAATTGACCTCAAGGATTTATTTATCACCCAAGATCCGGTCAACCTGACTGAGAGCCTCAGCGATCTACTGGCTGACTACGATCTAGATCGGGACTCCTCCTATCTGGGAGAGGCTAAGGTCTTCCCGGCCAACTTAGATATCCCCACCACCCTGGGGTTTCTTAGCTCAGGTAACAGATTGACTGATACCGATCTGTCGAGTTTACCGACCACTCAAGGATTTAAGTTAGGGGTGTACTACAGCCTATCGGCCCTCCCCCACCACGCCGATTTCCAACCCCGGGCCGCCGATCAACGGGTGGGGTACTTCACCACCGCCTATCGCCTATCGCCCCGGGACCGGTCCGCCAATGAGGTTGTCCGTTATATTAATCGTTGGCATCTGGAAAAACAGGACCCTGGGGCAGCCCTGTCTCCCCCTCAAAAACCCCTGGTGTTCTGGTTAGAAAATACCATCCCAGCCCAGTATCGTCAGGCTATTCGAGAGGGGGTGGAGTGGTGGAACGAAGCCTTTGAGCAGATTGGCTTTACCCAGGCAATTGAGGTTCGGCAAATGCCCAACAATGCCGATTGGGACCCTGCCGATAGTCGTTATAACGTGATTCGCTGGTCAGAGTCCTGGAGTGCCACCTGGGATGGTCTCGGGCAAACACGGGTGAACCCTCTGACGGGAGAAATCCTGGATGGCGATGTTCTATTGGATGCCAGTCTGATTGATACCAGCCAGAAACTCTACCAAAATCTGGTAGCCCCCGCCAACGGCTTTGCCCTGGCCCACCTCTGCGCCCAGAGAGGCGCCCAGACAGGCGACCACTTCCCCCTCGGGCGGAGACCGCACCAAGCCCCAAAGGGGTCCCAGCGGGTGGCCACCTCTGCCCGGTGTCTTCAGTACCGCTCCTGGCCACAGCTTGCCTTTGGGGCTCTGGCCATCGGTCAGCGGTCATCTCCCGGCTCTGCTGTAGAGCAGGAAACCCTCTACCAGCAGCAGTTTCTGAGACTCCTGGCGGCCCACGAAGTCGGCCATCTGCTGGGCCTGCGCCATAATTTCTTGGGCAGTACCCTGCTGGCCCCCGCAGACCTGAATAATCTAGCCCTAACCCACCGTCAAGGCATGGTTAGTTCGGTGATGGATTACAGCCCTGCCAATATTGCCCCGCCCGGAGAAAGGCAGGGGGATTACTTTACGACCCGGCTAGGCGCCTATGACCTCTGGGCCATTGAATACGGCTATCGGCCCCTGGGCCGCAGCACCCAGCAGCAGGATCTACAGCGAATTGCCAATCGATCGGGGAGTCCTGAGCTGGCCTATGCCACTGACGAAGACCTTTTTGATGGCCTTGATCCCTTGGCCAATGCCTGGGACCTGAGCCGTGACCCCCTGCACTACGCCCAGACTCAAATCACAATCGCCAGGGCTATTGGGGCTAAACTCAACCAGTTTTCCCTCAGCCCGGGGGAAAGCTTTGATGGGTTACGGCAGCGGGTAGACACGGTTTTTTTCCACTACTTGCAGCAAGCCCTGGCGATTGCTAACTATATTGGCGGAGAACGATTTAACCGGACCCTGCCCTGGAATACCCAGGGGCAAAAGCCCTTTGAACCGGTGGCGGCAGAACTACAACGGGAAGCCCTGACGATTTTGGAAAGGGAGATTTTCAGTCCAGGGGCGATTAGCCTGTCTGCCAATTTAGTCAATTTACTAGCCCCCGATCGCTGGCTAGACTCCGCCGAACCGGCAGACAGTCCTACCCTGAGCTACCCCCTGTACAACCGGATCTTGGGAATTCAGGCGTTGGTGCTCAGCCATGTCTTCCGCAGCGATCGCTTGGAACGGTTGCGCGATGTGGAACTGACGCAAACCGGCCCAGACCCCCTGACCCTGAGGGAATTATTTGATCGAGTGACCCACGCCCTCTGGCAAGAAATCTTTGTCCCAGAGGCCGCATCAGGCCCCGTCTCCAGCTTACGACGAGGTATTCAGCAATACTACCTAACCGTTCTTGTTAACCTAACCACAGACAGCCCCAGCAACCAGAGCGAGCCCAGCAGTTTTCTAGAGTCTCTGGCCATGAGTACAGCCGACCAGGCCCCAGAAGACGCCCGAGCCCTGGCCCATGATCAGATGGGTCAATTGCAGTCAGCCCTATCCACCTATCTACAGCGCTACGGTGGCCAGTTAGATGGCACCAACCGGGCTTACCTACAAGAGGTCAGCGATCGCCTCAGGCGCATCCTCCATCGCCCACTGTAATCGCGCCCTATCCTATCGCAACCTATTCTAGGTAAGGGGGTTGACATTCCAGGCTAGAGCCGCCAGAGCCTGGTAAATCTGTAAGAATTCTGTAAGGTCGCCGCGGACCGATAGATAAACTCAGGCCTTATGGTGGTATGTTAGATCGATGAAAGTTTTGACTAAGAAAGGTAACATTTAGAGGTTTGAGGTTTTAAAGATCCATTCTCTGGTCTGGAGATAGGGTGGGTGCTTACCCGAATCACTGTGTTGGTGTTGAGTTTTGGCTGTTTCCTGAGTAATCATGCTAAGTGCCTTAGTAGCTTTTACCCTCTCTCCCCTCATAGCCCAGTTACCTCAACAGGAGGCTAAACCATCCGTACCCCCTGAAACAGTCGTGGTTTCCCGCGACGGTACCTATGCGGAGGTGATTCGCCAACAGCAGGTACGACCCCTCAGTGGCAGTCTCGACGGGGTGCCCATGTTTAATAGCAACAGCCCAGAGGTTGTACAGCAGGAGGGCATTCTCTTGTCTACCTTTCCCCCAGAGGGCATGGGTAGTCCCGAGGCCCATCTTAACTACGCCTTTCAGGGTCGGTTTGATCTATTTGCCCACCACATTGCCCGCGGTATTAACCCAGACGATCGCCGCACCCTATTTTTGGCCGTCGTTGTCTACAACCCTGGTCCCAATCCGGTGCGACTGCGCATCAACCAGGCGGTTAGTTACCTCAGCCAGGAAGCTCCTTTTATTGATTTGCCAGAAGCCCGCCTCAGCATTAACGGCAATATTTTTGCCGGTCCTGGTAGTCGAACCGCTAGCGATATTCTGCGAGGCGCTACCCAAGCCCACTGGCCCACCTCCATTACCGTTCCCCCGGGCAATGTTAGCTTGCTGATGAATATGCCCATTCCTCTGCGTCAGCTAAAAATTCCTCTAAATGGCAGCTACGCCCAGGGAGAAATTATCCCTAAGCCCCCCCAACAGCCCGTTTCGCTGGCCGCCGCCGATGGTCAACTGCAACAGGAAACCCTGGACGGTTCGGCGCCAGTGTCTTCACCCCCAGCGCCTCGCCCCATTCCCAGCAATGGGCGCACCACCATGATGTATCTGACCAGCGATGGCCCGGTTTACCTAGCCAGTTTGGCCAGGTATGCTAGTACCACCGAAAGCGGTAACGAGCAGGTGCCCAGCTTGCAAGACTGGCTACAAGTTCTTAAGCAGGGCAAACTAGCAGGGCCCAGAGATATTCCCCCGTCTGACCCCTCAACCTACCAGTTTGGCCGCTTCTATTACGGTCGAGTTGCCGGAGTCGCCATGGGTTCAAGCTGGCAAACCAGGCTCACCGATAACGCCAACAGCTCTAGTTTAACGATTCCCGATGCAGGCAATTCGTTTTCCTACGTGATTAGTTCTGTAGATCGCAATACCTTTGGTACCGGTCAGATTCAGAGTGCCCCCATGGTGGTGCGATATCCAGATACCGCCTTTCGCGCCCATGGTAACTACGGAGTACGGTACAGCCTGACCCTACCCCTCCGCAATAACCTTGACGTAGCACAAACCGTAAGCATTAAGTTTCAGACCCCCCTGGAGGGCGAAAACCTGACCAATGGCCTACGCTTTCGCCGGCCCCCCGAAAACCGGGTTTTCTTTCGGGGCACAGTGCGCCTGAGGTTCAAAAACCCCTTGGGGCTTGAGCAAAATCACTATTTTCATCTGGTGCAACGGCGCGGCCAAGAAAGCAACCCCCTGGTGACCTTGACTATTCCGCCCCAGTCTACCAAAGAGGTGGAGGTAGAACTGGTTTACCCCCCCGATGCTACCCCGCCCCAGGTCATCACCGTACTAAACAATAGTGCCGCCGACGTCTTTCAGGCCCAGTCATCCCGCAGCTCCACCAATCGTTTGAGTCGAGATTTTTAGAGCATCACCAGGCTGGCCATGCCACCAGCCCATGGCTCTGGGACCGGACCTCGACCTGAGACCCTCGGGAACCGAGGCGATCGCAGCGATCTCACACCAGACCAACCGCCAGGGAAAGCTGCGCCAGCCTGGGACTCTTACCGCTGGGACGACAGCGATTTTTTGTAACAAAAAAGCTTAAGATACATGAAGTTGATCAAACAATTCTACTGATTGATCTATTCTTATCTTGGAATTATTCTGAGATAGTGTCGATCAACTTTCTTTTGGCTGAGCGGGCAGGTAAGCTGCCTGGGAGCTTTCCTAAAGCCGCCTAGAAAGGGAACTTGAGAAACGCAGTTACGGTTCTTTTAATCCGAAGAGGTAGTTATGGCTGTTATCGATCGCGTGCCTGATGTTGTTTTTAAGACCCGTGTGCGAGATGAATCCGTAGGGGGTAGTAATCCCTACCGCTGGCAAGACCTGACCAGCCAAGATATTTTTGCCGGCAAGAAAGTGGTGGTTTTCTCCCTACCCGGAGCCTTCACCCCTACCTGTTCTTCTAATCACCTGCCTCGCTACGAAGAGCTGTACGATGAATTCAAAGCTCAAGGGGTAGACCAAATTATTTGTGTTTCTGTCAACGACGCCTTTGTGATGTTCCAGTGGGGCCAAAAAATTGGCGCCAAGAACGTTTTCTTGCTGCCCGATGGTAACGGCGAATTCACCCGCAAAATGGGCATGCTGGTAGACAAGTCTAACCTGGGCTTTGGTCTGCGCTCCTGGCGCTACTCCATGCTGGTGAATGACGGCAAGATTGAAAAGGTTTTTGCTGAGCCTGACTTCGCCGATAATTGCCCTACCGATCCCTTTGAAGTATCCGACGCTGATACCATGTTGGCTTACCTGAAGGGTACCGAATCTGCCGGTGTGTCTGAGCCTCGTTTAGCCTTCGTCGGTTAGGTTTACAGCACAGGCGGAAGACTCCCGACCTGATGTAGTAATCCTCTCCCCAATTGGGGAGGGGATTTTTTTATCGGCGGCGGAGCCAGACAAGCAGAGGTAAAGCGACCGCTCAGCCATCAAGGGCTAGATTTGGTTAGGGCTAACATCACAGCCATCGCCCTGTTGGGTTTTAACCTGGCCCAGCAGGGTGGGAAGAATCACACATTTACGGCTGCTGCCGTTGGGAGAGCTGGCTTCATAGACCTCTACCTTGAAGGGCACCCGATCGCGGCCAGGATTACCAGAAAAATCCAGGGTGACACAGGCTTTATCAATGCTGTCGCAGCTGCCCGCTGTGGTGGTGACGGGCTGCCAGTCCGTCAGAGGGGTACCGGCGGCATCAAACCCCCGAAAGGCCCTGAGGCGAATGGTATCGGCAGGAATATCCTGCCCCCCTAGGGGTTGGCTACGGGCTTGCTCAAAGGGATCACCATAGCGAATCTGGGGGATACCGGTAGCACTGACATCGAACCAAACCTGAATAGAGGTCCGTCTTTGCTGAGCCTCGCTTTGGAGCTTACCCAGGGTCGCAGCCAGGGTACTGTTAACGGTGGCAATGCGCTGCCGACTAACCAGGGCAAACCAGCCAGGGGCAATAATGCCGGCTAAAACGGCAACAATCACAACTACCACCAGCAGTTCAAGCAAGGTAAAGCCAGGAGACTGGCGATCGCTAACCATCTTTAGAAGTTTCATAGGGCGGAGGGCTGTATAGATTAGGACTGGGACCCACACCCTATCAACAGGGTGGACCGGTAACAGGCAAGATGGGCGCGCCGCCGCCGCCCTGAGGACGCTCGGCGTGATCGGCTAAGATCTAGGGGGGCTCTTTATCGAGTATGCCTCGCACTAAAATTTCAGATTCCAGGGTGGGCAGGCTGCTGGCCCTGGCTAGAAAACCCAGGGGTGAAATTTGATTATCGCGTTCGTAGATACTACCCTGTAAAAATACCTTGACCACCTGGTTAGTCGAGGTCGTGCCGCCAGCAAAGGCCCTGGTGCCGCTACTGACACAGGTGTAAAAGCTTTCGGGAGTGGTGGGGGTTTGGAGATAGTCGGTAGGACACAGGGTTTGAGCAGTGGCCGTATCAGGAACATTAACGTAGTCGGTTAATACCGCAATGGTACTGGCGGGGGTGCCGGCATTGGCACTATCACAGGGTTTTCTAGGGTCTCGTCCGGGGGGTTTACTCCAGGTGCGAAAGGTGTTGCAGGTGCCACTGGGATCGGAGTAGCCCTTATTCTGCTCAAGGGTAGCCAGGTTTTTATACTTAGAGAGTTCGTAGCGGAGAATTCTAGATTTGCCCCCCCAAATGTCAGCGGCGGTATTTTTTTGTTGTAAATAAAGCACCAGGCTGTAGGTGCCCTGGCGCACCATTAGACTTTTGCACTCCGTTGACTTGGGGTTGGTATCGGCGCAGAGGGCCGCAGGAATCTGGCTAACATCGATGGGGTCAAAACGCCAGAACGCCAGAATGGGGGTGGCAGTGGCGGGTAAGCTACCGGTTAACTGGGCTAACAGGGTATCAGCGGGGTTAGGATTAACCGCCGGATCTACCACTGCGCTGGGGCTGGGGTAGACGTAAACCGCTTCTTTAACATCGCGGCTAATGTAATCTAATGCCCGTTTCATATCTTGCTGGGTGCGGGTCAGCACCTCTTCGCGGCGGCTAATCTGCAAGAGCTCTACTACCAGATAGAGCAAGCCGGTGACAATTAGTGAGCCCACTATAAGGGTGACCAGTAGCTCAATCAGGGTAAAGCCACCGGAGCGATGGCCACCTCTGTAGACGAGGCGAATCAAATTAGACGCTTTATAGGGCTTGGGCATAGTCTAGGGGGGTAAGGGCCTGGGCATAAACCTGATTGCAGCCAGCTAATTGCAGCTAGTCGGTTTGTCTGCTGTTTTACCTTGATTGTCGGCGGTGTAGGTGATCAGGTCACAGAGAGATGTACTGTTTTCACCGATCGCAATGGTGGTGTACAGCACCGCAAAGGGCTTCTTCGCCCGTTGCCCTTCTCCCCCCGTGGTCGCCAGGGATAGGGGAAGGGTGGAGAGAGCCGTACCACTCCCAGAGGCAACGGCCTCATAGCTGTAGACCCGCACCCCCATGGCAAAGGCTGAGGGCACCTTGGTGGCATCATCGGGGTAGCCCTTGGTTCTATAGATTTGCACCGCAAAGTCACAGTTTTGATCACAGGGTTGGGCCGCGTTAGAGACCGTGGTGGTGGAATTTAGCTTAATACCCAGGGTATTGGTCGGGGTGAGTTGGGTTCTATCTTTGGTAACCGCACCATAGGTGGGTGGGTCCATGGTCTGGACAGCTTGATTGGCCAGGGCCGATCGCGGTGGAAATTTGGCCAGGTAGACCGGCAGAGTATCCGTAGCCTGACCCCGTTCGGTTAGCAGGCGCACCCGATCGATCTCACTCTGGGCCAGTTGCAGGGCTTGTTCAGCCTTTTGGCTTTGTACTCGGGTGGCAGCGGCAATCACCAGGGCAGGGGCGATCGCACTGGCCACCAGGGCCACAATAACAATCGCCACCAGACACTCAATCAGGGTCAGCCCCTGGGCCGGGTGGGCCCTAACCCGGTGGGGTAGATAGGCAGCCAGCCACCGACCAGGCCGAAATCGGGAACGGTTAAAATGAGGGGTCATAGGCCGACAGGCTAAGCAACAAAACAACGTCAGGGGGTAGGGCAAATAGTTGCCTTAATCAGCTTGCCAGCTTGGTCTCTGGCACAGCGCAAATTAACCATATAGGGGTCATCGGCGGCGACTTCTCGGTAGTACTCACTGCGAGGCGCACCAAAGGCAACAAAGCGACGGGCGATCGGGGCCGGGGGCACGTAGAGCAGGCCCACGTCGTAACCCCAGCGCCGATTGGGGGGGGTATAGTAGCCGATGGCGTCAGTATTCTGTAGGGGTAATTGGCCCGGCTCCCAGGCATCTTGCTCAAAGGGGCCGGTGGCGGTGGTGGCAAAGTTGAGCTGGAGAAAGGCTCCAGAGATATTCAGGTTAATGCCATCCCAATGCTCCAGCAGGCGGGGAAAGTTATGAAGACCCCCATAGGTCTGGGCCCGACGCTTAGGCACAATGCCACTAATAAAGATGGCATTAACGTAGGTGGTAGTCGCGGTTTGGATGTTGTTACGGCGAGTGTCGTCAATACTGGCGTTAGTGGCGGGGTTCATAAACCATAGCCAGTCACCATCGGTGGTGTACTGGGTATAGAAGGGCTGGCTATTGGGATAGTAGGTGCCGTTGCGATCGATGTAGGCAGGCGCGGTAGCCGTGCCATCCTCCCGTAACAAAGGAACAGGCCCCCCTCTGGTACGGTTTTGGTTCATATAGGAGGAGTCTGCACCGCCCTTAGCTCCGGGTTCCGCCCGTAGGAAACCATCCTCAACCGCCCCGTCTTTAAAGTTTTTGGAAACAATAGAAATGGCATCGGAGAGAATTTCCACCGGTCGCCAGTGGTCACTAGTCACCTTAGCAAAGTTAGTATTGAGAGTGGTGCGATTATAGAACTCGGCCACAAACCCATCCCCCAGGGCAACATCTTTCAGGGTTTTGGTAAATTCTTCAATCAGGCCGGTGGTGGTACCGTCGGTAGAGTGCAGGTTAAAATCCCCCAGAATATACACCGGGTTAGGGGTGACCAGGGTCATGCCCACCTGGCGGGCCAGGCCGGTGCCGCTAAAATCAGCCGGGTTACCACTGGCGGTGCGTAGCCTGAAGCCGTGGGTACGGCGTTCTGGGTCGGCAATAAAATCTACGGGCTTGGGACTGATGGCAGTATCGGTTGTTAAAGGCAGGTCTTGGGAGGTGCCCCCCGGTTGGACCCGCATTTGGCATTGGGCATCGTTTTCTACCCTAAAGCGACGGGGAGCCGTGCCGGTGGTTGCACTGCAATAGGCAACGGTAGCCGTGGCAGCGCTATTTTTAGGCCGCACAATTTCGTCTTCTCGCACCCCATCTTCTCGAAAGGCGTAGACAACCCCTTCGGCCCCTTTTTTCAGGTCTGCCGATAGCCAGTAGTCACTGGTGACGGTTCGGGTGGTGAGGGCGTCGAGGTCGATATCTAGCACTCGGGTATTGAGCTGCTCCCGGCCATCGTAGATGCCCTTGTCCAGGAACGGGACTCGGATAGGGGTACTACCTGCGTTGACCACGAAGGCATGAGTTAATGCGTCCGTATTGTCCTCGTTGGCTGGAGTTGTTGGGACATCAACCCTTAAAGGTGTAGTGGTTGAGGCTGCAGATGCAGGAATCGTCCAGCTAGGTGTACCGGTTGGAATAGGTTTTGGGGTAACTGCTATGGCAGATAAGTTGACGACATTGTAGGTATTAGTTACTAACAACCTGCCCCAATCTCCCCCTGTTGGGGCTGCGTTGGCTGCAGTGCGGTATAGATATTCCTCACTAGCGGGAGTTAAAGGAGTTGTAAGACTGGCAGGAATTTGACCATGGCTAGCCAGGGGAAACAGGTAATAGAGAGAGGGGTATTTAACAGCTCCATTACTTGCGTCTCGTTTAGGGCAAAGAGCTAATGCGAGGGTTAGAGCATCTTCTAGAGAAGTAACAAGAGTCTTCTCGATAAACCAGTTTGGATCACAGGTTAGTTTGTACGTCGCAGCAGGATACACTCCTACCGGCGCTGTTGGTAGGTAATCTCCTGTACCAGGGATATAAACACCTGGAGTCCCGGAAACTATGCTGGAAATGGGTTTTTGAGTTTCAAATCCAAATTCTCTATCCCGCAAAACTTGAAAGAAGTCTGCGATCGCTTCAAGCCGTTGCCACTCAACAGAATCCCGAACATAGCCGGAGTTTGCAATCCAGAGGTCAGAAGGCTTAGAATCGGCCTGTGCTGGTCCACCAATATCAGGATCGTTTAAAGCTACTGTTTTAAGAGCATTGGCCAGAGACTGCCAACCACCAGGAAGGGTCCCCTTGGGAATGCTACCAATTTCAGTTTGAGTATCAGTGATGCTATTAGCGCTACTTCCTAGGGACTCTAAGTTATAAGCCAACAAGCCCAAGGTGCAGGCGGCAGAATGCAAAGTTGCCTGATCAGCTGGACTTAGATTGGCGTAGGATTTCCCACTGTCCAAAACCCTTCGCAGTACGGAAAAGTCTCCCCACATCGACAGATAGGGGAAGGGATGAACAACACCTCCTTTTCCTTGTTCAGGCTTAAAGGAAGGGGCGCCTCCATCTGGGTCACCAGCGAAATAAGCCAGATTAGTAAGAGCAGTGCGAAGAGGTTGGCCGGAACCGACAGCGTTAGCGAAGCCAGTCGCTGAGATGTAAGGAAACTGAAATTCCCAACCGTTGGTTCCCTTACCTCTAAGGAAATTGGTTTTGGGCAGAGTAGGACTATCTAATCGAGGGGGAAAAGTACGGCTATCAACAATGGTCTGCCGGGTGCCGGGGTGGGCGGTGAGGGCCACACAGGCTGCAGGAAACTCACCGTTGTTGTTTTTCTCATAGTGATACACCACCATACCCTGCACTGCCGCCAGGTTATCCCGCAGGGCTTTGCGTTG
>JAGWXD010000091.1 GCA_018970085.1 Cyanobacteria bacterium REEB459
TTGACTGATGTTGCTCGGTTGAGGCAGACGGATGACGGTTTCCCTAGATCGCCAACTAAATCGCCCATTGGTTTATCCCGACAGTGATGGACAGCCCATGGCGGACAATACCCAACAGTTTCGGTGGATTGTCTTAATCAAAGAGAATTTAGATTATCTTTTTCTTGAGGATGAGACGGTTTTTCTGGCGGGTGACTTACTGTGGTACCCGGTGGAGGGGCGTCCTGATATCCGAGTTGCGCCGGATATTTTAGTGGCTTTTGGGCGTCCTAAGGGCGATCGGGGCTCCTACCGTCAGTGGCAGGAGGATAACATTGCGCCCCAGGTTGTATTTGAAATTTTATCTCCCGGCAACACTACCAAGGAGATGATTCAAAAATCACTGTTTTATAATCAGTATGGTGTTGAAGAATATTATATTTATGACCCTGATACCAATGAGTTAACCGGTCTAGAAAGACGAGAGGGAACCCTAACTCCCATTGAAACAATGGATGGCTGGCTGAGCCCCCGGTTGGGAGTGAGATTTGAGTTAGCGCCTTCCACCTTGAATTTGTACGATAATCAGGGTCAGTTATTTTTAAGCTCGGTTGAGCTGCGACAACGGGCAGAGCAGGAAAAGACCAGGGCTGATCGCCTGGCCGCCAAACTCAAAGCCTTGGGTATAGACCCGGAGGCAGTAGACTAAGAGCTATCTTTTATTCAATTTAACTAAGGTCAGGGTAATCCATGGTAATCGCCCAACCCCAACCCCCATTAATCGTCCAGCGTGAGCGACTTAAGATTACCTGGGATAAGCTACCCGATGATTTTATTTTGCCGGGTGACCCTGTGGATAACAACTTGCAACCGCTGCTGGCGGAGGCTTTGCGAGAATCGTTAGAGTTGGCGGGGCTATTTTCAGAGTCCATGCTGATAGCGACCAATTTTGGTATTTGTGCCACAGTCGCCGATAAAACGGTGGTGAAAGCGCCTGACTGGGTCTATATTCCAGAGGTTAAACCCTTGTCAGAGGGGGTAATTCGACGCAGCTATACCCCCAGGCTAGAGGGGGATATCCCCCTGATGGTATTGGAGTTCATTTCGGAAACAGAGGGTACGGAGTACTCCCTTAATCCCCATTATCCCTACGGCAAGTGGTATTTCTATGAACGCATTATCCAGGTGCCGCTCTATGGCATTTTTCAACCGGAAACTAAAACCTTAGATCTATTTCGGCTGGTAGACGGTCGGTATGAACCCCAGGTACCGGATGAAAATTCCCGTTTCTGGATTCCGGAAATGAATCTGTTTCTGGGCACCTGGGATGGCCAACGGTCTAACCTCTCGACAACCTGGTTACGCTGGTGGGATAGTTCGGACAATCTGTTGCTTTGGGGGCGTGAGCAGGTTGAGCAGGAAAGACAACGGGCGGAGCTTCTGGCATCCAAGTTGCGGGCCCTAGGGGTTGAACCTGATGAGGGGGGAGTAGGGAGTAGGGAGTAGAGAGCGATTATCTTGAATGAAAAGCTCAGGGTGAACCGTATTACCAGGTTTACCCTATCCCCTCCGGGGACGCTGCGTGACCGAGCAGCTCAGGGCGATCGCAGTAAGGTTTCTTTTATACCAGGTTATGCAGAAGGCTCCCAATCCATCAATCTTTTAACGATACTAATCCATAAATTTTTATGCTACCTCCTCCTATCCCCCGAACGGTGTTCGTCTCGGGAAATTTCAACGTGCTGCACCCCGGCCACCTGCGCCTGGAGATAGTTAAGGCGAATAGTTGGGTAGATGAAGGCCTTTTTAATCGATCAGCCCGTCACTGAGGTACTAGAAGGGTTGCGACCGGTGATCGTGGTGAAGGGGAAGCAGCACGAAAACCGCTTTAACTCCCAGTTCGCCATCCTTGAGACCGACGGCGGGCGGTTGCTGTTTGGCTCCGGGGAGGCCACTTTCTCTTCCTTAGACTTAATTCGCAATGAGTTCACCCCAGCCAACCCGCAGACCATCTACAAACCCCAGCAGTTTATGGGGTGTCACGGCCTCTACCTGCGGGTCTGCGTAGTGGGGGATCTGATCATCGATGAATCCATCATCTGCTAACCCCTGGGCATGTCCCAGGAGGACCCCACCATCGTAGTGACCCCGGTGGATGCTACCCGCTTTGTCGGTGGGGCGGGCATTGTGGTTTCGCAGCAAGGGCAAAGCTCTGGGCGTCTTTGGGGTGGGGCGAAAGGGCACCATCACCACTGGCGGCGGTGCTAGCGGTGCCGAGTCTGGCAGGGCGTCTTTGGGGTGGGGCGAAAGGGCACCATCACCCCATCGGCTCCAATCGCTAACGGTAGAGCCGCTAAGGCCGCGTCGATCTGCTCAGGGGCCACCCCTTCACCCCCGGATTGAACCGCCAAAGCCTGAGCTAGAGCCACTTCGGCCCGTTGCCCTACCTGCTGCACCCAATTCCATAAACTCGCCCCACTCACCGACAGCCCGCTCCACTGGCGCAATACCTCACTGGCTTGACCATAGGGCATCATCACGCTCAGCAGGCAGCCTAAGCGCACTAATTCCTCACTAATCTGTTGATAAGGCACAATCCCTAGCGCTTCGTCGAGCGGCACCCGCTGACTCTCTGGGCATCCCCGAGGACAGCGACCCACCCGTTGCTTTCAAGCAATGGCGCCCACCAAAGTCTCCATCTGCCGCGACTGAAATCCTTTCGACTGTAGCCGACTCCCGCAGTGGGGGCAGTGGGGCCACACCTGAGGGGCCTCTGCCCGGCGCGCTAACTCGTTCTCCAACACCCAGCGAGCCATCATTAAACCGATTTCTAACGCTACTAGCACCATCCCAGCCAGACTTTGGGCCGTTGTTAGGGGCAAGAGTCGCGCCTGCACGTCCGGTTGCTCTAGCTTTTCGCTCAGTCGATGCGCTATGCTCATAAGACATTTTTTGTTTGGGTGCAAGGACTATTGTCCATGTACCCTCTTTTTTTACGCTAGTCCCCCAACCGCTAGATACGCCCGTTGTAACGAACGCTTCAAGGTTGATCGCCAACCTTTCAAGAATCGTCCCTAACCCCCCACTCCCCCTATTCCCCATTCCCCACGGCCCACTCCCCCCAGATCCGCTAGGATGGGCTGACTGATGTTGCTCGGTTGAGGTAGACAGATGACGGTTTCCCTAGATCGCCAGTTGGTTTATCCCGACAGTGATGGACAACCCATGGCGGACAATACCCAGCAGTTTCGATGGATTGTCTTACTGAAGGAAAATCTGGAATGCCTGTTTGCCCAGAATCCTGATGTTTTTGTGGCGGGGGATTTGCTCTGGTACCCCGTGGAGGGTAACCCAGA
>JAGWXD010000048.1 GCA_018970085.1 Cyanobacteria bacterium REEB459
TCAAAGTGTGCCTACAGCGCCGATGGTGCATCGCTCAGTGGGCTATGACGCCACGAAAATGACCAAGGGCCGTAAGCGGCATCTAGTGGTCGATACCCTGGGCTTGATGATGGCCGTTGTCGTAACAGCCGCCAATGTCACCGAACGCAACGGGGGCCAACAGGTATTACAAAAGCTCCATCAACTAGGAGAGACCATGGCTCGGATCTATCTGGTTTGGGTCGATGGCGGCTACAGCGGCCCAAATTTCCTGCGTTGGGTGATGGACACCTTGGGTTGGATCCTCCAGGTCGTCTTACGACCGCAGCAAAGCAAGGGATTTGTCTTACTGAAGAAACGCTGGATTGGGGAGCGTACCTTTGGCTGGTGGCAATGGTCACGACGACTCGTCCAGGACTATGAACAACTCCCTGAAAATAAAGCTTTAAGCATTAGCGATTAATCTTTAAGCATCTCTAACAAACCCTTGAACCTCAGCCGTAATCCTTTAAGCGTTTGTTACATACCTTCATGGGTCAGCGACTAACCTTTGAGCTGCATAACCGTCAGGTTATGGATCGGTGGCAAACCCTTAAGCAAACATCGCCAATGTTTGAATTGCATAGCCAAATGGTTATATAGCAGTCCCTATCCCTCGCCCCAAGGCCAGTCAAGCCAAACCCTAAACCCCCTGGGCTCAAGGGTTGGGGGCTATTCCCCGCGCTAAGATCGCCGCAATCACTAGGGAATAAGCCCTCAAGGATCGTGATCTTGGGTGGCGCGATCGCTGTTTGCCTGGGTAACCAGCTTAGACCCTAGCCTCCAACCTGTTCAATGATATCGGCGGCGGCTTTGACCCCCCCTGAGTGTTGAATTGCCTTCTGTAGATTGACAGCGTTCTTTTTATACCTATCTTCCGTTAATACCCGCTGAATCGCACTTCGCAGCCTGGCCACCCTTAAGCCCTTGAGGGGAACCACCTCCCCGGTACCGGTCCAGGCAATTCGTGCCGCCACCCCCGGTTGGTCATTGGCAATGGGAATTGCCACCATGGGCACACCATTACTTAAGGACTCCAGGGTCGTATTCATGCCGGCATGGGTGACGGTCAGACTAGTGCGTTGCAGCAGTTCTAACTGGGGGGCAAATTCCACCACTAAGGGAGAGCCAGGCAAAGCCGGTAGGGCATCGGGGCTACTGCCGCCCCCCAGGGCAATGACCAACTGGGCATCCAGGTCTTGACAGGCTGCTGCGATCGTCGCGAAGGTCCCCAACAGGCGATTTTGTATCGTCCCTAAGGAGGCGTAAATCAACGGCTGCCCCGTTAGCTTGTCAAAGGGGAAAAAGGTAGGCTCACGACTAGCTGTATTAGAAAAGGGCCCGGTGAAGTGAAAGCAGGCAGGTAGGGATGACCTGGGGTACTCAAAGGCAGCCGGTTGTTGACAGATCTGAGCGAGTTGGGAATAGGCATCATTGGGATGGCTGAACTGAGGTAGGCCGTGTCGCCGACGATAATCAGTTACCACCTCTGTAATCGGCTTGCCAAGTCGATCGATCAACTTGTAGCCCAGCTGATTACGCCAACCAGCCCACCAGGTCTGATGGTAGCTCCAACTGGTGTTAAAGGGAGGCACCTGGGGGTCTCGATTAATCATTAGCGCGCAGCAAATGCTAATAAAAGGGAGGTCCAGGGACTCCGCAACGGTTGAACCACCAAAGGAGGTCTGATCCACCAGTAGGGCCTCTACGCCAGCACGCCGACAGGCCGCCGGAGCCTCATGCAACAACGTCGATGTGGTTTTGCTGAACAGGTCAATGGTGTAACGCAAGGCCGCCAGCCCGCTGAGTTGCCCCAATTGAGCCAGAGCTTGCTGACTGGAGCCCGCCGGGAAATCGGTTTCGCCAATCGGGTAAAATCCTAACCCTGCGGCCAAAACCTTTGGCTGGGCATCTAAGGTGCCAATTAGAGTCACCTGGTGCCCCCGCTGCTTTAATTCATAACCCAGGGTGGTCATGGGGTTCAGATGGCCGCTAGCGGTAGGACACAGGAGTCCGAAATGGGTCATAGTTCAGTAGTCCTTAAGGTCAATCCGTTCCGCCACCCGCAGTTTAGCCGACCGGGCCCGGGGGTTGGTGCCGATTTCTGTCTCTGTGGGCAGAATCGGCTTTTTAGTGATCACCTTTAGGTGGGGAGAGCCCTTCAACCCATGCTTGACCAGGCGATCCTCCAGACTGTGGAAGCTGATGACCCCTAATCTACCGCCGCCGATGAGCCAGTCAGGGGAGTTCTCTAACCAGCTTTCCAGGACCGTGAGTTCCTGATTAACCGCTATTCTCAGGGCCTGAAAGGTACGGGTGGCGGGATGGATACGACCGTAGCGATACTTGGAAGGAACCACCTGGGCGATCGCGGTGGCCAGGTCTGTGGTGGTTTGAAAGGGTCGTCCCTCAACAATTTTGCGGGCAATGCGGCGAGATAGCCGTTCCTCTCCCCAGGTGTAGATCACGTTGGCCAGGCTGGTTTCATCCCAATGGTTGACGATTTCCGCGGCGGTGAGGGGCTGCCCCCGATCCATCCGCATATCCAGGGGAGCGCTGTGGCGAAAGCTAAAACCTCGCTGGGGCTGATCCACCTGGGCTGAACTAACCCCTAAATCCGCCAGAATGCCGTGGAATTTTTGGCCCTGGGGGTCAAAGCGGGCGAAGTTGCCCTGCCAGAAGGTCACCCGATCACCAAATTTGGCCAGGTTAGCTTGGGCCGCTGCGATCGCCAGGGCATCTTGATCGATGGCCACCAGCCGAATAGTCGCATCCGCTGCCAGTATCAAGCCACTGTGGCCCCCACCGCCCACCGTAGCATCTAAGTACAGGCCGCCCGGCTGCAGGTTCAGATTTTCTAACACCGCTGCCGCCAGCACCGGCACATGGTAAAAATCAACCTCAGCCATTGGTTAAAGTCATGCTTCCCAGTATCGCCAACGCGAACAATCCACATTAAGATACTCAAAGATATCCTACCCTTTGTCGTTGGCCCTCGGGTTACCCCTATGTCAATCATCGAAACTAAGACCGAACCCATGGTCATTAACATGGGACCCCACCACCCCTCTATGCACGGGGTTTTGAGGTTGATAGTGACCCTGGATGGCGAAGATGTCATCGACTGCGAACCGGTGATTGGCTATTTGCATCGAGGTATGGAGAAAATTGCGGAAAGCCGCACTAACATCATGTTTGTGCCCTACGTTAGCCGCTGGGACTACGCCGCTGGCATGTTTAACGAGGCCATTACGGTTAACGCCCCAGAGCAACTGGCGAATGTGGATGTGCCTCGCCGGGCTCGCTACATTCGGGTGATTATGCTAGAACTCAACCGCATTGCCAATCACCTGCTGTGGCTGGGGCCCTTCCTCGCCGATGTGGGGGCTACGACGCCTTTCTTTTACATTTTCCGTGAGCGGGAAATGATCTACGACCTCTGGGAAGCCGCTACGGGAATGCGTCTGATCAACAATAACTACTTTCGTATTGGCGGCGTGGCGGCCGATCTTCCCTATGGTTGGATTGATAAGTGTCTTGACTTTTGCGATTACTTTGTCGGCAAGGTAGACGAATACGAAAAGTTAATTACCAACAATCCCATTTTCCGTCGTCGCATCGAAGGGGTTGGTACTATTACCCGCGACCAGGCGATCGCCTGGGGTCTGTCTGGTCCTATGCTGCGGGGCTCTGGCGTCAAGTGGGATCTGCGCAAGGTTGACCACTACGAATGCTACGACGACTTTGATTGGGATATTCACTACGAGACCGCCGGTGATTGCATGGCGCGTTACCAGGTGCGCGTGCGGGAAATGCGGGAGTCAGTCAAAATCATTAAGCAAGCCTGCACCCAGTTACCTGGTGGCCCCTTCGAAAACCTAGAGGCTAAGCGCATAGCTGAAGGCCCCAAGTCTGAGTGGAATAGTTTTGACTACCAGTTTATTGGTAAAAAAATTGCCCCTACCTTTAAAATTCCTGCTGGTGAACACTACGTTCGTATGGAAAGCGGCAAGGGAGAATTGGGGGTATTTATTATTGGCGATGACAGCATCTTCCCCTGGCGGTTTAAAATCCGCGCTCCGGACTTCAATAATTTGCAAATTCTGCCCCACCTGCTGAAGGGGGTCAAGGTAGCCGACATCATGGCTATTCTAGGTAGCATTGACGTGATTATGGGTTCGGTAGACCGCTAGGATTGTCGTCCCTAGCCCTCATGCCCTGGCCTCCGGGGCCCTGTCGGCGCCCTGACAACGAGGCCTAATCGACGCTGCCAGGGTTTCACCTGGGTGTGTAGAATCATAAAAATTCCAAAAAGGATTAAAAAGTAGCTTAGGATACAGATGAAGGGTAAGGTCTCCCCAGGCCTAGGCCCCCTGGTGAAGCGGCGGGTGGGCCGACCTCTAGCAATGCCTGGCCAGGGTCTTCGACGTTTTGGTAGATGCCGGGGCGGCCCTATATTCTATGATTTCCCCAGGAGGCGATTGGTATGAAGCGCACCTATAGTGGAGTTGTGGCTAATAATGGGGTAACAGCTTTAGCCAGGCATCTGTCTATTCGGCGTCAGCGCCGCAATCGGCGACGGGAACAGGGGATGATGGTGCGCCTGGCGGCGGAGGTAGGTTTGCCAATGGAGAGGGCTGCCTGCTATGCAAGTCATATTCAGGGTAAGTCACCCCACGATTTCTCTGGCTACGATCGCAGCTCTACGACGATGAGCTAAGAGGGCGAGGCACTGGATTAACTAAGATTAACTACTTAGACGCCTGAATTGGCCTGACCGGGTCTAGGGTCAGGCCAGCTTTTTGACTGTTGATTACCTGTTGCCACTCCTGGGTACTGAGGGGTTGTAGCCGCAATTCTACCCCCAGGCAGTGGGCGGCGGCAGCTGTCAAGACCTCAATCAGGGTGGGCAGAGCCGGTAGGGACTGGGGTAAGGGAGGCGGCGGCGGGGTTTGAAACACCTGTTCAAACAGATAAGGGTCGGGATTGATCTGCATGGATCCATGTTGCAATACCGCCCCGCCCTGCTTCAATTGGGCGCTACCAATTAATTTATGTCCTGCTGGGGTGACCAGGTCAGCGGCGGTCGCCTGGCTAAAGCAATTGGCAGATTTGCGATAGTTGGGGTTGGGGTCGCCAAACCGCAGCTCTACTCCCAGGCGCCGCCAGCCCTCAATTAAAAACTGACAGAGATGGGCATAGACCTGCCGCCGTGATCCCGCTGCTGAGGTGACCAGGGCATAGGTCAGGTCGCCCTGGTGTAGCACTCCCCGGCCGCCGCTGGGGCGAGGTACAAGTTCAAGGGGTTGGTCTTGCCAGGTCAACTGCTGCCAGTGGGCAGGGTAGGAATGGTGTTGACTCAGACCCAGAGAAATGGCGGCGGGCTTCCAGCTGTAGAAGCGCAGGCTAGGGGGATGGCCGTAGTGCTGGTGTTGGGTTAACAGCCAGGCGTCTAAGGCCATGTGCAGGCTACCTGGCCCATCCAGGTAGGGAATCAGCCGCCAAACTGGAGGGCTCATGCTTCGCCGGCGTGGTAGGAACTGCGCACCAGGGGCCCCGATCGCACCTGGGTAAAGCCCAACTGACGGGCCCGCTCTCCCAGGCGGTCAAACTCCTCTGGCCGCCAGTAGCGAGCTACCGGCCGGTGGGTCAGGGATGGCCGCATATACTGCCCCAGGGTGAGGCGATCGCAGCCCACTGCCCGCAGATCCTCGAGCGTCGTGATGACCTCCGCCTCAGTTTCCCCATGGCCAAGCATCAGACCGGATTTAGTGGGTAAATTGGGAGCAAATTCCTTCACCAGAGCCAGCACTGCCAGGGAGCGATGGTACCGGCCTCCCCGACGCACCGGTCCCTGTAATCGCTCCACCGTTTCCAGGTTGTGGTTATAGCAGGCGGGCTGGGCTTGCACCACGGTTTTGACCCGCTCTGCCTGGGTGCGCTCAGCCCCCCTGCCCCCCCAGAAATCTGGGGTTAGCACCTCAATTTGGGGAGCGGGTTGCAGTTGACGAATCGCCGCCATCACCCGGACAAACCAGTGGGCTCCGTGGTCCGGCAGGTCGTCCCGGGCTACGGAGGTCAGAACTACGTAACGCAGGCCCAGCAGTTGCACAGCTCGAGTAACCCGGTCAGGTTCCTGGGGGTCGAGGGCCATAGGAGCCTGGCCCTTATCCACCTGGCAAAAGGCACAGGCCCGGGTACATACCGCCCCCATCAGTAAAAAAGTGGCGGTGTGCTGGGCGTAGCACTCCCCGCGGTTGGGGCAGCGACCTTCTTCGCAGATGGTATGGATCTGGTGTTCTTTAATGATTTTCTGCACCGTAGACAGATCACTGGCCTTGCCGATAGGCCGGTGCAGCCAGGCCGGTAAGCGCTCTAAAGGGGGGGTAGGAGCAACCATGGGGGGAAGCACGACAGATTAGGTGAATTTTAGCGCGGAATCTGGCTTTACCCCAGTGGGGTTGGCAACTCCATAGGTGGGGACAGGAGTGGCGACAGGCGACAGCCAGAAATGTTGATTTTCAAAACAGCCCGCCCCGCATCAGGGCCTCAAGGTGACCCCTGCGGCCTACACTGAAAAGGTAGATAAGGCCCCAGCCCAAGGCTGGGGGTTAGGGGTGGTGTTGATGTCGCTGCGCAGGTTAATCATTCCCTTGGTGCTTGCCGCCGGACTGGTACTGATGCTGGCCCTGGGCCGGTGGGTGGTGGTCTGGCGGGCTCCCCTGGATTTGATCGCCAGGGGAGGCCAGGCTATGCCTACCACGCTCCAGTTTGTTCCCAAGCAATCGGCCCTGGTGGTATCGCTCCTGGCCCGTCCTGACCGGCTGGCGGACCTATGGCTGCACCAGGCTAGTGCCGGGCAGCGATCGCAAATTAAACAGGAACTGGCCTGGCTAGAGCAGCTGCTGCTGGCCCCTAGGGGGCTCTCCTACCAGCAAGACTTGCAACCCTGGGTAGGGGAAGAGATCACCGCCGCCGTGGTCAGCGCCGATCTCGACCAGGACCCCGACACTGGGCTGACCCCTGGTTATCTGGTGATTTTGACCTGTCGCCAGAGTCAGACCGCCCTGGCCAGTCTGGAGCTATTCTGGCAAAACCAGGCCCTACAAGGGACGACCCTATCCTTTAGCAATCAAGCTGGCAGTCGGTTAATTGTTGCTTCCCAAACCGGTCTGGCCACCACCCTGGTGGCTAATCGCTTTCTGCTGGTGGCCAACCATCCTGAGGTGCTGCGCCAGGCTCTGGTCTCGGCCCAGGCTAGTGACACCAACCTGCAATTTGATCACCGCTATACCACCGCTCTGCAGTCCCTGCCTACCCCGCGAGTCGGCCTGGTGGCGATTAATTGGGCAGGGCTTGAGGCCTGGCGGCCGGGATGGGCTCAGCCGCCTGGAAGACTTAGCCGGGCTCACCGCGATCGCCCTGAGGTGGATTGGGGGCTGCTATCGCTGGCATTGACCCGCCAGGGGGTGATGGCAGATCTAGCCCTGACTGCGACTCCGGGTAGGGTACTCAAACCCTGGTCGGCTCAGGCCACCCCCGACCTCCAACTGCTGCGCTATGTGCCAGAGTCCTTGCCCATTATTGCCGTGGGGCGAGACCTGCAGCAGCTCAGCCAGACCCTGGCCCCGCTGCTGGATCTTCTCCCCCAGGAGTGGAGATCGGGCCTGGGGAGAGGGCTACCCCTTGATAATTACTGGGGACCGGGGACGATGGCCAGGATTGGGGCTGGCGTTGACCAGGCCTACGGGTTGGGCCTGACCTTGGGCGATCGCTCCGATGGGGCCTTGCTTAGCCAATCTAGCCCTGGATGGCAGCAGACCCTGGCAGAGCTGGCAGAACAGGTCCAGGCCCAGGGTTGGCAGAGAAGTTCTCTGGCCATTCAGCAGACCCCGGTTAGGGCCTGGAACCGCCTGGTGGCGGAGCCATCGGCTGGGGGTCTGGGGGTGCGGGCTGAGGTGGCGGCGCTGACGGCTGAGCTGGATGGATACCAGCTGTTAACTGGCTCGGCTGAAGCCATGAGCCAGTCCTTGAGGCCGGCATCTAGCCCTGCTGAGGCCCCTGACTGGCTGGGGCAGGTGCAATCCTGGAGATCGCCTGCGGCGGCCTACCTGCACCTGGATTGGCCCCAAATTCAAGCCCAACTCCAGGTGCAGGTGCCCCCTTTCCGCCTTTGGGAGGTGGCAGCCCGGCCCCTGCTCCACCATCTTCAGCAGATTACCCTGGCTAGCTACGGCCAGAGCAATCGCCTGCAAACCAGCCGTATCTTTTTTCGCCTCACCAATGCCTCGGCTCCATGATCAGGCCTGAGGATAGGCCTCTGGCTGCCCTCCTGGGCACCTGGTTGGAGGCTGGCCAACTGACCACCGCCCAATGGCAGTTCCTGATCAGCCAGGAACTGGCCGATTCTGTTCGAGCCCAGGCCTGGGGTCTTAGCCCCGAGACAGTCCGAGACCACCTCCAACAGCGGCTTAGTTGGCTGACCGTGCTGTTGCCGGTCCATCCCCACCTGCCCCTACCCCCTGCCCCCCTGGCCACCTATCTACCCCTTTACTGGTACCTCTGGCTACCCCTGGCTCTGCGCCTGCACCAGGCCCGCCAGCACCAACCAGCGCCCCTGATTCAGGGAATCCTGGCCGGTCAGGGGACGGGCAAAACTACCCTGGCCGCCATTTTGAGTCAGATCCTGGGGGTGATGGGGTGCCCAACGGCCACCCTATCTTTGGATGACCTGTACAAAACCTGGCAAGAACGTCAGCAGATCCAACAGCGCGATCCGCGCCTGCGCTGGCGTGGCCCACCGGGTACCCATGACCTGGATCTGGGTCTGACCACCCTGGATAGGATCCGACAGGCCGATGGGCGGCCCTTGGCCCTGCCCCGTTTTGATAAGGCCCTGCACCAAGGCCAGGGCGATCGCACCACCCCGGTGCTGGTCAGGGGAGTAGAGATTCTGCTGTTTGAGGGCTGGTTTGTGGGGGTTGAGCCCATTCCTATGGAGCGGTTTGACCAGGCCCCGGCACCGATTAGTAGTCAGGCCGACCGCCAGTTTGCCCGCGATATGAACCGGCAGTTGGCCGCCTATCAACCCCTCTGGCAACGCCTCGATCGGCTGCTGCTGCTGCTACCCAGGGACTATCGTCAGGCCCAGCACTGGCGACAGCAGGCGGAGCACCAGTTACGGGCAGCAGGGAGGGGGGGGATGGATAGGCAGACCGTGAGGGAATTTGTGGAGTACTTCTGGCGATCGCTGCATCCAGAGTTATTTATTACCCCCCTAACCCAGCGGGGCGATCTGGTTGACCTGGTCATTGAGGTGGACTCCTACCGCTATCCTCGGGCAATCTACTCGCCGCCCAGGCCCCCTAGCCAGCAGGGGCTGGGGGGCTAGCCTAGCTGGGCCCTGGCAGGTCCAGACAAATATCTAATTCATCCGCCAGCCAGTTTCTCACCTGCTGGCGCTCTCCTTGGGTGAGGTAAAAGTGACCGGTGTAGCGCAGGCGATCGTTAATGTCCTCCACATCGGCCAGGCTAAACAGACCCGCCTGAATGGCAATGGAGCAGAGGATATCGTCCTGTCCCTGCTGATCCAGGCCGCCGTAGCGATAGCGGGCGATCTGCTGGCTCAGCTGATTAACGTCGTAGTGGTCCTGGATTAACCGTTGCCGTTTCTCTGGAGCAATCTTCTCGCCAGCCATGATGCTGGCGTAGTCTGTATCCAGTATGTTCAGGTGAACAATTTTAGGCTGCTGCTGGGCGTTCAAACTGCCTCCTTGCCATAGCTGCCCCGGTGCATTCTGGTGAATTCCCCCTCACCGGGTACGGTTGCAAGATACCAGCATAGGTGATCTTGTCAGAGACGGCCTGCTTCTCCTCAGATTCTTCAAAATCTACCGCCGCCGTCAGCCCAGGAGGGCCTGGTAGGCGGCCTCTGAGTATAGATCCGCAGGGGATTCCAGGCGGTCTAGAAATAACTGACCTTCCAGGTGATCGTACTCGTGTTGAAAAATTCGGGCGACAAATCCCTGCCATAGCTGGCGGCAGAGCTTGCCTTGCCGGTCCAGGTATTCCACGTCGATTTGCCGGTAGCGGTGCACCTGACCCCGCTGACCAGGAACACTCAGACAGCCTTCCCAGCCCTTTTGCCGGTGGTCATCGTAGGCCAGGATGACGGGGTTGACCACTACCGTTGGCACCATCAGGGGAGCCTCGGGATAGCGGGGGTTAGGTCGGGATGCCAGCACCAAGACCCGAACTGGATGGGCCAGTTGGGGGGCGGCAAGACCGACCCCGTTATGGGCGACAACGGCCTTGAGCATGCCATCGATTAGCTGCTGAACCCGACCGTCGGTAAGGTCGGTGACCGCCAGGGCAGGCTGGCGCAAACGGGGGTCACCGACGGTAATTAGGGGATAGGCTGGATCCATAGGGTCAGAGGAATAGAGCGATCGCACCAACTATCCCTGGCAGTTGCTCGGGGCTCCCCAGATCTGACCTGAGGTTCTCTTTGCCAGGGTCCAGGTTACCCCCCGGGGCAGCCTGGGATAAAAAGTTAGAAAAAGACTATCATTGATAGCTACCCTAGCTCAAATCATTACCGTTAAAAAGTCAAGCCCGGGGCTTTTGCCGTCGATGACAAACCTCTCTGGTCTGGGGCAGACGACCAAAATTCCTGAATATCCCGGGTAAATTACCGAACCCTTTCCGGGCGTCTATCTATTACTCTATAGATTTAGATCCCCTTAGCCCTGGGTCATCATCGACGACTTTCACCTCAGAGGATCCGCCTTCCCCTGAAAATCATCCATCCTGACGAGGTATGCCGTGGACCAGGCCTTAGAACGCCTCTGGGAGCAGGTTCTCATCCAACTCAAGGCTCAGCTTAGCCCGCCCACCTTTGAGACCTGGATCAAGTCGGCTCAGGCCGAAACCCTGAGCCAGACTACCCTGGTTATTTCTGCCCCCAACCCCTTTGCCCGTAACTGGCTACAAAAGCACTACGTCGGTACCATTGCCCAGGTTACCGAGGCCATTTTAGGGCGGCCGGTGGAGGTCCAGGTGGTCGTAGCCGATCCTGGGGACAGGGCTCAGTCCCTGGCCATCAGCGATGGTCAGTGGCCCGCCCCCAGCCCCCCACCCCAGCCCCTGGAGGCGGCCCCAAAGGAATTAACCCAGGCTGATTATAATGATTTGAACCCCAAGGCAGTGTTTTCTCGCTTTGTGGTGGGTTCTAATAATCGCATGGCCCATGCCGCTTCTCTGGCGGTGGCCGAATCCCCTGGTCGGGAGTTTAACCCCCTATTTCTCTGTGGCGGGGTAGGGCTGGGTAAAACCCACCTGATGCAGTCAATTGGCCACTATCGGCGAGAAATTTCTCCCCAGGCTCGGGTGGCCTATGTTTCGACGGAACAATTCACCAACGATCTGATTACGGCTATTCGCAAGGATAGTATGCAGAACTTTCGTTCTCGCTATCGAGATGTGGATACTCTGCTGGTGGATGATATTCAGTTCATTGAGGGCAAGGAATATACCCAGGAGGAATTTTTCCATACCTTTAATACCCTCCACGAAGCTGGCAAGCAAATTGTACTGGCGGCCGATCGCCCCCCCCACCAGATTGTTCGTTTGCAGGAACGTCTGATTTCCAGGTTCTCCATGGGCCTGATTGCCGATATTCAACCCCCTGATTTTGAAACCCGCATGGCTATTTTGCAAAAAAAAGCCGAGTATGAGCAGGTGCAGTTGCCGCGCCAGGCCATTGAGTATATCGCCGCCAGTTATACCTCCAATATTCGGGAGCTGGAGGGAGCCTTAATTCGGGCCATTGCCTACACCTCAATTTCGGGTCTGCCCATGACCGTGGAGCACCTCAGCAATGTCTTGAATCCTCCCGGGGAGAAGCTGACGGTTTCTCCAGCGGCGGTGATTGGGGCAGTGGCAGAGTACTTTCAGGTATCAGCGGAGGACCTCAAGGGCAGCTCCCGTCGTCGGGAAGTCAGCCAGGCCCGGCAAATTGGCATGTACTTGATGCGCCAGCACACCAGTCTGAGTTTGCCTAAAATAGGTGAGGCCTTTGGCGGCAAGGATCACACCACGGTGCTCTACAGTTGCACCAAGGTCGATCAGCAAATTAAACGCGATATGGAGCTGGCTCAAACCCTGCGACAGTTAAGCGATCGCATTAATCTGACCGGGCAAGAGAGCTAACTGCGATAGCTAGTCTTGACGGTGGCGTTGTAGGCGGCGGCGGCGACCGGCCATGGCCCGTTCGACTGGAAAGCCCACGACGGGCATAACCTGGTATTGGCGATCGGCCTCCAACTGCCTCAGCTGGGTGTAATCAACCCAGTGAATACAGTCGACCGGGCAGGTGTCTATAGCTTCTTGAATCAGGTCTTCGGGGTCTCCGTCTTGGCGATAAACCCGAGAACGACCGTAATCAGGCTCGATGTAAAAGGTATGGCGAGCTACATGGGCGCAGTGTTTGCAACCGATACAGGTGACTTCATCAACGTAGACCCCTCGCTGGCGCAACGAACCACCTAACTCAGGCTCGTAACCGGTACGACCAACCCAAGGACGCAACTCGCCCCCTAGTTCAGGCTCACGGCCACTGGGGATACCACCAGAATGAAACTCACCATTAACCATGACCTAACCTTGCCACCGCTGCACTACCAGGCGAATCGAACCATCCTGGCCGACCTGCTCCTCTGACACCTGAAACCCCTGGCTACTAGTTTGACTTAGCACCGTTCTGTAGGCATAGCGCTGGGTTACCCGCCGCAAAAAGCCGTCAACGGTGAGGGGCTGCTGCCAGTACTGCAGGTCAGTCACCAGTTCATAATCCTGGGTGTCAGGATGGCGACGAAAACCAATGTCGTAGCCGTTAGGCTGGGGAATCACCACATCGGCCAGTTGGGTTTGTCCCTGGTATCCCCGGACCTCACAGGGGCCGGCCTGCCAATCGGTGCCCAGATCACTCAGGGCCTGGGTTAGAGAAGCTAGATTACGAATTTTGGTTTTGATTTGGCTAAAGTGTGACATGGGGTATTGAGCAGTGGATTTTGATCAGGACTGGGGAAACGAAAACTTGGGCCAAAGCCCTTACCATTGGCGGCTGGGAAGTTCCGCCTGAACAGGCTGGTCTGTGGTTTGCAAACTGACCTGAGCGTAATATTCAGCAGTGGGGGACTGGGCGACAACCATCCCCAGTTCGGTTTCAATGGCTGCTGTCAACTCGGCGCAGGATGCCCCCACCACCCCTGTCACAGTTTCTGTAACGCGGCCATCGGGATAAATAATAAACTCTAAGGTTTCCATAGATAACTGGTCTCAACAGGGGTAAAGAATCTGATGCCGGCCACTGGTGGAGGCCCCAGCCCTGGACTGGAAGGCAATTTACACGGTCCGGGGCGATCGCGCTAGGCCGCCATCACACGGTCAGACAAGGGAACAATGGCCCGGGCAAGCAATGATTCACCGCAAAAGTCAATGAAACGTATCAAAGCTGAGGGTATTGCCCTCCATTAAAAGTAGTTTCGCGTAACTTTTAAGGGCCGTCAAGGCAGCTTTCGTTACAGAATGATACGGATATAGAGAAATCTCCGGGTTATGACTAGACCGGGAATGGGGTCAGACTCTAATCGCTTGGGTCTGTGTAATCGGGGCAAGGGCGGGACTTCCCTTAGCGGCGGAAGTTTCTAGGGCCCTGATAGCCCGATAGATCCGCCAGCTTGTCAAGGGACTGGACGCCGGAGTAAAACTGGCCGTTGATTTCCCAGGTGGGGAAACCGCTAATTTCTGGCTTAGACCTGCATAGCTTGGTTTGGGGGTTAATGCCGTCCTCGGCGCATTCAATGTAGGAAAGCACCTTAGTGGCCTGGGCCCCAAAGGCTTCCTTCTGCTCGTGGCAGTGGGGGCACCACCAGGCTCCGTACATAGAAATTCCCTTGTCCTTGAGATATTGAGCCAGGGCGATTTCGGCAGGACCAGAGGCGCTGCTAATAGGCGGACCAGCCTGTCCACCGCCGGCTGTAGAAGAGCTGCCGCCTCGCAAGGGAGCATAGAGGGCCAATACGCCAGTCAGGGTGACGACCCCCACCATAATGCCGATAAACAGAATTTGGCCCAAATCCTTCCAGCGATGACCACATAAAATGATCAAAAACATCGCCAGGGAAAATAGGGCTGAAGCCACGCAAAAAGGGCAAAAAGCCTGAATTTGAAAGGCCATAACCGTGACCAAATAGCCGCTGAAAACCACCATCGCCGAGGCCAGGGCAAACATAACGGGCCAGGTGCGGGTTTTTACCGATTCGGCGGTAGCTTGATCTTGACTACCGGGGAACCACCAGGGGGAGGTGGCTAATAGGAGCATGGTGAGATAGCCCAGAAAACCAAACAGAGAGAGGGGTAAGCCAAACACCATGGCGTAGGGACTGGCCAGAACCTTTTCGCAGCCTTCGGTAGGGCAAGCCTGGGCACCGGTAAATTTAATAATGGTCAGGTAGGCCGTTTCCAGGCTACCCAGGGCGGCAATAATGGCTAATAACAGCCGGGATTGCCTATGAATCCACCGACTTTCTTGAACACGACGTCGACGTTTCATGTTGTTTTCCCCCAGGCAATCCTCTAGATCATTAAATCGTTTCTCTCAAGTATATCTTCCCGGCGGTGTGCTGTTGGTCTCAGGTGGAGAGCTAGACCGCTAGGGTTGATAACGGAGAGTGGGGTCTGGCTTGGGCTAAGCTTTCCTGCAAGGTTTCCATAAATTGGCCCACCCTGACCGGATCAACGGGTTGATTAATATCGCCATGGCGCTTCAGGGAACTGGCCACAATCACCCCATCGGCAGCCTGGATTAAACTGCCGATATTTTCCCAACTGGCGCCACTGCCAATCAACACCGGTGCCTGACCCGCTGCCGCTTTGGCCAGTTCCAGGTCTTCCCGATTAGGGGGGGTGCCCGTAGCCCAACCTGATAAAATCACCCCGTCGGCCAGCCCCCGGTAGAGGGTATCTTGTACGGCGGTGGTTAAGTTGGGAGACCCCAGGGGCCGGGCATGCTTGACCAGAACATCGGCCAGAATTTTGACGTCGCAGCCCAGTTGTTGGCGATAGCGCAGCAAATCGTAGGCACATCCCTCAATCAGGCCCTGATCGGTGGCCATGACTCCGGTGAGTACGTTGATGCGGACGAATTTTGCTCCTCCACAGGCGGCGATCGCCAGGGCACTATGACCGTCATTACGCAGGACATTCACACCGATTGGCAAGCTCACTAGAGTTTGTAGCCGTTGAATTACTAGACTCATGGCACTGACCACCGCCGGATCTACCTGAGCTTTGCTGAAGGGAGCGTCAAAGAAATTTTCCACCAAAATGCCATTTACACCTCCAGAGGCGAGGGCCACCGCTTCTTGTTCAGCCCGATCTATGACTGCCTGTAAACTTCCCTGCCAGCGGGGAGACAGGGGTAGGGGTAGGAGGTGAACCACCCCGATGACCGGGTGGGATGTCTGAAAAATTGCCGTTAAGTCCACGTTATTGGGTGCCTGGACCGGAGTTATACAGGTGTAGCCATTGGGATGTAGCCATAGGGGAAACAGGTCCATCCTGGCACTAGGCTCAATCTTATCAGCATACCGGAGCGATCAACTCGACAACAATGCAGGGCAATGATTGTCAACCTGCTGGCAAACTGTCATACCAATGACACCGATCTGCTATGGGCCCGCAATATCATAGCTTTATGGTTAAAACCATCCCGATTGATAAGGTATTTAAGGATTAACTGGTATGGAAGGAAAAGAATTTGGACTAGGTCCCAGGCCCAAACGCTCTCTCATCGCCTCCATGGCATTGGTCCTGCTGGGGGCTGGTGTGGCTACCGCCGGCAATCAGGGAATTGTGGCTTTGAATGGAGGGCCTAAGGGCAACCAGAGTCTACAGGCATCGGTGATCGGCTCTTTGGCTAATGCC
Organism: Cyanobacteria bacterium REEB459; assembly: GCA_018970085.1. Taxonomy (GTDB): domain Bacteria; phylum Cyanobacteriota; class Cyanobacteriia; order Phormidesmidales; family Phormidesmidaceae; genus Nodosilinea. Next base: position 16,006 of record JAGWXD010000048.1, read on the forward strand.
AATCCCGCCCCTGCCCAGTCCAGCCTGGCTGTGGTTGCCCCTTCTATGTCTAGCCCCAATCTCATTGCCGATATTGTGCGCCAGGTGGGGCCGGCGGTGGTTCGTATTGATGCCTCCCGTCGGGTTCAGACTAATCTGCCCCCAATGTTTCAAGACCCCTTTTTCCGTCAGTTTTTTGGTAACGGTGGCCCCGTTCCTCCCTCCCGGGAAATTCAACGCGGGGTAGGATCAGGGTTTATTACCACTGCCGATGGCCGGGTGATTACCAATGCCCACGTTGTCGAAGGGGCTGATCGGGTGCAGGTCACCTTGAAGGATGGCCGTTCCTTTACCGGGCAAGTGGTGGGGGCCGACCCGGTGACCGATGTAGCGGTGATTAAAATTGCTGCCCAGGGTCTACCCACGCTAACCCTCAGTAACTCGGACCAAATTCAACCAGGGGAATGGGCGATCGCCATTGGTAACCCCCTCGGTTTAGATAATACGGTGACCGCCGGCATTATTAGTGCCACCGGGCGCTCCAGCAGCGAAGTTGGGGTGCCAGACAAGCGGGTGAGTTTTATTCAAACCGATGCCGCCATTAACCCCGGTAACTCTGGCGGCCCCTTGCTCAACCTGAAGGGTCAGGTGATTGGGGTAAATACGGCAATTATTCAGGGAGCTCAGGGGTTAGGCTTTGCCATTCCCATCAACACCGTGGAGCAAATCAGTACCCAACTGGTGGACAAGGGACGGGTCGACCATGCCTACCTGGGGATTCAAATGGTTACCCTGTCGCCCTCTACCAAGGAAAGTATCAACAACGACCCCAACAGTCCCTTTACGGTGGAGGCCGATAGCGGCGTATTGGTTGCCCGGATAATGCCCAATTCTCCTGCGGCCCAGGGCGGTTTACGAACGGGAGATGTGATTACCGCCATTGGTGGTCAGGCGGTGCGCCAAAGTGAGGCGGTACAAAGGGCCGTAGAGGCTGCCAAGGTGGGGCAAAATCTGGCTGTTACGGTGCAGCGCAATGGCCGTGAGCAGACCCTGACTGTACGTCCGGGCCCTTTGCCTGCCAATCTCTCTAATCGGTAGTGGCGGTCCAGCCAGGGTTGGAATCCCTATGTCCTCCTGCTTATGGGAAGATAGAATCACCCTGCCGTCATCTTCTATCCGCCTGCTATGGCTAAGCCTAAACCCACCTCTGGCCAGGGAGATCGGGCCGTCTACCGAGAATTTGGTACGGCCGATCCCCTGGCCCGGCCTGTACCCGATTTACCGCCAGCTCAGCAAACTCTGCAGGTACAGGTGAGCCGCAAGGGTCGGGGAGGTAAAACCGTCACCCTAATTACGGGGTTTAGCCATTCCCCCGAGGCCCTGGCTACCCTGGCTCGCCAGCTTAAGGCCCACTGCGGTACCGGGGGTACGGTTAAGGACCATACCCTGGAAATTCAGGGAGACCATCGGGAAAAACTGGTGAGCCTGCTGACGGCTCAGGGCTATGGAGTCAAGGGAGCTTAACTATGGGACATTGCTCCAGCCCAGTCTGGAAACCTGGCCGCTTCATCCTTTGTTTTGCCCTGGCCTTGAGCTTTATTTTGGGCTCCCATAGCCCCTTACTGGCCGCCAGGGGCGGGCCTGCGCTCCTGGCTACAGAGATTAGCCCCCACTGGGCCGCCGCTTGCCTGACGGTTCTGGTTGAGCGGGGATTGATGGGGCCGGACCAGCGGGGGCGACTCGATGCTGAGGGTGCCATTACCTGGGCAGAATACGTCACCTTACTGAATAATATTGTGCCCCCTGCCCAGGCAGGGGCCTGGGCAAATCCTTTAGAGCAAGCCCTGGGTTTGATCAATCCACCGACAGTGGCCAGTCACTACCCCTCTGACTACTACAACCCCAATCGCCCCGTTTGGCGGCAAGAGGCGGTGATGGCCCTGGCCGCCAAGCGGGGCAGTAACCATGAGATTGCTGCCAATAGTTTGATTAAGGCCAGCTTGCAGGATGGTGATCAGGTATCGGCCTACCTTCGAGAGGGGGTAGCCGCCGCCCTGGCCCAGGGGTTAGTAGTAAACTATCCCCGCCGTGATCAGCTGCGGCCCACCCAGCCCCTGAGCCGGGGTGAAGCCGCCGCCCTGGCCTGTCGGTTGTCGCCCGATCCAGCTTTGACCCAAACTATTAACCCAGACTGGGTGGCCACCGTTCCCGCCACGGTAACCGTAACCGTCCCCCGCCGCGAATTACGCGGGGTGTGGCTAACCAACATTGATAGTCAGGTGTTGTTTTCTACCCAGGCCCTAACCCAGGCTATTAATCAATTGGCGGACCTCAACTTCAATACCCTGTATCCGACGGTGTGGAACTGGGGCTATACCCTTTACCCCAGCCCTACCGCCCAGCGCCAGTTAGGGATGAGTCAGTACCTCTACGGCGATGGTAATGGGGTGCCGGCGGTAGCCAGCCCGGGCGATCGCGACATGCTCCAGGAGGCTATTGATCTGGGTCATGCCCGAGGTATGGCCGTCATTCCCTGGTTTGAGTTTGGCTTTATGGCTCCCGCCAACTACGAGCTTTATCGTCGCCACCCCGATTGGTTTACCCAACGACAACCTCTCAGTGACTCTGCTCCAGGCTCTGATGATCCCAATATTTGGCTAGAGGGCAATGTCCTGCCTCGGCGCTGGCTGAATCCTTTCCACCCCCAGGCTCAAAAGTTCATTCTGGAACTAATCAACGATCTGGTTTCTAACTATGCGATCGACGGTTTTCAGTTTGACGACCACCTGGGACTACCGGTGGAATTTGGCTACGATCCTTACACCATTAACCTTTATCGGGCTGAACATGGGGGCCGCAATCCCCCTACCAATCCTCAAGATCAGGAATGGGTAGCCTGGCGGGCCGCTAAAATTTCTGATTTCCTGGGTCTGGTTTACAGCCTGGTGAAATCCCGTCGACCCCAGGCGGTGGTCTCCATTTCCCCGAACCCCTATCCCTTTGCCTACGATCACTACCTACAAGATTGGCCTGCTTGGGTAAAACGTGGTCTGGTAGATGAGCTGGTGATTCAAATCTATCGCAGTGATCAAAATCGCTTTATCTGGGAAGTGGACAAACCCTCAATTCAGGCTGCCCTGGCTAAAATACCCACCAGCGCTGGGTTACTGAGTGGGTTACGGGCCGATCCGGTGAGTATTCAGCACCTGGAGGATCAAATCGAGGCTTTGCGCGATCGCCGCCTGGCAGGCATGTCGTTTTTCTTTTACGAATCCCTCTGGTTGCCTTCCCCAGAGGAAACCAGAGAACAGCGGCTGACCAAATTGCGCCAGGCCCTTTCCCAGTCCGCTAGCCGTCCT
>JAGWXD010000013.1 GCA_018970085.1 Cyanobacteria bacterium REEB459
AGTGTCTATAGTTTCACGGTAATTTGCCGCAATGCCTCTAAGCAATTGTACTCACCGCAAAAGTGGGATGCTCCCCATCGATTAGCTCAGGGCGGAAGGTCATGGGTTATGCCTCAAGGAGTTAGTCATTAGATCTGATTTTGACCTCTGACACAAACTAATTTACAGTCCCCACCGGTTAGCGCCTGTACCACCTGTTCAGCCTCAGGGTAATAGCGCTGCTGTATCTCCTCTTCATCATAGAAATCGGCAATGGCGCTGGGCTGTTGCACCAAAAGTGCAGCCATAACTCTCCTAATCTTGACCAGAAGCTAGCCAGGCTAGTACTCGTCACGGCTGCATAGGAGGGGGTATCACCGGGGCAGAGGCCATACCAGTCGGGGGATGGCCCATCGATGTGCTCAATCATTTCGCGCTCTAGCTGATCAAAGACCATAGTATTCTTCTCCAGAGTGGGATTGGGACAGGCATCTAAAGCGAGGGTCAGGGGTAGTGACTAAGGTGGGTCAATGTTCTCACAGTGATTCCAGATATTCAGTAAATCGAATTACAACTGAAATCAAATTCAATCTCAGCTTATCCCGTGCTATTGATCCTGAAGGTTAGCCTGTGGCCCTACTGCCAGAATTCTGGCCATCGCCCTGGAGATCAGAGCAGAGGACGGAGGTAGGGGATTTTAGCGGCTGCCCCCTAACCCTGGGCATTAAAGTGCTAAAACAGCCCTAGCAACTCAGCCCTTAGGGCTATCGGAGGCGCTAGTTAATGACTGCAAGTCGCAGTTTTATTAAAGAAAAATTTTAATCGACTTGAATATCATTTGTACTTCAGTTATGATACTCGCCTGACTGACAACAAGGTTTTGCCTATGGCCAGTGTTTCTCCGGTGCTTAGTGCTGTGCTAGCAGATAACCAGACTTACGCCAGTGATTTCGGCGATAAGGGTAGTCTGCCCCTGCCCCCGGCGCGGCGCTTTGCGATTCTGACCTGTATGGATGCCCGCCTGGATCCGGCTAAGTTTGCTGGTCTTCGGGAGGGCGACGCCCATGTCATCCGTAATGCGGGGGGGCGGGCCAGCGATGACGCGATTCGCTCCCTGGTGATTTCCTATAAATTACTCGGTACCCGTGAGTGGTTTGTTATCCACCACAGCGACTGCGGCATGGAAACCTTTACCGACGCCATCATGCGTGGGTTGCTAGCCCATAGCCTGGAGACCGCCCAAATTACCCCCGAGGGTTGGCAAGACCTGGGCCAGGGTCCAGGAGCCAGGGAAGGTGACTTTATTAGTTGGCTCACCATTTCCGATCTGGCCCAGAGTGTGGTTGAAGATGTGAATCGCATCCGTCACCATCCCCTGGTTCCCCCCTCTATTCCCATCTATGGGTACATCTACGATGTTAAGACCGGTCAGTTGGTGGAGGTTCCCGCCGCTACGGAGGCCGGTGTTGCCCCTGGGGGGTAATTGGCTAAATCTTACTTGTCTTGTCCCTTAATCTAAGAAGGAGCCCCCATGCTGAAGTTACTAAAACGCTGGAAGATCCAGTTTCTATCCCTGCTGGCTATCGTAGTGGCCATCACCTTAAGCCCTGGTTTAGTTTCCTCGGCGGCCAGCGCTACTAAGATTGATTTTGTCACTCCCCAATGGCTGGCGGAGCACGCTCAGGATCCAAACCTGCGCATCCTGGATGTGCGGATCAATCCCCTGGATTATATTGGTGGCCACGTGCCTGGGGCCGTTAATATTGCAGACAATACCTTTCGGGGTCCAAATGGCCGTTTGCCAGTACAGTACTGGGAACAGCAGAAAATTGAGTCCCTATTTCGTGCCGCTGGCGTCAATAAGGACAGCCATGTGGTGATTTATTCTGATGGCAACAGTATCTTAGGGGCCAGCATGGTGGCCTATCTGCTGGAACGCAGTGGTAAAGAGGGCCAGGTCTCTATTTTGAATGGAGGCTATAAAGGCTATAAAGACGCTGGCCTGCCAGTGACCAAAGAATTTCCCCAGTACAACAGTGGCAACTTTACCTTGAAGGATAATCCAATCATTCGGGTGGGGCTGAATCAGGTGCGGGGCTTTATTGGTAAACCCGGTGTCACTTTGATTGACCCCCGCCCCCCAGCTCTGTTTGCCGGTGAAGAAAACCTTTTTATTCGCAATGGCCATATTCCTGGGGCCAATAACATTCCCTGGCCCACCTTTACCGCTGGAGAATCGAACTTTCATCAGTTGAAATCCCTCGATGACATTCGTTCCCTGCTGGCCCGGCGAGGGATCACTCCGCAAGACAACATTGTTGTTACCTGTAGCACGGGTCGGGAGGCGACATTGCAGTACGTGGTCCTAAAGCATGTATTGGGCTATCCCAAGGTCCGCATTTATGAGGGTTCCTGGACCGAGTACTCGGCCCAGCCTAACCTGCCGGTGGCAACGGGCCGTGATCCTAATGCCTAGCCATTAGATCCTTAACGGTAAACTAGGACGGGGTGACGGGTTAAATATCCCTTTTGCCAGTCACCCCTACCCTATCGTCAAGCAGATTTTTCGCCATGGGATACCGACAGCTTTGGTGGGCTAGCGCGATCGCCACCCTCCTCCTTTCCCTACTGCCCCAGGCCACCCTGATCAACAGTCGTCGCCTGGCCTGCGAACCGACTCCGCCGTCGCCCAGCCCTGGCCCGGTAAACCCCCAGACTCCACCGGGTTAGGTCAATCCTCAGACCTCCCCAACCCAGCCTTTAGTTATGCGAGCTATTGTCATTGCCTTGCTTTTGCTTTTCCTGGGTGATTTTCTGTCGACATTTATCTATCACGTTCCCCAGCATGTTTTCGGGCGTTTGCATCTCACTACCCACCATGCCGGGCACCAAGGTTTTAGTCATTACGCGGTGCTGAGGGTCAACTCAGCGGTCTTGTTGGATGGTTGTTTAGGCGCCCTACCCTACCTGTTGTTGGGGCTGATACTGGCCACTGTTTCCCCTTGGGGAGCCTGGATCGGTCTGATGATCGGGCAGCTACACGTCTGGTGGCGCCATACCACCGCCCTGGGTTGGCAAACCCCCCCGTCTCTGCAGTGGTTGTGCGATCGCCTGGGCATTGTTACCCCTGAACGCCACTGGCAACATCATCGCAAAGCCACCATCGGCTACGGCGATATTTTTATCTTTTTTGATCAGCCAGGGCAGCAATGGTTGCGCTGGCTACGCTGGCTCAGGCGAGCACATCGCGGTCTGCTGTAGCGGCTACTCCGTCCCAGGAGCTGTGCCGAGACCCACCATTGATCGATTTGACCAGACCATCAGGCCGGGGCCAGACCGGCTCCAGTCAAAATCCCCTATAACCAGTCAAAATCCCCTATAATCTGACTTAAATTTTCAATAGATTCAGATTCAAATCTAATTTGAATTTAAAAAGTACTTGATATTTTTCCGGTTGTATGGAACTCTTAGTTAATCCCTAATCAGCGGTAATCAAGTCGGAATGCCGTTGATTCTTTTGTCTATACGTTCTACCTGATTCCATGAACCACCTATCTCTTCCTCCCCTTTCCCTCGGCCAAGTTGTGAGCGGTTACCTATCAAAGGTCCAGTCCACCATGGTCGATACCCTACCCCAGGCCTCTGCGGTACTTCTAGCGGCGGGTATTGGTTTGAGTACCCTACTTCCCGCCCCAGCGTTGGCTAAGACAACCCAGTCTGCCCCCCCCCGCCAGGATCAAGAACTGCTGAGCCAGAAGCCTGCCACCGTGGAGCTAACCCTGGTTTCCTATGCGGTGACCAAGGCGGCCTACGACAAAATCATTCCCCTCTTTGTGGAGCAGTGGAAGCGGGAACACAATGGCCAGGAGGTGGTTATTAACGGCAGCTACGCTGGCTCTGGCACCCAAACCCGGGCTGTCATTGACGGTCTGGAAGCCGATATTGTGGGGCTGGCCCTAAGTGGCGATGTGAACAAGATTCAAGAGGCGGGACTGATCGATCCGGGCTGGGAAAAGGAGTATACCAACAACTCGATTATCACCAACTCGGTGGTGGCCTTTGTTACCCGGGAAGGCAACCCCAAGGGAATTCGCACCTGGAGTGACCTGACCAAGCCTGGGGTAGAGGTGATTACCGCCAACCCCAAAACCTCCGGGGGAGCCCGGTGGAATTTTCTCGGCCTCTGGGGTTCGGTCACCCGAACCGGTGGCACAGAGGATCAGGCCCGGACGCTGGTGCAGAAAGTCTATGGCAATACCCAGGTGTTACCCAAGGATGCCCGGGAATCCAGCGATGTTTTCTTTACCCGGGGTCAGGGAGATGTGTTGCTGAACTACGAAAACGAAGTGATCCTGGCTGCCCAGCAAGGTCAGAAGGGCTTCTTCTCCATTATTCCTCCAGTGAATATTAAAATCGAAGGCCCGGTGGCGGTGGTGGATAAAAACGTTGATAAGCACAACACCCGGGCTGTGGCTGAGGCTTTTGTCAAGTTTCTGTTTACCCCCGCAGCCCAACGGGAGTTTGCCAAGGTAGGCTTTCGCCCGACTGACCCAAACGTGGCCAAGGAGTTTGCCAGTCAGTTTCCCCCGGTGAGCCAGCTCTATACCGTGGCCGAGTTCGGCGGATGGACTTCAGTTGGGTTGAAGTTCTTTTCCGATGGGGCTCTGTTTGATCAGATCTATAGCGGCAGATAGAAGTATCGGGCTGAGCCATCGATGCCCATGCTCTCAGTCCAGCCACCCAGGTCATCGGGACTTCTACCCTGGCCTGGGTTTAGCTATTTGTCAATGTCGGTCTCTTCTAGATTAACCTTTGCCCTTGTTCCTTCAGGCTACTGTGATGCCATCCACTGTTGTGAGCGACCTTCTTCCGCCGGGGGATGCCCCGCCTCCTTCCTTGTCTGGCGATCGCCAGGAGACAGTCCTGGACCTACCAGAATCCACTCCCTGGTTCCATCGGAGCCCAGCCCCCAAAAACCTCCAGGCCCGCTCCCTGGGGCTGTTGTTCCTGGTTTCCCTGGGGCTCCATGGCCTACTACTGGTGTTTCCCCTGGCCGAGAAAAAAGCACCAGAAACCCCTCCTCCAGTGGAGAAGTCCACCCGCATTACCCAGCTCTCCGGGCCAGTACCCAAGGGAGCCAAGGTCACCAGCCAGGTGCAGCCCGTGGCCAAACCCGCTGCCCCCCGGGTGGTTAATCGGATTGCGGCGGTTCCCCCCCTGCGGTCTACCCAGCCACCGCCCCCCGCCGTTGCCCCAGGCCCAGCGACAGCAGCGGCAACCGCAGCCCCAGGGGCTATGGCGGGTAATCCCTGGGAAGACTTTCCCCAATATCCCCAGGCCCAACCCGGCTGCTACAACCTCTCCTCCTGCATGCAAACGGGTAAACCCCTGGCGGAGGTTGGGGCTTTCTTTAGCAACGCCTTACCGGCCAGAAAGTATGCCGCCAAGCTCGCCCTGGATGAGCCTAACCGCAAGGTTTACCAGGTTTCCAGGGATGGCCTTAGCCAGTTTCTCAGCCTCCTCTACGCCCCGGGTAAGGGGACGGTGTACGTAGTCTCCGACGCACCGCGATCGCTGGCGGACCTAGCCCAGGCGATCGAAGTGCCAGCGGCGGTGGCCAGTGTGTTATCTAACCTGGCGGGGCAGGAAGCTAGTCCCGCCCTGTTTGCCCAACCCCAGGCGTTCTTTAAAGGATCTGATCGCCGCCCCGAGGTAGGGGACATCCAACTGGTAACGGGGGAACAGGCCAATACCTTTTTTGACGTTTACTTCAGAAATAATCTAGTCAATAATGGATTCAAGTCTTCAGAAACGCCCCAGAGTTACGGTGGGGGGTTGGTATACAAGGTTACCAAAGACGATTTGACCCTCTATATTAACCTGGTGCCTACAGTGGATGGCACCGGCACCCTGGTGGTAGTTTTCAAGCAGTTGCCCAGATAATATCCAGATAACTTTAGCGAATTCAACTCATACAGTACGGTTATTCCCATGAACACTGTCTACCATGAAGTCGCTAAGGGTGGTCCCCTGATGGTGCCCCTATTGGCCCTTTCGGTTTTTGTGCTAGCCTGCGCTATGGAAAGAGCCTGGTTTTGGTACCAGCTTTTAAGTCAAGAAAGTAGAATCGTCCATGATGTCCTAGAGGCCGCCCATTACGATTTAGCCCAGGCTCTGGAAATCGCCCAGCGGGCCGAAAATCTTCCCATTGGCCGCTTCCTGCTGGCCCCCCTGAAGCTGAAATCCCCCACCCCCGATTCCTTTCGCCTGGCCCTGGAAACCGCGGGAGACCGGGAGTTTATCGAAATGCGTCGGGGCGACAAACTGTTTGAAAGTGCCATTGGCATTGCCCCCTTGCTAGGTTTGCTAGGCACAGTGACTGGGTTAATTGCCACCTTTAATAACCTCAATGTGGGGGGCGGTGGCAGCATGGAAGATACCACCAGAGCGGCGGCGGGGATTGGCGAGGCCCTCACCACTACGGCTGGTGGCATGGTGGTCGCTCTGATTGCCCTGAGTATTTTTCGGGTACTGGTGAGTTTACAGGCAAAACAGTTTGAATATTTTTCCGTGGTGGGGGGCGAGTTGGAGTTAATCTACCGCCAGGTGTGGTACGAACCTAACCAAAACCTCTACCAGAGAAGTTTTCAGGCCGAAGGCGCCAATCCATTCACCCTGGTCAGCCCAGAGTAGGCCCTTACCCCTGAGTTTTGCCAAGTGATGTGATGTTGTGATGGGCCGCCATGAACTTTAAAACCTACCAGAATTCATCTACCCAGGTCTCTGAGATCAACCTGGTGCCGATGATGGATGTGTTAATGACGATTTTGACCTTTTTCATCATTGTTTCTATGACCCTTTCCGGTCAGCAACGGTCCCTCAATATCACCCTCCCCAGTACCCAGGCACCAGGCACCCCCGTGGATGCCCCCGATCCCCTGGTGGTGGCCCTCAGTGTGACTGGGCAAATTGGGGTCAACAGCGACATCGTCAACGAGGCCCAACTGGCTAATGCCATCTCCAGCTATCTGGGTAAGAATCAGCAGGGAACGGTATTGCTCAAGGCTGACCGCCAGGTCTCCTACGAGCAATTAGCCCAGTTGTTGAGCAAAATGCAGGCGGTCGGGGGCGATCGCATCTCCCTGGCGATCACGCCTGAGTAGCCTATCCCGATTTTCTTTCCCGATTCATGGCCTCCCCGTCTACCCCTCCCATCGAGCCCAGCGCCGACCCGGCTCCCCCCGCCCAAGCCAAGCCGGTTTCCCGCACCCGAGACCACCTGGCCAATGAACGTACCTACCTGGCCTGGATGCGCACTGCGATCGCCCTGCTTGGCTTTGGGGTGTTGATTGCCCGCCTACGCTACCTGGTTTCGCCCCAGGTGCCCGGCACGGGCCAGGGCTGGTTACTGGGGTTGGGGCTGGCCTGTATTGGCTTGATTACGGTGCTACTGTCTACCTGGCATTATTTTGCAGTGCTGGCGGCGATCGAAGCTAATAGCTACGAGCCCACTAGTCGCTGGGTGATTCTATTTAGCCTGGTGGTTACCCTGCTGGGGGCGGGGGTGCTCTACGTGCTCTTTTCAGCGCCAGCCACGGTCAAGGGCTGGGCGGTTTTGTAGAGGCAAACTGGTTAACTAACCAAACCGGTTGGGTCATAGACTGGCAGCAGGCAAGCAACCAGGGGCAGGACCATTTTAAGCATGTAAATCACCCAGGGGAAGCCAATCCTATCAGCTATAATAGGCGGCAAAGTTCAGGGGTTGAGGCCCGATTCGCTGAGGCAGGTTGCCGTTTCTCCGCCCCTTAATTTCCGGTTGTGGCAGGAAACAGTCATAACCATGCTTGAGCCAGTCATATCAACAATAGAAATCGATGAGGCTTGACCTATGGAGAGTTTAATCGGCTTTTTGGTGGTGGTAGTTTTGGGTGGATCGGTAGCCGCTAAATCCGTCAGAATCATTAATCAGAGCGATGAAGCTCTGGTAGAAACCCTGGGTAAGTACACCGGCAAAAAACTAACTCCCGGCTTGAATTTCATTGTTCCTTTCCTCGACAATGTGGTTTTTAAGCAGACCATCCGGGAGCGCGTGTTAGATATTCCTCCCCAACAGTGTATTACCCGCGACAATGTGTCGATCACCGTAGATGCGGTAGTGTACTGGCAGATTGTGGACTTAGAAAAGGCCTACTACAAAGTCGAAAATCTCCAGTCTGCCATGGTGAATCTGGTGTTGACCCAAATTCGAGCCGAGATGGGTAAGCTGGAGCTAGACGAAACCTTTACCGCCCGCTCTGAGATTAACGAAACCCTGCTGCGGGAACTGGATATTTCTACCGATCCCTGGGGGGTCAAGGTGACCCGGGTAGAATTGCGAGACATTGTTCCCTCCAAGGCGGTGCAGGAGTCAATGGAACTGCAAATGGCAGCGGAGCGCAAGAAGCGAGCGGCGGTGCTGACCTCAGAAGGAGAACGGGAAGCGGCGGTGAATTCGGCTCGAGGCCGGGCAGAATCGGCGGTGTTAGATGCGGAAGCCCACCAAAAAGCCGCCATTTTAGATGCAGAGGCGGCTCAGAAAACGATTCTCCTGAAGGCCGAAGCCTTCAGGCAAGAGCAGGTATTGCGAGCCCAGGGAACCAGTGAATCCATGGCTATTATTGCCCAGAGTCTGGCAAGCAACCCAGACACTAGGGCAGCTCTGGAGTTCTTAATCGCTCAGCATTATCTGGAAATGGGCTTGAAGATTGGCAGCAGTGAGAGTAGCAAGGTGATGTTTATGGACCCCCGCAGTATTCCTGCTACCTTGGAGGGGCTGCGGGCTATTGTGGGGCAATAGGTACTTACTCCTCTAGGATTTTAGGCACTTTGAAGAAGTCCCCCTCCCGATCAGGGGCACAGTTAAGCATTTGCTCGCGATCTCCAAAGGGCTCCAGGTGGTCGGGCCGGGTTACATTACTCAGATCGATCGCCCGGGTGGTGGGCTCCACCGCCTCCGTATCCAATTCACTGAGGTGATCAACGTACTCTAAAATGCTGCTGAGCTGGCCGGTAAGCTGCTGCTCTTCCTCAGGGGAAAGGGCGAGGCGAGCTAAAAGAGCCACCTTACGGACCTGTTCTAGATCAATCATAAAACCTAGGAAATAAAGAAGAAACTACTTAGAAGAAAATATCGTTTTTCATCCGGCCGGTATTTTTGAGCCAGTTCTGGGCCTCGATGTAGTTGTTGGGGGCAATGGTAATTGCCTCTAGCCAGTAGCGGGCGGCTTCATCAAAGAGGGCCTGGGCCCGGTCGGTATCACCGCCAACCTCTGCCTGCTCTGCCTGGTAGTGGTAAATCACGGCGATGTTGTTGAGGGCCTGGCACATGCGAGGGTTTAGATCTAGAGCTTCATGGTATTTTTCCAGGGCCGTTTGGTGTTCGCCGTTACTGGCGTGAATTAGGCCCATGTTATACAAAATAAAGCTTCTATCGTAGGGGTCTTCTTCTAAGGTGAGGGCTTCGCGGTAGTTATCCATCGCCTCAGCGTATTCTCCATCAGCCTGGGCTGACATCCCATCCCGGTAGTAGGCGAAGGCTTCTTTTTCGCTCTGTTTGGTGGGCATCATCTTCAAGATCAGATCAGCCATGACCGTGAAAGACTTGTCAATAAAGTTGTCGTTGCGTTGAGTTCTGGGCATATCGAGAAGGATAGGGACGACTAGCCAAGGGCCTACCCATTAGCCTAGCAAACCTCTGTAATTCTGCTAAGCGCTCAAGAGTAGTTGACGTTGATTTTGTAAGGCGGCAATGCGCTCCAGGCTGCCCACCGGAATAGCGTTAATCAACTGCTGGGTGTAGGCACTCTGGGGCTGGCGGTAGAGGGTTTCGGCCTCACTAATTTCCTCTACCCGGCCCTGGTTCATCACCATGATGCGATCGCTCATAAATTTCACCACGCCCAGATCGTGGGAAATAAAAATATAGGTGAGTTTAAACTCCCGCTGAATTTCCTTCAGCAGGTTCAGCACCTGGGCCTGCACCGATACATCCAGAGCCGAAACCGACTCATCGCAAATAATAAACTTGGGGTTAAGGGCCAGGGCCCGGGCAATACAAATGCGCTGCCGCTGCCCGCCAGAAAACTCATGGGGAAAGCGGTTTAGGCAGTTGGCAGGGAGACCTACCCGTTCTAGCAGGTAGGTCACCCGCTGGCGGCGGCTAGCCCAGCCCTGGCCAACCCCATGGACCTTGAGGGGCTCGGCAATGGCTGCGCCCACAGTCATGCGCGGGTCAAGGGCGCTAAAGGGGTCTTGAAAAATAATCTGCATCTGCCGCCGTAGCCGCCGCAGCTGGCTGGATTTGAGGGCTAATACATCTTGTCCCTCAAACCAGATGCGACCGGCTTGGGCGGCTACCAGGCGCAGTAGGGCTCGGGCCAGGGTGGTTTTGCCACAGCCCGATTCCCCCACCAAGCCAAAGGTTTCTCCCTGCCGAATGTGAAAGGAAACATCCTTGACCGCCATAACATAACGGCGATGGTGGCCAAAGCTGCCCCGCACTGGATAGCCCACCTGCAGGTGTTCTACCACCACTAGCGGGCCACTGGCATTGAGAGCGCGATCGCGCTGGGCCAGGTCCGCTTCCGTCAGGTTGGCAAACGGCAAGGCGGCCACCGCCGAGGGAGGGGTATCCTGCACCAGGCCAGGGCCCTCCCCCTCAGTCACCGCCATGAAGTCTGCCACCGTGGGCAGTCGTTGGAGTCGTTGATCGAGGCGGGGCCGGCAAGCTAACAGACCTCGAGTATAGGGGTGACGGGGATGGGAAAAGATCTCCAGCACGGGGCCTTTTTCTACAATTTCACCCCGGTACATGACCACCACCTGGTCGGCGATCTCGGCAATAATGCCCAGGTCATGGGTGATGAACATTAGGGCCATGCCGCGGCGATCGCGCAGCTCCCGCAGTAAATCGAGAATGGTAGCCTGGACAGTGACATCCAGGGCGGTGGTGGGTTCATCGGCAATCAGCAGGGCCGGATCACCCGCGATGGCAATGGCAATCATCACCCGTTGCAGCTGCCCGCCAGAAAGTTCGTGGGGATAGCGGTTGAGCAGGGCCTGGTAGCGGCCGTTGATTTCCCTGTGCAACTCCCCGTCCCCCAGACCTGGGCTGGTGGCAAGGATTTCTTGGCGCAGATTCTCTTCAGGGGGTAGGAGTTTGACCTCCTGGAGGCGGGCGATCGCCTGTTGCTGGGCCTGGAGTGGGGTTACCGACTGATGCTGCCGAATCGCCTCAATCACCTGAAAACCAATGGTGTAAACAGGGTTAAGGGAACTCATGGGTTCCTGAAAAATCATCGCTACCTGCCCCCCCCGGTAACCCTGACGCTCGGCCTCCGATAGGGCACAGAGGTTAATGGCCGCCTGGTGCCGCTGGTGTAGCCAGATCTCACCCTGGGTGAGGCGGCCAGGGGGCGAGGGCACCAACCCCATCACCGCCAGGGCGGTCACCGACTTACCCGAACCCGATTCCCCCACAATCCCCAGAGTTTGGCCCCGCCCTACCTGAAAAGAAATGGCGTTAACCGCCTGGGTGGTCTGGTGGTCTAACTCAAAACAGACGCTCAGATGGTTTACTTCCAGGATATTGTCGGTCATTCAATTACCTCATACAGATCGGCGGTATTCAGGCCTAGGGCCTGTCTTGGGCTGGGCTCCAAAGCCTATCCAAGCAAAAGATAGACGAGGCGAGTCAGGCCAGACCTGCCTGTATTTGCCAATATGGTGCCATTAAATTGAGGATGGTCGAAACATTTTATAATCAAATCCACGGTATTTTTCTAAATCTTCTGACTTTTTCTGTCCCAGGAGAACTTAACTGAACTTCAGCTCCGCTGCCGCCCCCCGGTTGTTGTGCTGGTAAGGTGTCTGCTAAGGAGGGTCACACCTCCGCTCTGAATCAGACAGGCCCCCTGTCTACGTGTTATTGCCCTATCCCAGACTGGTATGTGCCGTGCTAAATTTTCAACCCCAGGGATTTGTCCAAAGGGTCTTGACCACCGACCTGGGGATTATGGCCTACTACACCAACCTCCCTGCCACCAACCAGGTGTCTACTCCCCTGGTATTTTTCCATAGTTTGGGGGGGGGCTCCTCTGCCTTTGAGTGGTCTCGGGTCTATGGGAACCTCGGCCCATCCTACCGGGTGATTGCTCCCGACCTAATTGGTTGGGGCCAATCCACCCATCCGGTGAGAGCCTACCGGGTGGAGGACTACTTTGCCCTGATTACCCATCTGCTGGAGTCCTTAGATCTTGCCCCCGCCCTAATTGCAGCCACCTCCCTAACCGCCGGGGTGGTGATCCGGCTGGCGATTCAGCGCCCCGATCTGTGCCGGGGATTATTCCTCGTATCGCCCCTGGGTAATCGGGATTTTGGGCGCGACTATCGCCTTAGCCTACCAGCCCTGCTGACCCGTTTACCTGGCCTGGATCGCCTGGTCTATGGGCTGGGGGCCGCCAATGAGCTGGCGGTGCGGTGGTTTCTCAGCACCGTCCTGTTTGCCGATGGCGATCGGGTCACCCCAGAAATCGTGCAGGCCTACCTCACGGGCACCCAGCAGCCTCAGGCTGAGTATGCCGCCCTGGCCTCCCTAACCGGGGCGATTAGCTTTGACCTGGCGGCCTACCTGGGCCAGCTCCAGGTGCCCACGGTGATGGTGTTGGGGGAAAAATCCCGGTTTACCCCGCCGGCGGTGCTCAAACGTCTGGCCAGTCTGAACCCCAGGGCTATCGTCGCCCTCCACCAGGTGGCGGGGGCGGGGGTGCTGCCCCACCTGGAGCGGCCTGAGGTGGTGGAGCCTCTGCTGCGGGACTTTGTCCAGTCCATCCTGGCCTCCAGTAGCTGACCGGCGACGGTCAGGGCGACGGCCCCCTACCCGGGGTAAGGCCCGCAGGGATCAGGTGCCAAAGCTGCGATCGCCCGCATCCCCCAACCCCGGCACAATAAACCCGTTATCGTTGACCACTTCATCGATGGCGGCGGCAAAAATGGTCAGACTGGGGTAGGCCTGGGCCAGCTTTTGCAGGGCTGGGGGCGAGGCCACCACCGCAATCACCCGGGTAGCCGCCGGATCAATGCCCCGCTGGGTGAGTTCGGCCATCAGGGCCATCAGGGTGCCGCCCGTGGCCAGCATCGGTTCACTGATAATTACCCGGGTTTGGGCATCCAGGCGATCGGGGAGGCGGTTGAGGTAGCAACTGGCTTCCAGGGTTTCCTCGTCCCGCACAAAACCCATGTGGTAAACCGAGGCCAGGGGTAAGAGTTCCTGAATACCTGGCATCAGCCCCAAGCCAGCCCGTAGAATGGGCACAATCATGGTGGGGGTGTCAGGATTAATAAAGGTGGCGGGACAGGGACCCATGGGAGTGGTGATGGTAGTGTCAAGGGTAGGCAGCCATTCCCGAATCGCCTCGTAGGTGAGCCAGCGCCCCAATTCCACCAGGGCGGAACGAAACAGCGGCGAGGGGGTGTCGGCATCACGGGCGACCCCTAGCCAGTGCTTGACCAAGGGATGGGGGGGGACAAAAATACGGAGTTGCGGGGCCATGAGCTGTATACGCCTGTAGGTCAACCAAATCAGCCACATCATACCTGTTAAAGCCCTACTGCATATGCGTTTTGAGTTTATAAATCGATGAATTTGCAAGAAAGTCTGGCAATGGCGGTTAAAACCCTGGCGGCTAACCGGCTGCGGAGTACCCTGACGATGCTGGGTATTGTCATTGGTAATGCCTCGGTGATTACCATGGTGGGATTGGGGCAAGGGGCCCAGCGGTTTATTAATGGCCAACTGGAAACCCTGGGGCCGAATGTCCTATTTGTGGTGCCGGGTACTCGGGAAACCCGCCGCCTAGGGGCTCTCAACGTACCCCGTACCCTGGTACTGGCGGATGCCGCCGCGATCGCCCGGCAGGTGCCGACGGTGACCGGGGTAGCGGCCGAGGCCAGTTCCCGCCAGTTAGCTACCGTCGCCAACCGCAATGCCAATGTCAATGTAGTGGGGACAGGGCCGGGCTTTTTGACGGTACGTAGTTTTGACGTGGCCACCGGTCGCTTCCTCAGCGATCTCGATCTCAGCCGCAATGCTCCGGTGGCGGTGCTGGGCAGTACCCTGAAGCAACGCCTATTTGACCATGACCAGGCGGTGGGGCAATCCCTGCGCATTGGTGGGGTTACCTTTGATGTGATTGGGGTACTGGCGAAGAAGGGATCGAACCTGGGTCTGGACTACGACGATGCGATTTTGGTGCCCCTGACGACCCAGGCCAACCGGCTGGCGGGTATCGAGCGATCGCCCTACGGCATTCCGGTTTCCTTTATTACCGTAGCTGCCCGCGATCGCCCCGCCATGGCCACCGCCGAATTTCAGGTCACCAATCTGCTGCGGTTGCGCCATAGCATTAGGGACGAAGATGACTTTTATATCAGCAGCCAGGATACCCTGCTCTCCATTGCCAATACCATTACCGGTGCCCTCACCCTGATGCTGGCGGCGATCGCCGGTATTTCCCTGCTGGTGGGGGGCATCGGCATCATGAACATTATGCTGGTGTCGGTGCGGGAACGCACCCAGGAAATCGGCCTACGCAAGGCGATCGGTGCCACCCAGGCAGATATTCTAGGCCAGTTTTTAATTGAGGCGATCATCCTGTCGGTGGCGGGGGGGATAGTTGGCACCGGTCTGGGGGTGGGTGGGGTGCTCCTAATAGCGGTCTTTACCCCCTTTGATGCGGCGGTATCGGCGGCGGCGATTTTACTGGCGGTGAGTATTTCCGGCGGTATCGGCCTCTTTTTTGGCGTTGTCCCCGCCCGCCAGGCGGCCCGCCTCGACCCGATTGTTGCCCTCAGAAGTGCGTAAGGACAGGACGGAAGGGTTTAGCATAGGAGCGAACCTTTAGAGGATGGTGCTCCATGCCCACGGTTGCTCGCCCCGATATTTTGTTCCTGGTGCTGGATACCCAGCGGCTGGACCGGCTGTCCTGCTATGGTTATCCCCGCCCCACCTCCCCCCACCTGGACGCCATTGCCGCCCAGGCTACCCGCTTTACCCAGGCGGTGGCGGCGGCCCAGTGGACCGTGCCCTCCCATGCCTCCATGTTCACCGGGCTCTACCCCTCCGAACACACCATGGTGCAGTCCTATTCGGTGCTGCCCGATACCCTCCCCACCCTGGCGGAGCGGCTGGCGGCGGGGGGCTACTATACCGCCGGGTTCTGTAACAATCCCCTGGTGGGGGTGATCAACAATGGGCTGCGGCGAGGGTTTACCAGCTTTCTCAACTACAGTGGCCTGCTCACCACCCGTCCCAACCAGGCCGGGTCGAGATCGGGGCTGATGGGGCGCTATCGGCAATGGTTCAAGGGCCGACTAGCCCGGCTACTACAGGGGGTACAGGACGCCTTTGCCCGCTCCGATACCCTCCTAGCCCTTTCCTTTACGCCCCTGATGGTGCCCCTCTGGCAAACCGCCCTGAGCTTTAAGGGCAATAGCCAGAAATCCCTGGAGGATACGGCCAATCTGTTGATTGATCGGCCGGGGGTGGGAGCCGAACAACCCATTTTTGCCTTTGTTAACCTGATGGGCACCCACATGCCCTACCACCCCCCCCGGTCCTACATCGAAGCCTTTGCTCCCCATGTACTGGCCGATCGCCAGGCCCAGAGCTTTCTGCAGCGATTCAACAGTGATGTCTATGGCTGGCTAGCCCCCCTCACCGGAGCCCTGGATGATCACCAGAAGCGAACCCTGGACGGCATGTACGACGCCGAGGTGGCCTACCAGGACGCCCTGCTGGGCAACTTCTTCCACCGTCTACGCCAGACTGACCGCCTGGACCACACCCTGGTGATTATCTGTGCGGATCACGGCGAACACCTGGGGGAAAAGGAGTTAATGGGCCACAGCCTGTCGATTTATAACGAATTGGTGCGGGTGCCTTTGATCATTCGCGACCCCGCTCGCCCTGATCGGTGGGGCCACAGCGTCGATCAGGTGGTGTCGACCCGGCGCTTATTTCACACCGTACTGACCGCCGCAGGTCTAGCCAACCCGACGGAACAGGCCCTGGCCCTGGAGCACCCCCAGACCGGCGAGCCCGGGGGTGACCACGATTACGTCTTTGCCGAGGCGATTCCCCCCCAGAACGTGGTCAACCTGATGCAAAAACGCCAGCCTGACTTGGTGAGGCGGCGCGACTGCGATCGCATCCGTCGGGCCATCTGGATGGGACAGCACAAGCTGATTGAAACGGAAGGTGGCCAGGCTGAACTTTACGATGTCCTGGTGGACCCCGCCGAAGCCCTCGACCTCAGCGCTATCCTGCCGGAAAACGTAGAGGTGCTGCAGGACTGCCTGCAGGGGTTTGCCCACCGCTCAGACCAATCCCTAGCCCAGGCGGGGGTGGGGCGGGCCAGTGGCTACGATGACCCGGAGGTGCAGCGTCGCCTGGCCGACCTGGGGTACCTGGAGGATTAACCTACCAAAAGTCACCGATGGCGTAGCCCAGTTCCTCCAGCAGCGATCGCAGCACCGGTAAACTGAGGCCGATGACATTGGTGTGGCAGCCGTTGATTTTTTCCACCAGCAGCCCCCCCTTGCCATCAATGGCGAAGGCCCCGGCGCAGGCCAGGGGTTCCCCCGTGTCCACATAGGCGACAATGGTAGGGTCATCTACAGCGGCAAAATAGACCTGGGTAACGGCGCAACGGCTCACCATCTGCCCCTGGGGGCCGATTAAAACATGGCCCGTGTAGAGTTCCCCCATCTGCCCCCGCATGGTCTGCCAGCGGGCGATCGCCTCCTCCCGATGGGCGGGCTTGCCATAGATCTGACCCCCTAGAGCCAGCACCGAATCGCAGCCTAGCACCAGGGCCTGGGTAAATTGGGGGGCCACCGTCTCTGCCTTGGCCTGGGCCAGGGTCAGCACGTATTGGTCGGGCGGACCCACCTCCACCCGGGACTCATCAAAATCACTGGGACACACAAAGGGATGGATGCCCGCCCCGATCAGCAGTAGCCGTCGCGCCTTAGAGGCGGAAGCCAGAACAAACTGGGGCCGGTCAGGGGCTACCCTTGCCATGGGTCCTAGGCAACCTTAAAGGAAGCTACGGATTGTTTCATCAGGTCCTTCATCTTTTCCCAGCGGTCTTCCTGGGTTGAAGCGTTAAAGGTGTAGAGCTTGCCCCGACGGACAATGGCGCTGGCTAGATTGTGGCGGACTCCGGAGGGAAGACTGGCGACGTATTCCAGAATGTAATAGGTTTTACTATCGGGGGTATCGATGCGCTGGGCATTGACCAACTCCACTTGGGCCTCCTCAGCGGTCAGGGTGTTAAAGCTTTTAGAAAGCTTGTAGCCCACCTCCGTCGGGCTGCCCAGAGCCTCTAGGCTCTTGCCTTCGGGAACGTCGCTAATGACTACGCTGACGTTTTCAGTTTCGTTGATAATGTCGTGAAATACCACCTCCGCAGCCACCGACACGGGCACCTCTACCCAACCAGTAGGGTAGCGAAATTCATACCCGGCAGCCGCATCAACGTAGGCAAGCAAGCCACCGCCACTAGCCACACAGCCCTGGAGGGTAAGCGCCAGAATCATCAAAAGCACCGCCACTAGACGTTGCACCATGGTTGGATATCCTCAGTGTGTGAGTGTTTGATTAATTACGTGGGTATTGACCCCAGCAGGCTCTGACAATTTACTCAGCGATGACTCGCAGATTGACGGTGGCGCTGACTTCGGGATGGAGTTTGACCACAGCCTGGTATTCTCCGAGTTTGTTAATGTCAGGGACAGTGATATCGCGACGATCCACCTCTTTACCGGAGAGAGACTTAATCACATTAGCCACATCGACGGCCGTAACGGTACCGAAAATGGCGTCATTTTCACCGACGGGTTTTTGAATAGTGAACATGCCAATGGTGGCCAGGGTGGTCTTGGTGGCTTCGGCCTCCTGCTTAAGGGCGATCTGCCGCTGCCGTTCGGCTTCCCGGCGACGCTCCACCTGCTTTAACACCCCAGGGGTGGTGCGGACTGCCTTACCGTTAGGCAGCAGGTAGTTGCGGGCATAGCCCGGGGCCACCTCCACCAGATCACCGTTTTGGCCCAGTTTGCGAATGTCTTCGGTGAGAACCACCTGTACCCGTTTTGCCATGTTTTCCCTTGTCTAGCGCAATTGCTTATACTACCTAAAGTGCTTATACCTTGGCAACTAGTTTTTTGATTCTATGGTTAGATTCCTGTTTGCCCTGATTCCCGCCCTGTGGATTGGGGCGATCGCCATCGTCGCGGTGCAGAATGCCACCCCCGTTTCCCTCCAGTTATTCACCCTCCATTCCGTCGCCATGCCCCTGGGGGTGTTGCTGGCCTTTGGAGCCGCCGGGGGTATGGTGGCAACGGCGGCTATTTTGCTTCTACCAGGGAAAGGGCGACCGGTCCGGCGTTAAAAAGGCCCGTCACCCCGTCACCCCCTTGCCCGGTTTGGCCCAACGCTTGATGCGACCGACGGTGACGGGCATGGTATCGGCCACATCCAGGGTAAAGCGGAACACCTGGCGCGATCGCTTGCCATCTTCGGGGTCATAGAAGGTCAGCAGCACATCCCAGCAGTCGCTATTCATGCGGCAGTGGGGGCTTTTTTCCACCTCAATGGTGTCCAGCTGGCGGCGGTCGGCGATCGCCTCGGCAAAGGTGGCCGCCGCCTGAAAGGTGTTGGTAACGGCAAAGTTGAGGGCCCGATCGCGGCTGGTCTGGCCCACATTGCGCAGATCGTGGTAAACCCGCTGCAAAAAGGCAGTGAGTCCTTCCCGCAGCAAGGTCGTTTCGCCCTCGGGGGGGGTAACGGTGGCCAGGGCCGCCTCCACCAGGGTGGGCACGTTCCAGCCGTACATCCCCCGGGGGTTTAGCACCTTCAGCACCGGCACCTCCTCCCCCGACAGCAGCACCACGGTGCGGTCAGTGCGCTTACCGGGCAGACTGATGTGATCGATAAACTCCCCACTGGTGGGGGGAGCCAGTTGGCCGTTGAGCATTAACAAAAACATCTCATAGGTGGCCGGGGCAAAGGGGCCCTTGGGGTCGAGGGCGTAGAGGGTGTTACCGTCTAGCTGCAAGGTCCAGATCAGGTCAGGGGCCTGGTCGGGGTGGTGGTCCAGGTGGTCCACCATCTGGCGGGGGTCGTAGGGGTCCGGCGGCAGCAGCACCCCATCCTGGCTGACCGCAGCCATGGCCTGCTTAAAGGTGTCCCGCCGGGCCTCATCGCCAAAGTCGTAGGCGATCGTCCCCAGGGCGTAGACATGGCCGGAGTGGGCGGTGGAGGGGGTGATGGTGGAAGGAGTGATGGGGAGAGAGGGAGCAGGGGAGACGGGGGAAGAGGGGGAGGAGGAGGGAGCAGGGGAGCAGGGGAGCAGGGGGGAGGGGGAGGCAAGAGGGAGCAGGGGAGCAGGGGAGAGGGGGGGAGAGGCAGGATCGAGGGTCTGGCTGCTGACGGCTGATGGCGCGATCGCCCTGTAGTCCTGCCGGGTAACCTGGTTACCGGTGAAGGAGATGGTGACGGAGGGGCCAAATAAAATCTCCATGGCGCCGGGGAGGTTGACTTTGCCCCGCAGGCAGCGTTCCGGTTCGTCGGTGTCGTCGGGGGTGCAGGGTCGGGCGGTGTTCAGTAGGGCGGCGCGGATGGCTTCGGCGTCGAGGGGTTTGCCCTGTTGCAGTTGTCGGCTCATCAGCAGACCACAGAGCCCGGTCATGACCGGGGCGGCCATGCTGGTGCCCTTCAGGCGCACTGGCGCTTCGTTGGCGGGCTGGGCCCCGAGGATCTCGCCGCCGGGGGCCATGATTCCTTCTAGGGCGTTGTTGCCGCCCCAGTTGCTGAACTTGTAGGGCTTACCGTCGGGTTTGAGGGCCCCCACCGACAGCACCCCCGGCAGGGTGGCGGGCATGCACCAGCATTCCCCTTCGTTGTTGCCGGCGGGGGCGACGATCAAGATATTTTGGTTCAGGCATTTTTTTAGGGCTTGCAGCAAAAGCTCTTCCCCCTCGCCGGTTTGGGTAGGGCGACAGGCGGCGCAGTGGATGATGTTGGCCCCCAGATCCAGAGCCAGCTCAAAGGCCCGGGCCAGGTTGAGGGGGGAGATAAACTCCTCGTTGTCGCTGCTGGTATTGAGGGGGACGTTAATCACCCGGCAGCGGGGGGCTAGACCGGGTGAGGGGGTATTTTCTTGACCAACGATGGTGCTGGTGATGTGGCAGGCGTGGTTGTCGCCGTGGATGCGCCGTAGGATATCCTCGGGGAAGGCGGCCTTTTGGGCCTCGGCTTTCTGGTCTTTGTCTAAGGTGTCGTCGTTGTCAATTTCCTGAAATTTGAGATAGGCCTCCTGGGGCACGGGCTCGGCGGCGGGGTGCCAGTAGGGGAAGACCTTGGAGATCTCTGCCCCATCGAAACAGGACAGGCTGTGGTCGGGGTTGCCATCCAGAATGACGATGGTGATGCGCGGGTCCCCCAGGGTGTGGTTGCGCAGGTCGGCAAGGCCGGGAATGCGATCGTCCAGGTCGTGGGGGTGGAGGGCGAGGGAGAGGGGGGCAGGGGAGCGGGGGAAGCAGAGGAGGCAGGGGGAGCGATCGCGGCTGCCGATGCTGCTTGATCCGGTTCGTCAGAACTCAAGGCCATGTCTCTGTCTTCCATCGGTTCAACCGTTGCTTCAGAGGCAACCGTCTGTTCCGGGGGTGGAGGCTCGATCGCACTGGGGTCAAGGGCTCGATTGGCCCGTGACCCTAGCATAAATTCGCCGACGGAGGATTCCACCACGTAGTCCAGGCCGGTAGCTTGGGCGAAGCGATCGCTATCCCCCGACCCCAGGGCGCAGGGGGCCAGGTCCATGGCGGTGGCCACCAGGTAAAAGTTTTCGTACAGCACCCCCACATGCTTCAGCACCAGGGCGTAGGCTAGGGAGCGATATTTACGAAACAGGCGGCCAAAGCGGGCGGTGATAATCAGCAGCACCTGGGGCATCCCCTGGGCACCGCTGGACTGGTGGGCATCCTGCAGCAGGGCCTGGATGTCGGCCTCAGCGGCGTCCAGTTGCACCAGGTGGTGGTTGAGGGGGTCGTAGTGGTAAAGGCCCGGGTTCACCCCGGCGCAGTGGCGCACCACCGGGTAAATCTCCAGTTCGTACATGGCCCCGCCGCAGGGGTAGGGGCGGCGGCTTAACTCGCCCCAGTCAAAGGCCTCACCAAACTCCGCCTTGGACAGGGCCTGCTGCTCGGCTTCTAGGGTGTAGATCTCTTTAACACGGGCGGTGCGGTAGAGAAATTCCCCCAGTTGCTCAACGGTAATGGGCCGATGGTCGTCATACTCCCGCATCGACTGCCGTTTCTCCAGGGCGGTGGTCAGGGTTTTATCCCGCTGGCGAATGGCATCAATGCTGAACTGGGGTAGGGGAACAATGGTGCCAGCCAGCGGCGGTTTCACCACCGGAAACTGGTCCCAAACCCCTACACTGGCGGCGATATCCCCCGTTGGGTAGTCGTGGCGACCCTGGCGGCTGCGGCTATGGAACAGCAGGTTATGGAACTCCCACAGTTGCAGCTCCGGGGCTTCGGCGGCTTCCAGGCTCAAAAAGCCCGTGGCCCACAGCAGATTGAGGAACTGATAGGCGGTTTCCGGGCCAATTTGGGGTGGTGGCGTCAGCCGCCGCAGGGGTTGGGGCTGGGCCAGTTGGGCCAAAATAGCACTGGCCCGCCAGTCGGTGAGCTTAATCCGAAATTTTGACAGGGGCGACTCCAGCACCATGCCGCCCCCGTGGCTGCGCTGGTAGGCAAAGCGCGACAGGCTGACATTGGCCTGGCTCCAGTGGGGGATATCAAGGTCAAGGGTGGCGGAGTCTGCCAGCGGCTCCGCGATCGCCAGGGGCAGCACCGCATAATTTAACCAGCCCCGCTGATCAAGCTCCTGTAAAACCACCGCCAACTGCTCCCCCGCCGCCGGCCCCTGCCGATCCACCAGGGTTTGCACCAGGGCCGCCGCCGTCGCCCCCCCCTCCCGCAGGTGGGCCAGGGCATCCCCTATGCCGCTGCCAGAGGGCAGGGTTACCATAGAGGAGATCACCCCCGGGCTGGTGTCAGCTCCCTCCGGGGCGAGGCAATAGCCATCGGCACCGGCACTGACCTGAATAGCGGTATTGAGAGACAGGGCAAAGGGATAGGGGGTCATGGGTTTGGTGAGTAGGCTTTACAAAGGGAAGGCGATGACAGCAGCGATTGGAGAAATCATTGGCAATGGGATGCTATTTGATGTGAAAAACTGGTCAACCACCATGGCGGGACGGGATGATTTTTTTCAAATGGTGGAAGCACTATTTGAGACCTTGGCAACCAGACAAATTAACTATGTATTGGTGGGAGGGGTGGCTCTATTAAGTTACATAGAGGGCCGCAACACCCAGGATATTGACCTCATTTTGACTCGATCGGACCTGGATGGGCTCCCTGAGCTGGTGATTAACCATGAGAACAAATACTTTCTTCGGGGTCTATTTGAACAATTACAGATTGACATTTTATTAACCCAAAATCAGCTATTTGAAACAGTTTTAAATCAATTCTCGGTAGATCGGCAGTTTGGCGATCTCAAGGTTCGCTGCGCCACGGTGGAAGGATTGTTAGTCCTGAAGTGCTACGCCCTACCCTCCCTGTATCGCCAGGGAGACTTTAACCGCGCCAGTATCTACGAAAATGACATTCTGCTCCTCCTGTTGAACTACACGGTAGACCTGACACCCCTGCTCAAGCTGTTATCTGCCCATCTTCTGCCCAGCGACCTGCAAGCGGTAGAAGGCATCCTACAAGACATTCAAGGCCGCATTCAACGATTTTCAAGCCAACGGCAATCCTTGAGGGAAGGGGAGTAGGGACTGGGAGAGGGGGTGACGGGGAGAGGGGGAGAATTTAAGGGTTAAGGTTGACATCGGTGTAGATCTCCCCAATGGGCATGGATAGCTCAATACTTTCTAACGCCAGCGATTCTCCCGCTCCGTAGGCTTGCAATACCCACAGGTTTGACTCAGTGCGCCTAAAAACCTCAACCTGGGGGGTTTTGGGACTCACCAAGACGTATTCCTCTAAGCTGGGTAGGGTGCGGTAGTCACGAAACTTATCTCCCCGGTCAAAGGCTTCCGTCGAGTCGGAGAGCACTTCAATGATTAACTTAGGAAATCGTTTGTAATGGGCCGTCTCTTGATCCCGGGGGTCGCAGGTGACAAACAGGTCTGGGTAGTAAAAACAATTGCACTCCTCCAGACGAGCTTTGACCTCTGCAAAATAAATACTGCAATGGGTACCCCTCAGCTTAGCCCGTATGGCCAAGGCCAGATTCAGGCCAATGGTGTTGTGGCGATCGCTGGTTCCAGCCATGGCCCACACCAGACCATTCCGGTACTCGTGTTTGACCGAGCTTTGGCTTTCTAGCGCTAAATATTCACCGGGCGTTAGTCTTTGAGGGTTGGCAATCATCGAACGTATGTGGGGTGACGGGGTGACGGGGTGACGGGGTGACCAAAGATAACATTCTCCAAGTCTCCTAGTCTCCAATCAGGTGGATGCCAGTTTTCTGCTACCCAAATACGGCGGGATTCGACTACATAGTCGTTATTAAGTTTCAGACTATCCACGGTGGCGCGGTCCTGACGACCCCCAAGGGAACGGGGAATAATATGGTCGATGACAAGGGGCATTCCAATTAACTGTTGTTGAGTTTGACAGTATTCACAGCATTGATGGGCTTCTGCTATCACCTGCTGGCGCAGGGCGGGTGGAATTAAAGCCATGGTTAACTCGGTGAGAGTTGGTTTAAGTCGCGGATGGGTTGCCCTAGCCAGCGCAATAGGGCACAGGCGTGGGCTTTTTTGATCATCAAGCGATCGGCAGCTAGACCAAGGTCTTGTAGCTCCTGGTGTTCTTGATCAGATAACTGTCCTTCCTGGTTGCGTTCCAGCAGGGTGAGATGACGGTGTTGCTGAGGTGGGGCAATCTGACTTTGGGCGATCTGCCGTAAGGCCACGCCATCCATTTTTTGCATGGCCAACAACTCAGCCTGGATGTCTACCGGCGTCGTTGCGATTTCAGACGGTAAATTTCCAGCGATGCTTTGAATGGCCAACTCCGATAGGGGCCGGTTAGTCAGCTCCGCCAGACGAGACAGTCGTTGAAAGGCAGGTTCCGGTAAGTCTATGATTAGTTGCATAACAGGATCCAGGAGTTAACTGGGGCGATCGTAGCAGAGTGAGGAAGATGAGGGAGAGGGGGAAGCGGAGGGAGATGAGGAAGAATTACAGAGAAATTTTCGCTGCATTTCTTCCCTTGCCTCCTCCGCATCTCCCATCCCGTAGCGGGTATTCTTACCTTTGCGTTTGTCCGGTAGCGACGACAACCGCTGGCAAAACGAGTACACTAGCCTGTTAAACAAACCGGGTTCTTTCAACAGCTCTGGCTCTCTTAGCTCTCTCGGATGCCATTACCATAGCCCTATTCCTGGCCTTTGAATAGCTTTTGCCAAAATGAGAATTGCTGATGTAGGCCACACCACTAAGTCCGAAGGGTTAACTTGTTACTAGTCAAACAACCCCAGCCATACGCTTAAAGGTTTCCGAATAGCTTAGTAAGTCTTGATAACTTCCCTGGGCGGCAACGTGGCCCTGTTCCAGTTCAATAATCAGATCACACTTTTCAACAGTACTTAATCGGTGAGCAATCAAAATAACCGTAACTTCTCCACTTAGCCTTTCAACCGCAGCCATCACCTCTCGCTCTGTGGCATTGTCTAGGGCACTGGTAGCTTCATCTAAAACAATAACTGAGGCTTTCTTGTAGAGAGCTCGAGCGATGCCAATTCGCTGCCGCTGGCCGCCACTAAGACGTACGCCTCGTTCTCCAACAATTGCTTGATAACCTTCGGGCCGACTTTCTATAAACTCAGAAATCTGAGCCATCTCCGCCGCCCACCTAACCCGACTTAAATCAATGTCATTAGCAGGCACGCCGAAGGCAATATTTTCAGCCACGGTAGTATCGCTTAAGAAAATATGCTGAGGTACGTGGGCAATGCTGCGCTGCCAACTCCTTAACCTATCACTGGTCAGAGGTTGACCATCGATTAGGACCTGTCCTTTGTCGGGTTGCAACAGACCTAGAATCAGATCTGCCGTAGTACTTTTACCGCTTCCCGTACTACCTACAAACCCAACCGTAGTATTAACCTGAATAGCTAGGGATAAACCCTGTAGAACCCAGGGATGTTCTTCACTGTAGCGAAACCAAACATTTTCAAACCGTATATCTTTCTTGATGGGAAGCGGAGGAAGAGCTACCCCAGAAGACGGTACCTGGAGATATAGTGCATCTATCACTTTCTTAGTAGAGGCTTCATAGGACTTAATCCCTGCAACCGAGCTAAAGCAAATTTGCAGAGCAGGCAATAGGCGATTTGCTGCCAGGGCTAGAATACCCAGAGTAGTCAAAACCTGACTTAAATCATCGACCTTGTAAGACATCACCACCGCTAGGATGGAAATGAAAATCATGGCCGCAGCTTCAATTAAAATACGAGGACATTGAATAAGAATTATATTTTTAGAGAGAGCTCTACGAAACAGTCGGTCTGATTTACGAAAACGTCCCTCAAACAGACCCTGGCTACCTTCTAAAATGACATCTCTAATACCTCCCAACCCTTCTTGCAGAAATTTAATCAAAATCTGATTTTGAGAAGTTAAAAGCTGACCGTTAGCTACTAGAATATTGCGAGTCAGTCTGAAAACAACAATATAGATAATACCTAAAAAAGCAGTAGCCCCCAGGGCGACTAATGGATTAATCACCACAATGGATATAAATAGGAAAAGAACAACGATAGAATTGACCATCAATCCCAAAATGCCGCTTAAAAAGGTGTTCACGCCAAAAATATCATAACTAAAAATCGCCATATGCTCGTCACTGCTATGGCGAACGTGAAAGCTATAGGGCTGATGTAGGGTACGCCGATAGACCTCGCAGCTTAAATCGCTGGTCAAAGCAGCAGAAAAGGTATTTTGGCACCAAAGTGTAACCAATCGCAATGCGTTGGAAGCCAGTACAGCCACACCAAAACCAAGAGCTAGCCAGCCTATAACCTGAAATGATTCAGTCACCCCAAGGCTCTTCCAAAAAGGCTGCCAGCCTGGACTCTCTAATATGCGTTTAGTATTGCCTAGAGCAGCTAGAAAGGGCAGAGCCGAGCCAATACTGACTACTTCCCCAAGAGCCGTCAAAATCATTAGCACTAAAAGCCAGAACAGCTGATTCCGGCGTCGTTGGGGTAGGAAGGAGTAAATTTGCCACAACTGAGCTTTGAAGCTAGTTTGATCAGAAATAGAACTCATAAAAGGTCGATTAGGATAAAAATATATTACTTAAATCACACTAGCCAGGTAGCCATAAGCTACAAATTATTATTATTGATGTTGGAACTTCTAG
The DNA here is from genome assembly GCA_018970085.1 of Cyanobacteria bacterium REEB459. GTDB lineage: Bacteria > Cyanobacteriota > Cyanobacteriia > Phormidesmidales > Phormidesmidaceae > Nodosilinea. Next base: position 26,527 of record JAGWXD010000013.1, read on the forward strand.
TCAATAGACGTAAGTGTCATCCAAGCTAATAAGTGCCGTATGACAACAAGGCATTTTTCCTTTGAATATTGTCTGAATGACAAGAGTAGTGAGGAAAACCAGAAACAGAGCAAGGGTTTGAAAACTCCTTGCTCTGTCGGACTAATAAAAGATAAGTAAATCAGCTGACTCAACGCCTGCAGGTATAGTCTTACTAGACAAAGCTTAGGCAATGGAAGCCATATGCACATCGCTACTAATCAGCAACTGCTGCAATTCCTCCGCATCTACTGTTTCTTTATCCACCAGCATATGAGCTAGTTGATCAAGCACAGACCGATTGCTACTGAGTACTTGCTTGGCTCGATGATAGGCTTCGTCCACTAGAGAACGAACCTCTTCATCGATAATGGCCGCAGTAGACTCAGAAAAGTCTCGCTCAGCTGCAATATCACGGCCTAAAAACATATTACCCTGCTGTCGTCCCAAGGCAACAGGGCCAAGCTTATCACTCATACCAAAACGGGTTACCATTTGGCGAGCTACTCGAGCTACCTGCTGCAAGTCATTGGAAGCACCGGTAGTTACTTCCTCTTCTCCGAAGACAATCTCTTCGGCTATGCGACCTCCCAGAGCAACCGCCATTTGATTTTGTAGGTAGGAGCGAGAATAAAGACCAGACTCCATTCGATCCTCGCTGGGAGTAAACCAGGTTAAACCACCGGCGCGCCCCCGGGGAATAATACTGATTTTCTGGACCGGGTCATAATCAGGCATCAGTGCCCCAACCAGAGCATGGCCGGCTTCATGGTAGGCCACCAGCTCCTTGCGGCGCTCACTCATCACCCGATCCTTCTTCTCAGGACCTGCTAGCACGCGATCAATGGCGTCATTCACCTCATCCATGGAAATTTCTGTGAGGTTGCGGCGGGCCGCCAGAATAGCAGCTTCATTTAGCAGATTAGACAGGTCAGCCCCGGTAAAGCCCGGAGTACGGCGGGCAATCTTCTGTAGGTCTACATCCTTACTGAAGGTTTTACCGCGGGCATGGACATTGAGAATTTCGAGACGTCCGGCGTAATCGGGACGGTCTACCACTACCTGACGGTCAAATCGACCGGGTCGTAGTAGGGCAGCATCCAGGACGTCGGGCCGGTTGGTAGCGGCGATAATAATGATGCCAGTGTTACCTTCAAAGCCATCCATTTCCGTTAGCAGCTGATTTAGAGTTTGCTCACGCTCATCATTACCACCCCCCAGGCCAGCTCCCCGTTGACGTCCTACAGCATCAATTTCGTCGATAAAGACAATACAGGGGGCATTAGTTTTAGCCTGCTCAAATAAATCCCTTACCCGGGAAGCCCCAACTCCGACGAACATTTCCACAAATTCAGAACCAGAAATAGAGAAAAAGGGTACACCTGCTTCCCCGGCAACGGCCTTGGCTAAAAGGGTTTTACCTGTACCAGGAGGACCCACCAGCAATACGCCTTTAGGAATCTTGGCTCCTACAGCGGTGAAACGGTCTGCATTTTTTAGAAAATCTACCACCTCGGCCAGTTCTAACTTAGCCTGCTCGATCCCGGCTACATCCCCAAAAGTCACCTGGGTTTGAGGTTCCATCTGCACCCTGGCCTTAGACTTACCGAAGTTCATAGCCTGATTACCAGGCCCATTTTGAGCCCGACGTAGAACGAAAAACAAGACCACTAATAGCAGCAGGGGAATAAGCAGTGTACTAAAGGCTCTTACCCATACGCTATCGTCGTTCTGGGGTTGTACTACAATGTCAACGTTATTCTTTTCGAGGGTACTGATTAAATCACCATCGTTGGGTAAGTTAACCACAACCTGACCCTTACCTTCCGGATCGGTAAAGCGTGCCCGAGAGCGATCAGCACTCAGGCTAACCCGCTCGATTTGATGGTTTTGAACTGCGTCCAGGAACTTGCTGTAGCGCCAGGATTGAGCTTCTTGCCCAGAGTTATCAAAGATTGCTGTTGCCAAAGCAATAACTACAACTACTAGCAGGGCGTACAGACCTGCGTTTTTCCACCGTTTGTTCACCGAGGTAAGGCCTCCATTAAGGTTTTCAATGGGAATAAAAATCCCCAATCAGAGCAGGGATGACATTGATTAGAAAGATTATTAACTAATGTTAACGCTATTGAGTCAAATGGGCTAGAGACTTTCAGAGCATGTTGTGATTTTGAGCTAGGTTCTATAACTAATATTCCTCAAAGACCGATCGCAACTCTTGCAAATTAGGGTGCTGGGGATCAAACTTTAGTTTAATACCATCTTCCAGGACTGTGTGGATGGGTACCACTTGCAGGCCACAATTCGAATAGGCCAGGGCCTTGAACTGCCGGATCAACGGCTGGGTCCAGGATTGCTCACAAATGTCCAGGTGCCGCTGGTGCAGGTGGTGGATCAGCTGATGCCGACTAACGCCAGGGAGAAGATTGCCCTCCAGGGGCGGGGTATGCCATTGCCCCTGGCTCCAGCCCCAAAGATTGCCACTGCCGGTTTCTAGCCAATGACCCTGGTCATCTACCAGAATTGGCTCCCTGGCTTGGTGTCTCTGAGCCGCCTGAATGGCCAGCCAGTTACTCAGATAATTGCCGGTTTTGTGACCCGCCAGCGATCGCTGATAAATCCGGTCCCGGGCTACCCAGGCCAGAATACCCTGCTGCTGAATCTGATCTAAATCCCAGGGCAGAGATCGCCCGGTAATCAACTCCCGCCCATCGGGCCAACAGGTAAGGCGCAAAATTGGAAATCGATCTTTAAGCTGCTCTGCCCCCTGGCGCAGTCGTTGCCAGTCGGGGCTGGGCCACCCAAAGCAGGCCAGGGTCTGGGTCAGTCGTTGGCGATGGGCGGCCCAGGCTGTTAGGGGATGATCCAGATCATTGCCATAGACCCGTAGGGTGCTGAACACCGTCGCTCCATAGATTAAGGCCGGATCATCCCAGGCTATCCCCAACTGGGTATCCCCGTAGATCTGGCCATCAAACCAGTAGACCATAGGCTGATCACCAACCATGGCAGTAGAGGATCAGGCCTGATCTAAGAGTTCCATAATCTTGGCGACCATGGCTAGACTTTCTGAGTAGAGAACATCTTCTCCCCAACGTTGTAGCTGCTGACCGAGCATAAAGTCAGCCTTTTGATCGGATAGGGCGGTCACCTGTTCCACCTGGCAATCCTGAGCCCCTCCTCCAGCCTCCATGCGCATACAGCCACTGGCTTCAGAACAGAGAATGGTACAACAGTTGGCCTTGAGATTAGTTGACATAAGTCGCAAACCCGTGAGGTCGCCAATCACTTCACCGGAATCGGCCACAGGAATACCCGCCAGTTCCGCTTCAACAGGACGGCTTTGGGGACTATGGAAGTGAATTTTCTTGACGTTGTAGGGGCCTCCCTCCTCTACGTAATCCACTGCTTCCCAGCCCAATCGACTGGCCAGCCAACCTAGATACATCAAAGATTGGGCCGCATTACCCTGTTCGTAGTCAATCCCCACCTGATCAATGTCATGGATTGATTCCCGGCGTTCGGGAGGGTCGTAGGCGGCGGCGGTGAGCTCCAGCCAGGGGGCTAGGCGGTGCCAGTTGAGGTCCGCAATATTAGTGCCACTGTGCATTAATTCCTGCATAATTCGGAGTTCCGCCTCGGCATCGCTGAAGTAGCTAGAGTCAACGATGATGCAATTGCTGGCATGGGCTAGACTCTGAAAGATCGGTTGCTCGGGGCTGGGAGTAGCCTTCCACCAGACGAAGTAGGGAAGGTCCGCCAAAATTAAAGAGACCACCAGGTCACTGACCCGCTCCAGGGCAGCCTTGGTGCCGCGCAGGGTGATGTATTCACAGCAGATGAGGTCGCTAGAACCCGAGTTTTTTTTCTGGACTGGGCAGTAGGCAGAAACCTGGGCAGTGACCCCCCGATCTTCTCCAAAGGTAGGACATAGACTAATAACCCGACGGGGATTGTGGGCGGAGATCGACTCGCTCAGGTTAAAGCCTCGCAGGTCAGGATTTTTATAGACTTTTTGATCCTTAGAGAGTTGGCCATACTCCTGCCGCACCCGGGCCAGGGTAGGCGGGTCCATGCGGCCTGTAACCCTGAGTTGGTAGTCAATCTGAGCCTGGCGAATAGCATCCCGGGTGAGGGTCCCATGGATGCCATCAATGGGACCCGAATAGAAATTCAGGGCCGCTAGGATTTGCTGCACCTCCTCCGGCTCATAGATCACCATGGTAAAGGTGCTGGCACGGGTGGCAGCAACGTCGCCCTGCTGTTGCCAGATGCTCTGCAGTTCTGACTCAATTTCAGTGAGGGAGATATCCTTGGGTTTTTGTAAGGCAACAATGGGAGTAGTAGTCATGGGCCAACTAGATAGGGGATCTCAAACAGTCTTCAGAAAGTAGCGATCGCGGGCTACAGACGGCGCCAGCGTCGTCCATCCTGATTCAACAAAAGCTCAGCCTCCACCGGTCCCCAGGTACCGGCTTCATAGAGGGGAATGGTACGGGGATCGGCGGGGGCGTCCCAGGCTTGCAGCACCGGTGTCAGTAAGCGCCAAGAGGCCTCAACTTCGTCGCCCCGGGTAAACAGGGTTTGGTCTGCCAGCATACAGTCGATAATCAGGCGGGCGTAGGCATCGGTATTGGCCTGGCCAAAGGCGGTCTCGTAGCGAAAATCCATATCAACGGACCGGGTCCGTAGGGAGTTACCAGGAGTCTTCACCTCAAACCGCATAGAAATGCCTTCGTCAGGCTGAATCCGCAGAGCTAGCACATTGTGATTCATCTGCTGGGCAGCCGATTGAAACATCAGGTGGGGAACTTCCTTAAAATGGATGGAAATCTCGCTTACCTTTTTGGGCATCCGCTTGCCAGTCCGGAGATAAAAGGGTACCCCTTTCCAGCGCCAGTTGTCGATCGCCAATTTAATGGCACAGAAGGTTTGCATGGTGGATTCCGGATTAGCCCCTTCTTCCTGGCGATAGGCAGGCACCGCCCTACCCTTCATCCAGCCAGTGGAGTACTGACCCCGCACCGCACATTGGCTGAGGTCATCCATATCGGTCAGATGGGTTGCTTGCAGAACCTTAGTTTTTTCGTTGCGAATACTATCGGCATCTAGGGAATTGGGGGGCTCCATGGCGGTCAGGCAGAAGAGCTGCATCAGGTGATTTTGCACCATATCCCGCAGAGCTCCAGCGGTTTCGTAGTAGCCTGCCCGCCCCTCCAGACCCACGGTTTCGGCCACGGTAATCTGCACGTGGTCAACAAACTGGCGATTCCACAGGGGCTCAAAAATAGCATTGGCGAAGCGAAACACCATCAAGTTCTGGACAGTTTCCTTGCCCAGGTAGTGATCAATACGGTAAATCTGGCGCTCTTTACAGACATCCTGCACAACCCGGTTCAACACTTGAGCCGAGGCCAGGTCTTTGCCAAAGGGCTTTTCAATCACCAGCCGTTGTTTACTGGGGTCATCCAGCATACCCGCTGCCCCCAACTGCTGAGTGGCCTCGCCAAAGAAGCGGGGGGCGACGGAGAGGTAAAATACCCGGTTTCCGTGGGTGCCTCGTTGATCATCCAGGTCTGCTAAAAAGCCCTTCAAAGACTGATAAAAAGCAGGGTCATCAATATCGCCAGGGCAGTAAAAAACCCCCTGAGCAAAATTTTGCCAGATTGACTCATGGCCAATGCCATTGCCAAATTCCTCAATCCCCTCCCGCAGATGTTCGCGGAAAAAATCGTGACTCCATTCCCGCCGGGCTACCCCAACAATGGTAAGTTCGGGAGGTAGCCGCCGCTCCCGCCGCATCTGATAAATAGCTGGGACGATCTTGCGCTGGGTGAGGTCTCCGGAGGCACCAAAAATGATCAGAATTTGGGGCTCGGGAATACGGTCTTGCTGGAGACCAATACGCAGGGGATTTTCAAGCAAGGACACCATAAGCGCTAATGGTAAACGTTAAGGATGGATACCTGCTTTTATCTTGGCAGGAGATTTTAGGAATGGCCTGATCCTACAGACCCTCTTAAGCAACGGCAAAAAAGGTAATCCTGGCTACAGCCTGCCCCTTAGCCCCCATGAGGCCAGATCAGACGGCCTCAGCTGCACAAGCCTCAGCCGCACAAATTAGCCAGCGGCGGAAAAGATTTCTGGCCAATTTAGTCTTACTTGGGTCAGCATGACTGTCACCAGGCTCAAGGGATAGGATTAATCCTGCCATCTCAGCACCGAGGCATTGACTCCCTGCTCTCGCTTGCGTTTACTATCCTGCTCTAACCACTGAATAATGAGCTCTGGAGTGAGGGACTCCACCGGAGTATTTAAATCTGTAGCCATATAGCTCAATAGCTTGGCGGTGGAAATGGTGAGACGGGCCAGAAATTTTTCCGGTGAAGATAGCAGGGCAGCATCTACCGCCGCTGACTCAGCCTCGGTTAAAAACTGTAGGGATTGATCCATGGAGCCTCAGGTTGCCTTGTTGCCGGCGATCGCTATAGCCATGATATCGCTGTTAGGGTCTGGGTAAAACACCCCCTAGCCTAGGGCAGAAGGCGTGATTACCCCCTACTTGACCACAGCCCCTGCACGGTGAGGGGAGCCAGTTGGGCTTCGGTTAACCCCATCACCCCGGAAACATCGATGCCCTCCTGGGGGCGTTCTAGCCTCAGGGTTGTCCAGCCAGTCCCATCATCCACCGGCCAGAGCCTAACGGACCGGGCGCCGTTCAATCAGGTAGCCACAGCGGTGTTCTCCATGCACCTGCCAGTGGGTGCGGGTCACCTGACAATCCGGCAGGGCCAGTTCAAACATTTCCAGCTCATGGCCACACACCGTGGGGAAAGACTGGGCAATCTGGGAAATGGCGCAGTTATACTCGGTAATTACATAGCGGGGGTCGGCATCCTCCGCCAAGGGCTCCGCCCGGTGCCACTCCGCCATGTAACCCTCTGCCTGACGCAACTGCACCAGGGCCGCCACCCGCTCCGAGAGGGCGCCCGAGCCCACCCGATCGCGGTACTCCAGGGCCTTGCGCTCCCACTGCTTGCGGAGAATGGTGCCCACTTGTTCCTGACCGACGGTTTCCGCCAGCGTATCCAGCAGGGAAATGGCAAATTCATCGTACTGGGCTGGAAACCGCTGGCGGCCCTTGTCACTCAGCTGGTAGAGGTGGTTGGGGCGACCCATGCCCTCGTGGACGGTGCGGTGCTCAATCAGCGCTTCGGTTTCCAGGTCCTTGAGGTGACGGCGAATGGCCTGAGCACTGACCTGAAAGTGCTCGGCCAGCACCTGGGCGGTGGCCTCACCCTGCTTGAGCAGATATAGCAGGATATCGTCCTTAGTGGAGGGTTGCTGGAGGAAGGTCATCGTGATAACCCAAGGGGGAATTCAGAGGGTGGGGAAAGGTAACCTGACCATGGACAAACCCCAGGGGGATAGGCGGCTGTCCCAAACTATACCCTAACCTCCCAACTAAGGCCGGAGACTTTGACAACATCCCTGTTGTTAAAGTACCCTAGATCCCAGTTAGGCAACATAAAGGTTGCTTTAATTGTATAAAATTAATGGGCTGTGTCACGCCTACCCTGGCATTAATTTACTTTGGCGTTAACCAATGACTGACCATAAAACCACCCAAGCCTCCGATAAAAACCTGGAGATGATGCGTAGCTTCGCCCAGAGCTATGCCAAGCGCACCGGCACCTACTTCTGCGCCGATCCTGGCGTCACCGCCGTTGTCCTGGAGGGGCTGGCCAAGCATAAGGATGACCTGGGTTCTCCCCTTTGCCCCTGCCGCCACTACGAAGACAAGGAGGCGGAGGTGAAGGCGATCTACTGGAACTGCCCCTGTATTCCCATGCAGGAACGCAAGGAGTGTCATTGCATGCTGTTTCTCACCCCCGACAACCCCTTTGCCGGCGACCAGCAGGATATTGATTTTGATACCATCCGGGCAGAAACCAATAAGTACGCCTGACTACTCCTCACTTTCCCTGTAAAGGTACCCCCATGAGTGCTTCTGTCCAGTCCCTGGTAAGTCAACCCTACAAGTACGGGTTTACCACCGATATCGAGGCCGATGTGATTCCCCGGGGCCTCAGTGAAGAGGTGGTGCGGCTGATCTCCGCTAAAAAGAACGAGCCGGAGTTTATGCTGCAGTTCCGCCTCAAGGCCTACCGGCGCTGGCTGACCATGGCGGAGCCGGTCTGGCCCAATGTCACCTATCCCCCTATCGACTACCAGAGCATCATTTACTACTCTGCCCCCAAGGTCCAGCCGCAAAAGCTGGGCAGCCTGGAGGAGGTAGATCCCACCCTGCTGGAAACCTTTGAAAAGCTGGGCATTCCCCTAACGGAGCAAAAACGCCTGGCCAACGTGGCGGTGGACGCCATTTTTGATAGTGTCTCTATTGCCACCACCTACAAGGAAAAACTAGCGGAGTCGGGGGTGATCTTTTGCCCCATTTCCGAAGCGGTGCAGGAACACCCGGAGTTGGTGGAGAAGTATCTGGGTAGTGTGGTACCCATTGGCGATAACTACTTTGCCGCCCTTAACTCGGCGGTGTTTAGTGATGGCTCCTTTGTGTACATCCCCAAGGACACCCAATGCCCCATGGATTTGTCCACCTATTTCCGCATTAACAACGGGGAGTCGGGGCAATTTGAGCGCACCCTGATCGTGGCGGAATCCGGTAGTTCCGTCACCTACCTGGAGGGCTGCACCGCCCCTATGTACGACAGCAACCAACTGCACGCGGCGGTGGTGGAGCTGGTGGCCCTGGACCACGCCACCATTAACTACTCGACGGTGCAGAACTGGTTTGCCGGGGATGAAAATGGTAAGGGGGGCATCTATAACTTTGTCACCAAGCGCGGGCTCTGTGCAGGGGACCATGCCAAAATCTCCTGGACCCAGGTGGAAACCGGCTCCGCTATCACCTGGAAGTACCCCAGCTGTGTGCTGGTGGGGAATCATTCCGTCGGGGAGTTTTATTCCGTCGCCCTCACTAATAACTACCAGCAGGCGGACACCGGTACCAAAATGGTGCACGTGGGTAAACATACCCGCAGCACCATCATCTCCAAGGGGATTTCTGCGGCCCATTCTAAAAATAGTTACCGCGGGTTGGTGAAAATGGGGCCGAAGGCGGAGGGGGCGCGTAACTACTCCCAGTGTGATTCCATGCTGATCGGCGATCGCTCCAGCGCCAATACCTTCCCCTATATCCAGGTGCAAAACAGTACCGCCCAGGTGGAGCATGAAGCGTCTACCTCGAAAATTGGTGAAGACCAACTCTTCTACTTTGCCCAACGGGGCATTTCCCCTGAGGATGCGGTGTCCATGATCATTAGTGGATTCTGCCGGGATGTGTTTAACAAACTGCCCATGGAGTTCGCCGCCGAGGCCGACAAACTGCTGGCCCTGAAGCTAGAAAACACCGTGGGCTAGACTCCCCTCCCTACTCTTCCATCCCGATTCATGATTACCCCCAACAGCGATCTAATTCTGTCCGTCAATAATCTCCACGCCAGTGTCGATGGGGTGGAGATTCTCAAGGGCCTCAACCTGGAGGTGAGGGCCGGTGAGATCCACGCCATCATGGGTCTGAACGGCTCCGGCAAAAGTACCTTCTCCAAGGTGCTGGCGGGCCACCCCGACTACCAGGTCACCGATGGGGAGGTGCGGTTCAAGGGTGAGGATATCCTGGAGATGGCTCCCCACGATCGCGCCACCGCCGGTATTTTTCTGGCCTTCCAGTATCCCCTGGAAATCCCTGGGGTCAGTAATCGGGACTTTTTGCGGGTAGCTTATAACGCCCACCGCAAAGCCCGCAGCCAGGAGGAGCTGGATGTGTTCGACTTCGATGACCTGGTGGAGGAAAAGCTGGGGGTGGTGAAAATGGAGGCTACCTTCCTGGATCGCAGCGTCAACGAGGGCTTCTCCGGCGGTGAGAAAAAGCGTAATGAAATCCTACAAATGGCCCTGCTAGAACCCACCCTGGCCATTCTCGATGAAACCGACTCGGGGCTGGACATCGACGCCCTGAAAACCGTGGCCCAGGGGGTCAACCAACTAACGGGTCCCGATAATGCCGTTATCCTAATTACCCACTACCAGCGTCTGCTCAATTACATCGTGCCCGACTACGTCCATGTCATGGCCAACGGTCAGATTATTACCACCGGTGACCAAACCCTGGCCCAGGAGCTGGAGGCCCGTGGCTACGAAGGCCTACTGCAGCAGCACCAACTGGAGGTAACGGCGTGATGGCTGCCTCCCTTTCTCCCCCGGCTCCGCCCCTGACCGCCGATCGCCGCGATCGCTATCTGCAAAACCTGGCCCAAATCCTCCGGTCCGCAGTGCCCGAAGACTTGGCCCTGGTGGATTTGCGGAGCCGGGCCGCCGCCTGGCTACAGGAACAAACCTTTCCCTCCCCCCGCCAGGAGGACTGGCGCTTTACCGACCTCTCCCCCCTACTGGCCCTTGACCTGCAACCAGCCCCGGCGGTATCTGCCCCCGATCTGCCGGACTGGAGCGACCTGGGTACCCCGGCGGTACAGCTGGTGTTGGTGAATGGCCACTTTTGCTCCACCCTCTCCCAACTGGAGGGCCTACCCCCCGGAGCGATCGCCGGTAGCCTGCGTGATCTCTTGAACCAGCCCGATCTGGCTGCCCATTTCTTACCTCGCCTGGCCCAGGCCCCTGGTCAGCAGGAGGTCTTTACCGCCCTCAATACCCTGGGCTTTGCCGATGGGGTGGGGCTGTGGATTCCCCCCCATAGCCAGGTGGAGCGACCGATCCAGATTCTCTATCTCAGCTACCCCACCCCCACCCCAGGACTGGCCCAGCCCCGTAGTCTAGTGGTGGTGGAGGCGGGCAGCCAGCTCACCCTGGTGGAGCAGTATGGGGGTGATGGGGCCTCGTCGCTCCAGCTCACCAACGGGGTGACGGAAATCTGGCTACAGGCCAGTGCCCAGATCACCCATAGCCGCCTGCAACGGGAGGGTGAGAGCACTTTTCACATTGGCAAGACCGCCGTCATGCAGGCAGCCGATAGCCAGTACAGTGGCACCGCCCTCCATTGGGGGGCCCAACTCAACCGCCACCACTGGGAAATCTACCAAACTGGCCCCCAAACCACCACCCATCTCCATGGCCTGGCCGCCCTGAGGGGTAGTCAGCACAGCGATACCCACAGCTTGGTGGCCCTGGGCCATCCCCATGGCCGGGTGGAACAACGCCACCGTACCATCGTGGATGACCGAGCCCATAGTGTCTTTAATGGTCGCATTGTGGTGTCCCAGGCAGCCCAGTTCACCAACGCCAGTCAGATTAACCGCAACCTGTTGCTGTCGGATCAGGCCCGGGTGGATACCAAACCCCAGTTAGAAATTGTCGCCGACAACGTCAAGTGTGCCCACGGCGCCACCGTCAGCCAGCTCCAGGCCGATGAGATTTTCTATCTACAAAGCCGCGGCCTCAGTGCCAGTCAGGCCCAACGGTTGCTGGTCTATGCCTTCGCCATGGAAATTCTCCATACCATTCCCATCACCAGTCTACGGGAGGTCCTCAGGGCTACCCTGGCGGAATTGAGTGATTAACCCTGGGGTGTTGAGACCTGTATTGATGGTTTTAGTCCTTGATTCTAAACTTTGAGTTTTCAATGTTACTTTGCCCCGCAGTTGCAATTGCTCCTGAGCCCTCCGACCCATTCCCCCTCCTATGACCGTCACCCAGGAACGTTCCCTCGCCCAGCAGGTCCGCGCCGACTTCCCGATTTTGCATCAGGAGGTGAACGGCCATCCCCTCATCTACTTTGATAACGCCGCCACCTCCCAAAAGCCGACGGTGGTGCTGGAGAGCCTGCAACACTACTACCAGCGGGATAATGCCAATGTGCATCGGGGCATCCATACCCTTAGTGCCCGGGCCACCGATGCCTACGAAGGGGCGCGGGATAAGGTGGCCGCCTTTGTTAACGCCGCTAGTCGAGACGAGATTGTCTTTACCCGCAATGCCAGTGAGGCCATTAACCTGGTGGCCTACAGTTGGGGCATGGGCACCCTGCAGCCCGGCGATGAAATCATCCTCTCGGTGATGGAGCACCACAGTAACCTGGTGCCCTGGCAGTTTGTGGCCCAGCGCACCGGAGCGGTACTGCGGTTTGTGGGCCTGACCCCCGACCAAAGCTTTGACTTGGATCAGTTTCGTACCCTGATCAGCGATCGCACCCGCCTGGTGGCCATCAACCACGTCTCCAACACCCTGGGCTGTATCAACCCGGTGGAGGAGGTGATTAAGCTGGCCCACCACTACGGCGCCAGGGTCCTAATTGACGGCTGCCAGAGCGCCCCCCACCTGCCCCTGAATTTGCAGGCCATGGGCTGTGACTGGTTTGTGGCCTCGGGCCATAAAATGTGCGGCCCCACCGGGATTGGCTTTCTCTACGGGCAGCGGTCCCTGCTCCAGGCTATGCCCCCCTTTCTGGGCGGCGGTGAAATGATTGCCGATGTGTTCCTAGACCGGGCTACCTACGCTGAACTGCCCCACAAGTTTGAGGCCGGTACCCCCGCCATCGCCGAGGCGATCGCCTTGGGGGCGGCGGTAGACTATCTTTCTATCCTGGGGATGGATCGCATTGCCGCCTACGAACACGAACTCACCGCCTACCTTTACCAGCAAATCCAGACTATTCCCGACCTCAGCCTTTACGGTCCTCGACCCCGCAGCGACGGCAGCGGCCGCGCCGCCCTAGCTACCTTTACCCTGGACTCCGTCCATCCCCAGGACCTGGCCACCCTGCTGGATCAATCCGGCATTGCCATTCGCTCTGGCCACCACTGCACCCAGCCCTTGCATCGCCTGCTGGGGGTAGATTCCACCGCCCGGGCCAGCCTTTACTTCTACAACACCCGGGGGGAAATCGATCGATTTATTGCGGCCCTGCAGGAAACGGTGGCGTTCTTCCGGGGAATTATGGCGGAGGATTGATCCCAGTCCCCTGGTTATGGCACCGGGGGGCCACCTTGGGGTTTAATCGGGCGGTGCCTAGGCCAGTAGATTGTAAAGCATCTGTTGATGGAGTCGAGCCCGCTCCAGCTGGGTTTGAATCTCAACTGCTGCAAGGGGCGAGCCCTGACTATAGACCTGCCACCAGGCTTGGGTCAGGGCCTCTACCGAGGTCGGCCAGCGATGGACCCCCTGGGCATTGTGGGGATCGAGGTCAAAACCGGGCAACTTGACATCCTCCAACAGCGCCAGCACTTTAGGATCATAGCTCAGGGCAAAACTACGACCACCGGTGGCAGCAGCCATAATCAGAGCATGGAAGCGCATGCCAATGGTCATGCGTACTCCTTGAAATAATCCCTTCAACTGCCGTGGGTCGGCCAGACTACAGATCTGGCTGGGGCCTGTTAGATAGGTTTGGATCTGTTCAGCGATGGCTAAATCCTGGCTGGGCTGAAAGGGCACTAGCAAAATGGCGGCCTGGGTCAGATCCTGGAAGCTAGCCAGGGCCTGGGTCAGCTGCTCTAGGCGGGGGCGGGTCAACCAGGGGTGGGGCCGCAGGGCCACTGCCACCCTGGGGTTGGGTAAGTCCGCCAGGTCAGGGGCCAGGGCGGGGGTCAGGGCCCAGACCGGGTCGGCCGCCTGCAGGGCAGTCACTCCCCAGCGCGTTAACCAGGCCAGGGACCGGCTATCGCGCACACTGACGGCCTGACAACGGTTCAGGGCATAGCACCCCAGGGCCCGACTGAGGCGATGGCGGAGAGGCCCAATGCCCTGCCCCCAGGCAATGGTTTTCAAGCCCAACCATTGGGCTAGAATCATCAAGCCAGTGTAATAAAGGGGGTTTTGTAAACTGGTGGTATCCTGCAGCAAGCTCCCTCCTCCCCAGATTAAAACATCAGCCTGGCGCAGAGCGGCCATAATCGAACCGGGATGTTTACGGGCCAGGGCAGTCACGCCGTAGCGCTGACTGGTTTCCTCGGGGTTGCCCGATAACACCAGGGGCTCGACGGTAGGGGGTAACATTTGCAATAGGGTGGCCAGCAAGGCCTCATCTCCGCCATTGCCCATGCCGTAATAGCCACAGAGAACTGCCTTCATCGTCACCTACCTGTCCCCAATCTCTCTACAATAAAGGCTGTTGTCCCATCCGATCGCCATGCACGCCCTTTCCCTGCCCACCTGGATCATCCATATTTCCAGTGTGCTGGAGTGGATGGCCGCTATGCTATTGGTCTGGCGTTTCGCCCTGGTCAGTCACCGGTTAGCCTGGCGCTGGCTCGCGATCGCCATGGTTCCAGCCCTAGTCAGTGCCATGGCCGCCTGTACCTGGCACTTTTTTGACAATGCCCCCGGACTGAGTTGGTTGGTTACCTTACAGGCGGCGCTTACCGTAATCGGTAATACCACCCTGTGTCTGGCGGCTTGGTGGATCTATCGCCAAAGCCAGAGCCCAACCCCTGGGGTATAGCCTACTCCTGACCCTCCTACCGCTCCATAGCTCCACCCGGTATGGTTGATAAAAATACCCTGTTTGCCCTCTCCCTTTTCCCCTACCTGGGGTTTCTGTGGTTCCTAACCCGTACCCAGACTACCCCTAAATTAGCCCTGGCTGGCTTCTACGGCCTGCTGGTATTTGTGGCGGTTACCATTCCAGCTGGGATGTATGCCAGCCTGGGACTGCACCAGGAACTGGCTAACATTGACTGGCTCCACGGTGGCGCCGAGGCCCTGTTGACCCTGTCTAACGTCCTGGTAGTGATGGGATTTGCCCAGGCCCAGCACCAGGATGGAGGCGGTGATTAAGGCTGGGAAGCCCAGAATTCAATCAATTCCCGGGCCCGCTGAGCCCCAGCCTGATTACCCTGCTGCTGATATAAAACAACGGCGGAGTTAATCGCATACTTAGCCTGATCCCGTTGGCCCTGGCCCCAAAGTGCCAAACCCAGGTTATAAAGAACAGAGGGATTTTCGGGCATGGCTTTGGCTACGATGCGGTAGGAGATGGCGGCCCGCAGGTACTGTTGCCGTCCCAACAGCAACTGGCCCAACAGGGCATGGGCCGGAATTAAATCGGGATTGACCCGCACAGCCTTCAACAGATGACCCAGGGCAGCCTCTGGCTGACCGACCTGATAGAGTATGTAGCCCATCTGGTAATTAGCCTCGTCGTTGTCAGGCTTCAGAGCAAGGGCTTTTTTTAAATTCTGGCGGGCTACCTCTGGCTGACCCAATAGGGAATAGAGGCTGGCGGCTTTGACGTAAAGGCTGTCTTGACGGGGATTAGCCTTGATGCCCTGAGTCAGGTAATCGATGGCCTGATCGTAGTTTTTCGCCTGGATAGCCAGATTACTAAGACCAATCAGGGCTTGAAAGTTACCCGGGTTGATGCCCACCAGGCTTGTGTAGGTCTGGGTAGCGGCCTGGTAGTCCTGGCGTTGTAGCTGGATAGCAGCCACCCCCAGGTAGGCATTGGCCTCCTTAGGGGCATTCTGAAGAATGGCTTGATAGGTGGCCAGGGCTTCGTCAGAGTTGCCATTGCGGAAAAGACTATGGGCGAGTCCATAGCGGAAGGCCAGATTGTCGCCCTCTAGAGCAATGGCCTGGCGATAGGCAGCGACGGCCTCTGGGTAATTTTGTTGTTGGATGTAAAGGTAACCCAGGCCAGAAAAAATACGGGGATTGGCTGAATCAACCGCAGCAGCTTGCTGGTAAATAGCGATGGCACCCGCATAGTCCTTGGCCTTAAGCCGTCTCTGGCCCTGACGCAACAAGCTTTCTAGTTGACTTTGCTGGGCAGCGGTGAGGTTACTGGTGGCCAGCAACAGACCGGCATCGGCGCCCCTTAACTGTACCGAGGAGACGCCAGAACCTTGGGCCGTAGCTGGGGCGGGCATCAGGGCGCACAAGCCCAAACCAGCTGCCACAAAACCACCCACCACAGAATTTCGTTTCACAGTCGATCCTCCTCGATAAGCCTGGAATTAATTTGTTTCCAGTTCGTTATGGTTTTTAATAGTAATACATATTTTACCCCCTCCGGAATTTTAATTGAAAACGAGTATCAATTAATACCTCTCTCCGGTCGAGTACTTAGCCAGCGGGGCAAGGCAGCAGCCAGGGTCAGGGCTCGTCCTGCCATCAAGGCGGTGAGGGCTAGCCAGAGTAGATGGACACTGGCGATCGCCTGGGCCGCCAGGGCTAGGGGAAAAAATCCCAGCACTGCCGCCAGTACGGTGCCATTACGAAGAATAGTGCTGGCGGTAAGCCCCAGAAAAAACCCATCTAGCAGGTAGGCAATGGCACCCCATCCCAGTACGGGCATTAGCCACCCCCGCAGGCTGCGCACCTGGGTCAGGACCTCAGGGTGACTGGTGAGCAGACCAAAGAGGGCCTGGGGAAAGCCCATAAAAACCGTGGCAAACCCCAGGCCCATGAGTAGACTGGCAACCCCTCCCAGCCGTAGCAGCCCCCCCAGACCCTGGCGATCGCCGGTGCCATGGCAGCGACCGGCAAAGCTTTCGGTGGCAAAGGCAATCCCATCGATGAAGTAGGCTGACAGGGTAACCACCTGGAGTAGCAGCGTATTAGCTGCTAGTACCAGACTTCCCAGACTGGCGCTAATCCGGGTGAACAGGGCGAAACTCAGGATTAAAACTGTGGTGCGAATTAAAATATCCCGGTTGAGAGATAAAATTTCTCGTAATTTTTCTCCCTGCCATAGCTGGGGTAGCCAGGCAGCCAGAGGCTGTCTGCCCACAACCCTGGCGATTATCCCCAGTCCTGCCACTAACATCAAGTATTGACTTAAGGCCGTAGCCAGACCGGCACCGGCACTGGCCCAGCCCCACTGGCGAATAAACAGATAATTCAGGGCGATGTTACTGCCGTTGCCCACCAGGGATAGCAGGATTACCCCGCGGCCCTTTTCCAGCCCCAGACACCAGCCCACCACTACCAGATTCAGAAGCACTGCCGGGGCATCCCAAATGCGGGCCTGATAAAAGGCATACCCCGCTAGTTTAAGGTCGGCTTCTGCCCCCAGCAGGGCAAACCCCCAGTTTCGAATCGGCACCTGTAAAATCAGCAGGCCGACCCCTAAGCCCAGGGCGATAATGCCATGGCGGAACAAAATCAGCAGGGTTTCCTCGGGTTGTTGTCGCCCCATTGCCTGGGCCGTCAGGCCGGTGGTGCCCATGCGCAGAAAGCCAAAGGCCCAGTAAACCACATTAAAAATTGTTGTGGCCAGGGCTACTCCTCCCAGATGGTGAATGTCCCCCAGGTGACCCAGAAAGGCCGTATCGACCAGGCCCGCCAGAGGCACCATGAGATTAGCAATGATGTTGGCCAGGGCAAGGCGGAGGAAACTTCGCCACCAGGGAGTCGAACCGGAAGAAAGGGGCATGCCGGAGCCAGGATAGACAATCTCAGTGACACAGGCCCCGCCAGGGCTGGCTAAAACGGCTCAAAAATGTAGTTATCTGCGTAGTGTTGAGCCCTGGCTTGGTCGTCCTGACTACGCACGGTCCAGGTAATTAAGGGGATATGGAAAATATCTCGCAACACCGTGGTACACCGTTTGGACAGGGCCTGCAGGTCGTAGGCGATGAAGTGGGGCTGGCTAATCCAATTGACTAGTAAATTACTATGAATCATCGATAAATGCCAGGGCCTGGAGGACTGGCTGAAGTCACTGGAGAGCTGACCCCGCCAGATTTCTGGAGCATGGTGATGGAACCATTGCAGGGCCAGGGGATTAAAGGACTGAACCGCAAATTCTCCCCGATAGGTTTTCAGGGTTCTCAGTAGGGCGGCTTCTAGGGGGCCGACCCGGCCCTGGTTTTTAATTTCTAACAGTAGGGGCACGCGGCCGTTGACCAAGGCTAGCACTTCCCCCAGGCAGGGAATGGTTTGGTCAGTGTGGTAAAGGCGATACTGCCTGAGGCTGGCCAGGGTTTGTTGAGCAATGCGACCTGGCTGACCGGTGAGGCGATTCAGGGTGTTGTCATGGAACACGGCTAATTGCCCATCGGCCAGGAGTTGCAGGTCAAGTTCGATGGGGTGATTAGCGGCGATCGCCGCCTCAAAGGCCAGCAAAGAATTTTCCGGAATCTCCTGACCCCAGTGTAGGCCTCGATGGGCGATCGGTTGAGTGGTAATCCAATCCATGACCAGGGATTGTAGACCAGAGCCATAGCTGCAAGGTTAAGCCAGACTTAATATCCAGACTTAATATATGGTCTGCTAGGGGCTAGTCTGCTAGCCTGGCGGGGAGCCATCGGCGACTATGGCCAACCGACGACGATGGCCATTACCTGATCGGGGTTATCTACCCGGTAAGCTTGTATCCCTGCTGCCCTGGCGGCTTCTACATTGCGACTGCCGTCATCAAAGAAGGCAACCGATGCGGGCGGGGTATGCAGGCGGGTTAGGACATGGTTAAAAATGTCTCCGCTGGGCTTCATCAGCCCCAACTCGTAGGACAGAAATAGTTGATCAAAATACTTAAAGAAATCATAGCGATCGCGCAGTTTTTGGTAATGGGCCGCATTGGTATTGGACAATAGCGACAGGTGATAGTGGGGTTGCAGCCTGGCCAGCATGGTCTCACAATTGGGCAGGGGAGCCTGAACCACCTCTAAAAATTCCTGTTTAAGCTGCTCAGGGGTGATATCAACGGCAAATTCTTCAATAAAGGCCACTGCAAACTGATCAAAATTGGTGCGCCCCGACTCAAAATCAACCGTACTTAAGGCCGTCACCCAAAGCTGATGTAGTTCTGCCATCGGCAGCGATCGCCGCAACAATTTTTCCATCCGCTGCTGCCATTCCAACTCCACCAGCACGCCCCCCATGTCTAAAACAATGTGGCTAATCATAATCACCAATCCCCTGCTGTTGCTGTGGTTCCAATTTACTTTAGATGGCCCGGGGTTTTCAAACCAGCCGGCGACGGAGCAAGCCGAGCTGGGGCTGACCTTGTATTACTTTGCATGAATTTGTATTAAGTACTAATTTGTATTAAAGAGTGAAGTCACCTAACGTTTTGTGACCGTCCTGGTCGTACAGGGTGGTTGGGATGGGGCTTAAAACCCTTGGTTTTCGGTAACTGGGGCGCAGCAGTGGGCCTAGCCTAAAGCCGGTAGAGGGGGGGTTGCAAGAATAGTTCATAGTTAGCCAGGGGAAAGTTGGCTAGGCTAAAAGCAACCATGGGGCTCTGCCTCAGCACCAGGACTACCTGGTGTTTACCTCGTCTGGTTCAAGCACCGCTTTTAGAGTGATCCCTATGCACAGCCTATCCTCCTCTAGGTCCCTTAATTGGGTGAATGTATTTTTAGTTGCCCTGATGTTCTGGTTCAGCAGTAGCCTGCTAATGGACTTGGTGGTGATGCCCGGTCTGTTCGTCAGCGGCATGCTCAGCCAGCCCCAGTTTGCTCCTGCCGGCTACACCCTATTTTGGCTATTTAATCGATTGGAACTGCTGGCGGCCGCCGTTGTCTTAACCGGGCTACTGGTGCATCGCCAGTACCCGGCTGAAGACCGGGTGGTGGTCAGTGGTTTGCGCAGTCGCTGGGCGGTAGAGGTAGCCCTGGCCCTACTGGCTATTACCCTGGTGGTTACTTACGGACTATCGCCAGCCATGGGTGCTCTGGGTCTTGCCCTTGATCCCTTCGCCACTGGGCTGGGTTTACCCGAGGGCATGAACCAGCTCCATGGCTTCTATTTTGGTCTGGAAGCTTTGAAGTTAGTGGGCTGTGGGGCGTTGCTCAAGTTTTACTTTCAGGACCTGGGCCAATCCCAACTCTAACCCTGGCTTGGTCCCCAGGGGACCAGGTCAGACCGGAATCGAGTAACCCAGGTAGGAGTAATCTAGATAGTTTGTTCTATGATCGGCTTATGAGTGGCGATTCCCCATCCATCCAACCCCCGGCTGGTGCCCCTGCACCTGACTCTGGCAATCAAGAACCCCAGCCAGGTTTTGGCTGGACAGCTTACGCTGAACGGCTGAACGGTCGGTTTGCCATGGTGGGGTTTGTGGCCCTGCTGGTGCTAGAATTCTTCACCCACCAAGATTTTTTTACCTGGCTGGGACTCCGCTAGGGGGCGATCGCGGCCTAGCCAGCCTGCCCCTGGATCGGGGTGGCCTCTGGGGTGAGGGCCCTCCGGGCAGCGGCGGTAAGGTTTTGCAACGCCTCTAAGTCAGGGGTAGGTTGCTCTGGCGGCCAGTCTGACAACCAGAGCAAGTACTCCAGATTACCCGCTGGTCCTACCAGGGGAGACCAGGTTAGTCCGCGGTAGCACCAGCCCAGGGATAGGGCGCTGTGGAGCACGGTGGCAATGGCAGCGGCCTGGTCCTGGGCATCGCGCACCACTCCCTTCTTACCAACCCGATCACGACCTACCTCGAACTGGGGTTTGACCAGCAGTACCACTTCCCGGGGGGGCACCAGTAGGTGCCAGAGGGCAGGTAACACCCTGGTGAGGGAAATAAAGGAGAGATCCATTACCCCTAAATCGGGGCGGCGATCTGCGGGACCATAGAGGTCATCTGGAGTGAGGTTTCTCAGGTTAGTGCGTTCTCGCAAAACCACGCGCGGATCCTGACGCAGGGACCAGGCTACCTGGCCGTAGCCCACATCAATCCCGTAAACCCGCTGGACTCCTGCCTGCAGCAGGCAATCGGTAAAGCCCCCCGTGGAAATGCCGCCATCTAAGGCTACTCGCCCCTCTACTTGAAGATCAAACTGCACTAGGGCTCGGGCCAACTTTTCGCCACCCCGGGAAACAAAAGGAGAGCGAGCTTTGACCTGCAGACTAGCGGTAGGGGAGATGACTGTACCGGGCTTATCGACCATACGATGGTCAACCTGCACCGCACCGGCCTGAATTAAGCGTTGAGCCTGCTGTCGTGACTCGCACAGGCCCCGCTCCACCAGCAGCCGATCTAGACGTTCCTTAGCCACCGGTGGGCTGCGCCCCGCTCTGAGGATGGCGCTGGCGTTGAGCCAGGGCTTCTAAATCCTGTTTAACCGCCTCCAGACCAGAGCGAGTCCCCTGGTGGTCATAGCGATCGCTAGCCTCAAGAAAGGCCTCAACCGCCAGGCCATCCTGGCCCAGGTTAGCCTGGCAGCGGCCACTGTTATGCCAGGCTTCGCTACAGCCGGGTTCCCACTCCAGGGTCCGACTAAAGGCGGCCAGGGCAGCGGCGTAGCGACCCTGCTGAAAAGCCTCGCAGCCCTGCTCAAACTTTTGCCGAGCCCGATCACTCAAGGGCAAAGAGGAGGAGGTCATGGCCACCCCAAATAGGGCTACTGGCCCCAGGGGCCGACGGTAGGCCCAAATCATCGACCCCATGCCCAACCCCAAAATGGTGACCACCATTACCACCCAGATTACTGCTTCCATGGCATCCGTTCCATCCCTGGAGAAGACCTCTAATATGGACTGTAGTCCCTATTGTAATTAGTTTTAAACAGCGACCCAGCCCCTTTACCCATTGCTATGGTATGGCCATGCGGGACCGTATACGCAATTATCTAGACACCACCGACAGCCTGGGGGGATGGATTTGCAACGGCGCGATCGCCGCCCTGATTTTTCTCTCCGCCATTATTTTTGTAATTCAAACCTACCCTATTGACGCGGGGCTGCGGTCAACCCTGGAAACCCTCGACTGGTTGATCGTGGTGATCTTCACCCTTGAGTACGGGGTGCGGCTATGGGCGGCGGAGCGGCCCTGGCGCTACCTGGTCAGCCTCTACGGCCTGATTGACCTCCTCTCCATCCTGCCCTTCTGGATCGGGGTGGTGGATGTGCGCTTCCTAAGGTTCTTTCGGTCTTTGCGGATTTTACGGCTGGCCCGTATCCTAACTAACCGGGTGTGGTTTGGTAAATTTACCAGTGCCGACAGCCTGATTTTAATTCAGATTCTCTTTACCCTAGGCGCCATTGTCTTTATCTACGCCGGGCTAATTTTCCAGGTGGAACATCCCCGTAACCCCGAGGGCTTCCGTACCTTTTTAGATGCCCTCTACTTTGCCATTGTTACCATGACCACGGTGGGTTACGGCGACATTATTCCCCTCTCAGAAACTGGCCGGGCCCTGACCCTGATGATGATTCTGACCGGCATTGCCCTGATTCCCACCCAAATTAGTAGCTTGATTCGCTATCTGGTGAAGGTTACCGATAGCCAGCAAGTGGTCTGTGGGGGCTGCGGCCTGGCAGTTCACGATCAAGATGCCAGGTTCTGTAAGCATTGTGGTACTCCCCTGGAACTAGAGCCTTTGCCATAACCTGGGGCTAGTTTACGTTTTCGCAACAGGCCAGTGTTTTGGGGTCCAGTAGGCTAGAATGCCGAAATGATAATCATTCTCACAATCAGGCTAGCTTGGCTCTGGCTTGGCCTGGCCTCGGCACCGAGTCACCCTAGGGTGAGGTCGCCAGGGGGTTGGCCAGGGGCTCTGCTGGCGATCGCCATCGCCGCGAACACTGGCTGTGTCCTCCGCCCCTTCAACTCCAGTGGGTCGGGGCGGTTGGTGGTGGTGACGACCTTTGTGCCCATCACTAATTTCACCCAGGCCGTGGCTGGAGATCGGGCAGAGGTTACCCAACTCTTACCCGATAACGTCGGTCCCCACGACTACCAGGCTAGACCCGAGGATGCTGGGAAGCTGGCCCGGGCGGATGTACTGGTGAAAAATGGCCTGGGCCTGGAAGACTTTCTGGCGGACCTGGTAGAGAATGCCGGCCGTCCTGACTTAAAAATTATTGATTCCAGCCAGGGGGTGCCAATCGGGCTGGGGACCCCGGCAGCAGCTGAACCTGGAGCATCCCCTCAGCCTAGCCCTCAGCACCAGAATGACCAGCACCGGGGCCAGCCCAATCCCCATATTTATTTAGACCCCAAGCGAGCGATTTTGCAGGTAGCCACCATTCGCGATGGCTTGATCGCCGCTGACCCCTCAGGGAAAGCTCTTTACCAGGCTAATGCGGCCGCCTACATAGCCCAGCTGCGGCAGTTGGACCGGCAGATTACCGCCCAACTCCGGCCCTTTGCGGGTAAAACCTTTGTGACTTACCACGACTTTGCTGGCTATTTTGCCCAAAGCTACCAATTAAAAACCCAATTCCTGGTGGATATCCCTGAGCAGAATCCGGCCCCGGGGGATATTCAGCGGGTGATTAGGGCGGTGCGGCAGTCAGACCTGAAAACCCTCTTGAGCGAGCCCCAGGCGGCCACCGGCCAGTTTGCCGCCCTGGCTAAGGATTTAAATATCCAGGTGAGCCGATTTGACTCCCTGGAAACCGGTGGCCCCGAAGCTAGCCAGCCCGCCTACTATCTGGGGGTGATGGCAGCAAACGTCAACCATCTGGTTAAGGCCTTTTCAGCCTCTGCCTCCCAGATCAAGGGCACCCTTTCTCCCTGGCCCATCTGTGGGGTGCCAACCCCGCGATCGCCGCTGCGCTCCCCAGGGCGCAGCCCTGTTTTGCCCCTAGTAGGCCGTTGCGCTGAGGGACAAGCAGGATGACTGGGGTGGCAATAGCCGGAGAAGGTGTGCTGAGAGTGGACGGGCTGACGGTCTGCCGCGATCACCATAAAATTATTGAGGACATCTCTTTTTGCCTGGACAGTGGCACCGATACCGCTGTGGTTGGGCCCAATGGGGCCGGTAAAACTACCCTGGCTCAAGCCATTCTAGGAATTCTACCCCGGCAGGCGGGAGAGGTTTGGCTGCTGGGACACCGCCTCACTCCCAAGGGCTACCTGCCGGCCCCGGTGCGTCAGCAGATTGCTTACCTGCCCCAGCGCTTTCTCTTCGATCGCCGTATTCCTATGACCGTAGAGGAACTGGTGGGCCTGGGCTGGGACCGGTTGGGTTGGCGGTGGCCCTGGGCTGATCGGCAACTCCGCTGCCAGGCCGTCCAGGCGGCCCTGGCCCGGGTCAACGCCCTTCATCTTCAGCATCACCCAGTCAGTGGGCTGTCGGGGGGAGAAACCAAGCGAGTATTGCTGGCTTATTGTCTGGTCTATCCCCGCCGCCTGCTGATCTTAGACGAAGCTCCCGCCGGGCTGGATGTCCGGGGTGAGGCAGAGTTTTACCAGTTGCTCTATCAGCTCAAACAGGAGCAAAACTGGGCAATTTTACAAATTTCCCACGATCTGGATATGGTCCGTCGTCATTGTGATCGCGTCCTCTGCTTAAACCGCACCCTCCTCTGTCAGGGAGTCCCAGAGGTAGCCCTAGCCCCCGACAACCTGGCGGTCGCCTATGGCTCTGAGTTTGTCCGCTATCACCACGATCACTAACCTGTCCTAATCGGTTTATGGCACCTGAAATCACCCGCCTGGTCGAACTCTTTCCCCTGCCTTTTATGCAGCGAGCCCTCCTGGGGGGTATTTTCACCGGCCTGATGGGGGGCTTGCTGGGCAGCTTTACCATCCTCCGACAGCTATCTTTCTTCAGCGATGCCCTGGGCCACTCAGCCTTGCTGGCCATTAGCATAGGTTTGCTGCTAGGCCTGAATCCTGCGGCGGTGTTGCTACCCTTTGCGGTTGCCTTTGCCCTGGGGGTCACCTACCTGCTGGAACGAACCCGGCTATGGACCGATGCGCTGTTAAACATTATCTATTCCTCCTCTCTGGCGATCGCCATCATTACCCTTACCTTTGTTGGTCAGTACAAAGGCGGCCTGAATAATTTGCTGTTTGGCGATATTCTGGCGATTCAGCCTATGGATCTGGCTTTAAGTGGCGGCCTGTTAATAGGGACTGGGGTATTTCTGGGATTAACCCTGCGCACCCAAATGTTAATTACCCTGCACGAGCCGTTGGCGATCGCCCGGGGAGTAGCGGTATCGGCCCACCGCACTGCCTTCATTGTGTTGCTATCCCTAGCGGTGGGAATTTCTATCAAGGCGATCGGGGTGTTACTGGTGAGCGCCTTTGTAGTGATTCCGGCCTGTGCCGCCCGGCTATTAAGTCGCACCTTTACCAGTTACGTGCTGTTGTCGGCAAGCCTGGGAGGATTGAGCGCGGTGGTGGGAATGGTGGTTTCTGCCGCCATGGATTTACCCTCTGGGCCCAGCATAGTGGCGACCCAACTGGGGTTTTTCCTGCTAGCGATGGTCTTACCCCATTCAGGTAGGGCCTAACCAACCAGGACTGCCTGGCTTAACTAGATTCTTGAACCCATAATCGCTAAACTAAGTTTAAGCGTTGTGATCGAAAAGATAGAAAAGTTTATTGTCATCTTCTATCATCAAGCCCAGAGCCTTAGGGTCGTGTTTGCGGTCGCCACAGCCAGGGCTTGGTGATGCCGGGTCGCCTGACCTAGGCTAAGTTCTCTACTGATATTTTCTCCTATATTCTTAACCAATAGTTAGCCATGGCCACCTCCTTCCTCGATCGACTCCACAGCCCCGATCGCCCGGTGATCGTCTTCGACGGCGCCATGGGCACCAACCTACAGGTGCAAAACCTCACCGCTGCCGACTTTGGCGGCCCTGAGTACGAGGGCTGTAACGAATACCTGGTGGTGACCAACCCCCAGGCGGTGGAAAAGGTCCATCGGGCCTTTCTAGAGGCCGGTGCCGATGTAATAGAAACCGATACCTTTGGGGGCACCAGCCTCGTTCTGGCGGAGTACGACCTGGGGGAGCGGGCCTACGAACTCAATAAAACCGCCGCCAGCCTGGCCCGCCGCCTGGCGGACCAGTACTCCACCCCAGAGAAACCCCGGTTTGTAGCCGGGTCCATGGGGCCTGGCACCAAGTTGCCCACCCTGGGGCACATCGACTTCGACAGCCTGAAGGCGGCCTACGTGGAACAGGCCCTGGGGCTGATCGACGGTGGGGCCGATCTGCTGCTGGTAGAGACCTGTCAAGACGTGCTGCAGATCAAGGCGGCCCTGAACGCCATCGAGGCGGCCTTTAGCCAGGCCGGTCAGCGCCTACCCTTGATGGTCTCCGTCACCATGGAACAGCAGGGCACCATGCTGGTAGGCACAGAAATGGCGGCGGCCCTGGCCATTCTGGAGCCCTACCCGATCGACATCCTGGGGCTGAACTGCGCCACCGGCCCCGACCTGATGAAGGACCACATCAAACACCTGGCGGAGCAGTCCCCCTTTGTGATTTCCTGCATTCCCAACGCCGGGCTGCCGGAAAATGTGGGGGGGCAGGCGGTGTATCGCCTCACCCCGATGGAATTGCGGCTGGCCCTGATGCACTTTGTGGAGGACCTGGGGGTCCAGGTGATTGGCGGCTGTTGCGGCACCCGCCCCGAGCACATCGCCCAACTGGCGGAGTTAGCCCGGGATCTCCATCCCAAACCCCGGTCCGTGCGGAGTTCCGCCGCTGACAGCGACACCGATCCCCGCCCGGCCCTACACTACAGCGCCGCCGCCGCCTCCATCTACAGCCCCCAGCCCTACGACCAGGACAACTCCTTTTTGATCGTGGGGGAACGGCTCAACGCCAGCGGCTCGAAACTGTGCCGGGAGATGCTCAACGCCGAGGACTGGGATGGGCTGGTGGCCCTGGCTCGATCCCAGGTGAAGGAGGGGGCCCATGTGCTGGATGTCAACGTTGACTACGTGGGGCGCGATGGCGAGCGGGATATGCATGAGTTGGTATCTCGCCTGGTCACCAACGTCACCCTGCCCCTGATGCTGGACTCCACCGAATGGCAGAAGATGGAGGCGGGGCTGAAGGTGGCGGGGGGCAAGTGTATCCTTAATTCCACCAACTACGAAGACGGCGACGAACGCTTCTTTAAGGTGCTGGAGCTGGCCAAACAGTACGGGGCCGGGGTGGTGGTGGGCACCATCGATGAGGAGGGCATGGCCCGCAGCGCTGATAAAAAGTTCCAGATTGCCCAGCGGGCCTACCGGGATGCCCTGGAATACGGCATCCCCGCCCGGGAGCTGTTTTTCGATACCCTGGCCCTGCCGATTTCCACCGGTATTGAGGAGGACCGGGTGAATGGTCGGGAAACCATCGAATCGATCCGGATGATCCGGGAAAACCTACCCGGGTGCCACATTATGCTGGGGGTGTCCAACGTTTCCTTTGGCCTCAACCCCGTCGCCCGGGTTACCCTCAATTCAGTGTTTCTCCATGAGGCCATGCAGGTGGGGCTGGATGGCGCGATCGTTAGCGCCGCCAAGATTCTGCCCCTGGCTAAGATTGACCCCGACCATCAGCAGGTGTGCCGGGACCTGATCTACGATCGCCGCCAGTACGACGGCGATATCGTTACCTACGACCCCCTCACCCAGCTCACCACCCTGTTTGAGGGCAAGAGCCTGAAGCAAAAACAGGCGATCGCCAAGGACCTCCCCATCGAAGACCGCCTTAAGCAACACATCATCGACGGCGAACGCATTGGCCTAGAGGAGGCCCTGGCCACCGCCCTGGAAACCTACCCGCCCCTGGAGGTGATCAACACCTTTTTGCTGGATGGCATGAAGGTGGTGGGGGAGCTGTTTGGCTCCGGCCAGATGCAGTTGCCCTTTGTGCTGCAGTCGGCCCAAACCATGAAGGCGGCGGTGGCCTACCTGGAACCCTTCATGGAGAAAACCGACAGCAACGGCAGTGGTAAGGGCACCTTTATCATCGCCACGGTCAAAGGAGATGTCCACGATATTGGTAAAAATCTGGTGGATATCATCCTCTCTAACAATGGCTACCGGGTGATTAACCTGGGCATTAAACAACCGGTGGAAACCATCATTCAGGCCTACCGGGAGCACAACGCCGATTGCATCGCCATGAGTGGCCTGCTGGTGAAATCCACCGCATTTATGAAGGACAACCTGGAGACCTTCAACGCAGAGGGCATCACCGTGCCGGTAATCTTGGGGGGGGCCGCCCTCACCCCCAAGTTCGTCAAGGAAGATTGCCAGCGCACCTACAAGGGCCAGGTGGTCTACGGTAAGGACGCCTTTTCCGACCTGCACTTTATGGATCAGCTGATGCCCGCTAAGGCAGTGGGGATGTGGGATGACCGGCAGGGATTTTTGGGTCAGGAGATAGGGGAGGGCCCAGGGCTCAGGGCCCAGGGCTCAGGGGATGGAGAGTCGGAAGTTGGGGAATTTGCCCAACCTAAAGATACTCTGGAGACCCCAGCTACGGTCGATACCACCCGATCAGAGGCGGTTGATCCGGCCATTGCCCGGCCCACCCCTCCCTTCTGGGGTACCCGGGTGCTGACCCCGGCGGACATTGACCTGGAGGAGGTGTTCTGGTATCTGGATCTGCAGGCCCTGTTCGTGGGGCAGTGGCAGTTCCGTAAGGCCCAGGAGCAGTCGCGACCGGAGTATGACGCCTTCCTGCAGGAAACGGTACACCCGATTCTGGAGCACTGGCGGGGCCGGGTGCTGGCGGAAAATATCCTCCATCCCCAGATTGTCTACGGCTACTTCCCCTGCCTGGCGGAGGGTAACTCCCTCCACCTCTACGATCCCGCCCTCATGGGGGGAGGGGCCACACCGACCCACACCCCCGACCCCATCGCCATCTTCACCTTCCCCCGCCAGCGATCGCTGCGGCGGCTCTGTATTGCCGACTTCTTTTTGCCCCGAGAGCTGGCCCAGCCCGGTCAGTTCGATGTGTTTCCCATGCAGGCGGTGACCGTGGGGGAAATTGCCACGGAGTACGCCCAGAAGCTTTTCCAGGCGGACCAGTACACCGACTACCTCTACTACTACGGCCTGTCGGTGCAAACGGCGGAAGCCCTGGCGGAGTGGTGCCATGCCCGTATCCGGCGGGAATTGGGCTTTGGCGAGCTAGAGCCCAATTCCCTGCGGGAGGTGCTGCAGCAGCGCTACCAGGGATCCCGCTATAGCTTCGGCTATCCCGCCTGCCCCAACATGGCGGACCAACCAATCCAGTTGGATCTGCTGGGCAGCGATCGCATCGCCATGACCATTGACGAAAGTGACCAACTCTACCCGGAACAGTCCACCACTGCCATCATTGCCTACCACCCGGCCGCCAAGTACTTTAGCGCCTGAGGCCCACCTCCTGAAGTGAAACTGACCGGCTAGTAACCGGTCAGTTCACCTGTAAAGGGCCTTCAGCAGAGACAGGGATGACCGGCCTCTCGGGGTCTTCAGGCTCTAATTAAGGGCGGTATGAATGTCAACATTGGCCTTGACGATGTGGGGAACAAAGGAAAACAGATTTGGGTCTTGAGGATTGACCACCAACTGCACCCAGTGGTTAAAGCCAGAACCAAAGGTCTGGACGCGAGTAAAGTTCTCCATCAGCGACCCCTTATCTCCTTCCACAAGTTTGCCACCCGATTCATTCATGGGTTGGTCTACCTGGTACCAGTGGGCATCGCCATTTTGCAGTAACACTGGCTTTTTGAACTTGATAGCGTTGGTCAGCAGGGCCTGCTTGGTATTATCAAAGGCCTGAGTAAACTCGTTGTCCGGAGAGGCCGCCTTGCGGTAGTACCCCTGCCAGTCCATATCAGCCTGCACCACGACAATTACGCCTAAAGAGCGATCGGCTAAGGCCTTTTCAAATCCCTTTTTAATCCAGGCAACATTGGCAGCATCCCGGAGTTTATACTCACCGTCATCCCCATCCGTTGGCGCGTCATTGTAGGTGCGATAGGCAGGCCGGGCGACGGCAGCGTTGTTAGCGGAACCAACAACGTGAGGAATAATTACAGTTACTCCTCTAAAGCTAAACATCTGCAGCTCAGGATAGATTGAATCGTGCATAACCTGGGTGACCAGGGGGCGCTGGCCGAGATTGATATATTTACCGGAATTGCGGAAAAACATCGATCGCACCTTGGCAAGGCGCTCACTAGGATTAAATCCTCCCTTCACCGCTCGGTCGCAATCAGTCCATTCGTTGTCACCAATAGAGTAAAAGATTTGGCGGGAAAACTTATCAAAGAAATCGCTCTTAATACGAGTGTAGTTATCGTCGGTACACTTATCTCCCTTGCCACTCATCGTATCCCCGTCAAAGAGCGTAAATTGAACATCACTTTGGTTGATTTCATTGATGACGGCTGGGGTTTGGGCCTGGCCCTTGGCGTCATAGGGCATATCACCAATCAGAGCCACTGAAAAAGGCATTGGTGATGAAGCGGCCCGACCGATATTACCCGGCAAGATGATCAGTATGAACATCAGTAATCCACTACTGATCAAATAAATTACATTTCTGCGATTAGGCATGAACATACCAGTCTCCTTATTTGGGGATCTACTCAACCATACTGGGGCGAAAAATGTCAAAGATATCCTCATTATTTATGGTTCAAAACCAGGTAAGGATACCTATTCTATTTAGAGTCAAGTCTGCTAATCGGCAGAGGACCTGAATTCCAAAAAAACAAAGATCTTTTGAAGTAGCGATCAGTTAAATTAAAGAGTCGCTGGGAGAGAGATTAAAGCTGAAATCAATAGGAAACCTCAATAATATGAAGAAAACCAGGTTGCTTGATGCCCAATGAAAAATAATGAGGCGCCTTACCCCAGACGTATCTGCATTTAAATAGTCTGAGTTCCACAGAGAAAAACCAAGCCTTACGGAAAAAATAGTTTTAATTAAAGGTAGTCTAGGTTCCTAGGGTTATGCCCAGGTTAATCCTTGGTAAAGAGTCGTCCAATCCAACCCTGATTCGAGGTTGTAAAAGGACCCCATCCTTAGCGAAATAAATAAGACGAACCAGGTCTAGGGTTATCTTTGGGGTTGTTCTCTGGCTAGGTTTTGTGACCCTAGACTACGGCTACAGCTCTGGTCAAGCCTAGCCAGTTTTGCTTAAGTAAGCAAGCGGTCTCCCACCGTTTTGGCTGGCCAGGGCTATAATACAACTCGAGAGCTGATTAATTAGCTTGTCAAATAGCTTGTCAAAAATTCTGCCAAAATGTCTTATTATTATCTTTCTATCTTTTCCCCTTGATTATTTCTATGGAAACCCCTGACCAATCTACCTATCCCAGTGTGGATGAGCTAGACCTGAACATCATTAAGCTGATGAAGGTGAATGGGCGGATCAGTTACAAAGATGTTTCCACCCACCTGGGGATTCCCGAGGCCACCGCTCGCTACCGGGTGCAGCGTCTGCTTGGTTCTGGGCTGATAAACATTGAAACCTGGGCTAATCCCAAGCGCCTGGGACCGGTTCAGGCCGCCATTATGAATCTTTTTGTGGAGAATGGTCAGGTCAACTATGTGGCGACCCAACTGGCAAAAATGGAGGAGGTGCAGTTTTTATCCATCGTTACGGGGGGGCACAACATAGTGGTAAACGTTACCTTTGGTGCCCAGGAAGACCTCCTCAGGTTTTACGACAAACTGGCCGCTATCAAGGGCATGATCCGCTACGAAACCCAAATTGTTAAGCGGCTGTTGAAGTCTCATTATGCCTACAGCTTCAACTAATGCTGCCAGCCTAATCAAGCCATTCCTGGGAGGCTAAGGGATGGAGCTAATTCGCCCCTGGCCAACTAGTCTTTTGGGGCTGGCTGCCTCAGGTATGATGACTGTGGCCGCAGCGGTGATAGGGCCGGCGCTGCAGGCAGCCGCCTCCGGTCCCCCTGTTCGAGTCTGCGCCTTTGACCCTACCCGGGGTTTACCCAACCCGTTGGGTATGAGAGCCTACGTAACCATTACCGAGGCCGAGGGAAATACGACTTTTTTGTTTGAACAATTTCCGGTCGTTGTTAGCCACGACGATCAGGTCGAGGTGGAGGCTACCCTGGCCCTAACTCGTCAGTTGGTCTTCTATGGAACCGCTTTAGAGCAAGCAAGGCAAATTATGCTGCGCCACCCCGGCTACTATGCAGAGCTGGTGGGCTACAGCGATGGAGAAGGCTTCGCCCCCCTGAATCGGGTCTTAACTTGCCGTTCTAACCCTCAATCTGGTCCTTACCCTTGGGGCCAGGGTTTGGGCTCGATAAGGTCGCTTCCCTGGGCACCCAGTCGCTAGTCCGGGGTGGATATTGCTGGCCCGACATATTGCCAGCTTGCCACCATCAAGCCTTTGGGGATGCCGTTTTGGTATCTAGGGGGCCGCGGGTTACCCCTAGCTGGCTTTGCAGGTTGAGGCGGCGCCAGAGCTGGGAGCCAGTCATTTCTTCTGCCAACAATTGCTGATACTGGGCCACCATCTCAAGGACTTGAGGGGGGGATTCTTGCAAAAATTCTAGCCGGAAATAGTGGGCTCCCGATTTAATCAGGCTTTGTAGGTACTCGGCTCCGGTTTGGGCAATTCCATTAAACACTGTGTTGCGACAACCGGCATCGGCCTGCAGTAGGTGGGTGGTGCCCACCCGATCGCGCAGGTACACCTGATGGCTTTCACAGGGTCGGCCACAGTCACGGAAATCCTTACCCTGGGACAGAAAGGCGCAGAAAACGCAATGTTCCATGTGGAACAGGGGCATGTGCTGGTGCAGAGTCACTTCAAACCAGTGGGGGGGAGCGGCGCTGAGCAAATCCTTGAGTTGATCGATATTGAGATCGTAGGAGGCGGTCAGGCGCTGAAGCCCGTAATGGTGTGTGAAGTAGTGAGCCGTCAAGGGGTTGGCCACATTCAAAGAAAAATCACCCCGGCAGGGCTGATCGGCAAAATAAACCAGGTGATCATAGTTACGCACCAGGTAGCCATCGGCTTGGGCCCCCTTGACCTGGTCCAGAATATAGTTTTCCAGAGGCTTACTAATGCGGGGAGGGGCCACCCATAGGGTTTGCTGGGGGTGGCGGCGGTGAGCCCGAAACCAGGCCACCGCATCACCGTAGGTGGCAGGGTTTTCGGCCTCATAATAAATCGTCTCCAGATCGGTGGCCACCAGGGCTTCCAACTGGCGGCGCTGCCGCACCAGGGCGGTGAGGACAGGCGACGGTGACGGCGTCAGGGGCGCTTCGGCGGGGACTTGTAGTTGGGCCAGACTGGCCTGGGGATAAATCTGCCATTGGCGGGGCTGGCAGCGCTGCTGGTAGAGTTCCTCCACCAGCGATCGCCGCATCTGGTTGAGTTCGCTGACGGGCAGCATCACCGATCCTGTCAGGCGGTTTTCCAGGGTGCCCAGTCGAAAGGGGCTGTTTCCCAGTCGGCCCAACTGCTGTCTCAGGCGATCTTCGCTCAGGGGCTGGGAATGGGCCGCCACCAGGGCAGACTGGGAACTCACCCGGGCAATATGACCCGCCCCATCACGGGCGGTCACCGTCAGGGGCTGACCAGGCTCACCATCTACCTCCAGGTGTAGGAAGCGTTTAAACCGGGGCTGATCGCCGCTGTAACTACGGCGCAGATCCCGCTCCAGAGCAGGATCGCTGGTTTTCCAAACCCGGTCCCCCACCTGGAGATGCTCTAGCTTGAGGTGTCGTCGGCCAAATTGCAACTGTACCTGATCACCGTGGTGGGTAACCTGGTAAATCCGCCCCCCTGCCTCTGGTGCCGCCGGATTGCCCGGGTCAAACACCACCCCATCCCCTGGTTTCACAGGGGCCTGGGGCTGAAGCCACACCCCCTCAGCGGTCAGCCGGCTGACCTGCCCCAGGTAGACTCCCCGCTTTTTGCCAAAGCGGCCATGTACCAGGGTCTGGTTATCAATACCCGATAACCAGCCAGAGGATAGGCCCCGGGAAAAGGCCATGGCCAGCTCGTAGCGATCGCTGGCGGTAGAGAGGGGTGTTGGGCCGGTCTGGCTGCTGCGATCAAGAGCTTGGCGATAAACCCGAGTCACACTGGCAACGTATTCCGGTGACTTGAGGCGACCTTCAATTTTGAGGGACTGCACCCCAGCCTGGATCAATTCCCCCACCTGATCCAGGCCGCAGAGGTCCTGGGGACTCAGAAGATAGCGGCGATCGCCCAGGTCAAGGGTCTTACCATCAACGACCAGCTCGTAGGGCAGGCGACAGGCCTGGGCACATTCTCCCCGATTGGCCGATCTCCCCCCCAGGGCCTCGCTAGTCAGGCATTGGCCGGAGTAGGCCACACACAAGGCCCCGTGGACAAACACCTCCAGGGGTAGGCTGCTGTCCTGGGTTTGAAGCTGGGCCTGGATTCGGTTAATCTCTTGAAGCGAACATTCCCGCGCCAATACCACCAGGTTACAGCCCAATTGTCGGGCAAAAGCCACCCCAGCCGCACTGGTAATGGTCATCTGGGTAGAGGCGTGGATGGGAAAGTCGGCGGAAAGATGGCGAATCAATCGACAAAGACCGATATCCTGGACAATGGCCCCATCGACACCCGCCGTAATCACTGTCCGCAGGTATTGCTCCGCCATGGCTAACTCGGCGGGAAACACTAGGGTATTGAGGGTGAGGTAACCTTTGACTCCCCGCCCATGGAGAAAGGCCATGAGCGGAGGTAAGTCGGCTTCTGTAAAGTTATCGGCCCGCAGGCGCGCATTGTAGCGATCAAGGCCAAAATAAATGGCATCGGCCCCATTCTCTACCGCTGCCCGAGCACAGTCCCAATTCCCGGCAGGTGCTAAAAGTTCTGGAATTCCAGCCATAGTCAACCAGAGAGTCACGGCTAAAGTATAACTCTAACCCCTTGGCTTGAAGCCCAGGTAGGCAGTAGACCGGGAACCCAGTCAGGCTTTACCAGAAGTAAGCTATAGCGTTTCCCCTTTGAGTGAAGTATAGACAAAGGGCGTAAGCCTCTTGTTAGCAGGGATACTGCATACTCCATTCGGTCAAGAATTGCTATATCTAAATACAGGCTTTAGATATAGGTTTGCAACACCCGAAGTACCGCCGCCACCGCCTTTAGGGATGCGGTTTCATGGGGGGTATGGTACTCAGTGGTCGGAATTTGCAGGGTTGTACCGCTGATAGCGCCATCGGTAGCAGCAATCAAGCGTCCCATCTCGGTACGTCCCAGGGAGTAGGGCCGGGGCCGATGCTGATTTTGAGCTTCGATGTAGTCGTCTTTATAGCTGTAGGGAATGGCCAGATCGGCGCAGCGATCGGCCAGTTCCTGGGTGATGGCTGCAGCAAAGGTGGCACTGGCATCTTTACGACGCAGAGTAACCCACTGCTCGTCCGCCGCCTCGCGATTGTGGTAAGGACTGGTATCGAGGGCAACCACCCGCTGAGTCGCTAACCGATGGCGTTGGAACCAGGAAAGGGCATAGCGCCAGCTCCGGCCAGATTCTTCTTGGGCTGTGAACAGGGCTGTACCCTGAAAGCCACAACGAAATAAAAAGATAATCATGGCCGCACTGATGACGTTGTCAAGCTGGGCGGAAATGTAACCATCCTTAAATTGTAAGCGGTCTAAAAAAGAAACCGGCGTACCTGGTTGCAGGTGTTCTAGACCATTGACTTCGAAAATCAGGTTACGGCGCTCAGGACAAATATAGGAATGGGTAATTTGTCCCTGGCCTATGTAGGTACCGGTGTAGGGCAGGTGGGCTTGAACCCGCTGACCCTGAAAGCGATTTTCAATGGTATGAAGCATTTGCTCAGACACTGAGTCGCCGGTTAGCTCACTCTGATTGCCAGCGATAAAGGCGGCATACTGAAATTCGTTAGGGCCGGTACACAGTAGTCCGTGGCGATCGATGTGGGCCGAGAGGATTAAATCTTGAGGACGACTGCCCTGGGCCACCAGCACCCCGTGGTAGTAGTTGATATTAACCCCAACTTCCTCCAGTTCTCGGCGCAACACTCTAAAGAAAGAATCTTCACTACCCACTACAGAGGGCTCTCGAATTAATAGTTGGAGAATTTCTAAAAATTCTGCCAGTTCACTAAGGTCTTCAGTAAAACCGGCAGGTTGCCCTGGAGAGACTGACCATGATTGATTTTGGGAAACCAATTGATCAACAATTAAACTCAGGGAAGTCATAGACAATTTCGCATACTATTAATCTTATTTTAAACTCTACACCCATAAGCCCAGGAATTTAGTGAATTGGGCTACAGTTTGCTGCCTCAGCAGCCAACGGCAGGCCCGAAAAGGAGGGGTTAAGACCGTTTAGTTAATCGCAGAGCTTTGACTAAGGCTCTATTATTAGTAAAAATCCTCAAAACCCCAGCAGAGAACCGGAGTATACTAAGGAGACTCTCTCTCCTACCCATCTCTGCTGACTGTGGATTTGTCCTGTAAAATCGAATACGCTTTGCTGGCTTTGCTAGAGTTGAGCAGCTGTTACGCCAGCGGTGATCCCCTGCAAATACGCCAGATCTGTGCCAGACAAAGTATTCCCGATCGCTACTTGGAACAACTCCTGGCCACCCTACGGCGATCGGGCCTGGTGAAGAGCCAGCGGGGGGCTCGCGGGGGATATTTACTAGCCCGCGAACCCTGGTTGATTACCCTTTACGATGTGGTCAGCTGCATTGAGGGCTTTGATACCCAGTCAGAGGGGGCAAGACCTCTAGATACCCTTGAAGCCTCGGTGATTCAAGATGTCTGGGGGGAAGTCCGGCGGGGAGCTGAGCAGGTTCTGCAAAAGCACACCCTCAAGGACCTCCTGGATCAACGCAATACCAAGCAGCAAGTCGATATCATGTACTACATTTAGGCTAAATCCATGCGCATTGCCAATAACGTCACCCAACTGATTGGTCATACTCCCCTGGTGCAGCTTAATCGCATTCCCCAGGCGGAACGGTGCAAGGCTCGCCTGGTGCTGAAACTGGAGGGCCTTAACCCCTCTGCCTCGGTTAAGGATCGCATCGGCATTAACATGATCGAAGCGGCGGAAGCCCAGGGGCTGATTACCCCCGGCAAAACCACTCTGGTAGAGCCGACCTCTGGCAATACGGGCATTGCCTTGGCTATGGCCGCTGCGGCTAAGGGCTATCGCTTAATTTTAACCATGCCCGAAACCATGAGTGCTGAACGCCGGGCTATGTTGCGGGCCTACGGGGCTGAACTGGAGCTGACCCCAGGCATAGCCGGCATGGGAGGATGTATTCAACGGGCTCAGGAAATTTTAGATAGCCTCACCGATGCCTATATGCTGCAACAGTTTCGTAACCCCGCTAACCCCGACATCCACAGGCGTACTACCGCCGAGGAAATCTGGGCTGATACCGATGGCCAGGTGGATATGCTGGTAGCCGGGGTGGGTACGGGGGGAACCATTACCGGTGTAGCAGAAGTCCTGAAGGAACGCAAACCCTCCTTTCGGGCGATCGCCGTGGAACCGGTAAATAGCCCGGTGCTCTCTGGAGGCCGCCCTGGTTCCCATAAAATTCAAGGCATTGGGGCAGGGTTTATTCCTGAGGTGTTAAAGGTTGATTTAATTGACGAGGTTATTCAAGTGACCGACGAAGATGCGATCGCCTACGGCCGTCGCCTGGCTCGCGAAGAGGGCTTACTATCGGGTATTTCTACCGGAGCGGCCGTGAAAGCGGCAGTAGAAGTGGCCAAACGCCCTGAGGCTGAAGGTCAATTGATTGTGGTGATTCAACCCAGCTTTGGAGAGCGCTATTTAAGTACGCCCCTATTTCAAGACCCAGATCTGCTGGTATCGCTGGGGGGCAGCTAACACCAGCCCAAACCAGCTGGCCGCCTAGTTGGCCCAGGGCCTGAAAAAAATCCAGGAGCAGTACCCTGGCTACGGTGAGGCCATTAAATCAAAGGCATCTCAGCCTGGCCAGCCCTCAGCAGTTGCAATAGCACATTATTTTGAGGGTGACCCATCACCTTATGAAGATGCACCTCTCTGCCACCGTGGTGCCAAGTTACCTGATCAAAAATCCTGTAAAGAATAAACAGTCCCCGACCACACTCACCCACGTGCAACTCATTGCAATCAAGGCAATCCCTGGGGTGGCAGGGATGGTTAAAACCCTGACCCTGGTCGGTAATCACCCAGCTAAAGCGAGAGGCCAACACCGTATACCTGACTGTTATCTGCTTGGTTGGATCGAGGCCATTGCCATGCTTAGCTGCATTCACCAGAGCCTCTTGAAGCCCTAACCTGACCTCAGCCCACCAGGGTTTGGGAACTTCCGCCAGTAGAATTTCTAGCACTGGGTATAAATAAAGGGTAGACACAAAACTTAAGCTACCCCATCTTTGATCAGTTGCTAAACCAGAAGTGGCAACCACTCAATACCTCATCAAAATGTTGAAAAAACCTGATCACTCTAAAAATAGGTACAAAGGCCAGGATGACTTTTCAAAACAATAGTGAGCCTGAATCAAAGCTATCTAGTTGCTAATAAAACACAATTTGCTAAGCTCCAAAGGTGTTTTTAGAGGTTTTCTTTGATCTAAAAAAATTACCTAAAAACCATAGACCTGTGTGACACATCAAAGCCAACTAAGGCCTTCAGACTGATAATGGCGAAATTAGTAAACTATTGAGATTTCGCCGAGCCTTCCCCTTCAGCCCCTAAACGGTAATCATTGCCAACTATGCTGATACAGGTTTTATGCATTGATAAAATTCTAGCAAACTTACTTGCCTTTGGTCTAGAGCCAGCTTAGCCCCAAGGCTGACCAGGGCTGACTCTATCTAACCCTGGGGACTGCTACCAGCCGTCGGGGCTGGAGAGGTGATCAAGGGTAGGGCCGATCTATCACCTCTACCGTTCCCTTTTCTCCATTCAGCCGCACCCACTGGCCATCGTGGAGGCGCTGGGTGGCATCGGTAACATCCATGACGGCAGGAATTCCGTACTCTCGAGCAATGATGGCACCATGGGACAACCTTCCCCCAACTTCGGCAATTAATCCCTGAGCCCTAGCCAGTAAGGGGGCCCAGCCAGCATCGGTGTAGGGAACTACCAGAATAAAGGCATCGGTAGAAGGCTTCAGGGCCGTCATTTGCCGCATCACCCGCACAGGGCCTTCCACAATCCCGCCACTAGCCCCAATGCCAAAAAGACATTGCAGTGAGGGCAACAGATCGGACTGGAAGGAGTCGCCATAGTTGGGGGGATCATGGCCAAAGGCCAGGTAGGGTATGGTTGCAGAGCGGTCTAACTGAAACTGCCGGCGGCGGCTTTCAATCAGCTGTTGAAGCTGACTCAGGTGGGGTGCTTGGCCATAGACTAGCTGGTCCCGAATTTCTTCTAAGGTAAGGAAGAAAATATCCCCCTGCTGTTGCCACCAGCCCTGGAGTAGACCCTGTTGCTCAAGACTTAAGAAACTCCAGCGCAACTCCGCCAGCAAACGATTGTATAGGCTGTTGACCCTGCCTTTAAGGTCAAAACGGGCCTGGACTGAGCCCTGTCTAACGCCCGATCGCCTGGCTGACTTAGGCTCGGAGGAGGGGGGATGAACCACCAACTGGGCCAGCGATTCCCACACCGGGGCGGGGTCCTCTTGCCAAGTGGGAATGGCAATGTCGGTGGCCACCGGGCTGAGGTAACCGTAGGTGGTAATCAGCTGACTCACCTGGGTGAGTAGATCCTGGTTGGCCGGAGTCGCCGACAGCATCGACCGTAGACAGGCGCCATCGGTAATAGCTTTGATTTGGGCCGTAGACAGCCCTTGCCGGACCCTGTCAGCCAGGCACCGCAGGTCAGCGATGGCCTGGATTTCGGAATTTTCTCCCGCCTCTAAATCAGCCTCTGACACCCGCAGTAGGGCACAGCGCCAGGCTAGGCTCAGGGGCGCCATGATGTTGTAGTAGGTCACCTGGCGGAGCACATCGAGAATGGTTGTGATCCGATCCATCAGTTGCTGAGGGCTGAGGGCGTCCCTGGGCTGGGCCGCCAGGGCCGCCAGGGCCGGTTGAAACGTACGGTGGTCAGCGGCGTTAAAGGCTTGTTGTAGCGACCTTTCCTGCCCCAACAGGCGCAGCAGGCCGGGCAGATTCCTCAGGGTAGTTAGCGGGGGAGGAGGGCTAAAGGTTGCCCCCCGGGTCAAGAATTCCAGGCTTTCTGGGGGTAGGCCCATACGCCGAAAAATTGTACCCAGCAGGGTGGCGTTGAAGTAGGCATGGCTGTGGTGCAGGGTAGCCGTAGCGGTAAAATCGAGACCCTTGGCCCGGCTGGCCAGCACCAGAGTAAAGAGGTCTCCCCAAACACCACAGGTGAGGGGACGATTAATGGACCAGGTGAGGGGGCGAATTGCCCCTGGAATCACTTCGGCCGCAATTTTACGAGTCCAGATTGGTTGCAGAGTGGTGATGGGACGACTTTGTAAAAGCCATAGGGTTTGACCGTCGAAACTCCACTCCAGATCCTGGGGAATACCCTCGTAGCGGATCTCTAAATGGCGGGCCAGGTAGGCTACCTGCTGCAATAGGGGCAGGGGAGTAAGACCGCTGCCGGCAACCGTCAGGTTCAGGGCTGAGGGGAGTTGCCAGCTGGCAGACCGGCCCCGTTCGATCCGCGTGGGTAGGTCATTAGCCTGCACCGCAACCCGGTACTGCTCTGGGGTAACGCGACCAGAAACCACTTGGTCGGCCCCTCCTGGTAGTGCCTCAATGACCACCTCATCCCCACAGCGACTGAGGGGATCTCGACTAAAGGCCACTCCTGAAAAGTGTCCCCTTATCTGTTGCTGTAAGATGACCGCCATTCCCCGCTCCGGTAACTGACAGGTTTGGCGATATTGCAGAGCCTGGGGACTATGGTAAGAAGCAAAACACTGAAGAATGGCCTGGGTAAGTCTGGGGCGATCGCAAATATCCAAAAAGGAGTCGTAGATGCCCGCTGCCGAGGCGCTGGGGCTGTCTTCGTCCTGGGCCGAAGAGCGGACCACTACAGGGTGATCGGGGGAGGGATTGGTAATGGCCAATAGAGGACCCAAATCGTCTCCAGCCTTGATCACGTAGCCAGGGGGGATGGGATATCCCCAGGCGTGGAGTTGCCCCAGGGTTGCCGCCTTATGGCCATACTGCCGGGGGTCCAGGGGCCGGTCCAGGGCGACTAGAGCCCGATCACCGCGAAAAAAACGAAACATAGCACGAGATTCCAGGCGTCCTCCGGTGGGGGGTAACTCTAAATCATCGGGTAGCTTGGTATAGATCCAGGCAATTAAGCCACTTAAACAGCCCACTGCCAAGATTAAAGCACCCTGACTGGGATAGCGTAAGGCCGTTATCACCGGTAATAAAATCAATACCAACAGTCGACCCTGGTGGCGCTGCCGAAATAGGGTAAAGCCCAAGCCACTGATCAAACCGGTCAACGCCGCCGTCACCCAGTCATGGAAAATGAACCCCCAAACCACATTGGTGGTTCCGGCCCCGCGGCCAAACCAGTAGCGCCCCATGACCAGGGCAATGAGGGCGATAATTTCCCAAACTCTGTCTCCAGGGAAATAGCCGCGGGCCAGTAGTACCACTCCGATCCCCTTAGCCGCCTCCAGCAGCACAGCCAGAACCCCTGCCAGCCTACCCCCGTGGTAAAAGGCCGCGCTCACCCCCACATTGGCCGTACCAACCTGACTCAGGTGCACCCCAGCAATCGCCCGGGTCATCCAGCCAGTCAGGGGTAGCCCCCCCAGCAAGGGAGCCAGAATAAATACCAGCAAGGCCCCGAGCACCTGGTTGAGGCTCATCGCCATAGCAAAAACCAGCTCTTCAAAGCAGGCTAAACCTAGCCCCCAGCAACGGCAGGTACAATACTGACCTGATCGCCATCCTGAAGGACGGTAGCCTGGTTATCCAGAAAGCGAATGTCTTCGCTGTTGACATAGACATTAAGAAAGCGGCGCAAATTTCCCCGGTCGTCGCAGAGTCGGGCCATTATGCCGGGATAGCGATTTTCCAGGGCCTGCAACAATTCATCAACGCTTCCTGCCTCCAGAGTAGCGCTGGCCTCGTCGTTAGAGAATTTCTGTAGAGGGGTGGGAATCAATACTTGGACAGTCATAGTGAGGTGGGAGAAGGGACAGTAAGAGTAGGGTAGAGACTTAGACTAGCAGCCGGTGATCGCCATCTTTAGACCTTGCCCGTAGCAATCAACTGGCGGCCTAGGGCTAAACCAGGACCTGTTGCCATTCCAGGCGATCAAGGGTACGGGCCCGCTCTATGGCCCGCTCAAAGCTATCCAGCTTGGGTTCAATGGTGAGGGGCTCACCGATATAACCCTGGACCGCCTCCTGAGTCTTTAAGCCATTGCCCGTGATATAGGCAACGGTACACTCTTCAGGATCAATTTTGCCAGCTTCCACAAGCTTTTTCAGCACGGCGATGGTGGTACCACCAGCGGTTTCAGTAAAGATTCCTTCGGTTTCCGCCAGCAGGG
The DNA here is from genome assembly GCA_018970085.1 of Cyanobacteria bacterium REEB459. GTDB lineage: Bacteria > Cyanobacteriota > Cyanobacteriia > Phormidesmidales > Phormidesmidaceae > Nodosilinea. Next base: position 68,704 of record JAGWXD010000013.1, read on the forward strand.
TCATGGCTTCTACGATTTCGGCATCGGTAACAGACTCGATATTGCCATTGGTTTTGCGGGCAATGTCAAGGGCGTAAATGCCATCGGCCGGGTTACCAATGGCAATGGACTTGGCAATGGTGTTGGGCTTGACCGGGGAGACAAACTCCCGCCCTTCTTTGAAGGCCTGAGCGATGGGAGAACAGCCCTCGGCTTGGGCACCGCTAAAGCGTACCACTTTATCATCCACCAGGCCGACCTTGATAAATTCCTGAAAGCCCTTATAAATTTTGGTGAACAGTGACCCAGAGGCGAGGGGCGCAACAATGTGATCCGGTAAACGCCAGCCCAATTGCTCTGCTACCTCAAAACCCAGGGTTTTAGACCCTTCGGAGTAATAGGGGCGCAAATTAATATTAACGAAGCCCCAATTGTAGGAATTGGCCACCTCGGAGCAGAGACGATTGACCTGATCGTAGTTGCCCTGTACCGCCATCACCGTAGGCCGATAAATTAAGGTGCCAAGAATTTTACCCGCCTCCAAATCGGCGGGGATAAATACGCAGCAGTCAAGGCCAGCATGGGCAGCGATCGCGGCGGTAGAGTTAGCCAGGTTGCCCGTACTGGCGCAAGACACAGTGGTAAAACCCAGTTCCCGAGCCCGGGTAAGGGCAACGGAAACCACCCGGTCTTTAAAGCTCAGGGTGGGCATATTCACCGCATCATTTTTAATATAGAGCTGCTTTAGCCCCAGCCGCCGTGCCAACCGGTTAGCCCGTAACAGCGGGGTCATGCCGGTGCCAACATCAATGGGATCGGCGGAAGTAACGGGGAGGAAATCCCGATAGCGCCAGATTGACAAAGGACCAGCCTGAATGGTGCTGCGGCTTACCCGACGGCGAATCGCGTCGTAATCGTAGGCCACCTCTAAAGGCCCAAAACAAACATCCTCACAGACATGCTTTGCCCCCAGTTCGTAGGTATGCCCACACTCGCGGCACTGCAGAGCAGAAAAAGTAGAATCCGAAGGGGTATGAAGAATCTGGGGGAGAGGCTGAGACATAGCACTACCTGTAGATTAAAGAGGATCGAGGGCACGGGATCAGCAGATTTTAGCGGATTCTTAGCCCGGCACGGCCCGGCATCGCTTTCTATCCCAATTACAAAAAGCAGCTTAGCACAGACTCCAAGCCCCCACAAACATACCCGACTAAAAAAGTCGCCTATGCAAAGGGGTTAAAACTCTCCGACCATCGCCACTTGGTCGGGCACTACAGCTCACCTGGGTTTGCTCTCAAGTGGACCCGAACTAACCCTGTTAGTGCAGCCAAGATAGACCAACCCAAGGTATTCGCCCGCAGGTCCACCAGGGCAGGCGTGCTCATGCTGAACAGCACAATGCCGGCAAAAGCCAGTAGGTAAGAAAAGTAAATCATTCGGTCTTCCCCCCAGGCTGAGGGAAAATCCCTGAGTAATTGGCCGGCCTTTACTAAAACCCAACCCACTAGCCATAGAAATGCCAGGGTAGCTGGAATTCCCAAGGCCGTGGTTAAAAGCAGTAGTAGATTATGGGGTTCGTCAACCCACACCCCAGCGTAGGCCTGATAGAGGGCCCCAAAATTCTGCATACCCCAGCCTGTCAAGGGTCTTTCCAGGGTTAGTTTCCAGGCGTACTTAAATTGTTCTAACCTGGTTAGGCCCTCCGGCCTGTGAGGATACATGGAGTCGTTAATTCTGGCCCACAGGTAGTGGGGAAAGACCTGCCTGAGGATCCTTCCCAGTGGCCCTTTATTGTAGGCCGACACCAGGAAAAAACTGGACACCGCTAACAGGGCGTAGGTGACAAAATGCCAGGACCTATAGATAGAGAAGCCAAGCAAATAAAAAACAAAAACCCCCCAGGCGGCCCGGGTAGAGGTAAGAATAATAGAGAAAATAACCAGGGTAATGGTACTGATTAAAAATAGGACTTTTAATAGATTTTTAGATTCCTTCAGATTCTGCTTTTCAAGAACATCAATGGTCAGACACAATAGCAGGGGAAAAATACTAATTAAGTAGGCAGCATAGGTATTTGCATGCATAAAGATAGAAGACATTCTTGCAGGAGGATACCCCCCTTGAATTACGCCCCATAAACTGAGTTGAAGAACTTTAAACTCCAATCCCCATCCCCATAGCATTTGGGTGATACCAATCATGGCAATAGGGAGAGCGCTGCCACTTAAGGACCAGGCTAAATACCTAAGCTGATGCGGCGAGTCTATGATCAGGTTAATAGCAAGATAAAAAATGAAAAATGGAATAAAATTTAAAATTCCTAGAAGGGCTAAGGGAATATTTATGCTGAGCAAGGAAACAACAACCAAGAGAACTGCCAGCCCTGCGTAGCCGACTAATAGAAACCTGATGGATTTATTGATGAAATTTTTTCTGAGGCTAGAGTAGATAGCCCAAAGCAGTATAAATATTCCAGCGAATGGAGCTAACATAAATAAGGATAGGCCCATGGCAAAAACTTTAAAATTCATAATCTTAATGGTTTACCCCTAGTTGTTTAGCGTTGTTTAGCAAGAGTGGCCCTTGCCCTATTTACCCTACGGACAGCTCGGCATGATCGCCCTAGCCTTACCCCCTGAACCGGGAGCATCCCACTTTTGCGGTGAGTACAATTGCTTAGAGGCATTGCGGCAAATTACCGTGAAACTATAGACACTGATTGCCCTGTCATGCCATGAAACCCCTATCTCGACAAAAGCAAAAGGAACTCGATGCCCATCTGAAAGCGATTTCCGACATCTTATTCCATAACAGTGACGCAGAAAATATCCAAACCTTTGAAGAACTGGAACTAGAGATTC
>JAGWXD010000092.1 GCA_018970085.1 Cyanobacteria bacterium REEB459
GATCGCCAGCGGTACGGCAGCGGCCAGCCCGAGTCAGGCTATGGATCGGATCGGTGGCCGCGGTGCTGGTGGCCGCGGTGCTGGGTCATCAGTGGCTGCTGCCCAATCCTCCTGCCGTGGTGCGATCGCCCCTGCCAGAGACTCCAGAGGCCGCCCCCCCAACCCCTTGGTCCAAGTTGCCTGCACCCTCGCCTGCCACAACGTCAGCCCCTCGGCCGCCACTCCCCCGCTCCAGCCCAGCGGCCCCGGTTGATCGCCAACTCCCCCAGACAGCCCGGGAACCAGTCGCCAAAACCGTAGATCCCCGGACTGGCGCTCTCCGGCCCACCCCAACCCTGGCTCCGGTGACTCCAGTGACTCCGGACTCTCCAGTTGCCCGCCTTGAACCAGACTCCCCAGGGACTCACCAGCCGCAACAGTCGCCATTGGCCCTGAGTACAGCACCCCCTCAGAGCGGGCCTACCGCCGCCCTGCCGGTCCTCAGCCAGGCTCTTCAGGCTGGCTGGGCAGTACCACCCCAACTGGGGGAGTCCCTGAGTTACCAGATCACCCTGGCTGCCGATGGCACGGTAATCACCGTCCAGCCCCTCAGCAGTCTGGCCAGGGATTACCAGACCCAGGTAGGGCTGCCCCAGGTTAACCAGAGGATTCCTGGCCTTGGCCTTACCCAGAGGATTACCGTGGAGGTGAACTATTTACTCGACGGCAGCGTTCGGGTCGTTCCCCAACCCCTAGCCCCCTAAACCGACGGCATTCGATCGGCCACAAAACTAACAGGGATGGAGAAACACCCAACCCATAATCAGAGTTAGGATAATTGTGACCAATTTCAATCCCCTCCCGTGACCCAAACTCCCCTCTCCCCCTCTTTAGATACCCTCCGCCCAGATGCCCTGGGCCGCTTCGGTCGCTTTGGCGGCAAGTATGTGCCAGAGACCCTGATGCCGGCCTTGAGCGAATTAGAGCAGGCCTTTGAGCGGTATCGAGAAGACCCATCCTTTCAGGCGGAACTGCAGGGCCTACTGGCGGACTATGTTGGCCGGCCCAGCCCCCTGTACTTTGCGGAGCGACTGACGGCCCATTATCGTCGCCCCGATGGTCAGGGTCCCAACATTTATCTAAAGCGGGAAGACCTCAACCACACCGGTGCCCATAAAATCAACAACGCCCTGGGACAGGTGCTGCTGGCCAAACGCATGGGCAAGGCCCGGGTAATTGCCGAAACTGGAGCCGGTCAGCACGGGGTAGCAACGGCTACGGTCTGCGCCCGCTTTGGCCTGCAGTGCGTGATCTACATGGGAGTTCACGACATGGAACGGCAGGCCTTAAATGTCTTTCGCATGCGCCTGATGGGGGCCGAAGTGCGGCCCGTACGGGCCGGCACGGGTACCCTTAAAGATGCCACGTCAGAGGCGATTCGAGATTGGGTCACCAACGTTGAGACCACTCACTATATTCTGGGGTCCGTGGCGGGTCCCCATCCCTACCCGATGATGGTACGGGATTTCCATGCCATTATTGGCCAGGAAACCCGGGTCCAGTGTCAGCAAAAGTTTAACGCCCTGCCCGATATCCTAATGGCCTGTATAGGGGGTGGCTCAAATGCCATGGGTCTGTTTCACGAGTTCGTCAATGATCCGTCGGTGCGCATGATTGGGATTGAAGCCGCCGGCAGTGGGGTAGATACTGGTAAGCACGCCGCCACCCTGACGGCTGGACGGGTAGGGGTGTTGCACGGCGCAATGAGCTATCTACTCCAGGACGCAGAGGGTCAGGTGATTGAGGCCCATTCCATCAGTGCTGGCCTTGACTATCCTGGGGTAGGGCCTGAGCATAGTTTTCTAAAGGATGCGGGTCGGGCTGACTACTACAGCGTTACTGACCAGGAAGCGCTGGATGCCTTCCAGCGGGTGTCCCGGCTGGAGGGTATTATCCCAGCGCTGGAAACCGCCCATGCCTTCGCCTACCTGGAAACTCTGTGTCCCCAACTGCGGGGCAACCCGACGCTGGTGATTAATTGCTCAGGACGGGGGGATAAGGATGTGGAGACAGTCGCCAGGGTGTTGGGAGATCGCCTTTAGCCCGCTCCCCTGGTTGGTAGTCGTTGAAGGTAGTCGTTTAACGGTAGTCATCTAACCAGGACGGCTAGCGGACTGGGAAAGGGCCTGGCGCAATTTGGTCAGCCGCTGTTCTCTGGTTTCCTCTGGGGAAGGCAACCAGAGGGATTCGTAAAAGAAAAACGACATGCCTGCCAGGCGGCGATCGCGCAGTGCCTGAATTTGTTCCTCCAGGTGTTGAATACTCACCGGATTAGCCCGCAGCCCGCTGAGTAATCCAGCGCTGGTGGGGATCTGGGCCAGGGCTGCTTGGGTAGAGGGCTTATCCACTTCCCAGATAAATCGGTTTTGATCACTGCGATAGATCTGAATCACCAGTTCGTCCACCAGCCCGCCCTTAACCCAGGCGGGCCAATCCTGGAGGTAGTGGTCGTAGGCAAAGGGGTAGGGATTGGGCGAAATAGAAAGCACCGCCTGAGGCCGTCGGGATTTAACCAGAGTCCGAACCAGGGCCAGAAACTCAGAAATTTTATTGGCCCGCCAGGCTAACCATTCTTGATCCTGGGGATTAGAGGGAGGATAACGGCCATTGTGTTCGGCTCGATACAGGTCGATGGTGTAAGGGTCGTAGCCAAAGTCCACTGGCAAACCCAGATGGTCATCAAACTGAAAGCCATCTACCTCGTAGTTGGAGACCAGATCGTTAATTAACTCCAAAATAAACTTTTGCACCTGGGGGTGGAAGGGGTTAAGCCATCGGCGAGGCAGCACATTGCCCTCCAGCCAGATACCAGGATCACCATTGGTAGCTTGCCGTTGGGTAAACCAGTCCGGGTGGCGACGCTGAAGCTCGTAGTTGGCAGGAGTCATAAAGCCAAACTCAAACCAGGGAATCACCGCCATGCCCCGGGCATGACCGAGATTAATAGCCTCCTGAAGCATGTCGCGATCGCCCGGGCTGGCTACCGCCGGCACCCCATTACCATCGCCGTAGAGGTACTGACTCATCCCTAACTGGCGCTGGGCGGTAGGGCTGGGGTAAAGGGTATAGC
>JAGWXD010000049.1 GCA_018970085.1 Cyanobacteria bacterium REEB459
GCTGCCGGATTTAAAGCTGGGCCTGGGCATCTGGTCGGGGGAATTTCAACGCACCCCGGGGCAGTGGCTGCGGTGGTGTGATCAAGACGGTCAGTGGATATTGACCGAAACCGAACAGGAACGCCGGGCCAAGGAGCAGGAACGGCGGGCTAAGGAACAGGAACGACGGGCCAAGGAACGAGAACGGCAAGCTAAGGAACAGGAACGACAGGCCAAGGAACAGGAACGACAGGCCAAGGAACGAGAACGGCAAGCTAAGGAGCAGGAGCAACAACGGGCAGACCGCCTGGCGGCTAAGCTAAGGGAGTTGGGGGTTGACCCCGATCTCGTGTAGTAGGGAGCGGTTAAAACACCCTGGGTTGAAACTCCTGGTCTACCTCCAGGTCAAAGATATCGTCATGGATGCGGGCGACCTAGAGGCACTCGGCCTACGGCCTGGAGCTTGACTGCGTCAGACCCATCCACGGCGGCTAGAAGGCCGTAGAGCTGTTTATCGCCATGCCCGGGGGAAAATCGACTCAGGGTGGTCTTTAACTGGGTAATCGCCCCATCTCAGGGGTGGCTTTTTACCTCCACCAGAAAGGCCCGATGATCCCAAGGGCAATAGTCGCCTCGATACGAGAGGCGAGTGGAGCAATGAGCGGATCCTTGTCACCATTGTCGCATTAGCTGACACCGCTAGAATCGCCGCGGATCTCCACCGTTGGAGCCAGAGCGGTTAGTGACTGTAGCGAACAAGCTGCGGGCGCTCGCGGCGACGCAATTAGATAAGCTGGAGGATCATCTCGAAGACGAGGTCAGCCCCAGCTCAAGCCACCAGCCCCCATCATTCACCACTCGTTTCAGGTAGCCCCACAGCAGCGACAACACCAGCGGGTCTTGCACCTGCTGCTCCACTTGGGCCATCAGCAGACCATGGTTAATACTGGCGTAGTAGCTCCACCTCCCGGTGATCACGAACACGCGCGAACAGATGCGGCGACGCGGTACAAGGTCCGAGCATACCGATAACACAGTTTCCCGCGTAGATGCGAGTATCGAGCTGTTTCCCCCCGACGGTATCGCCCAGTCCTACACCCACAGGTCGCCCCGGTGGAGGGCAGAATTTGTGTTTCGCAATATCACCCAGGAGCTCCCGATGAAGTGGTGCACCTGGTGGGGTCGATTGACAAACTTAAGGCGAAGCGGGGATAGCACCCTGTCTAATGCTTTGAGGCCCTGATGCAGTCCATGGTGGACCACGACCTGAAGGCACTCAGAGACGGGGAGGATCCGGTCTTGGCGACCCACCCCCCTAGCTATGCACCTGGGCGTACTGATCTACCCCGCTGAGGGCAACCCCAGCCCCGTTGCCATTGGTGGTCAGGCCATCCTGGGGTAGGGGGCAACGGGCCTTGATCAGGGCGATCGCTCGGCTCACACTTTCGGGCAAAATAACCACCAAACTACCGTCGGGGGCGGTATCAAGGGCGGTGTTGATGGCCTCGGTTTCATCCAAAATAGTGCGATAACTGGCCGACAGGGTCACCTGCTCAAGGCCGTGGACAATCCACCGGGCGGCGTCTCCCCGGGGGCGTCCGCGGGTGTCATCGTCTTCTTTGACAATAATGTCGTCAAACATCTGTCCTGCCAGCTTACCCAGGGTAATAAAGTCGTCATCCCGGCGATCGCCCGGCCCCCCCACTACCCCAAGGCGCTGCCCGGGCCAGTTCTTGACAAAACCACTGAGGGCCTCGTAACTGGCAGGATTATGGGCGTAGTCCACCAGGGCATGGAAGCGGTCTAGATTAAACAAGTTCATACGCCCTGGGGTTTGCTGGGTAGAGGCCTGGAAGCTATGGAGCGCTTGACGAATGGGCTCAATTCCGACCCCCTGGGCAAAGGCAGCCAGGCTGGCGGCGAGGGCGTTAGCAATTTGGAATGGCGCCAAACCCCCCATGGTCAGGGGCACTTTTTCGGCCTGTTCAATGCGCAGTAACCAGTCACCCTTAAGAATCGACAAATATCCGTGCTCGTAGATGGCAGCCAGCCCCCCCTGCTGGGTATGGTTGCGCAGCACCTCATTGTGGGGATTCATCGAAAAGTAGGCAATCTGCCCCTTCACCCGCTGGGCCATAGCTGTCACCAGGGGATCATCGGCGTTGAGTATGGCATAACCACTGGGGCGAGTGGTTTCTACGACCACACTCTTGAGGTGGGCCAGGTCTTCAACGGTTTCAATATCTCCCAAACCCAGGTGGTCAGCGGCAACATTGAGCACCACACTGATGTCGCAATTCTTAAAGGCCAGGCCCGATCGCAAAATTCCTCCCCGGGCCGTCTCCAGCACCGCCACCTCAACCGTAGGGTCTTGAAGAATTACCTGGGCACTCTGGGGCCCGGTGGTATCCCCCGCTTCCACCAGGGTCTCACCGATATAGATGCCATCGGTGGTGGTATAGCCAACGATCTGGCCGGTTTGCTTAAAGATATGGGCAATCAGACGGGTGGTAGTGGTTTTACCATTGGTACCAGTAATCGCCAGCACCGGTATGCGAGCCGGAGTTCCGGGGGGAAAGAGCATGGTCAAGATCGGTTCGGCCACATTGCGGGCAATGCCCTCGCTGGGGCAAACATGCATGCGTAAACCAGGAGCGGCATTGACCTCCACCACCACCCCGTCTACTTCCCGCAGCGGTCTAGAAATATCGGTGGTGACCACATCAATGCCAGCAATATCCAGGCCGATGGTTTTAGCAATTCGCTGGGCCAACCAGATGTTATCGGGGTGAATAGTATCGGTGCGATCGATGGCAATTCCGCCAGTACTGAGGTTAGCCGTCGCCCGTAGATAGCACATCTCACCCGAGGGCAACACGGTGTCTAGACTGTAGCCTTTGCGGTCGAGCAATTGCCAGGTGGTGCGATCGACCTCTATACGGGTGAGCAGATTATCATGCCCTTCTCCGCGACGAGGATCCTGGTTAGTCAGGTCAATCAGCTGCTCGATGGTGGAACGCCCATCCCCTACCACGTGGGCGGGCACCCGTTCTGCCACCGCAATTACCTGACCGTTAATCACCAGTACCCGGTGGTCCTGGCCGCGGTAAAAGCGCTCCACAATCACTCCCTTAGATACGCTGCGAGCGGCCTCGTAGGCCTCTTGGGCCGCCTCGTAGGTGCTGATATCAATGGTGATCCCCCGGCCGTGGTTGCCATCTAGGGGCTTGACCACAATCGGATACCCGCCTACCTCGTTAATGGCCTCTTTTAGCTCATCTAAATAGTAAATCACCGTACCCTTGGGTACGGGCACGCCGGCATTGCGTAGAATTTGCTTGGTGCCTTCTTTGTCGGAGGCCAGTTCCACCGCCAGAATACAGGTTTTGCTGCTGAGGGTGGCCTGAACCCGCTGTTGGTGACGACCGTAACCCAGTTGAATCATGGCCCGGGTAGAAAGCTGGGTCCAGGGCACATCCCGGGCTTCGGCAGCCCGTACGATGGCCTCAGTACTGGGCCCCAGGGCGGCATCTTGACGAAACTCTTCTAGATCTCTGAGGTCCTTCTCTAACTCCAGGGAAGAGTAGTGACCGCTGGCGATTAAGTCATTGCACAGCCGCACTGCGGCTCTGGCAGCATAGCGCCCTGCCTCTTCATTTTGGTATTCGAACACCACCTGATAAACCCCTGGTTCCACGGTTTGTCGGGTACGCCCAAAGCCCACCGCCATGCCTGCCAGGGTTTGCAATTCCAGGGCTACATGTTCAACAATATGCCCCATGTAGGTACCCTGTCGCACCCGGCTGAGGAACCCGCCGCGATACCCTGGAGAACAAAAGTGTTCAATTAAACTGGGCAGGGTATCGGCCAGGGCCTCGTAGAAGCCAGGAATTTGGTCAGAGGGTAGCTCCGCCACCTCTTCCAGGTCCAAACGCATCAGGATCAGGTTAGGGTGACGGATGCTCCAGTAGTTTGGCCCTCTCAAGGTCTGGGTTTTCAGGATTCGCATGGCTTCTAGTCGCTTACCATTAGAAAAATTAGGAGGAAATTAATCAGGACAAATTATTTTGGTCACAAAATCAGAGCAAAGTTGGTTCAAGATGAGCAAAGTTCTCTCCCTGAGCCCAACTATTCCAGGTCAGAATGGATTGCTCAACCTGAAGCTAAAACAGAGCTTATGACTGGTCTTGGGGTGATCAAACCGGGTTCAGGAAAACTGACCCATCGGCTTGGTCGGGGGCGACGCTGGAGAAAAACTCCAGATCAAGTATCCACAGTTTAGGAGGCATACCCCCTAGTTTGAACCGGTCAAGACGGATTTGTGATGAAACCCAGACATTCGCCCAGGACCTCATCGGGTTATTGGCTTAAGGCCTTAAGAAAACGTTGCAGCTCTGACAGTAACCCGCCCCGCCGGGGGGCGGCTGAGCCAGGGGCACTAGCCCGCTGCATTAATAGCTGGTCCAGGGTTTCGCCGGAGGGTTTTTGGGCAAATTCCCCCAGCAGTTGGTAACTGGTCTCCGGGGTTTCCTGCCAGAGTTGCCAGGGCTGGGGATAGGCGCGCCACAATACCGCTGCCGCCATGGGACGCAGGTAGTAAACCGGTTGCAACGTACTCAAAAAGCGGTCCCGTAACTGCCGCCCGGCATAGCCGATACCAACGGTGGCAATATCCTCCAGGCGGGGATTGAGCATCACCACAAAGCGATCGCCGGCCTGGTTGCATAGCTCTTCCACCTGGCTGACCTCAATGGCAGAGGGTTCAACAAAGAGATAGAGCTGGTCATCGGCTTCGATCTGGCCCTGCTGTTCCCCAGGGCTACGCACCACAAAGGGGGGATTGCCCCAGTCTCGCCGGGCCAGGGCGGCGGCCCCGGCGTCGGGAAAGTACACCTTAAAGCTCAGCCCCATTTGTTGCAGCACCGGATAAAACTGCTGAGCCACGGCCATGGCCTCAAGTTCGGGGTAGACGATCTCCACCGTCATGCGGGGAATACCGCTAGCAACGGCGGCGCGCACCGCCTCTTGGGCCTGAGCAATGGCGTCTTCTAGGTTGGTGGGCAGTACGGTCATAGGATTCTCCGGCCGGTCGGCAAAGGGGGGTTACACCCTAGATAGGGTTAGGGAGTCCAGGCAGCGATGGAGGACCTGCTGCAGCACCATAGCGGTCCAGTCAATATCGGCCTCGCTGGTCTGACGACCCAGGCTGAAGCGAATGCCGCAGCGGGCGGCCCGATCGCTGTAGCCCATGGCCTTGAGGACGCCGCTGGGGTTAAGGGTGCCACTGTGGCAGGCGGTGCCGGCGCTAATCCCAATTCCGGCTAAATTCATCTGCCGCACCAGGGTTCTACCAGTCACCTGCTGCCCATCGCCGGCGGTGAAACAAAAACTGGCATGGTGGGGAAGACGGTGCTGGCGATGGCCGGTGAGCTCTAGGTAGGGTAGGGATTGCAATTGGGCCCCCAGGCGATCGCGCAGAGCCACCAGCCGGGGGGTTTCTGCTGCCATATCCAAACGGGCTAGCCTGGCGGCCACCCCAAACCCAGCAATGGCCGCCAGGGCTGGGGTCCCCGATCTCTGGCCGCTCTCCTGGCCACCCCCCCAGAGCAGGGGCGACAGATCCAGGCCGGGTCGCCGGTAGAGGGCCCCCACTCCCTGGGGGCCGTAGATCTTATGGCTAGATAGGGAGAGTAAATCCACCGGTAGGGTTTGCACATCCAGGGGTAACCGCCCCGCCACCTGTACGGCGTCGGTGTGGAATCGAGCCCCGTGGTCCCGCACGATCTGCCCCAGGTGGGCAATATCCTGCAGGGTGCCTACCTCGCTCTGGCCGTAGATAATTGAAACCAACACCGTGTTATCTCGCAGGGCCTGGCGCAGGGCCTGGGGCGATACCCGAGCCTGGCTATCGACGGGCAGGCGAGTTACCTGCCAACCAGCCTGTTCTAGCTGCTGGGCCGGGCTGGCGATGGCGGCGTGCTCAACCGCAGAAATAATTATGTGCTGGGGCAACCGGTAGGCCTTGGTCACCCCAAATAGAGCCAGGTTATCTGCCTCTGTGCCACCAGCGGTAAAGATGACCGCCTCAGGGGGAGCATTAATGAGCTCCCCCACCTGCAGACGCGCCTGTTCTAACACCGTTGCTGCCCGGTTACCCCACTGGTGCAAACTGGAGGGGTTGCCCCAGTGGGCTTGCATAACCCGCTGGACCTCGGCTATAACCTCTGGCCGGGGTGGGGTGGTGGCACTGTAGTCAAGATAAATCTGCATAGCCCGGTGACTCAGTCAGGGGTTACAGGACCTTCCCATCCTAACAGCAACTGAGGGGGGTCAGGTGGAGCGGGCCTGGGGTAACCAAAAGGTAAACTGGCTGCCCTGGTGCAACTGACTGTTTACGGTGATCTCCCCCCCTTGCAGCTGCACCAGGCGATCGCAGATGGTCAGCCCCAGGCCCGTACCGCCCGATTTACGGTTGCGAGAGCGATCAGCTCGCCAAAAACGCTCAAAAACGTAGGGCAGATCCTCTGAGGCGATACCAATGCCTGTGTCGCTCACCCTGACGTACACCCGGCTGCCCTCGCTCCAGAGATCGACACTGACTAAGCCCTGATCGGTGTAGCGGAGGGCGTTGCCAATCAGATTAATCATAATTTGCTTGACCCGGCTGGCGTCGGCATACACCAGGGGTAAATAGCCAGGACTGTGGAACTTGACCGGGACTGGCTCGGCAACGACAGTGGCAGTGGCGATCGCCGGTTGGTCGTTAAAGCTCTGCACCAACCGAGCCATGAGGGGAACTAAATCTAGTGGTTCGGCCTGAATCGGCAGGTATCCTGTTTCCAGTTGAGATAACTCCTGCAGGTCATTGACCAGCCGCTGCAGGCCATGGACCTCTGCCGCCAGGCGATCGTAAAGTTCGGGCTCAGGGGCGATCGCGCCATCGGCCAGGCCCTCCAGGTAGCCCCTAAGAATGGTCAGAGGAGTCCTGAGTTCGTGGGTCAAGTCACCGATTAACTCGCGTCGGCGCTGTTCAACCCCCTCCAGATCAGCGGCCATGCGGTTAAAGCTCTGGGCCAACCGTTGAATTTCTAAAATATCTGAAGCTGGCACCCGCTCCTGCAAATGCCCTGAGGCAAACTGACGGGTAACATCGGCCATTTGATCAAGGGGGCGCACAATCCGGCGCGATAGCAAATAACTGAGTCCTCCAGCCGCCCCGGCCCCCACCAGAATTGCCCATACCATGCCCCGGCTCCAGGCCGCCTCAAACCCCCGCAACAGTTGGGTTCGCCGTTCTATACTGAGTACCCCATTGTTGTAGCGCTGGAGGTGAATCACAAACAGCCGGGGCGTATAGAAGCGGCCAATGCTAGCCAGGGTGATAATACCTACCGCCATCACCGCCAGATGAGAGACAAAGAGACGACTGCGCAGGTTAAGTTTGGCCACGTCACCCCTTAGTTTGGAGTTTTTTGCAGGTCGGGGTGTTCTGAAGCCAAAATCGCCCCCTCCACCGGACAAACCTGCAGGCAGATGCCGCAGTCAATACAGGTGGAAAAATCAATCCAGTACCAGTCCGTACCCCGGGCGTTTTTTTCTGGCCCTGGATGGATACAGGCGACAGGGCAGGCATCAACGCAGTCGGCAACGCCTTCGCAAACATCGGTAACAATGGTGTGGGCCACAATAACTCCTTAACAATAAATGTTTGATCGTCCTTATCCCGCTGGCTCAATCGGCTCCAAAGCCGGCCCCGGGGTTATGCTCTAGAAACAATTTCAATCTCGGGGGGTGCCTGGGTGGCAATCCAGGCAAGGTGACGAATGCGTCGCTCCCGCACCAAACTGCGAATCGTCTCTCGACTGGTAAAGTCTGCCAGATGCACCTCAGCTCGCACCATGGTAGCGGAGGATCGCAGGGTTTGGGCATAGGTGAAGGCGGCGGCCACGGCCTGGGGGGTCAGGGGCACCACCAACCAGTCGCTGGCGGGCACGGTTTGGGGCAGCAGCCCTGCCCTCAGCAGGCACTGGTGCATCACCTCTGCCTTTAGCACAAAACCAATACCGGGAAAGCTGTGGCCCTGGCTATGGAACACCCCCAGTAGGTTGTCGTAGCGACCTCCCTGGGCAATTACCTGGCACTCTCCAGGCAGGGTGCTGACCACTTCAAACACCAATCCAGTGTAGTAATCAAAGGTTTGAATCAGGCTTAAATCCAGCACCAGGCCAGGCCCCCCGGCGGGGTTACCCTGGGCGGCCAGGGCCCCCTGACGCAGCAGGGCGACCAGGTTCTTCATGCGGGTAATGGCATCGGTGGCGGCGGCGTCCAGGGGTGATTGACTCAGACTCTGGAGAATATCCTCGGGCTCACCCCGTAGATCAAGCAGAGCCAGGGCCCGATGGTACAGGGGGGGGGTTAGATCCAGGTGCTGCAGAGCAACCCGATCCAGGTGGGCCAGGGCTTGCCGTACCTGGCTCCGTAGGGCCGCCGGAAAGGGCTCTAGCAAGGCCCGGGTGAGCTGGGCGTCGCCTAACACCAGGGTCCAGTGGGCAAGGTTGAGACCGGTGAGGCAGTCGCACACTAACAGCAGAATTTCTGCATCGGCCAGGGGGGCTGGGGCCCCCAGCAACTCCACCCCAGATTGATAAAATTCCTGCTGCCCCTGGGAGGTTTGCCGAAACACATTGGCGTGATAGTACAGTCGCTGGGGGTAGGTAACCTGGGTTAAGCGACTAACGGCGGTACGGGCGATGGAGGCGGTTAATTCGGGCCGTAGCCCTAACCGTTGGCCAACGGGAGTCTGGGGCAGTTCCACCACGGCATTGGGGTTAATGGCACCGCCGGCCACCAGGGTATCTAGCCGTTCCACGGTGGAGGTAATGATGGGATGGTAGCCCCACCGCTGAAATACTTGCTCAAGGCGGTCTTCAATCCAGTGTTTCTGGGCGACATCCAGGGGCAGCAGGTCGCGGGCTCCAATCGGGGGCTGATAAACCATTTACTTCTTTCCCTTGCCAAACAGGCCAAAAAAGTTTCCCGACCCTGGTCGGGGGGATTTCGGGTTAGGGGCCCCTGGCTGAGACTTGGGATCGGTGGCCTGCAGTTGGGCTTGAACCGCTCGGGCGATGTCATCATTGGGGTTAATTTCCAGCGATCTCCTGGCATGGACGCGAGCCAGGGTGAGCTGCCCTGTCTTCAGGTAGAGGCTGGCCAGATAGCTGTGGCATTGGGCCTGGTTGGGATAGGTTTTCAAGGCTTCCCGGGTTTCTAAGATAGCCCTATCGTAGTTGCGATCGCGCTCAAACTCCCGGGCCCGATTTAAATAACTAGCCAGAATCATAGCCTGGGTCTGGCGATAAACCGGCGCAGCGGGGGGACTGGCCCCAGCCGGAACCACCGTAGTGGTAGGGGCGGGGGCGGCCCCCGGTTCGTCATCACTGGTGCGGTAGAGATAGACCAGGTTGAGCTCACTCAGTTGCCCCACCAGATCGGCCACCTGTTCTAGCTGGTTGTACTGGGTCAGGGCAATGGTATTAACTGCCTGTCGATAAGCGTTCTCAAGCTGAGGCACCTTTAGCAGTTGCTGGGCGGTGGCACTGAGAAGGGCGGGGGGGGTGTCGGCCCGGTGCAGCACCTGGCCCCTTAACTTCAGCATCACCCGATGTTCTGTAGCCAGCCGTTCCTGGCTGAGGACCTCGTAGGCCGGGTTAACCCAGCGAGATAGCAGGTCGCTGGCTTGCTGAGCCTGCCCTGCGGCCGCGGCGGTCTGACTATCGGGATGGAGCAATCGGGCAATGGTTAAATAGCGCTTGCGAACCGCCCTGGGGTCGGCGCTCAGGGGTAGGCCCAACACCGCATGGTGATCTTTAAAGTCGAGCTTGAAGAGGCCTTGGTTCAGTTCCATCGGGTTTACTCACCAGCCAGGGCAGAGGGGCGCAGGGGCAGAAGGGGCTAGGCCAGGGGAAACCCCAGGGGCAGGGGGGTGACCTGCTGCAGTACAGCCGCCATCGCCCCGTGGATATGGCCATTGGTGGCCAGTAAGCGACCACTGCTGACGGTCAGAGGGGAAGCCCCATCATAGGCGGTGACCAAACCGCCGGCCTCCCTGACTAAAACAATACCAGCAGTGATATCCCAGGGGGATAGACCCCGTTCCCAATAGCCATCTAACCGACCACAGGCAACGTAGGCCAGGTCAAGGGCGGCTGAGCCCCCCCGCCGCACCCCCTGGGTTAAATGGGTCAGCTGACAAAACTCGGCGTAGTTATTATCACTGGTTTCCCGGCGATCGTAGGCAAAGCCGGTAACCAGCAAACTATTGGCCAGTTGGCGGGTATGGGACACCTGGATCGGCATGCGATTGAGGCTGGCCCCCAGGCCATGAGCAGCGCGGAATAAATCCTGATGAATGGGGTCGTAGACCACCCCGAGGGCGGGCTCTCCCTCCACCAGTAAGCCGATCGATACGGCACAGAAGGGATACTGGTGGGTGTAGTTAGTGGTGCCATCCAGGGGGTCTATAGCCCAGACCAAGGCCCCGTCTAGATTGCCCCGTGAGCCCGACTCCTCAGCCAGAAACCCATGGTCGGCGGGGAGGTGGCGAGATAAAACCTCCATCACTACAGCTTCAGAAGCCTGATCAGCTTCGGTGACCAGGTCTCCCGATCTCCCCTTTTCTCGAATCGTCGCCAGATTACCCCAATAGTGGCGCAGTACTGCACCTCCGGCCAGGGCGGCCTCTGTGGCGTAGTCCAGCCAGCGTTGCAAATCCTCAGCGGTACAGGTCATTTAATCTTCCTCCAGGGGCAGGCTAAACCTCACCCGGCCCTGACCAAAGTATCGACCAAATTGAAGTTCGTAAACCTCGTCTTCGTCCTGGGTTTCCACCTCTAGATCGCTGCGGGCATAGCTGACGCACAACAGGGCGTAGCCCCGCTGCCGCAGATCGAGGCTGAGGCCCATAGCCTCAGGCTGGGCCACCTGGCCGGCCAGAATCCGCACGGCGCAGGTGGTACAGGCACCGTTACGGCAGGCAAAGGGCAGGGCCACGGCTTGGGCCTCAGCGGCATGGAGAATATAGCTATCCTCAGGGACCTGTAAAGTATAGGTTTGGTCGATACCGCGATGGTGAATCGTAACGGTGTGGGTGGCAGCCATGGAAACTTAAATCAGTGGAGGATCGAGCCGATGACGGATCTGGCATTTTAGGGCCATTTTTTGGTAGGATAACACTCCAATGGGGCATTACGCCCAGTTTTGGAGAGATGGCCGAGCGGTTGAAGGCGCAGCACTGGAAATGCTGTTTAGGGGTAACCTTAACGAGGGTTCGAATCCCTCTCTCTCCGTTTTTTTGACCAGTGTCTTGGCGATTCCTGAGGCCAGGCCGGCCTCAGGTGACTTTTTCGCCACTGAGGATAAAAATCGGATCCACGGCGCTAAAGACCTGGTGACTACCCTTGACCTCCAGGCGGTTAATGGCGGGTTGAATCACCTCAATGTTACGCACCCGCAACTGGGCAAAGGTTTCAGAAACGGTGTAGAGGCTTTCCAGGTTGGCCGCCGTCACTACTAAGCGCCCTTCTCCGGGGAGGTACTGCCAGGCTGCCACCAGAATATCCCTCAGGGCTCGCCCGCCCTCCACCAAAATACAATGGGGCTGCTGGGGTAGGGCGGCCAGGCAATCGGGGGCACTGCCCTGCACCACCTGAACGTTGGCCAGCTGGAAGCGATCGCAATTGCGGCGAATTAAATCCGCCACGTCTTCATCCCGTTCTACCGCCACCACTTGCCCCTGGGGGCAGAGCAGGGCGGCTTCAATGGCCAGGGTGCCGGTGCCCGCCCCGATATCCCAGAGCACATCGGTGGGTTTGAGGCGTAAATAGGACAGCAACAGCAGGCGAATTTCCCGGCTACTGAGGGGTATGCCCGGCAACTGGTCAAACCAGGCATCGGGAATACCAGGGGTGGCGTAGGGCCAGAGAGAAGACATGGTTGAGGCGCACTCCCAAGGTTGGCAAGCAGACAGCGACGACCCATGCCCCATCACCAGGGGGTATAAGCTTGGGCTAATATCAGGGTATCATCGCTGCAGGATTAGGATTGCCAGTGGGTAAGTTATGAGCCAGGGGACGCTTTTTGATCAAGTTTGGGATTTACATACCGTGGGTAGCCTGGCTTCAGGGCAAACCCAACTGCTAATCGGGCTGCATCTGGTGCATGAGGTCACCAGTCCCCAGGCCTTTGCCATGCTGCGAGAACGCCAACTACCGGTGATGTATCCAGAGCGCACCGTGGCCACCGTTGACCACATCGTCCCGACTCAGAACCAGGCTCGCCCCTTTCAAGACGACCTGGCGGAAGCGATGATGCAGGCGCTGGAAAAAAATTGTCAGGACTTTGGTCTGCGCTTTTACAACATTGGGTCTGGCAATCAGGGCATTGTCCATGTGATTGCCCCCGAACAGGGCCTCACCCAACCCGGTATGACCATTGCCTGTGGCGATAGTCACACCTCCACCCACGGAGCCTTTGGGGCGATCTCCTTTGGCATTGGCACCAGTCAGGTGCGCGATGTACTGGCCTCCCAAACTCTGGCTCTAGACAAGCTCAAGGTGCGCCGCATCGAGGTCAATGGACCTCTGGCCGCTGGGGTTTACGCCAAAGATGTGATTCTCCATATTATTCGCCAGTTAGGGGTGAAAGGCGGGGTCGGCTATGCCTACGAATACGGCGGCACCACCGTGGCGGCCATGTCCATGGAGGAACGCATGACCCTCTGCAATATGTCCATCGAGGGGGGGGCCCGGTGCGGCTATGTTAACCCCGACCAAACCACCTTTGCCTACCTGCAAGGTCGACGATTCGCTCCCCAGGGGGCAGCCTGGGCCGAGGCGATGGCCTGGTGGCAAAGCTTGGCCAGCCGGGCCGATGCCGTCTACGACGATGTGGTGGTGTTTGATGCGGCGGCGATCGGCCCGACGGTGACCTGGGGCATTACCCCTGGTCAAAGTGTGGCCATTGACGAACCTCTACCCCAGCTGGATAGCTTTGCTGAGGGAGACCGGGCCCTGGCCCAGGAAGCCTTTGCCTACATGGACCTGGCCCCTGGCCAGGGCATCAAGGGCACCCCCATTGATGTGTGCTTTATTGGCAGTTGCACCAACGGTCGCCTCAGCGATCTAGAGGCGGCGGCCCGGGTGGTACAGGGTCACACCGTCGCCCCTGGCCTGAAGGCCTTTGTGGTGCCGGGCTCAGAACAGGTCAAGCAACAGGCCGAGGCCCTGGGGCTAGATCAGATCTTTAGGGCCGCTGGCCTGGAGTGGCGGGCGGCGGGTTGTTCGATGTGTCTAGCGATGAATCCTGATAAGCTACAGGGTCGCCAGATTAGCGCGTCTTCCTCTAACCGCAACTTTAAGGGCCGGCAGGGGTCGGCCACCGGTCGCACTCTGTTGATGAGCCCGGCGATGGTGGCGGCAGCGGCGATCGCTGGTCAGGTTACCGACGTGCGGCCCTATCTCACCGCTGAGGCCGGCTAGGGGGCCGACCTACCTGAGCTGGACAACCGCCTGACGATTCACCAGGGTGGCCTGGGTGAGCAGGTCCTCCACCGTAATTCGCAGCAGCCGGTCGCCATCGACCTGAAATTGCACCCGCAGGCGATCGCTACCGGGAAAGCCCGGGGGGGTGAGTTGGGCAATGGTGCGGCTCCCCTCCTGGTCGTTGAGAGGCTGCACCGCCCGATCTGCCTGGGGGCGCTGGCGGGTGATTAAACGACCGTCTTCAAAGTAAACCTCGGTCTGGTCTCCCCCCTCTGCCAGTTCTCCAATCACCAGTTCCAGGCTAGGCTGCTGCTCCACCGAAGCCCCTAGAATGAGTTCTACGGGCTGGTTCATGGGGTAGGGCTGGCCGGGGGGAATAATCAGATGCCAGTTGTGGCAGTTGCGGCGACGATCCCAGTAACGAACCCCGTAACCGTGGTACAAAAAGTCTTGCAAGGTGTGGGCTCGGCCGATCTGAAGGGCACCTTCGGCCACCGCCAGAAAGGGCCGATGGGTCTTGACCCGGTCAGGGGAAAAGTGACGTTGCACCCAGTCCTGCACCGCCGGAATCTGGGCACTACCCCCCACCAATAACACCGCCTCAACCTCTGCCGGGCCCACCCCTTGGCGCCGGCCCTGCTGTAGCACCTGATTGAGGCTCTGGTCGAGGCGGTCGAAGAACTGGTTCTGGCTCAAAATAGCCTCAAATTCTTGGCGGCTGAGTCTGAGGTCCAGGGTTTCCAGAGTGACATCATTAAAGTAAACTTCCTGGGCGGTAGAATTATGGGAAAGTTTAATCTTTAATCGTTCCACCAGCCGCTGCACCAGGGTGGAAGGGGCAATGCCCCGGGCTTTAAAATAATCCATCAGCCAGTGGTCAAGGTCGATGCCCCCCAGGTTGACGCCGGCCTTAGCCAGCACCCGTGCCACCTGAGGCGACGGAGTGGGTGGGTGGGGCAGCTGTTGTCGCCTCCAGCCTAACCTTAACCCCGGAGCCGTCTGGGCGGGGCTTTGGGGTCGTTGTACCAGGGACCAGTCCAGGGTGCCACCGCCAAAATCCAGCACCAGCAAGGTGCGCTCCTGGTCCAGACCGTAGCCCAGAGCCGCCGCGGTCGGTTCATCGATCAGGTAGACCCGGGCAAACTCCAGCCCCACCGCTAGCTGCTCCAGCCATAGCCGGTAGGCCTCGAAACTATCCACAGGAACCGTAAGGACCAGATCTTCTTCCCCAGGGGCCAGGGCCCGTACCTGGGTCAAAAGCCGTTGCAAAAACCATCCCCCCACCTGCTCAAAGGACACCGCCTGGCCCTCAATTTGGGGCAGAAAACCCTGGAGAGGGGTGCCGATGCCGCGCTTGAAGTTACGAAAGAAGCGGGGGTCGTCGGCTATATCCAGCCCCCGATCTCGCACCACCTGACCCACCAGGGCCCCTTCCAGGCTGGCTTGCTCCAGGTATACCAGGCTGGGTACCAGCGGGGGGAGGTTGGCCTGGCTTAGGCTCAGCCCCGGTAGAAAAATGGTTTCAGGGCTTTTAGTGAGATCATTCCAGCGGCTAATGACGGTGTTGCTGGTTCCAAAGTCAATGGCAAGGGTCATGGTAGATCGCAGCGAACAAAATCAACCAGGGGTCGGGCTGGCCCTGACATTAATGTAAAAGCTCAGCCCTCAAGACGGTTACGGCCTGACCGCTGAGGCGAATTCGGTCGCCTTCATCTTGAAGTTTGATCACCCCGCCCCGGGGAGAGGCCTGGTAAGCCAGAAAGGTGGATTTATTCAAGCGATCTCGCCAGTAGGGACTGAGGCAGCAGTGGGAAGACCCGGTGGCGGGGTCTTCGTTGATGCCCAGGTTGGGAGCAAAGAAGCGAGAAATAAAGTCATAGGGAGCATGACCACGACTGGTTACGGTTACCCCGGCCACCGGCAGGGCCTTGAGGGCAGCAAAGTTAGGAGCCAACCCCTCAACCATCGCTGCCGACTCCACCTCCACCAGGTAACCCAGAGAGTTTTCTACCACTGTCAAGGGGGGTACCCCCAGGGCCTCGGCCAGGCCCGCCGGGGGGGCAATGGCATGGGAAAGGTTGGTGGGAAAGTTGAGCTCAATCCAATCCCCTTCCCGCCGAGCGGTCAGCACCCCGCTGTGGGTATAGAAGCGGACCTGCAGGTGGGCCGCCAGGTAGCCCTCGCTCCAGAGCACATGGGCAGTGGCCAGGGTGGCATGGCCGCAGAGGTCGACCTCGGTGGTGGGGGTAAACCAGCGCAGCCGATAGCCATCGGCTTCGGGATAAAAGAAGGCGGTTTCCGACAGATTCATTTCCCGGGCTACCTGCTGCATCCAATCGTCGGGGCAGGCACCGGGTAGGGCACAAACCGCCGCCGGGTTACCTCCGTAGGGGCGGTTTGTAAAGGCATCGACTTGAATCAGGGAAATCGCCATGGTTAATCTCCAAATCAGCGGCAGGGGCAGATCAGGTCTCTCCCACCTGGGATAGGGGGCGGATACTACGGTAACAGTCTTGGCGAATCCATTCCAGTACAGATTGAACTTCCAGAGTTTTTTCCCCTAGGGTATGCAAAACATGGGAACCCAATTCCAGGGCCGCCTCAAACTCTGGTTGCACCACTTCTCGAGCCCCTAGCTGGGTGAGCACGTCGATTTCTTCGTTACTTTGAGATCGGGCGATAATGTCCAAATGGGGAGCCTTAGCCAGGGCCCGTTGCAGCAATAGCCGGGTACTGGCTGGGTCCGGCAGGGTAATGGCCAGGGCCTTGGCGCTTTCCAAATGGGTTTTCTCCAGCACCATTTCGTTGTCGGCGTCGCCATAGATAAAGGGAATCTGCACCAAAGGAATATGGCGATTACGCAGCCGTTGTACTGCCGTTTCGCTGTTTTCCACCACCAGCACCGGGTAACCCCGACTGAGTAAGACATTCACCAGTACTTCCCCCACCTGGCCGTAGCCCGCCACAATTACATGGTTGCTAATATCCTCAGGGACGGACAGCAACTTGGGTTCTTGAGCCGGCTTCAGATACCGCTGGAGGAGGGGGAAGGCCTGCAGCCAATCGGCGGCCTGGGGGGCTAGATTAATCCACAGGGGAGTCAACATCAGGGAAATGGCGATGGTGCCCAACAGTAGGGAGTAGCGCTGCTCAGAAATCAGGCCCATTTCCAGACCAACCAGGGCTAAAACAAAGGAAAATTCCCCAATCTGATTTAAGCCGAAGCTGGTTTTAACAGCAGTGCGCAGGGAGTAGCCAAACCCTAACACAATGGGCAGAATCACCAGGGCTTTGCCCACCATAATCAAGGTCACCAGCTCTAAAATTCGGCCCAATTCGCTGATCACTAAACTGGGGTCAATGAGCATGCCAATAGAAGCAAAAAACAAACAAGCAAAGGTATCCCGCAGGGGCAAAATCTTGCCCAGGGCCTGATCGGCATAGTCAATGTCAGAAATCATCAAGCCCGCGACAAAGGCCCCCATGGCGATGGACAGGCCCAGTTTAGAGGTAACCCAGGCGATGCCTAAACAAAAGGCCACCACCGTCAGCAGAAACAACTCATTGCTCTCTGTGGCGGCAATGTGCTGCATCAGCCGGGGCACTACCCAGCGGCCCAAAACCAGGGCTCCTGCCAGAAACAGCAGGATCTTGACCAGGGCTAACCCCAGGGCTCGGCCCAGGGCCTCGGGCTGGTTGAGGACCGGTAGAATGGCCATCATCAGCCCCAGGGCCAGATCCTGGGCAATCAACAGGGCTAGCATCACCTGACCATGAACAGTACTGGTTTCGCCCCGGTCGGTGAGAGTTTTTAGCACCACAGCGGTGGAGGAAAGGGACAGCACCAGGCCTAGAAAAATTCCCTGGAGCAGGGAACTGGCTGACCCCGACAGCAGGGAGACACCACAGACCAGCAGGGTGGTCAGGCCAATTTGCAGAAAACTGCCCAGCAGGGCGATCGCCCGGACCCGCTTGAGTTCTCTCAGGGAAAACTCTACTCCTAGGGTAAACAATAGAAAGGCTATGCCCACCTCCGCCAGGGCCTGAATTTGCTCGACATCGGTTTGCAACCCCAACCCGTAGGGACCAATCACCAGGCCCGTGACCAGGTAGCCAAGCAGAGCTGGTTGTTTGAGGCGGTGAGCCAGGTAACCTCCCAGGGCTGAGGCCCCCAGGGCCAGGGTGAGGTCAAGGACGAAATTGGGTTCGGCAGTCATAGGGGGCCAGGGTAGGAAGGCGAAGGGCAAACACAGCACATTATCCCGGGGTTTAGAAGCGATTTTTGGGATATTACCTATTATTACTCTGCTGGTAGGGAATGGCTACTCTAATGGTTACCCAGAGAGCTATATAGTCCTCCCGGTAGAGGTTAGCATTCACTAAACTACCGTCGGTGCGGGAGTCCATCAAAATGGGAGAGAGGGTGCCAATGAACTGCCCACCACTAAAAACGAACACCTGGTCGGTGAGAGGGCGACACATGCCATCGGCATTGGCCATCCCGCTGATCAGGGTGGTCTTGCCAAACACCTGGGCTGCCACCATTAAGGACCACCCCGCCGCCGCCGGCAGCCGGTCCTCTGGTAGGGCTACCGGTCGTTTAGTTGACTGGCAATTGGACAGGTTACCTCCCCCCACCCCGCGAGGTGCCTGGGAGATAGCAGCGGCGGCTTGGTTCCAATTGGTTTGGCCGTCTAACCAGGCACCCGTGGGCTCAGCCTGGGCAAGGCTAGTTAGCGTGAAACCGGTGATTAACAGGCTGGCGATCGCCTGTTGAAATACAAGTACCGAGTTAAAGCCCGCAGGTCATCAAAGCAGGTTTTTCGAGTGGGGAGGTATGCCCTCAGCCGGGCATACTTCTGGTCAAGCCGCTCCAGGGCGGTGTGAAACAGCAAAGACAGGATGTTGAGGGTGGCGAGGACGGAGGCCAAATGCTGCTTGCCATGGCCGAAATTGTGCTCCAGGTTGTAGCCCTTGGTCTTGAGGATGTTGTTGTTTTCATTCTCGACCTTCCATCGGGCTCGTCCGGCTCT
Organism: Cyanobacteria bacterium REEB459; assembly: GCA_018970085.1. Classification (GTDB taxonomy): domain Bacteria; phylum Cyanobacteriota; class Cyanobacteriia; order Phormidesmidales; family Phormidesmidaceae; genus Nodosilinea. Next base: position 18,551 of record JAGWXD010000049.1, read on the forward strand.
AACAATTTCAGCGACGGTGTCATCGCTGATGGGATGACTGGTGGCAAAAGCGTTGTGGTAGGTCACCTGACCATTGGGGCGGCTGACCGTTAACTCGCACCAGTTAACCAACAGAGCATCGGCTCCATCTCGTAAGGGCACCGCATTGAGATAGCGGTAGGTCCAGGTTTCGTTCACCTTGCGGTCCAGCGTTGGGTCGTGACCGTGGGTAAAGCCATCCCCTCGAGATGGTCATAGAGGGTGGTGTGGGAGTCCTCTCGACAGACCAGAATGAAGTCCACCTGTTGGTCTAACAGCTGCTGGCAGAAGGGTTGATGGCAATAGAGATCATCGCCTAGCACCGTCGCTCGCAACCCCCGAAGCCGCTGT
>JAGWXD010000050.1 GCA_018970085.1 Cyanobacteria bacterium REEB459
CCACCAGTCTTGACACCATTCCAAGACGTTACCGTGCATATCGTAGAGGCCAAAGCCATTGGGAGGAAAGTTACCTACTTCGGTGGTCGCTTCTCGAAAGGTTTCCTCAGGCTCGGAACCATAGGGGTAGTTACCGTCGTAGTTAGCCAGATCGGGGGTGATGGTCTCGCCAAAGTGAAAGGGCGTAGTAGTACCCGCCCGACAGGCGTATTCCCATTGAGATTCGCTGGGCAGGGTGTAGGGTTGACCCAGTTTTTTAGACAGGCGATCGCAAAATTCCATGGCCTCATGCCAATTTACCTGCTCTACTGGCCGATTATCCCCCTTGAATCTGGCAGGGTTGTTGCCCATGATGGCCTGATATTGGGCCTGGGTGACGGGGTATTTACCCATCCAGAACTCGGCTACCGTGACCTGATGCTGAGGGCCTTCATCGCTTTTGCGATCGACTTCCTTAGTGGGAGACCCCATCATGAAGCTGCCCCCTGGAACTAGCACCATCTCCAGGGTTACCCCCTGGCCCAGGTCCAGGGTTTGGTAGGGGGCGCTGGCCTGTTTACGGTTGATGTTCTGCCCCTGGGGGTTGACGGTCACCACCTCAAAGCTAAAACGGGGATAGGTAGGGTCTGAAGACATCTGCTGAAATAAGAATGTATTTACACTTACACAGAAACGGCTCTAACTTGGCGGTTCGGGGCGGTTTTCTGTATCTATTCCCATTAAACCCTAAGTTTTCAGCGACTAGGCCACAACTGGCTGGGGTAGTTGGGGATCAAGCCCAGCCTATAGGACTGTCTTCTGACTGCTCAGTGGGGGCTTTTACAGTACGCCTCAATCCTGCCGCCGCCGCTCTGCCAGGCGCAGTAGGGTCTCTGCGTGCACCTGGCGGCTAATCGGGTAGAACCGGGCCAATACCAGGGCCGCCACCAGTAGCACCATGGGTACAGGGCCAATAAAGATACGGATGGCCAGCAGGGCGGAGGCGGGTTGCTGGCTGGCCCCAGAGTCAAACCCAGAAAATTGCAGGGCAACCCCCACCAGCAGTAACCCTGCCGCCAGGCCCACCTTTTGTAACAGGGTCATAAAGGCGTAGAACAGACCTTCCCGGCGCTGACCGGTGTGTAGTTCATCCAGTTCAATCACGTCTGGCAGCATGGCCCAGGGCACCACGTAGGCGGCAGCTACACCAAAACTAACCACGACACACACCAGGTAGAGGGCGGCGGTTTGTCCTGGTTGGATAAAAAACAAAAAAGCCTGGGCAATAATCCAGGTTCCCAGGCCCAGATAAAAGGCCTCCTGCTTACCCCAGTGGCGGCTAATCAGGTTGATCCCAACCATCATCACAATGGCGGAGCCCTGCACCAGTAGGGCCGCTAAAAAGTAAGAGGGCAATCCCATCCAGAAGGTGGCGTAGAAGGGAATAATGCTGGCGGTCATTTGCAAGGCCAACCAGGCAAACAGGTAAATGCCCACCACAAACATAAAGGCCCGGTTAGCCAGCACCAGGCGCACCTGCTGCAAAAAGGATAGGCTATCTACCTCTGTAGTCTGTTGGGGTTGCAGAGCTCCCCGCCGTAGCGCCGTAGGATAGGTGCCCAGTACACACCAAAAGAGGGGCAAAACCGACAGCACACTGCACAGCCCCGCCAGAATCAGGTACTGCTGTCGACTGTCGGTGACCAGTTTAGACACCACCAGTCCCAGGGCTAGGGCCGAAATCGCCCCCAGGAGCGAGGCCCCCAGGCGAAAGGCGGTAAGTTCGGTGCGCTCGTCGTAGTCCTGGGTGAGTTCGGCGGTGAGGGTGGTGTAGGGCAGGTTAACCACGGTGTAAAACATCTGAAACACCAGGGAGATCACCACGTAGTACCAGAACCGGGCGGTGTCGCTCTCCCAGCCGGGCACAATCCAGGTGAGGAAGAAGGTGAGGCCAAAGGGGAGGGCTCCTAGGGCAATCCAGGGGTAGCGGCGGCCCCAAGGACTGCGGCTGCGATCGCTGAGGTAGCCGATCAAGGGATCGTTGATGGCATCCCACACCTTGCCAATGGCCAGCACCGATCCGGCAGCCGCCGGACTCAAGCCCGCCGTGGTGGTGAGAAAAATCAGAAAGGAGAAGGCCAGCAGGTTAGCGGTCATACCGGGGCCAAAGTCCCCGGCGCCGAAGGCAAGCTTGGCAAATAGGGAGAAGGGGGGAGGGGAAGGGGACTTGAGATTAGCAGCCATCAGAAATTGTGGATGAAGGAACCGGCGTCCTCAGTGTATTATTTCTCCATCGCACGTTGTTCTGTTAGGGGTCAATCTGGGAACCGGGTCACTCCCTATGCCCTCCCCATTACCTCCCCAGGCGATCGGCGAGTCTAACCATTTCAGAGCCCCATCGCCATGGCCGATTTCTACGTCAGTTGGGACGACTACCACCGGGATATTGAAAAGCTGGCCAGCCAAATTTACGCCTCGGGCTGGTGCTTCAATCAGATTGTCTGCCTGGCTAAGGGAGGGCTGCGGGTTGGGGATATCCTCTGCCGGTTGTTTGATCAGCCCCTGGCCATTCTGTCCACCGCCTCCTACGGAGGGGTGGATGGGCGTACCCGGGGTAAGGTTACCTTTTCTCGCCATTTGAGCATGACCACAGCAACCCTGGGTAACCGGATTCTGCTGGTGGATGACCTGGTGGACTCAGGCCATAGTCTCGATCAGGCGATTCTCTGGTTAAAGGATCGGTACGGTTCTGGAATTGAAGACATCCGCACTGCGGTGCTCTGGTATAAGGCGTCTTCCTTTATTCAGCCTGATTACTGTGTTGTTCACCTGCCGGATAACCCCTGGATTCACCAACCCTTTGAGCAGTACGAAACCATGACCCCTGCCGATCTGGCCAGCCGCTATGGGATGGGTGGGGTAGAGTGCCTCCCTAGCCTGGCCTCTAACCCATGAGCCCGGCCTGGGCTGAGGCCAGTCCTGAGATCGAAGAAATCGGCATTACGGTGAAGCTCTTTGCCATCTATCAGGAGGTCTACGGGGTGGGAGAACTGCGCTGGACCTTTGCCCCTGGTAGCCCCGTAGCAGCGGTTTTAGATCGGGTATTGCAGGAACATCCAGAGCTAGAACCCTGGCGCCCTTGCACCGGTTTTGGGGTAAATCTCCAGCTGGCAGAGGCCAGTCACCCCCTGGCCGAGGGAGATGAGGTGGTGCTGTTGCCCCCCGTTAATGGGGGATAGATTGCCCTCTGCCAGCCCGGCCTCAGCCCAAAAATAACTGATAGGCAGGGTTTTGGTTTTCATTCCAGTACTGGTAACCCAGGCTATCAAGAAAGGTCTGCCACTGGGCCATTTCGGCAGGAGGGACCTGAATGCCAGCCACAATGCGGCCATGGTCAGATCCATGGTTGCGGTAGTGGAACAGGCTGATATTCCAGGCTGGGCTCATGGTGCTGACAAACTTCATCAAGGCTCCCGGGCGTTCTGGAAATTCGAAGCGGTACAGCAATTCGTCCTCCGCCAGGGGTGACTTTCCCCCCACCATGTGACGCAGATGCAGTTTTGCTAATTCATCGTCGGATAGGTTCAGGGTTTTCAACCCGTGGGCCTCTAGTAAGGCCGCCATGCGCTGGGCATCGGCCCGGTCCTTAACCTGCAGGCCGACAAAGATATGGGCTTCGCGCTGGTCGGCGATGCGGTAGTTAAATTCCGTCAGGTTACGGGTGCCCAAACATTCGCAAAAGGCCTTGAGGCTCCCGGGCTTTTCGGGAATGGTGACCGCAAAAATCGCTTCTCGGTGTTCCCCCAGTTCGGCTCGCTCCGCAACAAACCGCAGGCGATCGAAGTTCATGTTGGCACCGCAGGCCACCGCCACCAGAGTCTGGTGGGTAATGCCGGTGCGTTCAACATAGGCCTTAGCGCCAGCAATGGCCAGGGCTCCAGCCGGTTCTAGAATTGATCGGGTGTCTTCAAACACATCCTTAATGGCGGCACAGGTGTCATCGGTCTCCACCAAAATAATGTCGTCCAGGTACTGCTGACAGAGCCGAAAGGGTTCTTCCCCCACCTGGCGCACCGCTACCCCGTCGGCAAATAACCCCACCTGGGGCAGGCGCACCCGTTTCCCTGCCCTGAGAGACTGAGCCATGGCGTTGGCGTCCACCGGTTCTACCCCAATGATTTTAATGTCGGGCCGCAATTGTTTAACGTAGGTGGCGATACCGCTAATTAATCCGCCGCCGCCAATGGCCACAAAAATGGCATGGATAGGCTGGGGGTGCTGGCGAAGGATTTCCATGGCAATGGTACCCTGGCCGGCAATCACATCGGGGTCATCAAAGGGATGGATAAAGGTCAATCCTTTCTCTTCACTGAGCTGGCAGGCATAGCTATAGGCATCGTCGTAGGTTTCACCGTAAAGCACCACCTCTGCTCCCCGGTCCTTAACCGCCTTGACCTTGAGGTCGGGGGTGGTGGTAGGCATGACAATAATGGCGCGGCTGCCCAAATGGCTGGCCCCCAGCGCTACCCCCTGGGCGTGGTTACCAGCGGAGGAGGCAATTACCCCTTGGGCCAGTTGGTCAGCAGACAGCTGGGCCATTTTGTTATAGGCCCCTCGCAGCTTAAAGGAAAATACCGACTGCATATCCTCCCGCTTCAGCAACAACCGGTTACCCAAGCGGGCCGATAAATTGGCAGCTAGTTCCAGGGGAGTTTCCTGGGCAACATCATAAACCCGAGCAGTGAGAATGCGTTTCAGGTAGTCAGTGGCCATGGGTGGAGGCAGTGAGGTCGATGTTTCCATTGTAGAGACTCAGGGACGATAGCTCTGGGGGGGGGTCCTTAGCCGGTGGGCAGGAATTGGGCTGAGCCAGGGGTGAGGGGATGGCTTGGGTAACAATCTTGACCTTGAGTCTGCGACTCGCCTAGTCTGCTCTTTGCAACGCCGTTAATTTAGGATCAATGATCTTGCGACCCTGGCCGGGGAATTCCACCGCCAGGCAGGTCTTATTGCCAGCCCCAAAGATATGGGTCACCTGCCCCGTCCCGTGGGTCTGGTGAACCACCACATCCCCCACCTGCCAATCCCCCGGATCACCCTTGGGGTCGGCTTGGGTAGACCGGGCCTGGGGGGACAATCGCCGGGTTTGTCGGGCGCTGGGTAGTCTGCGGTTACCGCTGAGCAACTCCGCCGGTAGTTCCTCCAGGAATAGGGAGGGGCTGGCGGGCTCCCGGGTGCCGTAGAGGCGTCGTTCCCGGGCGTGGGAGATGAATAGCCGTTCCTGGGCGCGGGTGATGCCGACGTAGCAGAGGCGGCGTTCTTCTTCGGTGGCGGCGGGGTCCTCCAGGGATCGGTAGTTGGGAAAGAGGCCCTGCTCCAGCCCCACCAGAAAAACCACCGGAAACTCCAACCCCTTGGAGGCGTGCAGGGTCATTAGGGAAATGGCGTTCCCCCCCTCCTTGACATCGTCCAGGTCGGAGGCCAGGGAGGCGTTGGCGAGAAAGGCAATCAGGGAGGGGTCGTCGACGTTCTCCTCCTCAAATTGCAACACGGCGTTATAAAGTTCCTGCACGTTGCTGAAGCGATCGTCCGCCTCATCGGTGCCCTCCGCCTTGAGGGCGGCCAGGTAGCCGCTGTCCTCCAGTAGCCCCTGGATAATCTCGGAGCCCTTCTGCTCCTCCAGCACCTGGCGATACTTTTGGATCACCTCAACAAACTCCAGCACCCCCCGGGCCGATCGCCCCGCCAGGGTCTTCACCGAGGTTTGATCGCTGAGGATCTCCCACAGGGGGATGTCCCCCAGGGTTTGGGCCGCCTGTTCCAGCTTGTCCAGGGTGCTTTTGCCCACCCCCCGCTTGGGTACGTTGATCACCCGCTTGAGGCTAAGGGTATCGAAGGGGTTGGCGATCGCCCGCAGATAGGCCAGCACATCCTTGATTTCGCGGCGATCGTAGAAGCGTAGCCCCCCCACCACCTGGTAGGGCAGGCTATAGCGGGTAAGGACTTCCTCAAAGGCGCGGGACTGGGCATTGGTGCGGTAAAGAATAGCAAAATCTCCCCAATTGAGCTCGGGGTGTTGGGTCTCCAGGTTACGTATCTGATCAATCACAAAGGCCGCCTCGGCGGTTTCATCATCGGCGCAGTAGCAGTAGATCGGCTCTCCCTCACCGCGGGTAGGCCGCAACACCTTATCGATGCGCTCGGTGTTGTGCTCAATCAGGTGGTTCGCCGCCTCTAGAATATTGGCGGTAGAACGATAGTTCTCCTCCAGTTTGACCATGGTGCGGGTATCGTCATCGGCTAAGCGATCGCCAAAGTCCTCCTGAAAGTTCATCAAAATGGTGAAATCAGCAGCCCTAAAGGAATATATGCTTTGATCAGCATCCCCCACTACAAACACCGAGCGACGATTCCAATTATCGTAGGTGGCAATTTCTTCCCCGTTGGTGGCCAGCAAACGAATCAACTCGTACTGGGTGCGGTTGGTGTCCTGGTACTCGTCCACCAGAATGTGACTAAAGCGGTTATGCCAGTAGCCCAGCACCGATTCGTTTTGCTGGAACAGGTACACCGGCAGCAAAATTAAATCATCAAAGTCCAGGGCGTTATTTTCCGCCAGGGCCTTCTGGTAATAGCGATACACATCGGCGATCACCCGGCCCCGATAGTTGGGTTGCTCCTGTTCCAGCTCCTCCGGGCTGAGTTTCTGGTTTTTGGCATTACTAATGGCAAACCGCACCGATCGCGGGTTAAATTTCTTGTCATCCAGATTCAGGGTTTGGGTGACAATGGTTTTTACCAGGCTCTGGGCATCGGACTCGTCAAAAATAGAAAAGTTTCTGGTCCAGCGATAGCCCGCCGGGTGCTGGTACTTTTCGATGTCCAAGCGTAGCAACCGGGCGCAGAGGGCGTGGAAAGTGCCAATCCACAAATGCTTGGTGATGTTTTTGTAGACCTGGGACTTGAGCCGGGTTTGCTCCGCCTCCCCCAGGGTGGAAAGGGGCTTGCCGTAGCGGGCCTGGGCATCCTGCTCAGCAAACAGCACCTCAATGCGCTGTTTCATTTCCTTGGCCGCCTTGTTGGTGAAGGTGACCGCCAGGATGGTTTCGGGATCGGTTTTGTGGGTCAGCACCAGGTTGGCAATGCGGTAGGTGAGGGCCCGGGTCTTGCCCGATCCTGCCCCCGCCACCACCAACAGGGGGCCGCAGTAGTGCTCCACGGCTTGACGCTGGGCGGAATTAAGGGGGGCGAGGAAATCAGTCATAGGAGGGGCAGAACGCTTGAATAGTTAGTATGACATTGGTCACCCGAATCCAGTCGCTAACCCTGGAGTGAACTAGTCTAAACTCCCCTAAGGGTATACCCATCTCCGCAAAAACTGACCCAGTCCCCGCCACCGTCCCCAAGCTCGAATAGGTTGCCAGGGCAACCGCAGCAATCCCTGCAATAGGCTATAGAGTAGATAAAGCCCCAGCCCCAAGGCCGTGCCGTGGTACCGTAGCAGGGTAAGGCGACCGTAGGTGTAGTGTTGGTGCATCAGACCAGGGTAGCGGCCAATCAGGGCGGAAACCTGATGGGTAACCAGGGGATGCTGGGTGACAGCAACCCGATACCCCTGACGACCATAGCGGAGGCAGAGGTCAGTGTCTTCGCAATAAAGGAAGTAGCGATCGCTAAACCCAGGACATTCCTGAAAAACCGCTAGATTGAGTACCAGGCTACAGCCCGTTACCCACTGAGAAGAAATGGTCAATCCCTGGGAAGAAAGCTGAAGGGGAGTATGGTGATGCTTTACCGAACCAGTCCAGGGATTAAAGGTGCCGTGGCTAAACCAAATTGACCCGTCAGCGGTCAGAATTTGTGTACCCACAATAGCCAGGGCGGGATCTTCCCTGAAGCAACTCTGGACGTAGGTGTCAGCACCAGGGTGAATCACCGCGTCAGGGTTAATTAACCACACCAGCGCCTGGCGATGGTGTTGCCAAGCGTAGTTAATTCCCAGATTACAGGCCTGACCAAAACCCAGATTACTACCGGACTCAAGAATAGTTGTGCGATCAGTCACCAAAGATGGCAGGGCTGTTTCCTCCGGTGAATTATCAACCACCAGGATACGGTACGGACCAGTAATGCCAGCGGCAATAGAGGCAATCAAAGTCCGAATCCAGTCACGGGAATAATAATTAACAGTAACGAAATAAATCATTAAAATTCTGCATTATTGGCATTAATCCATGAATCCTAACCCATGAAAAATATCTATCAGAAATCGCCTTAAAGCTGGAAGCTTATACTGTAAAAATATTTTCACATCTGGGAAATGATAGAAAAAATACTTCCTCAACTTTTGGGAAAATAGTCCAGAGGAATAAGCAGGCAATAAACCCTCTTTAAGGACTTCAATCTGCCATAGAGCCTTACTCCAGGCTTTAATTTTAGAGCGATCGGGCATCTTCAATAAATCATTGACTATGAGAGTAGAGTTACTCAGATCTTTAAAGATTCGATATTCACTCACGAACTCTTTAACATAGTAGGGCTGATAATTAACAGCCAGCCTTAGTAGAAAGGCATAATCTTCAGCCAAAGCAAAGTTTTCATCAAATTTAAGCAGGTTTGAATCAACCCTAGTTCTATCAATCAAGTAAGCGTGAATCGGAATAAAGTTGCCACGAAAAAAATCTTCTAGATCAAAATTTTTTCCGTAGGAAATACCGCGGTTTTCCTGGATAATTTCATGTGAATTATCCATAGAATAGGAAACTAGCATTACATCGCCATAACTCCATGGAATATGCTCTGACTGTCTGAGAGGACTAATTAAATCTAGGATATGATTTTCATAAAAGATATCATCGTCGTCTAGAAAGCCGAGATATCTACCTTTTGCCCTGTCAATTCCTAGATTTAGATTTCTGGTTCGCTGATCTTGATCAGTTGGATTGATAACTAAATCAATAAAAAATTCAAGATCTTGATAATTATCTATTAAATTTTTTATTAACTGAATAAAATTATTATCATCCGTCTGGGCGACAAGGACAACTTCAATGGGTCTATATTTATTTGAAGCTATGCTTCTTATGGCCTCATTGAGAACCAATACATCTCTTTTCTTTGTGGTTCTAAGGACTATAGAGACGAGGCTATCTTCATATGTAGAATACATCTTGTAAGCTGTGATTCATTGATTTTGCTTTTCGATTGAATCAGATATAGAAACAGTAGGCTTATAATTGTAGCCATGTGTAGCCGGGGGAAGGCGGACCATAACACCTATTCAGGCTTGGCTTTCGCCGATCAACTTTACCCTAAGGGGTCTGGCCCAAGTAATACCATACGGATCCCATGAATTAACAGTAGAACTAACTCCCTGGCTACCCACCTAAAACCCCCTCTAGAAAGATATCAGTGCTCCCTGGCCAGAGTTTAGGGCTATGGCGCCGGGAGCATCCCAGTTTTTCAATAAGCACAAATACTCAGTTTAGGAGAGTGATTTAGGTAGGCTGTGGGTAACCTCAGAATTTGAAGAGCATTCTCGGTCTTCCATCGGGCTCCAGTAATTTTTAATAGCTAGGACTTTATCTGACACTCCGTGTAAAGCTGTACTGACTTAGCAGTGTCACCATGACTAGCCAAGAAAAGATTTGCAAGAGCAAACTGAACTTGTTAGTCAACCTGGCGAGAGCGAGTCAGGTCAAGGGGAATACATAGCATGGGTAAGGAGTTTAGGTGTCAGCCCTATTCTAGCGAGATAGTCTGATTTAAAGGCTGCTGGCAGTGAAGTGGGTCTCCTTCCTCGAAAGGTTTCGCTGGGATTCACTCTGGGGTGGGGGTTGGTCGGGCCAGGTAACAGAGGTCTTGCAGGCGTTTCAGGTGGGGGTCACCGGCGAGGTAGTCGATGCCCCGGCGAAGGTGGAGTCTGAGTTGGGTGACTTCGGCCTGGCGGATTTCGGTATGGGTGGAGAGCCGCATCACTTGATGGCTAGCCTGCGGGAAGTATCGTTCCACCAGGGGATGACGGCGTTCTGGGTCGAGGCGATCGAGGGGGGTGTCGATCGCCACGGGGAGCTGCCGACCAGAGGCCTGGGCCAAGCCCCAGAACAGGGCGATCGCGAGGATCGGTTTTTCTCTGGCAGAGAGGGGGGAGGGGTCAGGATTCAGGAGCTAGATGCCGGGTTACTGGCGGGTGGTGGTTTGGGTTGGTCGGTGGTGGAGCTAGATAGGTGGGGGGCAGAGTTTTGCTAGGAGAATGGTGGAGGGATGATCTGCCTGGGGGTGGGTTGGTGTTAAACACAAAGAAATCTTAAATTACGGAGCAGGCTACTTCTGGGGTATTCAGGTAGCCAAACGCACTGGTGATTAGTAAAATACTGACGATTCAGGGAAGCTCATTACTTTTGCTAAAATACAGCGTATAGGCTCTATGCCCTAGGAGATCGCCCGAATGGCAATAGTTGTTACCCTTAGCCCTGAATTAGAGGCGTTGCTGCTTGACAAAGCTACTCAGCGAGGTCAAGATGTGAGTCTTGTTGCATCTGAGTTATTAGCTAGTGTCTTAGAGTGGGAAGAGCAAGATTCAGAAGAGGCTATCAAGGGTATTCAGCAAGGGTTAGACGATTTTGAGGCAGGAGAATTCAGGTCTTTTCAAGATTTTGCTGAAGAGCAACGCAGCAAGTACACTCTGTCAGCTGATTCATGAAGTATCGTATCGAAATTTCAAGCGTGGCAGAGGCAGAAGCGGATGGCGCATTTCTACCCGCATTCTCCATATCCGCCATGCATCACAGCGAACGATGGGTGAAGTCCCTGAAGAACCCGGCACAGCCTAACATAGTCCCTGATATTGAAACCAGTATTTTAGGTTACCTGACTGCTCGACCTAGCAGAGATCTTGTCGTGGCTGCCAATATTGAAATCACCAGAGAGTGGTGGGATACTCGTCGTAGTAACTTTCAACTGTACACGTCTCAAGCAGTTATCAAGGAAACCTCTCAAGGTGATGCTCAAATCGCAACCCAGCGTCTTGAGATCATTCGTGATTTTGAACTGCTCGAACTGAATCAATCTGTCCTTGACTTGGCAGAGCAATTTCTGGAACGTAGCAGTCTTCCTGCAAAAGCTGATGTTGACGCTATTCATATCGCAGCCGCCACAATTCATGGGATAGATTATCTGCTCACATGGAACTGCAAGCATATAGCTAATGCCCAAATTCAGAGGAAATTGGCAGAGATCAGTCTTGATTTCGGCTATGAGTTGCCGATTCTTTGTACACCCTATGAACTACTGGGAGATTGAGATTAATCATGTATGAAGATGCAATTGTGGAAGAGATTCATAGAATTCGTGAGGAGTATTCACGCTCTTTTAACCACGACCTGAGGGCGCTTTTCGCTGATCTGCAAAAGCAACAGGCTAAAAGTGGGAGGAAAATCGTGAATTTGTCAGGCAGGCGCGGTTTAACAACCCGTTGGGGCGGGCGAGCGAGAGATCTGAGTGAGGATACAAAGGATATTAGCTCCCCCTCAACTTAGCCATTCATTCAAATACCGGTGAGACTTTCTGACGCACTAAACGGTGCCCTTTGAGGGCGGCGCCGTGGTCGTTCAGGCGTTGCTGCCATTGCCGGCGATCGCAGGGGTTGGGCAGGTTTTGCAGCAGACCCCACCGTTCCTCCTGCTGACTAAGCTTCAGGAACTTGGCGTAGCCGGGGTAGTCCGGGGCCAGGAGCTGGTGTTTTTGGTGTAGCAGGGGTGGGTTGTCGCCATCGTAGTCGCGGTAGCGGACCCGCAGGTCCTGCAGATCGATGGCCATGGCACTGACCAGGGCGGGGTGGGGGTCTTGGTCAAAGTTAGCAAACTCCAGGTAGGTGACCTGGGGTTTATGCCGATGCAACTTCACCACCGTGGCCTCCTGGGGGCGACCGATGGTGCGGGCGGCGCAGCCTTCGTAGAGCCGCAGCAGGGGGTCGAGGTGGTCCAGGGCGGAGAGGTGCACCCAGAGGGAGTGGGGCCGCTGCTGCCCGAGGGGGCTCTGGCCACAGCGGGCCGCCAATAGCTGGGGTTGGCCCAGGCTGATCAACAGTAGGTCAGCGGCATTACAGGCCGCCGGGTAGCTACCAAATAGGCCCTTGATGTCCCGCTGCAGGGGGGCGGAGAGGGCTTTAAACCGGGGCCGTTGGCCAAACTGGCTGAGGGCCAGGTAAACCAGCAGGTCATGGCGGCGCTGATCGGTGATAGCATCCCAGGCGGCGACATCGGTGGCCTGTAGCACCACCGCAAAGGCCCGCCTGAGACTACCAAAGGTGGCCTGCAGGGGGGTGAGGGTGTCAGGGCTGAGTTCCTCCCCCCTGGGCAGACGACCCCGCTCGGCATAGAAATCCATCAGGGGTTGCAACTGCTGCCGGTGGGTCTCAAACCGACTGACCCTGAGGCGGGGCCCCGGGGTGGCGGCGCGCCGCCGCCAGCGGGAGGCCCGGAAATTTTCCGCCTGGGCCTGGTCTCGAAATACCAGGTAGATACCGAGGGCGATGGGAATGGCGTCCACCCCCAACACCTGGTCAATGTAGGCCTTCAGTTCCTCCTGGTCGTAGTACTTTTGAAAGGTTTGGCGACGGGTGATGATGCCATCGCCGTAGGGAATGGCGCCGGCGGTGGGGTGCTCCACCAGCACCTGGGCAGCGACGATCAGCAGGCTTTCCGCCAGCTGCCAGGCCTCGATCAGAGCCTGACGGCGCTCGCCGGTGTCTTCGATGACGTTGATGACGTAGGCCAGGTTGACCACATCGGCGGGCTGGCGAGGACTATGGGGGCGAAAGTGGGGATCCCAGCCCTGGCTGCTGTAGCCCAACCGGTGCAGGTACTCCACATCCATGCCGTGGCCGCAGCCGTAGTCAAAGTAGCGGCTACCGGGGGGAATCAACCCCGCCTCCAGGGCCAGCCGCAGGGGCTTGGAGGCGGTGACCCGGGCGATCGCCGCCCGGTGTCGCTGAATCGGAGTCGGCGGATCGGGGCGGGGGGGTGTCGCGACCAGGGCACAGGCCAGGCCCTGGGGGTAGATTTCCAACCCCAGGCTCTGCAGCCGCTGCTGCCACCCCCGGCGCAGACCAATGGTGCGGGAATGGTCCAACAGCCCCTGGTGGATCTCCTGTTGGGTGAGGTGGACAAAGCCGGCATAGCCAGGGTAGTCCGGGGCGACAAAGGTTTCTTTGCGGTGCAGGATGGGGGGGTTGGAGCGCTCCTGGTAGGCACGGGTGGTGGCGGTGAGGTGGGCCAGGTCCACCAGGGTACTGCTGTGCAGGGCCGGATGGGGGTCGGTGTCGAAGTCGGGATAGTGGAGGTAGGCGATCTGGGGTCGGCGGAATTTGAATTTCACCAGGGTGGCGACCACCCCCGGCACCACCTGGCGGGCCCGTTGCTCGAGCTGCTGCAGGGGGGTGGGCAGCAGGGCCAGGGCACTGATGTGGAGGTAAAAGGCGTCGGGGAGGGTTTTGCCCACCGCCATGGTCTGGCAGAGGCGGGGGATATCCAGGGCGGGGGGCAGGGACACCACCATCGGTAGCGGCAGCGAGGAGGCTGGTGTCTATTTTAGTGCTATAAATAGGAACCTGTGGCTACAATACGCTATTTATAGAGGTTTCCTGTTTAGTAGCAGGGAGCGGTAGATGGGTACCGAGGAATAATCCGTTCCAAGCCCTGACCTGGTGTGATGAAAACCCTGAGCCTGTTTGACCACGAGCGCCTGTCCCTAGATCGCAGCATTGAGCTGTCGATGGAGTCCCTGCGCCACTATGGGGCCCTGTATCGCCACTGGGCGATCGCCTTCTCGGGCGGTAAGGATTCCACCGCCACCGTCACCTTAGTGGCCGACTTAATCGATCAGGGGCTGGTGCCCCGGCCCGCCAGTATCACCGTGCTCTACGCCGATACCCGTCAGGAGCTGCCCCCCCTGCACAATGCCGCCCTGGGGGTATTAAGGGCTCTAGAGGCGCGAGGTTTTGAGACCCGGGTGGTGTTGCCCCAGTTGGACCATCGCTTTTTTGTCTACATGCTGGGGCGGGGGGTGCCGCCGCCCAGCAATACCTTTCGCTGGTGTACGCCGAAGCTGAAGGTGATGGCCATGGAGCGAGAGTTGGAGGCCCTGCAGCAGCAAACTGGGGAAAAGCTGTTGATGCTCACCGGGGTACGGGTGGGGGAGAGCGCCGCCCGCGACCAGCGGATTGCCTTGAGTTGCAGCCGCGATGGGGGGGAATGCGGTCAGGGCTGGTTTCAGCAGAGCACGGCGGCGGCGATCGCCGACACCCTGGCCCCCCTGCTGCACTGGCGGGTTTGCCATATTTGGGACTGGCTGGTGAAGGCAGACTTGGATCTGGGCTTTCCCACCTTTGAGATTGCGGAGGTCTACGGTCACGACCCCCTCGATGCCCAGGGAGAAACGGAGCCGATCAACGCCCGCACCGGCTGTATGGGGTGTCCCCTGGTGCAGGAGGATGCCGCCCTGGAGCGGGTGATTGCCAACCCCAAGTGGGCCTACCTGGCCCCCCTGCGGCAGTTGCGGCCATTGTACTGGGAGGTGAAGAGACCCCAGTATCGTCTGCGCAAGCACGGGGAGCTGCGTCAGGATGGCACCCTGGCCAAGAAACAGGGCCGGCTGGGCCCCCTCACCCTGGAGGCCCGGCGCTGGATGTTGGGGGAAGTTCTACGGATTGAGGCGGAGGTGAATGGGGCCGCCGCCGCCAGTGGCCAACCGCACCTGAGCCTGATTAATGATCAGGAGCTGGCCCGGATTGAGGCCCTGATGGCGGCCAACACCTGGCCGGAGAAGTGGGACGGCACCGAGCATCGGGGGGATGAGTGGTTGCCGGAGATTTTGGCGGATGGTAGCGTGCAGCCCCTGCTGTTTTCCCAGTGGGAATAGGTTGATGACCTCTCACTCTGGGGTGGGGTTTGGTCGGGCGAGGGGGCAGAGGTCTTGCAGGTGTTTGAGGTGGGGGTCGCCGGAAAGGTACCATGGGTCAGGGAGAACCGTACCCGTTAAACTTGAGGAGTCAAGTAGTTTAAACCGATCTATCTAGTGATTTTGGCGGAGGTGATGGTTGTGACCCTTCGAGACATTGCGATTTCCAAGATTCAGCACTTGCCAGAGTCGCTTATACAACAAATAATCGACTTTATTGACGTGATCACTCGCCATCATCACAGAAAAACAGTGATTGATGCCCTTGGGGGCGATCGCTCCCAAGATTGGGCGCAATGGTTTAGGGCTACTGATGACTTAGAAATCACCCCAACAGCACCAACTAGCGAATATCAGCAACGTTTGCTGAGTAAATATCGGCAACAAGGACTGGACCTATGATTCTCTGTGACGCTGGGGTTTTGCTCTGCCTGGTGGATCACACTCAACCTCAACACAATGCCTATCGAACAACCGTTACGGCTCTAGCAAAACCTCTAAGCACAACCTGGTCATGCCTGACAGAAGCCATGTATCTTGCTCTCCATCGCGGCGGTTGGGCGATGCAAAAACAGTTAGGACAGCTCCTCTTAGATCAGCTGCTGGTCATTTTCGAGATTCAAGAAAATGACTATGCCCATTTATTGGATCTGATGGAGAAATATAGTGACAGACCAATGGACTTGGCGGACGCAACTCTGGTTTTGGCAGCAGAAAACACAGGATACCGACAAATCCTGACCCTTGATTCTGACTTCTTCTTTTATCGAATTAGAGATCGAGATAGCTTTGATGTTATTCAAGCCTAACAATGGAATAGGCTCTGGGTTGCCCAGAATCTGTACCCATCTTTCATTCAAATACCATCACCCCTGGGGGCTATCAGAGGCTGGGGGCCCGTCACTCTGGGGTGGGGTTGGGTCGGGCCAGGGGGCAGAGGTCTTGCAGGTGTTTGAGGTGGGGGTCACCGGCGAGGTAGCCGATGCCCCGGTGGAGGTGGAGTCTGAGTTGGGTGGCGAGGGTGGGGGGGTCGGTGTTGAGACCATCCTGGTGGCAGCGTTGGGTGAGGGCAATCAGTAGGGGGTCGGCGATGGGGCCGCCGCCTACCATCGCACCGGTGTTTCTAAGTTGGGTAGCAAGTATTTCAAAGTCCCTCTCCCCATTTGGGAGAGGGATTTAGGGTGAGGGCTGGATCATGGCAAAAGAGCATAGAGCCTGTTTGTGATCTACTGAGACTGGGTAGGCGTTCTGACTGGCCGCCGCTGCGCTACGGCGGTCTCTCTCTACTAAATGGTGGCGGTGTTCTGAGTCGAGACGACCGAGGGGGGTGGCGATCGCCACGGGGAGCTGTCGGCCAGAGGCCTGGGCCAGGCCCCAGAGCAGGGCAATGGCGAGGATCGGTTTTTCTCCGGCAGAGAGGCGGTGTTTGGGGAGCAGTTCGCCATCCTGGTCGTAGAGCTGAACGCACACACAGGAATTACGGCATAAAATTGAGGCATGGTCTCATACAACAGATATGCTAAAAACGCTCTGGGCTCAGGTTCGGCAAGGAAAAATTGAGCTACTGGAAGCAGCAGAACTCCCAGAAGGGGTAAGAGTGCTGGTAACAGTTTTACCTGACGATGAGGCTGAATTTTGGCTACAGGCAAGCCAAATATCCCTTGATGCCGTTTGGGATAATACTGAGGACGATGTGTATGCCCAGCTACTCCAAGTATGATGTGATCCTGGTGCGCTATCGGGTTTGAATGTTAGATTCGCATCAAGATTGTTGACTTCCAAAGCGCAGATTGGGAATATACCCTACTTGGCTGGAATTGTGAGCACCTTGGTCGATTAATTGCGACTGATCAGTCAAGATGTTATCAAAGCAGTCTTATTTGGTGGCTGTGCGACATGACTCCAGAGGGTGATCATAAAACTGCTCAACAGGTTTTCCACAGTTACTTGAGTACGGTTGATTCTCATGTGATCCAGTGAAAATGCTAATTGCAATTCAGAGGTGCTGAAGATGCATGCTGTCAAGTTGGCGATTTGGGTATCTTTTGCGGGAGGTTATAATAGCTCTGTGTCCCTCAAGTTGCCTGGAATCCACCGATGAGCCAGCAGTTGACTCTAGAGATTAGTGATGAAGTCTACGCCGACCTACAGCGTAAGGCTAGTGCAGTAGGCATCTCTATAACAGAGTGGATAATCACCATTCTCAGCAGGCAGGGGGCCGTAGCTAGCAAGGTGGCACTGTCTTTAGAGCAACAAGAGCAGGCACGGCAGAAGTTTAAGAGTTATGCAGGGGCAATCAGCTTAGGGTACGCAACGGGTATAGACAACGAAGCAATTGACGCAGACCTTGCCAAAGCCTATGCCGATGAGTACTAGCGGCGGGGCTCTTTTATGCTTTTAGATACATCTGGCTTGCTGTGCTACTTACATCACGATGAGCCGCAGCATGAAAAAGCTATGCAACTTGTCAATGATTCAACCAGTGGTCTTTTGACTCACAGCCATGTTCTGGCTGAGTTGGTGGCCCTTGCCCTGGTTCGCCGCTTTCCTCGGGCTAAGGTTTTAGAGTTTATAGTTGACTTGGTTGACAACCCAGATATCGAAACAGTTTGGGTGGATGAGCAACTGCACCGAGAAGCTATGCAGCTTTTGCTTGCTCGGCAGGACAAGGGGTATTCCTTGTGCGATGCGGTGAGCTTTATCCTTATGCACCAGCGGGGTATAACCGATGGATTGACTACAGATCGCCATTTTGAGCAGGAAGGATTTATTAGACTATTACCGCCAGCTAGCTAACATAGTCCCTGAGGCCGATGGGTTAAGAGATCTGAGTGAGGATGCAAAGCATATTAGCTCCCCCTCAACTTAGCCATTGATTCAAATACCATCACCCCTGGGCTCTATCAGAGGCTGGGGGCCCGTCACTCTGGGGTGGTGTGCTGGAGGGCCAGGTGGCAGAGGTCTTGCAGGCGTTTGAGGTGGGGGTCACCGGCGAGGTAGCCGATGCCCCGGTGGAGGTGGAGTCTGAGTTGGGTGGCGAGGGTGTGGGGGTCGGTGTTGAGGCCGTCTTGGTGGCAGCGTTGGGTGAGGGCGATCAGTAGGGGGTCGGCGATGGGGCCACCGCCTACCATCGCGCCGGTGTTTCTAAGTTGGGTAGCAAGTATTTCAAAGTCCCTCTCCCCATTTGGGAGAGGGATTTAGGGTGAGGGCTGGATCATGGCAAAAGAGCATAGAGCCTGTTTGTGATCTACTGAGTCTTATTTGGTGGCTGTGCGACATGACTCCAGAGGGTGATCATAAAACTGCTCAACAGGTTTTCCACAGTTACTTGAGTACGGTTGATTCTCATGTGATCCAGTGAAAATGCTAATTGCAATTCAGAGGTGC
>JAGWXD010000093.1 GCA_018970085.1 Cyanobacteria bacterium REEB459
GGGGCGATCGCACCACGGCAGGAGGATTGGGCAGCAGCCACTGATGACCCAGCACCGCGGCCACCAGCACCGCGGCCACCGATCCGATCCATAGCCTGACTCGGGCTGGCCGCTGCCGTACCGCTGGCGATCGCTCCTCGGCCCTCACCTGGAGCTGACTATCCATTTGGTCTAGCACATCGGCCAGATCAGCCAGTTGCAGAGTAGACAGAATCACAACCCGGGGGCGGGGTTGGTTAATTTGCAGGGCATGGCGAGTTAGCCCTAGGCGAGTCAGGGTAATCCATCCCCCCTGGGGTAAGGCAGTGACCTGCCCCTGTAGATGGCCTTGAACGTAGTTCTGCACCCGATCGCTGAGCTCTAAAAGCTGGTTCTCTTCCCCCTTCAATGTTAGTAGGGGAGAGCTATCGGGCATCGCCTCTGGATTCTCCCCCGGCCCGATCTGCAAATCAAAGCGCAAGCCCCGCAGCACGGGCTGACGGGTCAACTGACTGAGGGCCGATAATTGGCCAGTCACCCGCAGCAAGCAGCTAGGGGCCTGGTAGTCATAGGTGGTGAGGGTAGCGATGGCAGCCATGATCTCTCTAGAGGTATAGAACCGGCCCTACAAATGCAACCCCAGGGGGCTAGCCCCCTGAGCGGTCCAGCAGGGTCAGCCAGAACTTACGGCTACCCTGCACCCCGCTGTAAAACACCAGATCAACCAAAAGTTTCAAGGCAAGGGCGGAGAGGTCATCGGTAAAGGCGGTGGAATCGACCTCCATGCGGTCTTGATAGGCGTTGGTAAAGGCATCCAGGTAGTTACCTAAAATGTCTACCTGGTGGACCACCCGGCCCTGGTCTAGAGCTTGTTCCAGGGCGGCAACGGCACTGCGAATGGTGGTGCTATGGCTGGCCGCCAGATCACAACTGACCAGTACCAGGGCCCGGGCTTCGTCAATATCTAATTTTTTTCGTCCCTGGCCCCTCCGCAGGGGACTGGCCTGGCGCAGGCGCCAAAGATTGACCCGGTCATTAATTAGGTCCACCAGTCCTAGCCGCGCAGCAGAGGCCAACACCGCCTCTGACCCCAAGCCCGTTAGACACTCTATAGCCATCAGCACCAGGTCAATCTGGGCCTTAATGCTGTGTAACTGTTGGGGGGTGAAGGAGGCTGGCGCCAGAGGCTGGTCAGGTTGAAAGGACAACTCCGCCATCAGCAGGTTAGGGGCATAGGTCGTCGGGGGGATAGCCAGGGGGGCCTTGATCACTGGGCTCACCAAAGGTTAATACCACAGGCCCGATCAGGGGCCATTGGGATTAGCTTAACGGGTGTGATCTATTCTGGCACGGGGGTTACTCTTTTTGAAATCGCTCCCCTGCCCGGGCTAGGGAGTCGACTGGCTAGGGGCGGGCGTTGGTGGTGTAGCCTCGGGTAGGGATGGGCGCTTGAGCCACCAGGTCAGGGCCAGGGTAGCTCCCAGAACGATCACCAGCAGCACCCACCAGCCCGGGTTGATGCCAGATCTAGAGGTATCCACCGGGTCTGGCAGTGGCTCCTCTGCCTCCCGGGTTTCACCGTAGAGGGCGGCACTGGGGCGATCAGGGCTGGGGCGATCGAAGGATTCCGGAGGGGCTGGGGGCGTCAGGGCTGGCGGCAGTATTTGATGGTGCAGTAGCACCACCGCACTATTATCGTGACCATTTTTCTGGTTAGCCAATTCAATCCAGGCAGCAACAGCCGCCTCCAGGCTGACAATACCCTTGACAATCAAACCAATGTAGTTGGCCCAAGACTCCTCAACCCGAGAGTTATCGCTAAGACCATCGGAGCACAGCAGCAGTACCCCTGGTTCATCAAAAATGAACCGCTGACAGTGAATGTCAAGCCGTTCTCCGCTGCGGGTTCCCAGGGCCTGGGTAAGGGCCCTGGCCTCGGGGTGCTGCAGAGCCAGAGGCAAGATCTGGCGACCGGCGATGACCTCTCGTCCGGCAATGTCATCATCCACGGTGAGCAAATGGCAATAATTGGGGGTAATCCAGTAGGCCCGGCTATCTCCAACCTGGGCCAGGTAAACTTCCTGGACTCGCTTCCAGCCCTGATCGGTGTGCAGTTGTTGAGGTAAAACCACAGCCATGACCAGGGTAGTACCCATGCGTTGTCGCCCCACCCTGGCCTGGTTATCGTTTTGAAAATTAATCAGATCGTTAACAACCGTGATCACCGCTTTGATTTGATCCCTAATCACCGCCGGCGGCATTACCTGGGATTCCTTTTGAGTTTCCGCCAGCAGAGCCGGCAGTTGCAGTTGTAAGGATTGCAGCGCTAACTGACTGGCGACCTCACCCCCCTCGTGGCCACCCACCCCATCGCAAACGATGGCGAGTTGCAGTCCCTCTGAAGAAGGCGGCGGGGTGGCGGTGCTGTTGGGCCAGCAAACATCTTCGTTACGGGGTTGACTGGGACCTTGAGCGGTGGCCCCAGCTAGCACAAAACGGCTGGGAATCGAGGCTGCCTGAGCCAGCAGGATTTGATTCAGACCCAGGGCCAGGGCCTCCTCACTCCCCTCAGGGGAAACCATGCCATCCATCAGGGGGATAAGGGATTCGGCGATCACAGGGGAGAGAACCGGCAGCAGCGATCGCCACACCTCAGCCAGATTAGCCCGACTGGGAGGATAGACATCTGGATGCAGCTCCAGCAATCGCAGACACCATCCTTCCACCCGCACTGTTTCCAGATGTAACAGGCTCGTGGCCAAACCATAACCGCTCAGCACCTGCCATAGTTCCGCCATTTGCCAAAGCCAGTAGGCTTGTCGTAGGGGAGTAGCGGTTACCAGGGCGGTCTCCAGGGCGGGCAGGGGCTCCCCGGTTTGGGGGTGAATGGGAACATTATCCAGCAAGAGAATAACTGAGCCACCGGGGCGCGGCAAGATGCCATAAAGGCCAGGCAGATGCAGGCGATAGGGATGGCTGAGCAAGTAAGGTCGGGCCT
>JAGWXD010000051.1 GCA_018970085.1 Cyanobacteria bacterium REEB459
GAACTAGCCAGGTTTCTAACCCACGATCGGGGCAAGGTTAAAATCCTACGTCCCAGTACTGAACTGAAAAACGCTATTCAGGAAGCCCGTCGAACAATTCCAGAGCGTTCCTCATTACTACGAACCGATCTAAAAACGCTGGAAGCCCGTTACGAGAACGCGCAGGTTCCCCTCAAACAACTCGAAACTAAACGGCAGCAAATCGTATCTCAGCTTCGCAACTTTCGGGAAGATATGAAGCTATTGGTAAGTGATCGCGCACTCACCTTCTATCAAACGCTATCGGACAAAATTCCAAGGTGGGCACAGGAATATGAGTTGAAAAATCCAGTTAAGTTTGTATCACTAGAAGGCTGGAAACCCCAGGGGCTGCAAACCCAGGTAAAAAGAGCGGCTGAGGAACTGGTAACTTATCTGTCGCAACAAGTCGAGCGTGAGTTAGCAAACTGGCAGGAATCAGACCTCCATCCGTTAGTAGCCCAGCGCTTGGAGTCCCGTAAGCAGGAGTTGGATGCCAAAACCACTGAATTTGCTAGTCAAGTTGATGAGTTACGACTCAAGGTGGCAGGATTATCTGTTGATTCGGTTTCAGAAATCGACCTGGGTAAGCGTAAGGTTTCAGCACTGGAGCGTGTTCTTTCAGCCGCAGGGGGTTTTCTGATTGGAGGAGTAGGATCTGCAGGTATCGGAGCTATGTATGGCTACGAGGAGATGGTAAAAAGCTTAGTTCCACAAATTCTATTAGCCGCTTCCACAGTTATTCTGATTGGCTTTAACCCCTGGATATTATTCCCAGTAATGGCTGGAGGCGGTGTTATTCAGGGGTTACTGTCAACCAATGGAACCAATAAGAAGTTGAAGGAGGTGGTTAGCCAGAAATATGCCTCAGAGGTGCGAGGCTCTGCTCAAGGGCAGGCTCGCAAGCTGGCGGAGGCTGTATCTCAGGAACTGAGTAAGATTGAAGAAACAGTAGATAACGGATTAGAAGCAGAGATTCAGGCGGTTCGGGAACAGGTCAACTCTATTCTGGCTGAAAAACAGAAGGGTCAAGCCAACGTCGATGAGAAATTGCGAGAGCTAGATCATCTCTCTGGCGGTTTAAATGAAATTGATAGTGAACTAGATGATTTAATTGCTCAAATCGTGATGTAGGGTATTCGATATCTTTACAAATGGCGCATTAGACTCAATTATTTTAGGTGCTCAAGCAATGTGGAGCGTCAGACAGGGTAACCAGGTCATCGCCAATCCAAGTTAGTAGAGACTATTCCCCCCAGGGCACTGTCGTCTTAGAGGGTGAGAGCTAAACTGTAGATGTAGCTAGCTTTTAACCTACATTCCGCAGGTTGCTTTTGGTTTCCAGGTATGTATGTAATTTCCAGTTGCTAAAGCCATTGAAACCTCGTTGGTCACGCTTCAAAACCCAGGGTCAACCTGAGTTGCGAAGTATTAAGCAGATGACGCGACGAGGAATCCGCTCCAACTCTGAAACCTTTGTCAAATATAGATCTCAGCTATTGCCTCTTGGCATACATATTGGAAATATCCTGTCAACCTGCGGAATGTAAGTTTTAAGCGATCGCCTGGTTGGTTGGTTGAAACCCAGGGAGCTAGCACACCCCTAACGGCGATGTCTGGCCATGGTCTCCCTTCGGCTTTTTTCGATGTGGGCTGGGTGACACAGCACCTGAAGGTTATCGAGCTTGGTGAGCCCACCTTCGGCCATGGGGATAATGTGGTCGATCTGGAAATCTCGCCGCATGTGGCTTTTGCGGCCAGTAGCGGCACAGGTTATAAAACCGGCTGCATCTGTATGTTTTTCGAAGACAGCGTCCTTAAGGTTTCGATACACAGCCGAGTCGCGATCGCGAATTTCAAATAGCGACAGTTTCTCAAGGGGCACTTCGTCAATAATAACTACCGGTGGAGCAGGTATTGTCAAACCAGGGTACCAGCCATTTAACTTGTTAAGCTCAATATCAATTTGGCTCTTAAAATATTTACGATTATCATCATATAGAATCTTCCAGAATGTTTTGTCGTCATTCCATGCTGATTCTAGATAATTTAACTGCTCATCGTTAGTTAAATTATTGTTCTTAATATACCTGGCCAGGATTGAAATATCACACTTTCTACGTTCACTAAAGGGGATAAAGTCGGGCTCAGCTTCCTTTTGAGCATAGAAGCGCAGAATATTTTTGATATCCTCATCCCGATAGCCCAGCAGCGTAGAATGGTTTAGGAAGTAGAGTTCTTTAGTGGATTCTAGTAATTTCTCCAGTTCCTCATCGGTTAAGATTTCCCGGTCTTGAATATCAACGCCCTTAAAAATAGCCCCTAGATCATTGACAAAGTTATCGTAGGATTCCTCGATATCACTATAGATAAGAACATCGTAGTTTCTGGATCTGGGCTCACCTGATTCAGAGGGTTCAAGGATTGAGAATCTATAAATTCCAATCGGAATCCGTTTGAGGAAGTCTATTCTCTCTATTTCAGTTGTGTCAATGGAGTCATCCATTATCCTGGTGAACTCTTCAAGCAGATCAATGGAAATCACTCGAATAATATTGCGAGTGGTATCGACACCCTTCTCAATGGGATCAATCCCCTCCATTTCAATCAACTTCTCAGGATTGACCCAATTAATCTTGTTTTCCCAATTATCAATAAAGCTGACCACATAGGCCCGATCCGTTCCTCCCGCCGCCTTACCCCGCAGGGCTCTGCCGATCATTTGGGTCATTAAGATGATCGAAATCGTTGGCCGCGTCAAAAAGACCGTCTGAACGGTGGGTAAGTCCGTCCCCTCGGTCAACATCTCTACATTAATCAGAAC
Organism: Cyanobacteria bacterium REEB459; assembly: GCA_018970085.1. GTDB lineage: Bacteria > Cyanobacteriota > Cyanobacteriia > Phormidesmidales > Phormidesmidaceae > Nodosilinea. The sequence goes on from JAGWXD010000051.1 coordinate 2,843, forward strand.
CTCTAACTCTCCCGCCCTAAAACGTCGGATAATTTCCACATTGTCTCGAGGCCCCATGGATTTTGATTCTCCATCCACCATGCTAGAGACGATGAAGTCGGAGTTAACGCCTCGATCTTGAAATAACTTGTTAAGGGCGATCGCATGGTTCACATCAATCGCAAAAACCAGAAGAGGCTTGTACTTTTGTCGCTTTTCAATATAGTGATCCACGATCAACTTATTGCGCAGCTTTGACGAGGCAATCTTCTCCGCGATCTTCTTAGGCAACTTGTCAAAGTCTTCAATCGTCTTAATGTCTTTCTGGGTAAGTTCTCCATACAGCCGTTGCTGAGTATCGAGGCTAATAAAGATGGGTTCAGAAAGAATACCCTTGGTAATGAGCTTTCTCAGGTGCTCTGAGAAAATAATGTCATCGGGAAACACCTTCTTCAGCAGGCTTTTCTCATCATCCCGCGTACGAAAGGGGGTTGCCGTCAGACCCAGCATTCTAAAACCCATTACTTTTTTACGATCTTCAAAGTTCTGTTTGATCGCCGTAATCAGCTTACGGTAGGTCTTCGCTGTGGCATGGTGGGCCTCATCGATCACCAAAAGTATTTCATCGGTGTGCTTGACCCATTTTTCAAGCAGGTGGTGAAGACCCCCATTCAGGCTATCTTTGCTGGCGATAATAATGTCATCACTGGGCTCAATGTTTACGGGTCTGTCGTGTTCGCGATGGCCAGAGATCACACGAAACCTAAAACTCTCCACATCCTTCAGTAGGTTTTCATAGGCGTTCAACTTCAGGGTTTCACAGGCCTGATTCAACAACTCATGGCGGTGAGCTACCCATAGAACCTTCTTACGCCTGCTGATGAAACTTCGTAATAACCAATGGATGGTGGTTAAGGTTTTGCCGCTACCCGTAGGTAAAACCAGTAACCCTTCGAAGGTAGACTGATTCTTCTCATCGAGGGCCTTAATGGCCTCAGATTGATGGGGGTAGAGTTGCCGGGGGTTGTTACCCGAGGCAACCTTAATCTCACCTGAATGGGTGACCGGAGTAGTTTGCATATTCCTGTTAATCACTAATAGTTTTTACTTTATAAGTAACTCTGCACCCCATCGGATTGACGCACCCTTTGTAGCCGTAAATTGGTAGAGGTCAGGCAGATTCCCTACCTATCGCTTAAATGCGCCAAGTGGCTCTAGCTTAAGCTTTTTAGCCAGGACGACACTGTGCTCTAGAGCAAGCTGTACGGGTCTCTTTTCCCAGGCTGAGCAGCCTATCTAACCCTTAGATGTACCCTATTTTATGATACTCACTTACGGTGGAAAGGGAAACAGGCCCTAAATATGCCCTAACCCGGCTGTAAGCTGTTTCGAATTCCACAGATTAATGGCATTCTCCATGTTCATGGCGAGAGACAACATAATTCTGGCGACAATCTCTCAGTTCTTGGCTCAATGGCTTCGGCAGATCCCCACCAGGGCAGAGATAGCAGCCTTTTCCCCAGGACTAAACTGCCAGGGGCAGCAGAAAGCCGGGGAGTACCCCCTCTCCCGATAGCTCCGTGGGTAAGTAACGCACCTCTACCGGCTGATGGGGGCGATAGATCTCAACCTGTTGATCCTGGGGGTTCACCAGCCACCCCAGGCGCACCCCATTGGCGATGTAGTCCTGCAGCTTCAGTTGTAAGGGTTCCAGGGGGTCGGTGGCAGAGCGCAGTTCAATCACAAAGTCAGGGGCAATGGGGGGAAACCGCCGCCGTTGCTCAGGGGTCAGGGCCTGCCAACGGGCTTTCTCAATCCAGGCTACATCCGGCGATCGATTAGCCCCATTCGGTAGCTTGAAGATCGTAGAAGAGCTGAAGACATACCCTAAGCCGGTTTGCCGGTTCCATAACCAGACGTAGCCGTTTAGATTGGCTTCCTGATTACCACTTTCTCCACCAACCGGGGCCATGACTACTAACTCTCCCGTCGCCGTCAGCTCAAACTGCCAATCTCGATTACGCTGACACAGTTGCCAAAACTGCTCCTCCGTCAGGTATACGCCATCTAAATTAAGGGTTAGAACATGCATGGGTCTTCTGGCTTAGGAACCCCGGCTCCGGTCTTTACAGCCCTCTAGAGTCCACAATCCACCGTAACACATTGGATCTCTCCCACCAGGGCGAAGGCGAGTGATTTTTTATACCCGCAGTCAGGATGGGGGCTATTCAGTTTTGTTGTTGTACTTGTCGAAAAATGTCCAGCTGAGTGTCCAGCTTATTTTTTCGAAGTCTAGAACCAGGGCGAGTGAAGGGAATCGAACCCTCGAATGGTGGAACCACAATCCACTGCCTTAACCTCTTGGCTACACCCGCCGTAATCGTGTTTTTGATTATAACATTGACCCGCGGGTCAGAACGACTACCGACCGCTAGTTTGGGCCCCAGTTAGATCTACAACTGCTAGTTTGCCAATCCTGCGGGGCTCTAGGCCATCACCATGCCCCCATCAACATTAAAGACCTGTCCGGTAATATAGGCAGCAGCGGGATCGGCGGCTAAGAATTTCACCATTCCTGCGACTTCCTCAGCCTGACCAAAGCGACCCAAGGGGATAAACTTCAAAATCTCCTCACCATTGGGCAGATTTTCGGTCATTTCCGTAGCAATGAAACCTGGGGCTACCGCATTAACCGTAATCCCCCGAGGAGCCAATTCTTTAGCCACGGTTTTGGTAAAACCAATCACCCCCGCCTTAGCCGCGCTATAGTTGGCCTGACCAGGATTGCCCATCTGGCCAGCCACAGAGGCAATGTTAATGATGCGGCCCGATCGCTGCTTTAACATGCCCTTACTCACAGCCCGGGTACAGAGAAACACCCCGGTCAGATTTAGGTCAATTACGGCCTGCCAATCCTCTAGTTTCATGCGTAGCAGCAGGGTATCGCGGGTAATACCGGCATTATTCACCAAAATATTAATAGGGCCGAGTTTTTCCACAGTTTCAGCCACCAGCCGTTCCACCTGATCAACCTGGGCCACATCGGCCTGGAGGGCAAGGGCATGGCCGCCAGCCGCCTCAATTTGCTGGACAAGATCCTCAGCCGCCTGGGCAGACTGGGCGTAGTTAACCACCACTTTAGCCCCAGCCGCGGCTAGACTGAGGGCTATGGCCCGGCCAATACCTCGAGAAGCGCCGGTGACGATCGCGACCTGCCCCTCGAGGGGTGTTAATAATTCAGTCATCAGTTCATCTCCCTGCCGCAAACCCCAGTGGCTGGGCATCAATAGTCAACTCTATAAATTCGTTTGTATCACAAAACGGGGTATGGACGGTGGGGAATTGGCCAGGCTTTGTGACAAGATAAGGCTAACCAGAGATGGCTGGTACCAGCCATAAGTTTTACCCTAAGTCCCCTGATACCATGACCCGGTCCCCCAAGCGCCAGTCCAGGCTGTATCCATCTCGTCAGCACTTGCGTCGCTGGCGTAGCTCTCCCGATCTGGGGTTGGTGTTGCTCAATGGCGGTCTCTATTGGCTGGCGGGTGCCCTGCTCACTGGCCTGCCTCAGATTGCCTGGGTTGTCCTGTGGCCCCTGGGTTTGCTGGGGTTTTGCCTACAGGTCTATGGCCTCAACCGGGTTACCCAAGGGACCCCGCCCTTCTGGCGACCCGATCGATTGGGTCCGGTTCTATTTACAGGGGTTTTGGCCAGTAGCCTGAACCATTTGGGACCGAACCAGATCGATCGCCTCACCCTGGGGGTCCTGGTGGGGCAGGTACTGCTGTTCAGCCTAATTGGGTTTTTGCTGGCCGCTATCTGCTGGTTCAGTACCCAAGCCTTGCATAACCAGCTAGGTACGGCCGGTTTAGAGCCCCGTCGGGTCAGCCAGGTGCTGCGGGCGGCTGGCATCACCGGTCTATGCCTGGGCGGCCTGGGGGGACTCATCCTGAAGTTACTGTAAGGTCAGCCTGGCTGAGGCTGTGGGTGAGTTTATCGGCAATGCCTTGAATCCAAATTTCATCTTGCTGGGTGTAACTGCGGGGTGCATTGGCAGCTAGAATCATGGCCCCATGCTGGCCCAGGGGCTGGCAGATGACTCCCTGGGTATTGGCCGGCAGGTAGGTAAACTCAACTCGACCTGGATAGATCTTCAAATTCACCAGATAGACCGGTCGACCAGTGGCTAACACCCGTTGCACAATCGGCCCAGGGGTCAGGTCTGGGCTGGGCCCTAAAATGCCCCGCCGCACCAGCACCTTGCCCTGGTAATAAATCACCAGCGACCGGGTAACGGTGTTGGTGAGTAGTAGGTGAGAGGCCCAGGCCAGTTCGGTTTTACACAATTCTGGCAGCTCAGCATCGAGCTCAAACCCTTCCTCTCCCTCCAGGGTGACCGACTCCGGTGGAATCGGTTGAACCCGCTGCCAGAGGAGCCCGGTGAGAATCAGCAGGGCACTCAAAATCACTCCCATGACGTCAGACCGAGCCTGGGAATCGGTTAAGCCAGGGGTCAGCAGGCGATTGATCAGCAGCAACAGCCCCCCCAGCATGCCGGCTACTGTCGGCAGCCGGCGGATGATGCGATCTCGATCTGACTGGGCCATGGTGTTCTACTCCGGCGGTGACCCTGGACCCTGGCCAGGACAAAAAACTTTATAATGAATTAAACCCTTTGAGGATACCCCATGGCGAGAGTAATCTGGAACGACGTTGTTTTAGCCGCCAGCGATGCCTGTGAAGTAGTAGAAGGGAACCTTTACTTTCCTCCAGAGTCTCTGCACCAAGAGTATTTCCATCCAGTTACTAAAACCACGGTGTGTGGCTGGAAAGGCACGGCCAATTACTACGACATTGTGGTCAATGGGCAGGCCAGGTCGGCTGCAGCTTGGTATTACCCCGACCCTAAGCCAGCCGCCAAAAATATTAAAGGCTACGTGGCCTTTTACCGCAATCAGGTCCAGATTGAGTCCTAGGGCCCGGCCCTGGGTTGGGCTACAGCAGCATGGCCGATCGCTCCGCCAGCTCCGATCGCTCCCCTTTATACAGGGTAATATGGCCGGCAATGGTTTCTGGCTTAAACCGCTCGGCTACGTAGGTTAGCCCATTACTGGCGGCATCTACGTAGGGGTTGTCGATCTGGTCTGGGTCACCGGTTAAGACAATTTTTGTGCCTTCTCCAGCCCGGGTGAGGATGGTTTTAACCTCATGGGGAGTCAGGTTTTGGGCCTCATCTACAATTAAAAACTGTTGGGGAATGGAGCGTCCGCGAATATAGGTGAGGGGTTCAATTTGGAGTAATCCCTGGTCCATCATTTCTTCGTGGCCCCGCCGCCAGTGATCGGGCTTGCCGCGCATATCTTGGGTACCAAAAATCAGGTCAAAGTTGTCGTAAAGCGGTTGCATCCAGGGATTCAGCTTCTCTGTTAGATCCCCAGGCAGATAGCCGATATCTCGCCCCAACGGTACGATCGGCCGGGCAATCAACAACCGCGAATAAAGCCGCTCGTCCGCCACCTTTTGCACCCCCGCCGCGATCGCCAGCAGGGTTTTGCCTGTGCCCGCCTTACCCATCAGGGTGACCAGGGAAATATCATCCTGCAATAGCAGTTCAAAGGCAAAGCGCTGTTCCCGATTGCGGGGTTGTACCCGAGAGACGCCGGCATGAGGCAGCTTAGCCAGGGGTTCAATGGTGTGATGTTTTCCCCGTACAAAGGCCAGGGCGGTATGGGCCGGGTTAACTTCATCGATCAGGGTTAGGGCCTGGTTGGGGTAGAGGGGCTGGTCCAGGTGCAGCCCCCCCCCACTAAATAACTGGCTAATGGTGTCCGCCCCCACCACGACCTCCAGGGCACCGGTGTAGAGATCATCAATGTTAACTTTATCGGTTTCGTAATCTTCCGCCACCAGCCCCAGGGCATCGGCCTTAATCCGCAGGTTGGTGTCCTTACTGACTAACACCACCGGCAGCGCATGGTGCTGGCGGTATTCCATGGCCACTGCCAGAATGGCGTTATCCCCCTTGTCCCCCTCTAATTCGGCGGGCAGTTGCTCAAGGGTGTCGCGGTGGCATAGGGCTACTTTCAGGTGTCCTCCCTGGGGCAGGGGAATGCCCTGCACCAGCGATCCCTGTTGGCGCAGTTCATCCAGGGTCCGGGAAACGTGGCGGGCATTGCGACCGGTGTCAGCAGAATCCTTTTTAAACCGGTCTAACTCTTCAATCAGGGTAATCGGTAAAACCACATCGTTCTCCTCGAACCGAAATAGTGCTGTAGGGTCGTGAAGCAATACGTTGGTATCGAGGACAAAGACTTTTTTCATAAATATCCCAGGCAATAGGCAGGATGGTCGATGCTACTTGATAGAGCCCCAGACAGCCAGGGTAACTATAGCTGTGTAGACACTCTAGCCGATTTCCCCGAGATCGTCCCTAACGGCCCAGAAAATCTAGAATACCCCTGGCAATGGCATCGGCAATTTGCCTGACCGCCGCTGGGTTACGAAATCGAGCCGCATCCACCGCACCGGTTAAATAGCCGGTTTCCACCAATACCGAGGGCATAGTGGTGTGGCGTAGCACATAAAAGCGAGCCTGACGGATGCCCCGGTTAGCCAGGTCGGTATTGCGCAGTATGCTGGCATGAATGAGTTGGGCCAGGCGATCGCCGGTAGACAGGTAATAGGTTTCCAGGCCGTTAATCTCTGGCCGTTGCATGCTGATGGCATTGGCATGGATGCTGACAAACACCGCTGCCCCCGCCTGGTTAGCGATCTCAGCCCTGGCCTCCAGGTCTACCCAGCGGTCATCGCTACGGGTCATCAAAACGGTTATGCCCGCCGCCTCCAGTTGGCTTCGTACCCGGTTGCCCAGGATGGTATTGATATCCTTTTCCTGCACTCCGCCAATGCCGATCGCCCCTGGATCCCGCCCGCCGTGACCAGGGTCAATCACCACCAGCAGGCGGCCCTGGGGTAGGGGGGGTTGAACCGGAGGAATCGAGGGGGAGGCGGCTAAAATCTGAGCCGGTAGACTGGCCGCCACCAGGGCCTGATAGATGTCTTCCGCCCGCTGCCGCTCTTGAAACAGCCCCACCTGGACCACGGACTGCCCCTCAATGGTGGTGACAAAGGACTCCGGTGCTACAGTGCGGACCTGCTGCAGGGTATCTCCATTGACCATGGCCACCACTACCCGAAAGTAGGGGGCATCGGCGGTCGGTGGGCTGGGCGGTTGGGGCCGGCTGGGGGGAACTGGGGCAGTGGCGGCAGCCAGGTTTAGGGGTTGGTCGTGGCTCAGGTAGATATGGCCGACGGGCTGGCTATTGTAGGTGCGGCGGGTGAGTTGCCAGCCGGGATAGAGCTGAACCTTCAAAAACCCTGGCTGGCGGCCCTGGGTGTGACCAATTTCAAGGATAGGCAGACGGCGATCGCGGATGGGGCGCGCTAGCAATACCAGATCACTTTGACGGGTAGAAATTTCCAGCCGATAGCTGACCCCCAGGTCCTCATTGTTAACCCGCAGGGAATAGCCATTGCCATCGGTCTGGCGATCGCAGGACCCGGTAAAATCAAAATTCAACAATAGGGGATCCACCCGTACCGGGCTACTGCCCTGCTCCTGCCAGCATTGGCGGCCCTGGGGTACCTGGGTCAAAATCATCAGGTTATGAAAGGTGCCTCCTCGCACCGGGGTGGCAATGGCAATAGCCAGCTCGGGGGGAATGGACATTTGGCCAAACTCTGCGGCCCGACCCGAGCCCGGGGTGAGCAGGGTCGTCGCCAGAACCGCTAGGCCAGTGGCCAGGGGCGTGAGCAGGGATAAACGAAAAACCATAGACGCAGCAAGGGCAGGGGAAAGGGCTACAGCGTGGACTGAACTAATCTAATCACCTGAGCCAAGGGGCTGACCCGGAGTCTGGCCTGTCACTAATCTCAGCCATCCTTCCAGGCATAGAATGACCTATTTAGCATACCCAGGGGATCTGGGTCTATGCCACTTTTAGATCCGTGCCGGCCGGTTTAACCCTTCTAACTTTAGTTGTCTATAGTATCGAGATTTGGCTCCGGTGGCACAGATCAACGCTGGGGAATGGCCAAAGGCTGCCGATGCCATCCATAAAAGACCGCAACATGAGATTCTAAGGGTATGGTCTATCGCTTCTGAGAATCTGCTGTGAAAGCTATCACTCTGCTGGGATCAACTGGCTCCATCGGCACCCAAACGCTGGATATTTTAGAACATTACCCCGATCAGTTTCGTCTGGTGGGTATTGCTGCCGGTAATAATGTGGATTTACTGGCCCAGCAGGTACACCAATTTAAACCAGAGATCGTAGCGATCAGTAACCCGGCAAAGTTTCAGGCCCTCCGCCAGGCTCTGGCCGGGATTGAGCCCCAGCCCCAGCTTTTGGCCGGAGAAGAGGGCGTAGCCGCAGTGGCCGGCTATGGGGATGCCGAGGTGGTGGTCACCGGCATCGTTGGCTGCGCCGGGTTACTCCCCACCCTGGCGGCCATCCGGGCCGGCAAGGATATCGCCCTGGCCAATAAGGAAACCCTGATTGCTGGCGGGCCCGTGGTATTACCCCTGGTGGCTGAGCACGGGGTCAAACTATTGCCCGCTGATTCAGAACACTCCGCTATTTTTCAGTGTTTACAGGGGGTGCCCCCGGGGGGTTTGCGGCGAATTTTGCTGACCGCCTCGGGGGGGGCCTTTCGGGACTGGCCGGTGGAAAAGCTGGCCCAGGTTACCGTTGCCGATGCGCTTAAGCACCCCAACTGGTCCATGGGACGCAAAATCACTGTAGATTCTGCCACCTTAATGAATAAAGGGCTGGAGGTGATTGAAGCCCGCTATCTGTTTGGGGTTGACTACGATCGCATCGCCATCGTTATCCATCCCCAGAGCATCATCCACTCCCTGATTGAATTGCAGGACACCTCCGTACTGGCCCAGTTGGGCTGGCCCGACATGCGCCTGCCCCTGCTCTATGCGATTTCCTGGCCCGATCGCCTGCCCACCACCTGGGAATCCCTCGATCTGGTGAAGGCGGGTAGTCTTACCTTCCGTGAACCCGACCATAGCAAGTACCCTTGTATGGACCTGGCCTACCAGGCTGGGCGGGCCGGGGGCACCATGACCGCCGTGCTAAATGCCGCTAACGAAGCAGCCGTCGCCCTTTTTCTAGCCGAACAGATTCCCTTTCTGGCGATTCCCCGGCTAATTGAGCAGGTCTGCGATCGCCATCGCCTCGATCATGGCGACCAACCCACCCTCAGTGACATTCTGGCGGTCGATCAGTGGGCCAGGGGGGAAGTCAACCGGCTCAGTCAAACCCTGGGCCAGCCTACCGTTGTTTCCCTGGGATAGGAGAGGACTTGTGGAGATACTGGTGACCCTGGCGGCCCTGGTAATTTTTGTACTGGTGGTGGGCTGGTTATTTAAGCTGGTTAAAACCACCCTGCAGACCGTTCTGCTGGTGGGTTTTGTATTAGTGGCCTTGTACTTTATTTTTGGCATTGGCCCGGCAGACCTCTGGCAGCAACTCTACCGCCATATTCCCGGTCTGGGGGGCAAATAGCTCTGGCCGGCTGATCGGTGTTAGGCCCACCCCGGGGGAACCGCCTCAGCTTACCTGGGCCCCAGCCTCCCAGACATTTAGAGCGGCTTGCACATTATCAGCCATCAACTCTAGCTCGGGGCCGACATAAATGCCTAGAGAACGGGCGACCTTGACCATAGTGCTATCGGTTTCCACCGGTCCAGGACAAATCCCCTGCCGATGACATGCGCGGATCACCCCAATCACCTCGGCTAGATCCTTAGACCGCACCCGTCCAGCTTCCCATACTACCAGACGGCTATAACGACCTTCCTCAATCAGGTCAACGGCTTTGCGGCCAAAGGCAGAGGCCAGGAGGCGATCGGAGGCGGTGGGGGTACCACTGCGCTGAATATGACCCAGGACCGTCGCTCGGGTTTCCACCTGATCCATATCGCAGTAGTTAGCATCACCGGTTTGACAGAGGGTGCAACTGCGGTTAGCCACCAGTTTGGCCAGATATTCTCCAATCGAATGCACCTTCTCCCCACCTTCCCCATGCACCCCTTCTGCCACCACCAGTAAGGCGAACTTACGACCCCGCTGGCGCATAGCGGCAATTTCCTGACAAATGTGGGTAATAATGGGCGGATTCAGTTCGGGTACCAGTTCGGGAATTAAAATAACGTCCGCTCCCCCGGCAATACCCGAGTGCAGAGCCAGGTGACCCGCATCTCGACCCATGACTTCCACCACCATGACCCGATCGTGGCTAGCTGCCGTAAAGGTCAGGTCGTAGAGAGCACTGGTGACCGTTTGTACTGCGGTATTAAAACCAATGGATTTTTCGGTAAAGGGCACATCATTGTCGATGGTTTTGGGAATACCGATGAGATTCCAACCACCCCGCTGGGCCAGATCATACATAATATCCAGGCTACCGTCACCGCCAATGGCAATCAGGCAATCCAGATTGAGCAGACGGTAACCCTCGAGAATCTTGGCCACCGCTTCAGGATTTTCGGGATGGCCCTTATTTAGGGAACCTAAAATCGAACCGCTGAGAAATTGCAGCACGTCTAAACCCTGCAGAATGCCAGGAATATCGTAGCCGTGCTCCCGCAGTACCAAATCCTCTAGCCTATAGCGCCCCTCCGTAATGTGAATCAGGCCATCTGTACTGTAGGGAATGCCAATCACATCCCAACCGCGTCGATTCGCGCATTTAACCACAGCCCGAATGACGGCATTCAAACCGGGACAGTCACCACCACTGGTGAGAATACCAATACGTTTTGGGCTGGACATGGGAACTCCTTGGGGATAGCAAGAGGCTAGAGTCGGGCTGGGCTCAGGCACACCAACGGCTGGGTAGTTAGCCCTTTACCCCCTTGAGCTAGGGAGCAGAGTCAGGGGTCGCCGGGTGTTGAGGCCGCCATCCTGGCAAGTTTAGAGGAGAACGCCTAGCTCTGGGCTGGGGTTGTAGAGATTCAATATCAAAATTTGAATTGATTCACACAGTTACGGGTCCAGCTAGGGGCACTCATCTCCAGCATCGGGTGTTCTCAGCCCTGGTGCAGGAGCGGGTTGGTGGGCCGATTCAGGTTGAGGCTTCAAGCCAGCCCCAACCCCCCCTAATCATGGATGGTGCCGGGGGGCATGGTGGCACCGGTAAGGACGGCTTCGCTAATGTCAGTAGCCTCCAGGTTGGCACCGCAGAGGTTGGCCTCACAGAGATTGACATCACACAGGTCGGCCCCCCGCAGATCGGCATTGGCCAGGTTGGCCTTCCACAGCCGGGCTCCGCACATTCTGGCGCCGGTCAGGTTGGCCCCCTGTAGATTAGAGTCAGACAGACAGGTGAGGTGCAGCAGGGCATCCCTGAGATCGGCTCGCTCCAGGGATGATCCACTCAAGTCTGCTTCGGTCAGGTTGGCGGCTCCCAGGCGACTGTGGTTGAGGTTGGCACCGCTTAAATAGGCTCCAAACAAATTGCTATGGGACAGGTCGGCCCCCACTAGATTGGCCTCACTGAGGTTAGCGTTTTGTAAATTGCTGTGGGCCAGGTTCACCTCAATCAGCTGAGAGCGGCTCAGGTCAATACCCCCTAGACAGGCTCCGCTTAAATCTACTCTCTCTAATTTGATGCCCTTAAAGTCTCGTTCTCCCAAGGCGTAGCGAGCCAGTAACTCAGCCTTGGGTATGGGTTCTTCCCTGAGGGTGAATAGGGTACTGGTAGACATAATCGACTCCTGTGGTTACGCTTGGTTAGACCGAGATGGGTCACCGTGGCCACCAGCCCCCTTGATCTCAGAGCGATCCATCCCTTGGCTCTGTCGCTAACCCCTGGGTTCTGGCTAGGATCCCTCTGGCAGCCCTTATGCCTTAATCCTAACCCCAACGCGAAGGAACCAGGCAGAATTGACACAGAACGCAAGCCTCCCCCCGGCCTGATAGTTTGCTGATTGCCGGGCCTAGGCTAAATTTAGGGGCCAGCGCTATAATCGAGGGCTGACCTGATTGGTGAATTACCTCCGATCCTGGCTACAGCCCTATTATTTTTGTGAGGCCCCTGTGTCTGAACCTAAACCTACCCGATCGCTGGCGGGCATTGCCGGCATCGTAGCCGTAGCTACGGTGCTCAGTAAACTGGCGGGGCTATTTCGCCAGCAGGCGATCGGGGCTGCTTTTGCGGTCGGACCAGTGGCTGACGCCTATAGCTTTGCCTACATTATTCCGGGCTTTTTGCTAATTCTGCTGGGGGGCATTAATGGTCCTTTCCATAGTGCCATTGTCAGCGTGGTGGTCCGTCAGGACCGTAAAGATACCGCTGCTTTAATTGAGGCAATTAATAGCCTGGTGGGACTGATACTGATGGGCTTAGTGATTAGCCTATTTTTGCTGGCCGACCCGATTATTCATGCGATCGCCCCCGGCTTAGAGGCTACAGCCCAGGATATTGCCGTGTTGCAGTTGCGGATTATGGCCCCGATGGCGCTGCTGGCGGGTCTGATTGGCATCGGTTTTGGTGCCCTCAATGCCGATAATCAATTCTGGCTACCGTCCATTAGCCCGATTTTTTCCAGCGGTCTGGTTTTGATCGCCCTGGGAGGGCTCTACCTGCTGATTGGTCCAGCCATAAGCACTCCTCAATGTTATCTGCTAGGGGGATCGGTACTGGCCGCCAGTACCCTGGGGGGAGCGGTTTTGCAGTGGTTAGCTCAGGTGCCAGCCCTGTGGAGATCGGGGTTAGGCAGGCTGAGATTGCGCTTTGACTGGTCTACACCCGGGGTCCGTCAGGTCTTTGCGGTACTGATACCGGCTACCCTATCCTCGGGCATGCTGCAAATTAACCTGTTTACCGACCTGTTTTTCGCCTCCTATATTGCCGGGGCGGCCGCCGCTCTGAGCTACGCTAATCTGCTGGTACAAACTCCCCTGGGTATTATTTCTAATGTCATTCTGGTGCCTTTTTTGCCGATTTTTGCTCGCCTGGCCGATCCGATGCATTGGCCTGAGTTAAAGGGGCGGATTCGCCAGAGTTTACTATTCACCGCCATTACCATGGTGCCCCTGGGGGTGCTGTTTGGGGTGCTGGCCTCGCCCCTGGTGCGGGTTATCTATGAACGGGGGGCCTTTGATCAAAAAGCCTCTAGCCTGGTTACTTCCTTATTAGTTGTCTACGGGCTGGGAATGTTTATCTACCTGGCTCGAGACGTACTAGTACGGGTGTTTTATGCCATGGGAGACGGCAAAACTCCCTACAGAATTAGTCTTATTAACATTGGCCTCAACGCCCTGTTAGATTACTGGTTTATACAGTGGTTAGGCGCCCCGGGCCTGGTGCTGGCAACGGTAGGGGTTAATCTATGTGCGGCCATTACCATGGTGCTGATTTTGCATCGGCGGCTGGGAGGACTGCCCCTAGGCCAGTGGGCAGGGGCGATCGCCGCTCTGATTGGGGTCAGTGGAGTGGCCGGAGGGCTGGCCTGGATTACCCTGTGGGCCCTACAGCATGGAGTCAGATGGACCGGCTTTCTGGCCCTGTGCTTACAACTGCTGATACCAGGGGCGATCGGCCTGGTGGCCTTTACCCTGATCGCCCTGACCTTACCGATTCCCGAAATCGGCCAATTAGCCAGCCGGGTTAAGGCGCGGTTGGCAAAACCAGCCTGAGTCCCCTAACCTCCTGGTTCAGGGGCAGGCTCTCAAGACCCTGGTTGTATCATAGAAGCATTGCCGTTTCCCTGTGCTATGGTGTTTACCCTTGATTTTTCTGGCTCTAGCCCCATTCCTACGCCGCCTCCAGGCTTCAGGTCTGGCTTTGTGGGCATTGTAGGGCGACCCAATGTGGGTAAATCGACCTTGATGAATGCCCTGGTAGGACAGAAGGTGGCTATCACCTCGCCTACGGCCCAAACCACCCGCAATCGTTTGCGGGGCATTTTATCTACCCCCCAGGCCCAGATTATCTTTGTAGATACTCCTGGGATTCATAAACCCCACCATGAGTTAGGCAAAATTTTAGTAAAAAATGCCCGTCTGGCCATTGATGCGGTAGATCTGACCTTATTTGTCGTAGACGGATCGGTGGCGATGGGGCGAGGTGATCAATTTGTAGCCGAATTACTTAGCCATAGCCAGAACCCAGTGATTGTGGGGGTAAATAAGGTGGACCTCCAGCCCGCGGAGGCCGATAGCCTGACCGCCAGCTACACAGCTTTAGCAGCAGATTATCACTGGCCCCAGGTGAAGTTTTCGGCCCTACAAACCAGCCACCTAGATGGGTTGCTGGCTTTGCTGATTGACCAGTTGCAACCGGGCCCCTACTACTACCCCCCCGATCTGGTGACTGACCAGCCCGAACGATTCATCATGGCCGAATTGATTCGAGAACAAATTTTGCTCCACACCCGCGAAGAGGTGCCCCACTCTGTGGCGATCGCCATTGACCGAGTAGAAGAAACCGACACCATAACTCGCATTCTCGCCACAATTCACGTTGAGCGCGACTCCCAAAAGGGAATTCTCATCGGCAAGCAGGGATCTATGCTAAAAACCATTGGTTCAGAGGCTCGCCAACAAATTCAAAAACTGGTCATGGGATCGGTTTACTTAGAGTTATTCGTCAAGGTAGTACCTCGTTGGCGACAATCTCGAAATCGCTTGCAAGACTTTGGCTATGAGGTAGAGAACTAGTGGTGATGGCCAGTCACCCAGATAATTCCATTGACTCCGCCCTCCTGGTTAGCCCCGGACAAAACCTGGGGGTGGTACTGGTCACCATAGATAGCGAAGCTAATGGTTTAGCCCTGGCTCGCCAGCTAGTGGAGAGTCGCCTGGCCGCCTGTGTCAGTCTCAACCCAGTGCAATCTATCTATCGCTGGCAGGATAGTCTCCACCATGAGACAGAGTGGCAACTGGTGATTAAAACCGACCTCGGCCACCTGGCCGATTTAATTCAGTTAGTTAGCCAGCACCATCCGTACCAGGTTCCCGAAATCATTGCCCTACCGATTGTGGCTGGCTTTAGCCCCTATCTGGACTGGCTACAGCAGCAGGTTGATTAGGCCCTGAACAGTGCCAGGGTCCCTCTGGCTCTATCGGCCCAGACCCAGAATATTAGCCCCATCTAGTTTACAAAACGAAACAACGGGGTTAATATTTAGCTTATACATACCCAACGTTCCTCCATCACCGGAGGAGTATTACCTAAGCCTGGACTTTTTAACATCATGACTACAACTCTTCAACAACAACGAAGCGCTTCTTTGTGGGAGCAGTTCTGTCAATGGGTAACCAGCACCGAAAACCGCCTGTACATTGGCTGGTTCGGCGTGCTGATGATTCCCACCCTGCTGGCTGCTACTGCTTGCTATGTGATTGCCTTTGTGGCTGCTCCCCCC
>JAGWXD010000052.1 GCA_018970085.1 Cyanobacteria bacterium REEB459
ATCGGCAGGAGGGTAAAGATTTCAGGTGCTCAGTGGAAGGAAGACAACGTTCCGCAAGTGCTCCGACAGCGCTGTGCTTACCTCAATGGTCGGTTCTCATCCTGAGATTTGCAAGACTGGGATGCACCCTAGCCGCCAGCTGTTTCTCTAGAGCAGTGTCCCCAGGGGGCCGCCGGGTACTGCGATAGAGGTCAAGGCCGATCACACTAGGCTGGTGGGCCTGCAGGGTGGCCAGTAGGGTGGCCAGCTGGTCGTCAGTCATGGGCCAGCCGTACTGACGCAGATCGTCTTCCGTAATCCCCACCAGGGTAATGCGGGGGTGAAGCGATCGCTGGGGTTGAGACCGCACCAGCCAATCAAAGATAAATAGCTCCATGGGCTCGATCTCCGACAGGAACTTAAGGCCGCTGACCAGGGCACCGGCCATGACACTGGAGAGAATAACCGTCTTCAGGCCAATGGTGGCGGCCTTAGGCTTGGATTGGTAGAGAAAGGTGGGTAGGGCTAGCTGCCGCAGGCGATCGCCAAGGCGGCGGCCTAGGGAATGGGATTTAACCGTAGCAGGTACCGGCGATGGCGGCATTGATCCTAAGGGGGATTAGCTATTGTCCTGGAGATGGGGCTGATCGCCGCTGCCCCGATTAGCGGGGTAAAAGCAGGTCAGAACACCTAACCAGACTCCCTGTTGACCCCTCAACCGTGGCCTTAGGGTGCCGGGCAACGCTCTAACTGAGGACTAACTCCATCAGCAGCACTATACCCTGCTGCCCCGATCCGTGCTGTAACGAGAATCATGCTAAACCGTGATGGAACATCCTCCCAAGGGGGCTAGCCCGGGCATTTCGCGGACTGAGACGATTACGCGGAAGCATCAACTTTGCAGCCCTTAAAGGGGAGACAGGCATCAGCAATCAGGAGCAGCAGGTCTATTTGCGCCGGCGCCGGCTACTCAGGTAAACGATACTGGGCCACAATTCGCTTGGCAAACTCCGGCACGTGGGCAGCCAATTTTTCTGGATAATGCCGCTTCAGGTAAAGGTAATTACGGGTGAAGTGGGAATCAATGGAAAACCGAGCATACTCTAGCCCCTTAGGGCCAAGGCGCTCGATGAACACCCCCATCAGCCGGGCCCCCCACATTGGTAGGGTGACCCCCCGATCGTAGGCAGGTATGCTCTGCTGCACCGCCTGGCGGCGATCGCCCTAGCTATCCACCGGCTGGGTCTCCAGCTGGTCTAGCACCAGATCCAGCATGGCCTGACCGCGGGGGTTGCGCACCACGATCCATTGCCAGCCAAAGGGGGCCCCCATGTAGCCCACCACCAGGTCCGCCAGACCATTGACGTAGTCAAAACAACCCATGCAGGAGGGGGCAAAGACATCCTTCAACTGGTTGGTTTTCAGGCCAAAGAAGGGCACCGTTTCCGTGCACCCATCCTGGTGCCGGAAGTGCACCCGAAAGTCCTGCATAAACTCGTAGTGCACCACCGTGTCGGGGGAGCGACTGGTGGTTTCCAAAAACCGTTGTAACCCGGCCCGATTGACATTGTCCACGCAGGGGGTACCCAGGACGTACAACTGCTCCAACCCCAGCCTATCCTGCACCGATCGCAGGGCCTGGATCTGGCATCCCACCCCAATCACCAGCAGGCGCTTAAGGCCAGAGCGCTCCACCTGCTCTAACACCGACAGGTTGGGGGAGAGGGTGGGTTTATTCACCCGAGCCGCCAGAATTTCCGCCGGTGTCGTGGCCAGAATGGGCTGGGGCTGGAAGCGATCGGTCTCGGTATTTTGTACGCATACCACCCCCTCCACCAGGCCCTGGGTGAGCATGGTGGTGGCGATAGTGGTGACAATACCCGTCCACTGGGCACCGGCAATAGGCTGCCGTTTGCGGGCCGCTACCATCCCCTGGTGAACCCCAAAATAAACCTCCGGATCTGACTCTAGCTGTCGAGAGCGGCCGTGGCTCTGTTCCTCCAACTGGGGAAACTGTTGGTTCAGAAAGGCACAGGCCTCCCTGACGTAGTGGATATAGTAGGTGTCACACAGGCCACAGTCACTACAAAGCTGCTTAGCCGGACGGGGGACACCCCGGGGCAGAGCCCTGGCTTTGTGGTGGGGGTGGGAGGAGGAGGGCTGGACCGGAGTCATGAGGGCAAGGGGACATAACAACACCTACCCCTCACCATATCGCAAGAGTCGAGGGGAATATAGGGCCAGGCCTAACTTTAAGCCTCTCCCCATTCCCTCCAATCCTGACCCCTGACTTCTACCCCCGATTCCTACCCCCTTGCCAGGACAGTACAGATGCATTAAAATCAGTTCACGTGTACTAATCTGTATACTCATGGGGATAGCGCTCCCCCGGTAGCTCTCGCCTCAGATCCAGGGCCCAGTGGTACAGGGGTTCGACAACCCGTAGCAGCCCTGGGCATAGGCCCTCACCAGCAGGGAATCAGGGGCCCGTTTAGACCGCACAAACCCACGGACCAGATTGCCGTTTTCATCATGATTTCAGCCTGATGCTCTACCCTTTTGCCATACCTTAATTTATGCCACAACAAAAGGGCTAGTCTTTCAGATGAAAACAGACTACTTTTCTCTAGGTCCCGAATCAAGCATTAATTGAATTGAGCGTTAATTAAGGTATAAGCTCACCCGTCTTGGGATCTATGCTTAGGGCTTTACAGTCGCGGTTAGGGTCAAGGTTACTACCTTCTGGTAGCGTAGTCCTGCACAGGTTAGCCCCTGCCAGGTTAGCCCCTACCAGGTTGGCACCGCTCAGGTCAGCCCCTGCCAGGTTGGCTTCGTTCAGCCTAACCCCTGCCAGGTTGGCTTCACGCAGATTAGCCCCTGCCAGGTTGGCACCGTACAGATTAGCCCCTTTCAGGTTGGCATAGGCCAGGATAGCCCCTTTCAGGTTTATCCCACCTAGGTAAACACGTTCCTTACTTTCGCCGGGCACTGTAAGATTAATTCCGGCCAGGCTCTCTGGTGGCCATAGGCAAAGTTGGAGGGGGGCACAAGCCCAGGGAAATTTTCGTCGCCAATTAGCCCCTGGTGAGGCATTAAGAAACTCTAACGCCTGTATCCGGCCGCCGTTGCCCGCTTGCCCATAGGCGGATGTGATGGTTTGCCAGGCGTTCAGAACTTCAGCATCGCGGCGTTGTTTTTCAGACCCAATATAGGTGGCCACCGCAAGAATAAGGCCCAGGTTACCGATCGCCCCTAGCAAACTCAGGACGGCTTGATCGTTAACCCAGGCCAGGATCGGTTCTCCTATCTTTTTCTCCAGCCTTACCCATGCACGATGACTGGTAAATAGAGCTGTTTTGATCGGGTTCCTAACGATCTGGCTGGCCTTTTCCCAGTCACTACCCTCATCCCCAGGACTGCCCAGCAGTAGCCGGTTCTGATATAGCTTAAAGGCTATCCGTTCAGTAGCCCGCTGTCGACGTTCCTGTCGTCTTTTAAGCGCCTTAGATCTGTTCGACCATTGCCCCGGCATAGATGAGTACCTAGCTCTGACTCTGTTTGCTATGGATTACATTATTGCAGTACCTGGAATGCCCAGAGTGAAAGGACTCTGTTCTCTTGCAGAGGAATTCCTGGCCACCCTTCAAGGTCAGGTCACCCCCCAGGCAGACACCGAGAAGCAGTACCCCTTAGCCTAGAGCGCCCTACATCTTGTATGCCCTATCAACCTGGGGAATGTAGGGTTCACCTCAGTTGCTCCGGATAGTTGCAGTTAATCAGCATCCTGGCAATAGGGCTGGAAGGGCTAAAGTCAATGGCCGACACTGGCGATCTCTCTAGCCAGCCCTGCAAGGACCGCCCCCCCTCAGCCTGGAAGGATTGCAGAGAAGCCTGGGCCGATCTCCGATAGAAACCGCAGAGCGGTTCCCAACCCCGGGGTTGGTGGGGCACCAGGGCCAGGGTTGAACAGGCCAGGCCAGGTAGCTGCCGTCGCCATTGGTTAAGGGTGAGGGGGCACAGCTGGGGTAAATCACAGGCCAACAGCAGCACCCAGGGATTAACCAGCTGGTCTAGCCCCTGGGTGAGGGCCACCAGGGGACCGCCATGGGGTTGGGCTTCACCTAACCAGGTGTAGCGATCGCCCCCCGGTAACACCGACCGATAGCGATCGGGCCAGGGGGTTAAAATGGCTACCTGATCACTGCACTGCAAGGCCACCGACACCACCCGCTGCAATAGGGGCACCCCTCGCCACCGCACCAGGGCCTTATCCGTACCCATGCGAGAACTGCGACCCCCCGCCAGGATCAAGGCGGTGACCGATGCTGGGGGTTGAACCAGGGTTGTTTGGTCTGAGACTAGATGAGAACCCTTGAATATCATCATTAATGCCGCTAGGGATATGAGGGGGTATCAGAAGGATAATTACCGCAAAATTAACTATTTTAGCGGCCCCCTGGTGGCGGACTATACCTGAGCCCTTTTCAAACAACCTCTCAGCCTGATTATGCAGGAATTGCATCAATGAATTGCAAAAAGCCTTTGGGCATTAACTTTATGTACTTGCCTATACAAAATTCCCCTCAGGGAACGGTCTAGCCTCCTGATGAGATTCAGGCGATTTAATTATTTTTTTTAGTTAGCTATTTGTCTACTTTTCTACCCAGATTCTAATCAGCCTGGGATGAAATCAAATTAACTGATCAGCCTAGCTTGTCGTACCCGAGCCGGGATTCCGGTAGCGTTGCCATGGTCGAAACCAATTCAAAACTAAATAAGTTTGAGAAATTTAAGGCGGAAAAAGATGGCCTGGCGGTTAAGGCAGAGCTAGAACACTTTGCCCAAGTCGGCTGGGAATCGTTGGAAGAAACCGACCTGACCCATCGTTTAAAATGGCTGGGTATTTTCTTCCGTCCCGTCACCCCCGGCCGGTTTATGGTGCGGCTGCGGCTGCCCAGCGGCGTGTTGTCCAGTCAGAAAATGCGAGTGCTAGGGGAGGTAATTCAACGCTATGGCGACGAGGGCAGTGCCGACATTACCACCCGTCAAAACATCCAGCTGCGGGGCCTGCGTCTCGAGGACATACCGGATATTTTCCTGCGTTTCGAGGCGGTGGGCCTGACCTCAGTGCAGTCCGGCATGGATAATGTCCGCAACATCACCGCCTCGCCGGTGGCCGGCATCGATGCCAGCGAACTGATCGACACCCGCGGGCTGGTGCGGCTGGTGCAGGACATGATCACCGCTAATGGAGCCGGCAACCCGGAGTTTACCAACCTACCCCGTAAATTCAACATTGCCATTGAGGGGGGACGGGATAATTCCGTCCACGCGGAGATTAATGATGTGGCCTTTGTGCCGGCCTATCGGGAGGGTCACCTGGGCCTTAACGTCCTGGTGGGGGGGTTCTTTTCCGCCCGGCGCTGCGCCGCCGCCATTCCCCTGGATGCCTGGGTGCCACCAGACCAGGCGGTGGTGCAACTCTGCCGGGCGATTCTGGAGGTCTATCGAGACCATGGCCTGCGAGCCAACCGCCAGCAGGCCCGACTAATGTGGTTGATTGATGAGTGGGGGTTAGAACCCTTCCGGGCGGCGGTGGAGGCCGCCTACGGTCAGCCCCTGCTCAGGGCAGCCGCCAAGGACGAGGTGGACTGGAATAAACGGGAGCACCTGGGTATTTATCCTCAGAAACAGCCCGGTCTCAACTTTGTCGGTCTGCACGTACCGGTGGGGCGACTCACCGCCAGCGCCATGCTGGACCTGGCTCGGCTGGCAGATGTCTACGGCGAAGGTGAGCTGCGGCTCACCGTAGAGCAAAACCTGATTATCCCCCACGTTCCCGACTCGCGCCTGGCGGCGCTGTTGCAGGAGCCCCTGTTACAGCGCTTTACCCTGGACCCCAAGCCGCTGGTGCGATCGCTGGTGTCCTGCACCGGCGCCCAGTTTTGCAACTTTGCTCTGGTGGAGACCAAGCAGCGGGCCCTGGCCTTGGCGCGATCGCTGGATGACCGCCTCACCCTACCCCAGCCCGTCCGCATCCACTGGACCGGCTGCCCCAACTCCTGTGGCCAGCCCCAGGTGGCGGACATCGGCCTCATGGGTACCAAAGCCCGCAAGCAGGGCCGCATGGTGGAGGGGGTAGACATCTACATGGGGGGCAAGGTGGGCAAGGAGGCCCAACTGGGCACCTGTGTACAAAAGTCCATCCCCTGCGATGACCTGCCGGAGGTGCTGGAAAACTTGCTGATCACCCACTTTGGTGCCATTCCCAAAGCGCCGGCGGCCCCTGGGTAGGCCCTACCTGGGGAAACCCTCGGCAGCCCCCCGGGGCCGGGGTGATCAGCTTTTCCCCTCTGGTTTAGGGACTGCCCGCCTCCGTTTAGGGGCGAGGGCGGCCCCAAGCTTACTCACCCAACCCATAACGTTGAATCCAAATCCTTGATGGAGAAAATCATCCCATGACCCGCATTAACCGTCGTAAATTCTTGATCACCTCCGGTGCCGCCGCCACCGGTGCGGTTTTACTCCACGGCTGTGGCCAGGGGGGGCCTGACCAGGCTAAGACTCCCACCAGTCCAGCAGCACCGGCCAGCGGGGGAGAGGCTCCCGAAACCCCCACCGCCAAGTTGGGCTTCATTGCCCTGACCGACTCCGCCCCCCTGGTGATCGCCAAGGAAAAGGGGTTTTTCGACAAGTACGGTATGACCGACGTATCGGTGGAAAAGCAAGCCTCCTGGGGCACCACCCGGGACAACCTGGTGCTGGGGTCCGCTGGTGGCGGCATTGACGGGGCCCACATCCTCACCCCCATGCCCTACCTGATTTCCCAGGGGATTGTCACCGATGGTAAGAAGGTTCCCATGTATATCCTGGCCCGGTTAAATACCAATGGCCAGGGTATTTCCCTATCCAACGACTACCTGGATTTAAAGATTGGGCTGGATAGTAGCCCCCTCAAATCCGTCTTTGCAAAGCGCAAGGCCGCCGGCAAGGAGATCAAGGCGGCGATGACCTTCCCCGGCGGCACCCACGATATGTGGATCCGCTACTGGCTAGCAGCAGGGGGCATTGACCCCGACAAGGATATTTCCACCATTGTGGTGCCACCGCCCCAGATGGTGGCCAACGTTAAGGTGGGGAACATGGACGCCTTCTGTGTGGGGGAACCCTGGCCCCTGCAAACGGTGAACCAGAAAATTGGCTACAACGCCCTTACCACGGGTGAACTATGGAGGGACCACCCGGAAAAAGCCCTGGGTATGCGAGCCGAGTGGGTGGATCAAAACCCCAAGGCCACCAAAGCCCTGCTGATGGCCACCATGGAAGGAGCCATGTGGTGTAGTAAACCGGAGAATAAGGAGGAGATGTGCCAGATTCTCTCCCAAAGAGCCTGGTTTAATGTCCCCTTTGCCGACATTATTGACCGCTCCAAGGGCAAGTTCGACTACGGTACTGGCCAGGTAAAGGAGCTGCCTGACCTGCAACAAAAATATTGGGATGACTACGCCTCCTACCCCTTCAAGAGCCATGACCTGTGGTTTCTGACGGAAAACATCCGCTGGGGTAAACTGCCGGCGGAAACCGACACCAAGGCCCTGGTGGCGGCGGTCAACCGGGAAGACCTGTGGCGGGAAGCTGCCCAGGCCCTGGGCCAGGAGGCGATGATTCCCAAGAGCCCCTCCCGAGGGGTGGAAACCTTCTTCGATGGCATTAAGTTTGACCCAGAAAACCCCAGCGCCTACCTGAGCAGTTTGAAAATCAAGCGGGTGTAAATCCTGCTCCCGTCCTTCACCCCAGGGTGAAGGACGGAAAATCTGATTCTTGATAGTTGCTCTTGTTCCTTCGTTATTCCCCCTAGCCCTATGACTGCCCCCCTCAACCTCCGCCGTTCCCCCCGCTGGCTGATAACCCTAGGGCAGAGCTTGCAGGCGATAATTCCACCGGCGATCGCCCTCCTCCTATTCCTGGCCCTATGGCAGGTGTTCACCATGGCCCCCGGTGCCACCCTGCCGACCCCCATCCGCACGGTGACAGAAACCTGGGAGCTAATTATTAACCCCTTCTTTGACAACGGCGGCACCGACAAGGGCCTATTCTGGCAGGTGCTGACCAGCCTGCAACGGGTTGCCCTGGGTTTTACCCTGGCGGCCCTGGTGGGCATTGGCCTGGGTATTTTGGTGGGCACCAATCGCCTGATTTACCAGGCCCTAGACCCGATCTTCCAGGTGTTGCGCACCATCCCGCCCCTGGCCTGGTTACCGATTTCCCTGGCCGCCTTTCAGAAGGCCAACCCGTCAGCTATTTTCGTGATTTTCATTACCGCCATCTGGCCCATCATCATTAACACCACCGAAGGGGTCAGGCAAATTCCCCAGGATTACACCAACGTGGCCCGGGTGCTGCGCCTCTCGAAGCCGGTGTATTTCTTTAAGGTGCTATTTCCCGCCACGGTTCCCTACATCTTCACCGGTCTGCGCATCGGCATTGGCCTTTCCTGGCTGGCTATTGTTGCCGCTGAAATGTTAATTGGCGGCGTTGGTATCGGCTTTTTCATCTGGGATGCCTGGAACAGCTCCCGCATCAGTGACATCATTATCGCCATTGTTTACGTTGGCCTGGTGGGTCTGTTGCTAGACCGCCTGATGGTCTTCGTCAGCCACCTGGCATTGCCGCCAGACGATCAGCCCTAGCCCTTTCCTGCCTTGAGAGATGTCCCCTGAGGAGTAACTGCCATGACCGTCTTCCTTAAAGTTGACCACGTTGATCGTCGCTTTCCCCTCGCGGGGGGAGGGGAATACGTTGCCCTCAACAATATTGCGCTACCCATCCACCAGGGGGAATTTGTTTGTCTGGTGGGGCACTCGGGCTGTGGCAAGTCCACCCTGCTGAATATCCTGGCGGGCCTTGATCAACCCAGCAGCGGCGGCATCATTTTAGAGGGGCGTCAGGTCACGGAGCCGGGGCCAGATCGCATGGTGGTGTTTCAAAACTATTCCCTGCTGCCCTGGCTAACGGTGCGCCAGAACGTTGCCCTGGCGGTGGATCAGGTGATGAAGCAGCATCCCCAGGCGGTGCGCGATCGCCTGATCGATCACCACCTGCAGATGGTGGGGCTGGAAAGGGCGGCCCACAAACGACCTGGCCAGATTTCTGGGGGGATGAAACAGCGGGTGGCCATCGCCCGGGCCCTGGCCATCCGGCCCAAGCTGCTGCTGTTGGATGAACCCTTCGGTGCCCTCGATGCCCTCACCCGGGGAGGACTACAGGAGCAGTTAATGAAAATTTGCCAGGAACATGAGGTCACCTGCGTCATGGTCACCCACGATGTGGACGAAGCCCTGCTGCTGGCGGACCGGATTGTGCTAATGACCAATGGCCCCGCCGCCCACATCGGTCAAATGATTGAGGTGCCCTTCCCCCGCCCCCGGGAACACCTGGAGGTGGTGAAACACCCCAACTACTACAGCCTGCGCAATGAAATTGTCTATTTCTTGAACCAGCAGAAGCGGATCAAACAGCACCAGGCCAAACCAGCGGCGGCGGTGGCGGCCAACGGCCTGGAGAAGGTGAACCTGGAGTTGGGCTTCATTCCCCTGACCGACTGTGCCCCCCTGGTGGTAGCTAAGGAACTGGGGCTGTTTGAGGCCTACGGCTTGAGCCAGGTCACCCTCAACCGGGAACCCAGCTGGGGGGCGATCGCCGATGGGGTCACCAGTGGCCGACTGGATGCCGCCATGATGGTGGCGGGCATGCCCCTGGGCCTCACCCTGGGGCTGGGGCCATCGGCCTCGGTGCCGGTGATCAGTGCCCTTACCCTGAGCCGGGGTGGCAACGCCATTACCCTCAACCGCCAGCTCTACGCCGCCGGGGTGCGGAGCCTGGCGGACTTTAAAGCGGCCCTGGCCCACCGCCCCGACCAGGTGCACACCCTGGCGGCGGTGCATCCTACTTCAATGCAGAACCTGCTACTGCGCCACTGGTTGGCCAGCGGCGGCATTGACCCCGACCGGGATGTCACCGTCACCATGATTCCTCCCCCCCAGATGGTCTCCACCCTGCGATCGGGGGCGATCGATGGCTACTGTGTGGGGGAACCCTGGAACTCCCGGGCGGTATACGAGGGCATCGGCGTGGTGCTGGCCACAGACCACGATCTCTGGCCGGGCCACGTTGAAAAACTGCTGGGGGTAACCGAAGCCTGGGCCGAAGAATATCCCCAAACCCACCTGGCCCTGGTCAAGGCCCTGCTGGATGCCTGTGAGTACTGCGACGACCCCCTGCACCGGGAGGAGATTTTGGGGTGGCTCTGTCGGCCCGAGTACCTGGGATCTAACCCGGCCTACACCCGCCCCGGCTGGATGGATGCCTACCCCCGGGGGGATGGCGGTGAGCCCCAGATGATCCCCAACTACAACCAATTTTTCAACGGCAAAACCAATTGCCCCGATGCCATTGAAGGCCTTTGGATCCTCACCCAAATGGCCCGCTGGGGGATGGTGGCCTTTCCCCGCAACTGGCTGGAGATTAGTGAACGGGTCCACCGTATCGATATCTTTGGCCAGGCGGCCCGCGAACTGGGGTTACCGGATACGGGCCGCGATCGCCATAGCCTGCAATTGTTTGACGGCCTTACCTTTGACCCTGACCAACCCCTGGCCTACCTGGAGCACCTGACCATCAAACGGGATTTGCGAGTTGAAGAAATCCTGGTCTGAGGTCCTGCTTTGTCGACTGCCCCCTAACCTTCCTCCCCTATGGCCGTGTTAAATTCCCCTAGCCCCTCCCCCACCCCAGGTTTGAGTTCCGAGTCCTTTTTGGTGTTCGACAACCTATCGAAGGTTTACCCTACCCCCACCGGTGACTACATCGTCCTGGAGGGGATTAACCTCACCATTCAGGAAGGTGAATTTGTCTGTGTGATCGGGCACTCGGGCTGCGGCAAATCCACCCTGCTAGACATGGTGGCGGGCTTTCGCCAGCCCACCCAGGGGCAGGTGCGCCTGCAGCGGGAACCGATCCAGGCCCCAGGCCCGGATCGCATGGTGGTATTCCAAAACTACGCCCTATTGCCCTGGTTGACCGCCTACGAGAACATCTACCTGGGGGTGGAGGCGGTCTTTCCCCGCCACTCCGCCGCCGCTAAAAAACAGATCGTTATGGAACACCTGGAGCTGGTGGGGCTGGCGGAGGCGGCCCATAAAAAACCGGCGGCCCTCTCCGGTGGCATGAAGCAACGGGTTTGTATCGCCCGGGCCCTGGCCCTGCGGCCCCAGGTGCTGATCCTGGATGAACCCTTTGGCGCCCTTGACCCGATTACCCGGGAGGAGTTGCAGGAGCAACTGCTGAAAATCTGGCAGGACCACCAAATTACGGTGATGATGATCACCCACGACATCGATGAGGCCCTGTTTTTGGCCGATCGCATCGTCATGATGACCAATGGTCCGGCGGCTCAGATTGGCGAGGTACTGGAGCTGCCCTTTGGGCGGCCACGGCAGCGATCGGGGCTGATGGAGCAGCCGGAATACTACGACCTGCGCAACTACGCCCTGGATTTCCTTTTCCGCCGTCAGGCCCATCCCTAAGTCAGGCTGGCCACGGCCTGGCGTAGCCGATCCAGATGGGCCAGCAGATGCCCCTCGCTAATCAGGCTGCGGGCCTTGCTAAAGCCCTGCTCCAGGGAGTCACACCCCCCCAAGCGCCAGAGATAAAACCCGCCGTTCCACACCGCTGACTCGTAGAGGGGGCACCTATCCCCCTGGAGCAGGGCGGTCAAGGACTTTAGGTAGGCCGACTCCGTCATCAGGGGCGGGTCTTCGCGGCTAAAGCCGTAGTTCTGGGGGTAGAGCAAGAGCCGTTGCCAGGAGCCATCCGACTCCCGCAGCCCGATGATGGC
Organism: Cyanobacteria bacterium REEB459; assembly: GCA_018970085.1. GTDB lineage: Bacteria > Cyanobacteriota > Cyanobacteriia > Phormidesmidales > Phormidesmidaceae > Nodosilinea. The sequence goes on from JAGWXD010000052.1 coordinate 11,876, forward strand.
GGTGCGGGAGCGGGGCAGATCCACCCCGCCCTCCAGCCCCTTCACGGTGGTGACGAGGGCGGTGCCCCGCTGGGCCAGGGCGGCCAGGGCTACGGTTTCCGTAGGGGGATGGACAAACCCACTCATCAGATGGGCCGGGCCAGCGTAGGGACACCAAAGCAACTCCACCGTGGCCAGGGGAGGGCGTTTGCCGATCTCCTCCCGGTAGGGCACCAGGGCCGCCGCCTGGGGGAAGTGGCGGGGCAGGTAGAGAAAGCCCAGGTTGGTTTGCTGCAGCAGGCGATCGACCTGGTCCAGGCTGAGGCGATCCAGGGGGAGTTGCCAGTAGCGCCAGATATCGATCAGGGGTAAACCGGCCTTAGTAGGCATGCGATCGCCGCCGTGTAGTAACACCGGCACCCCCGCTACCGCCAGCAGCAGGGCGGTAATCACGGTGACCGGGGCAGTACGGCTGCGGCCATCGTAGGGGCAGCCCAGCACCGCCAGGGGCTGACGGTTGGGCAGGGCAGGCAGGCAGGGGCCCAGATCGGCGTAGGCATCCAGGAGTCCCGCCAGTTCCTCCGGGGTGGGGCGCTTGATCCGGTGGGCAATCAAAAAGGCACCGATCTGGGCCGGGGTGGCCGCCTGGGTGAGCAGCAGACGACCTGCCGTCGCCGCCTCTGACCGGCTCAGGGACTTGGCGGTATGGCTGCCACTACCGACTTTTTTCAGCAGTTCTCGAAAGACTTGACTCATGGGGCCGGGGTTGAGGGGGCGGGATAACGGTGATCGATTTGTTGGTGCACCAGCTGACTGAGGTGGAGTAGGGGGGCAATGGTGAGGCGATCGCGGGTGGTGACCAGCACCACCCGCCGGGTCAGCACCGGATCGGCGCTGGACCTCACCGCCAGGGCCGGATCAGCCCCCATCTCCTGCAGGGCGGACTGGGGTAAGAGGGCCAGCCAATCTCCCTGGCGCACTACCCCCCGAAAGGCATCCAGGGTATTGAGCTCCAGGGCCACCTGTAGGGTGCCGCCATGGCGCTCGAACTGATCCTGCACCAACCGTTGCATGCCGTAGCCATCCTTAAAGACCACCTGGGGGTAGGCCGCCAGAGCCCCCCAGGGCACCTGGGTAAACTGGGTGAGGGGGTGGTGGGCCGCCATTAAAATCTGCACCGGCTCCTCGTAGAGGGGCTGCACCACCATCTCGGGGCTGGTGGTGAGGCGGGGGTTATCCATCACAATGGCCATGTCCACCAGCCCATCCCGCAATACCTTAAGGGCCCGATCGCTACCCAGAGAGGTGACCCGTAACTGCACCTCGGGATGATCTTGATAAAAGGCTTGTAACACCGGCGGTAACAGGTAGGCGGCCACGGAATGGATCGCCGCCAGACAGATTTCTGGTTGTTTCCCCGCCATCAGGTCTCGAATTTCGCTGGTGGCCAGTTGCCAGTCTTGACAGATCCGCCGGGCTCGGGGCAACAGTGCCGCCCCCGCCACCGTCACCTTAGCCTGGACCTGCCTGTGCAGTAAAACCGCCTGGAGTTCGGCCTCCAGGGTCTGGATCTGCCGACTAATGGTGGACTGGGTGACGCCGCAGCGCTGGGCTGCCGCCTGAAAACTGCCCGTCTCGATAATGGCCAGAAAAGCCTCTAACTGGTCTAGGCGCATAGAAACCGTGCCTAGAAAATACAGAGACTTCACCCTACAACAAAAAAACCAGGGTTTTTTGTATCCTCTATGCCATTTCCTGGCCGAGCAGCCGCAGGGCAGCCCTGGCGTGGAGGGCCAGGGAGGGGTCGGGGTGATGACACAGGGGCCGCAGCAAAGGAATCGCCTGGGTCACCTGAAGCCGGCCCAGGGCCAGGGCAAGAGCTCGTTGCTGAGGCAGGCTGGGGTCAGGATTGGGCTGCCCCAACCCGATCAACCAGGCCCGTAGCAGATCCCCCACCGGCCCTGCCCAGGGCGGATCGGTCCAGCCCTCCAGGGCGGCAATTAAATCCAACCGACGGGCCGGGCTGGCCTGGGGCCAGAGCTGCCGCCAAAGCTCTAAAACCGCCTGGGAGGGTTGCCAGCCCAGGGCCTGCAGGGCAGTTTTTTGCAGGGGGTCGGGGGTGAGGGGGGTGGTCAATAGCGGGGCCAGGGCGGCGATCGCCAGGGGAGAGGGCAATCGCCCCAAGGTTTGGGCGGCGGCCTGGGCTACCGACAAATTTGGATCCGCCAGCAGGGGCCGTAGGCCCTCCAGGCAACGCTGGGGTTCGATCAGGGGCATCACCGCCGCCAGGCCCAGGGCCGCCTGCCGTCTGACTGCCGCCACCCCATCCGCCAAGGCCGCCAGCAGGGGCGACACCGCCAGGGGGTCGGCCAGCAACCCCAGGCCCTCCAGTGCCAGAGCCCGCAGGGCAGGGTCCTGATGTCTGGCCAGGTCAAGCAGGGGGGGTAGACTGGCGGGGTGACCGCTATGGGCCAGGGCCTGGGTGACGATCAACCGATGTTCGGGACTGGGCAGTAGGCTAACCAAAGCTTCAATCCCCGGTGCACCACAGTGGCCCAGGGCGACCGTAGCCGCCCTGGCCAGATCACCGTCGGTGGTGCGATTCACCAGCCCCAGCAGGGCAGAGACCGTGGCCTGACCGGGCATCTCGGCCAACATGCGGGTCACAAACCAACGCAATTCCCCATCGCTCTCCTCCTCCTGCAACAGCTCCAGAAATCGGGGTAAAACCGCCTCCCCATGGCTGGGCAGAAGCTTGGCAACTTCCCAACGGTCCTGGAAACTGCCTACTTCAAGTCGGTTGATCAGGGCGGATAGGGAAGCGGGAGTCATAGGCTATCAGGATTGGCACCACCATCAAGCAGGATGAACCACCGCCCTGGTGGTGGCAGATTTTCCACGGAATGGTCAGAGCAGACAAGGACAGCGGCCAACCCTAGCCAGATAATCTGGCGAAAAGGAAAGGAGGGAGGGGTAGAAGGGACCATGGTCACACCAAATGGCCAGCCAGCTTGATAGGTTGCATCTAGTCTAGACCACTGGTCCAGGGAATGAGGGGGGCGGAATTGCGGAGATCGCATGGAGTCATCCCGGTTTTTCCATCAATTTAGACCTTCCGTATCAGGCATCACAAAATTCCCCTCTCCCCAGCTCCTAGGGTGAGATTATCCTGGCCCCATCCCCCCGACCTGGGGTGCCAATCGAACTATGGTTAACCCTCCGCCTTCCCACAAAAGTCTCTGCCCCTACTGTGGGGTAGGGTGCGGTTTGGAGGTCTTACCCAGTAAAGATAACCAGACGGATAGCTGGCAGGTGCGGGGCGATCGCCTGCACCCCTCCAGCCAGGGCATGGTCTGTGTAAAGGGGGCAACGGTGGCCGGCGCCCTGCACCAAGACCGGCTCACCACCCCCCTGGTGAGGGAGCACCTAGACCAACCCTTTCACCCCATCGACTGGGACAGCGCCCTGGACTTACTGGTGCAACGCCTCCAGGAGGTAGTCAAGCAGCGGGGAGCCAATGGGTTCTGCATGTACGGATCGGGGCAGCTACAAACGGAGGATTACTACATCGCCCAGAAACTGGTGAAGGGCTGCCTGGGCACCAACAACTTTGACACCAACTCTCGCCTTTGCATGTCATCGGCGGTGAGTGCCTACAGCCTCAGCTTTGGCGCCGATGGTCCGCCCTGCTGCTATGAAGACCTGGACCTGGCCGACTGTGTGGTGCTGATCGGCACCAATACCGCCGAATGCCACCCCATCCTATTCAACCGTCTGGTTAAGCGCCACAAGCGCGATCGCGACCTCAGCCTGGTGGTGATCGACCCCCGCCGCACCGCCACCGCCGAAGCCGCCGATCTGCACCTGGCGATTCACCCGGGCACCGACATTCCCCTCCTCCATGGTCTGGCTAATCTGTTGCTGGCCGGGGGCTATAGTGATGCCGACTTCATCGCCAACCATACCCAGGGCTTTGCCGAGTATCAGGCGGTCCTGGCCCACTACCCCCCTGCTACCGTAGCCCAGACCTGCGGCCTTAGCCTGGCGGACCTGGAACAGGCGGCCCAACTCTGGGGGCAGGCGGAGATGGTACTCTCCCTCTGGTCCATGGGGCTGAACCAATCCCAGGAGGGCACCGCTAAGGCTAGATCGCTGATCGACCTGCACCTGCTCACCGGCCAGGTGGGTAGGGCGGGGGCCGGTCCCTTTTCCCTGACGGGCCAACCCAATGCCATGGGGGGGCGGGAGGCGGGGGGGTTGTGCCACCTACTGCCGGGCTATCGTCAGGTGACCAATCCCCAGCACCGGGCGGAACTGGAGGCCGCCTGGAGGCTGTCGGTGGGGCAAATTTCCGCCCAACCGGGCCGCACCGGCTGGGAGATGATCACCGGGCTGGAAACCGGGGCAATCGGCCTGCTCTGGATCGTAGCCACCAACCCGGCGGTAAGTATGCCGGACCTGGGTCGCACCCAGGCGGCCCTGGCCCAGTCCCCCTTCACCGTCTACCAGGATTGTTACTATCCGACGGAAACCGCCGCCTACGCCCACCTGGTGCTGCCGGCGGCCCAGTGGAGTGAGAAGACCGGGGTGATGACCAACTCGGAACGGGTGGTCACCCTCTGTCCTGGGTTTCGGCCACCACCGGGCCAGGCTCGGCCCGACTGGGAGATCTTTGCAGAGGTGGGGCGACGGCTGGGGTTTAGTCAGCAGTTTGCCTACCGATCCAGCGCTGAGGTCTACGCAGAATTTGCTGCCCTCACCCGAGATCGCCCCTGCGACCAGTCGGGCCTCAGCCATGGCCGATTACAAAGTCAGGGGCCTAGCCGCTGGCCCTGCCCCCACCCCGACCAGCCGGGCCTGGCGCGCCTCTATACCACCCTGCACTTCCCCACCCCGGATGGCCGGGCCCGCTTTGGTGCCTACCATAGCCGGGGCCTGGCGGAACCCCCCGACCCGACCTACCCCTACGTGCTCACCGTCGGTCGCCTCTACGGTCACTGGCATACCCAAAGCCGCACCGGCCGGATCGCTAAGCTAAGCACCATGTACCCCACCCCCCAACTAGAGATCCATCCCCGGGATGCGGCCCAGGTCGGGGTGGAGGAGGGCAAACCCGTGGTGGTGCGATCTCGACGGGGGATGGCCCGCTTCCAGGCTAAGGTAACCGTGGCGATCTCCCCAGGCACCCTATTTGCCCCCCTGCACTGGGGCGCCCTCTGGGCCGACCAGGCAGAAGCCAACGCCCTCACCCACCCCACCGCCTGCCCCGAATCCCACCAGCCGGAGCTGAAGGCCTGCGCTGTCCAGATCCATCCTGACCGCCATGACTAACCCCATCACCCACCCGTCTGCCTGGCAACCCTTTGATTTTGAAGCGGATTTCGTCACCGATCTGCGCTGCATTCCCCTGGCGGTGCGCTACAAACTAGATACCTGTGGGGTGAAACTGAAGCTGCCCCACTGGCACCGGTTTACCCTGGCCCAGCGGCAAGCCCTGATCACCCTGCCCTGCCAGACCCCGGCGGAGGTGCGGGCCTATCGCCAGCGGCTACGCCAGTGGGTTTATGACCAGACCGGTGAGTGGCCCACCGATCTGGCGATCAACCCCAATCCCGCCTGGGGGGTAGTAGACCACATTCCCCCCTCCGTCACAGCCCAGGCCAGCCGCCTGGGAATACCCCTCAGCCTGGATCAATGGCAGGCCCTCAGCCCATTAGAACGGTTTGCCCTGATTAAACTCAGCCAAGCTGGCCACGAACACCGTAATTTTGCCCTCGCCCTGGGGGAGTTTGGTCTGGAGAGCCCTGCCTCTAACCCACCAGGGCCGGTTGAGGAACCCGGTAGGTAGCCAGGATGCGCTCCGCCAGTTGGGGCGGGGTCAACCCCAGGGTTGCCATGGACTGTTCTGGAGTAGCATGGTCCACCAGTACATCGGGCACCCCCAGGCGTAGCACCGAGACCGGCAGTTGGGCATCTAGAATGGCCTCCGCCACCGCCGAGCCAAAGCCCCCCATCAGGCAGCCCTCCTCCAGGGTGACCACCTTACCCAGGCGCTGGGCCAGGGGCAGGATCAGCTCGGTATCCAGGGGTTTAGCAAAGCGGGCATTTACCACCGTGGCCTCAATCCCGTGCTCACTCAAAATCTCGGCGGTTTGCAGGGCAGGGTAA
>JAGWXD010000014.1 GCA_018970085.1 Cyanobacteria bacterium REEB459
GCCTATGCCCCTTGGACAAGAGCCTCCTCAATTATTAAAGCAGCGCCTCTTTTATGAAGGGCGTAAATTTAATTTTGAAGTCAATCGGCTGCGCTTGCCTAATCAGGCTGAGGGCACCTGGGAATGTGTTCGCCACCCCGGCGGAGCCCTGGCCGTACCCCTGACAGGGGACGGCCAGCTGGTGATGGTACGGCAGTATCGCTTTGCCGTCATGGGCCGGTTACTGGAGTTTCCAGCTGGCACCCTGGAGTCTGGTGAAACTCCCTTAGAGACGATTGGGCGAGAGCTGCAGGAAGAGGCCGGCTATCGGGCTGCCACCTGGTCGCCCCTGGGTAACTTTCCCTTGGCTCCTGGTTACTCCGATGAGATTATCTATGCCTTTCTAGCCACCAACCTGGAGCCGGTTGAATCCCCCGGCATGGATCTAGATGAGGACCTGGAGGTGGTGTTGATTACCCCGTCTCAACTAGAAAAGGCGATTCTGGCTGGAGAGGGGGTGGATGGGAAATCTATCGCCAGCTTTTTTTTAGCCAAACCCTTTCTTGATAAGCTATAGATGCCAGATTTTGAGCAGCTGCTTGAGCCCGGGCTGGGCAACTGGCATTGCAGTTCATGGTGGAAATCAGGTTATGCGCATACTGGTGATGGGGGGGACTCGCTTTATTGGGGTGTCCTTGACTAAGCATTTAGTTGCCCTGGGGCATCAGGTGGTGTTATTCAACCGGGGTAATCGACCTGCGCCGGTGGCAGGGGTAGAGACTCTGGTGGGCGATCGCACCCAGGCCAACGACCTTAAGGCCAGGCTTAAGGGCCAGCGCTTTGATGCGGTTTTTGATAACAATGGCCGGGAGTTAGGCGATACCCAACCCCTGGTAGAGGTGCTAGGCGATGGCCTACAGCAGTTTATTTACGTTAGCTCTGCCGGAGTCTACCAGCAGGCTGACCAGATGCCCCACCATGAGGGGGATAGGATTGATCCCAACAGTCGTCATCGGGGTAAGTTTGAAACCGAAGCCTACCTGCAGGCTCAGGGGGTACCCTTTACCTCCGTACGGCCGGTCTACATCTACGGCCCCCACAACTACAACCCTCTGGAATCGTGGTTTTTTGATCGATTAGTGCGCGATCGTCCCTTACCGATTCCGGGCAATGGCATGCACCTCACCCAATTGGGGCACGTCGAGGACCTGGCCCGGGCGATGGTAGCCATTCTGGGTAAGGCCCAGGCGATCGGGCAAATTTACAACATCTCTGGCACCAAGGCGGTCACCTTCGATGGGTTGGCCCGGGCCTGTGCCCAAGCTGCTGGTAAAGATCCTGAGCAAATCAACCTGGTTCATTACGACCCTAAGGCCTTTGATTTCGGCAAGGCTAAGGCCTTTCCCATGCGCTTGCAGCATTTCTTTACCGCTATTCATCGGGCTGAAGCAGACCTGGACTGGACCCCCCGCTTCGATCTGGTGGAGGGCCTTAAAGATTCCTTTGAAAAAGGCTACCTGGCCTCAGGGCAGAATCAACAGGAGATAGAGTTTAGTCTAGACGAGCAAATTCTAAAGGCTGTTGCCCCTGCTACCATAGCCTAGTGCCAAGTTTTTTTGTCTATGGCTTCCCCCCTTGCCCCCGCCCGTAATACCCCCAGATCAGAGGCAGCCGCCTCTGGTCTGCGATCAAAACTGAAACTGCTGGTGCCCCTGGGGCTACTGGTAATTGGCTTAGCAGTAGGGCTACGCTACTGGAACCACCGTTCCCGCCCTGCCGATATTGCCCTTAGTGGCCGCATTGAGGGCCATGAGACTAATCTGGCCGCCAAGGTGGGCGGGCGGGTGGTCAAGATTAGCGTAGAAGAAGGGGACCGGGTTCAGGCCGGGGCCGTAGTGGCCCGTCTAGAGGATACCCAACTGCAAGCTCAACTGGCGGCCGCTAGGGCACAGGTAGGGGCGGCCCAACAGCAGGTGAACCAGGCCCAGTTACAGGTGACTGTGCTAACCAATCAGATCGAAGAAGCCCGGTTGGCCCTGCGGCAGTCCCAGGGCGATAGTAACGGTCGCCTTAATCAAGTCACAGCTACCGTGGGGGCGGCCCAGGCCCAACTGGCCGCCGCCCAGGCCCAAGTGCAAGAAGCAGAGTCAGCCCTGGGCCTGGCCCGCAGCGATCGCGACCGGATTACCAACCTGGTGGACCGGGGGGCCGTACCTCGCCAGCAATTTGATCAGGTTGAAACCCAGGTACAGACGGTCACCAAGCTGCTGGCAGCCCGCCGGGCTGCCGTTACTGCCGCCCAGCAACAGGTGATAGCGGCCCGGGGTAGCCTGACCCAGGCCCAGAGCGGAGAATTGACCGCTGGCATGCGCTCCCTGCAGGTGAACCGCCTGACCACCCAGCGACAGCAGGCCCAGGCCCAACTGGCCGCTAGTCAGGCTAACCTGAAACAGGCCCAGGCCCTGGAGCAGGAGGTGGCGGCCCGACTAGCGGACCTGGCCATCACCAGCCCCATCAGTGGAGTGGTGCTCACCCGTACCGCCGAGCCGGGGGAGGTGGTGGCGGCAGGATCTCCCCTGCTAACGGTTATTGATCTGGCCTCGGTCTACCTGCGGGGCTATATTCCCGAGGGCCAGGTAGGGCTCCTACGGGTGGGCCAGCCGGCCCAGGTGTTTCTGGACTCGGCTCCCGACCAACCCTTGGCGGCGACAGTGGCTGCGATCGACACGGAGGCATCTTTTACTCCAGAAAATATCTACTTCAAGGAAGACCGGGTCACCCAGGTATTTGGCTTAAAGCTGGCCCTGACCAATCCCCAGGGACTGGCTAAGCCCGGTATGCCCGCTGACGGCAAAATTGTCCTCAGATCCCAACCGACCTCGCCATGATCACGCCAGAACCAGGGGAGCCAGAGCCAGCGGCGATCGCCGTAACCGGGCTGCAAAAAACCTACAAGGACCTGGCCGCCCTCAAGGGCATCAGCTTTAGGGTTCAACCCGGGGAAATCTTTGGTTTGATTGGCCCCGATGGGGCTGGTAAAACCACCACCTTTCAAATTCTGGCCGGGGTGATGGCGGCTACCGCCGGCGAGGTCAGGGTGCTGGGTACGGAGCCGCGGCGGGCCCGCAGGCAACTGGGCTATGTTAGCCAACGGTTTTCCCTCTACCCCGACCTGAGTGTGGCAGAAAATCTGCACTATGTCGGGGGGCTGCGGCGGTTGCCGGCTGCTGTCCTGGCAGAGCGGGCCACCCAACTACTAGAACGGGTAGGCTTGGACCGTTTTAGCCAGCGCCTAGCCGCCAATCTCTCCGGCGGTATGCGCCAGAAGCTGGCCCTTTGTTGCGCCCTGGTCACCCAGCCCCAGGTGTTGCTGTTAGATGAGCCCACCACCGGCGTCGACCCAGTCTCACGGCGAGAGTTTTGGGACTTGCTGGCGGCGGTAGCGGCAACGGGGGTGACGGTGGTAACCGCTACTCCCTACCTGGACGAAGCTGAACGCTGCCATCGCCTGGCTTTGATCTACGGTGGCGAAATTCAGCAGACCGGCACCCTGGAGGACCTGCGCCAGAGCCTGGGCCTGCAGCGCATTGAACTGTGGACAACTCCCCTGGAGAGGGCAGAGCAAGCCCTGAGTGCGACTATGACCAGCCGCCAGGCGGCAGCGATGGTGGAGATTCAACCCTTTGGAGATCGCCTGGATGTACTGGTAAAAACCGCAGACCAGGGAGAACAGCAAATTCGCGCTAGCCTGGCGGCAGCGGGACTGCCCCTGGCGGCCCTGCGCCACAACCAACCCACCCTAGAAAACGTCTTTGTGCACCGCCTGCGGCAGCAGGGGCACGACCTGGCTTACCCAGTGTTTCCGGCCTATCGACCGGGTCAGGAAAAGCATAACACCGCCATTATCACCCAGGCCCTGAGTAAATCCTTTGGGGACTTTCAGGCGGTTAAGGGAGTGGACATCACCGTTCACTACGGAGAAATCTATGGGTTGTTGGGGGCCAACGGTGCCGGTAAAACCACTACCATTAAGATGCTCTGTGGGCTTTTGCCGGCTACGGAGGGAGCAATCGAGCTGGCCGGAGCGCAGGACCGGCTGGACCGACCTGAGGTGCGATCGCGAATTGGCTATATGAGCCAGAAATTTACCCTCTACGACGACCTCACCATTCGCCAGAACCTGGAGTTCTACTGTGGAGTCTACGGGGTTCCCCGGTCATTGCGTCAGCAAAAAATTGACTGGGTGCTGGAAACTTGCGGCCTGGTGGGGCGAGAACATCTGGCCACCGGCAGTCTGCCGGGGGGATGGAAACAACGGGTGGCCTTTGGTGCCTCGGTTATGCACGAGCCGGATATTCTCTTTCTTGACGAACCTACCTCTGGGGTGGATCCCCTGGCCCGACGGCAGTTCTGGCATTTAATTCGAGACTTTGCCCAGCGGGGGGCAGCGATTCTGGTCACCACCCACTACCTGGAGGAAGCGGAAAACTGCAACCAGATCGCCCTAATGGTGGGGGGGGCGATCTTCATCCAGGGCACCCCCAGCCAGATTAAGGCCAGCCAACCAGGGCAATTAATTGAGCTGCTATCTCCCCAGGTGCAGGCCGCCTCTGACCATCTGAAGTCTTATCTGGAGGCCTGGCGGGTGGCGATTTTTGGCGATCGCCTGCACCTGGTGCTAGACCACCCCGACCAGGACCTAGCCGTGGTGCACCAGCGCCTGGCGGAGGCTGCCATCCCGGTGACGGCGGTGCGCCCCATTCCCTTTTCCCTGGAGGATGCCTTTATTGGCATTGTGCAACGAGCGGAGCGCCCATGAAACGAGTCTGGACTCAATGCAGTAAAGAGCTCAATCAGTTTCGCCGCGATCGCCTGACCCTGGCCCTGGCCTTTCTGTTGCCCCTGGCGGTGCTACTCATCTATGGCTACGCCATTCGGCTGGAGTCGAAAAACATTCCCCTGGCGATTCAGGACTTCGATCGCAGCGTGCTTAGCCGTAGCTACCAGGATCGGTTATTTGCCACGGGGCAGTTTGTCCCGGCGGCTGACTCCGGTGGCCCACCCGCCCACCCTCTAGACCAGGGTAAGGCTCGGGCCACCCTGGTGATTCCTCCCCACTTTGAGCAGCATATTCAGTTGCATCGGCCGGTTACTCTGCAAGCCCTGGTGGATGGTAGCGATGTTAACAATGCTCGGGTGATTCAGAACAGTCTACAAGCCACCACCCAGTTTTTTCTTCGCAGTTCTGGACTGGTGCCAGAAGGGCGGAGATCGCCCTTTAACCTGCGGCTACGGCTCTGGTTTAACCCGGGGCGGCAGGAAGCGTTATATATTGTACCTGGCATCTTTGGGGTAATTCTTTGGGTCTTCCCCTCCATGCTGGCGGCTATTTGCCTGGTGCGAGAAAAGGAACAGGGCACCATTTTGCAGGTTTATGCCTCTGACCTGAGCGCCACCGAGTGGTTACTTGGCAAACACCTGGCCTACTGGCTGATTGGCCTGGGAGAAGCCCTGGTGGTAATGGTAGTGGCCATGGTGCTGTTTGGGCTGCGGGTGCGGGGTGATCCAACCCTGCTGGTGCTGGGGGTAGGGGTTTATCTGGCGGCCAGCGTGGCCTTTGGTCTGTTTGTTGGGGCCCGAGCTGGCAACCAGACCGGAGCCGTCCAGGGGACGGCGATCGTCGGTTTTCTGACCGCTCTGCTGTTATCAGGGTTTATCTACCGCCTGGAGAATATTCCCTTTCCCCTCTCCCTGGTTTCCAAGCTAATTCCAGCCCGCTACTTGATTGCCATCACCCGAGATGGGTTTGTGCGAGGCACCGGCTGGTCTGGGGTTTGGTATGCTCCCCTGGTGATCGCCCTGATCGGGGTCCTATTTTTTCGGCTGGCTACCCGGGTGCTAGCCCGCATGCAATTCTCGGATTAACCCTATGGCCTTACTCCCTGCTCTGCTTAACTCCCGACTGTGGTCTTTAATCGTTAAAGAAGTTCAGCAGATCTTGAAAAATCGCCAGATCATCTTTCTATTGCTGTTCCCCCCCACGGTGCAGTTGCTGGTGTTTGGCCTCACCCTGAGTCCAGAGGTCAGCCACCTCAGTCTGGGGGTAGTGGACTATAGTCGCAGTGCTGCCAGTCGAGAATTTGTGGCCAATCTCACCGCCAACCAGGTGTTTGATCTACACGCTGTCTATTCCCGAGCGGCTGACCTGGGTCAGCAGGTACGCACCGGTCAGGTTTCCACCGGGGTGGTGATTCCCCCTGATTTTGCCGATCGCCTGGCCACTCACCAGCGGGTCGATGTACAGGTGTTACTGGATGGGGTAGATGCCAATACTGCCGGAATCGCCAGTGGTTACCTGGGGCAAATCGTCAATCACTACGGCCAGAGCCTGGTGGGGGGGGCAACCCGGCCGGTGACGATGGCGGTCCGTTTTCTTTATAATCCGGGTTTGATTAGTAGTTGGTTCTTTGTGCCGGGAGTGATGGGGGTGGTGTTAACCTTGACCGGATCCCTGGTTTCCTCCAGCACCCTGATTCGGGAAAAGGATGGGGGCACCCTGGAGCAGTTGTTAATGACCCCGGCCCTGGGCTGGGAGGTGCTGGTGGCCAAAATTGTGCCTCTATTTGGGCTGCTGATGGGGGATGTCCTGCTGGCCTCAGCCCTGGGACGGCTGGTCTTTGGCCTGCCCTTTCGAGGCAACTACGGCCTGTTTCTGGCTTTGTCGGGTATTTACGTGTTTGTCTGTATCGGCATTGGTATGCTGCTGGCCACCCTGGCCCGGAACCAGCAGCAGGTGGTGTTAATTTCCTTCTTCTTTAACGTCCCCCTCATTCAGCTATCGGGAGCGATCGCCCCGATCGAAAGCATGCCTGCCTTCTTTCAGGTGCTCTCCTTTTTCGACCCCCTACGCCACTACGTCACCATTGCCCGCAGCCTCATTCTTAAGGGAGTCGGGCTAGAAGTACTGGGGGGGGAAGGACTCATTTTGATTGGGTTTGCTGTTATTTTACTAGGGGTGAGTATTCGCCAATTCCGAGCCCAGTTAAACTAAGTGGACTAGCCGGTGTCAGCCGGACGGCTCCTCGTGTCCTGTCCAAGTTAGTCTCATTGCCATGCCCCTTACCTATCGCGCCCTCGCTAGTTCCCTACTGACCTCTGCCCTGTTGATGGGGTCCTCGCCCTTGCCCGCGGGCCCAGTTCAGGCCCAAAACGCGGGGCAGCCCCGGGTGGCCAAACTACCCCATGCCCCGGATCAGGTGGTGGAATGCGAGATTTTAATTGTGGGGGGTGGGTTAGCCGGTACCGCCGCCGCTTACGAATCCCTACGCATGGGCCATACCGTTTGTATGACCGAGTTGACCGACTGGGTCGGGGGGCAACTTTCCTCCCAGGGAACCACCGCTCTGGATGAATCGAAAGAGCAGCGCAACCAGTTATTTTACTCCCGCGGTTACAAGGAACTGCGGGATCGGGTAGAGCAAAAGTACGGCGAACTCAACCCCGGCCAGTGTTGGGTTAGCGCCTCTTGCTTTATGCCCTACGATGCCAATGCTATTTTGATGGACATGCTCAAGCAGGCGGTGGCCAAGGGCAAGGGTCAGCTCAAGTGGTTTCCCCATACCGTTGTTAAGGATTTGAGCCTGAGCCGAGATGGTAAGCAAATCCAGAACGTAGTGGCGATTCAACACCGCCCTGCCGCTGGTACTCCGCCCTTGAATACCGAGCCCCTATCGGCCATCATTGAAGACGCTTACACTTACCAGGATTCGCCCCGCCTGAGTAAGTCGGTGATTCAGTTTGTCCCATCCCAGGCCTCTGGGCCGGCGACCCCAGGTTCCCCCCATCCGGTTGATTGGTATGTGGTAGAAGCGACAGAAACGGGTGAAATCGTGGCGCTGGCAGATATTCCTTACCAGTTGGGGCTAGATCCGCGATCGCCTTTAAATCCTTCCTCACCAGTTACCCAGCGGGACCCCTACTGTACCCAGGGCTTCACCTACACCTTTGCCATGGAGCGTACCGCCACTCCCCAGACCTACCAGGTGCCTCCCTTCTATAGCCGGTACGCTCCCTACTACAGTTGGGAGAAAACCCGCGACAATCTTAAAACCCCTCAGGACTACTTTGACTTTGTCTTTACCTACCGACGCTTGTTCAATGCCAATCCGCGATCGCAACAGGGCATTGTCGGCGTGCCCCGTCCCGGGGTGGGGGATATTTCCATGCAGAACTGGACCTGGGGTAACGACTACCGTCCCGGCACCGACAAGGACAACCTCATCCTCACCCATGACCAACTGGTCGCCTCCGGCCAGTTGCAGCCGGGCGGTTGGATGGGAGGACTACGCACCGATGCCCTGCGTCAGGGAGAAAACCATGCCCTGGGCTTTTTCTACTGGTTAACCACCAGCAGCACCGATTCCCAAATTGATAGCCGCTGGAAAACCCCCGATCCCTACAATACTTTGTTGCAGGGATTGGATTCCCCCATGGGTACTGTCCATGGGCTGTCTAAGTATCCCTACATCCGGGAGGGACGGCGGATCATAGGCCGGCCCTCCTTTGGGTATGAACAGGGCTTCACCATCAGTGAAATTGACTTTTCCTGGAATGATTTTGCCTCCGACTACTACCGGCAAAATCTGAGTAGCAGCGCCTACCTATCGATGCGGCGGTTTTTAGCGGGGCTGTTTACGGTGCAGACCTTTGCAGATCACCCCAACCCTGAGCAGTTTCCTATCCGTGAGCGATCGCGCATCTACCCCGACGCCGTTGGTATCGCCCAGTATGCCATTGACTTTCACCCCTGCATGGCCCAGTATCCGGTGGAAAAACCTGGCAACATTGAGCGCCCTGGGGTGCGTCAAGCCCACGGCCAAGCCTACCCGGCCCAAATTCCCCTGCGGGCCATGATTCCCCAAAAAATTGACAACCTGCTGGTCAGTAGTAAAAGTATTGCCACTAGTTACAGTGCCGCCGCTGCCTATCGGGTCCACTCCTTTGAGTGGTCGGTGGGGGCAGCCGCTGCCCATACCATCGACTTTTCTCTGCGCCGGGGGGTGCGGCCCTACGAGCTAGTCGATCAACTGCCCAGCCAGGAACCCCTGCTAGATGCCCTGCAGATGGAACTACAAAACAGTGGAAATCCAGTGCAGTTTCCCAATACCTCTATCTTGAACGAAAACTGGAGCCAGTGGAAACCCTGGTAGGCAACCCCATCAGGTAAGAGCAAATACTGAAGTAGTCAAGGCTGCCTCGGGCTGACGGGTGACTTCCAGGTAAACATGTTCCAGCCCGACCGGATGGCGCGCAATAGACTCTAGGCGCACCCCATAGAAGCGATCAATTAGGTCCTTTAGATCCAGATCTTCGGGCACCCAAAAGGCCAGGTCGCCGCCGTAATAGCGATGGGTGTAGCCCAGTTGTCGAGCCCGGGCAATGGCATGCTGGGGCTCTGGCGTCTCTACCGTAACAATTTCACGGGCCGGGATCAGCGATCGCAACTGCTCCAGGGTCCCTTCCGCCATGATTTTGCCCTGCTTAATAATGCCAATGCGCTGACAGAGCCGGTCCACCTCATCAAACAGATGACTGGTGAGTAGAACAGTGACCCCCATGGCTCTAAACTGGCGAATCAATTGCCAGACCTCATGGCGAGCTTCGATATCCAGACCGGTGGTGGGTTCATCTAAGATCACCAACCTGGGGCGATGCAGCATTGCCGCCGCCAAACTCAGTCGCCGCTGCATCCCACCGCTCAGTCCTTCTACCGGAGCATGGCGTTGATTCAGCAAGTCTACCGCCTCCAGACAGACCTCTATGCGTTGCTGGCACTGCTGGCGGGAAAGGCCATAAAGACGGCCAAAAAACCTAAGATTTTGCTGACAGCTGAGACTGCCGTAGAGCAGGTTACTTTGAGGAACCACACCAATCCAGCTTTTCATCTGGCGATTAATCGGTTGCCCCTGCATCAACACCCTGCCCTGATCGGCTCGCAGCAGTCCACAAATAATATTGATGGTGGTAGTCTTACCGGCTCCATTTGGTCCCAGTAACCCGTAGATCTCCCCCGGCTCCAGGGCTAGATTTAAATCGTGAAGGACAGCCCTGGCACCAAAGTCTTTGCAAATTCGATCAAGTGTCAACATACAGTTTTGTGGGTACGGGCGAAAACACCAAGGGCAACCCCAGGGACCCTTAGCCAGGTATCTCTAGAGCACTGATTAGCCAGGCTCCCTGTATCTTACCTGTATCCCCCTACCCCCACTACACTACTTCGTGGGTGTATCTGTGCTGTTTAACATTGTCAGCCCGAGATACTTTATTTTTGGCGTTAAGAATGCGCTTTCTCTCGGTGGAATAGTTGAGGTCACTACGGCTGGTACCTGCCGGAATCAGGGCTGTGGCTTCTGGGCGGCTTTGGTAGGTGCGGGCCGCCGCCATCAGCCGTTCTTCAAAGTCGGTGCAGCGTTGCAGGGGGCTATGGTCGGGCACGCTAAAGTCTGCCAGGGAAGCTGTTAGAGCCTGGTTCACAGTGGTTGCCCAAACCTGCCGGTACGAGGTGGGAATGCCCTGTAGCAAAGAGTGCAAATAGGCAGAGGGAATGGGCTCTAGTACGTAGACAGCGTCCACCTCTGCCTCTTGCCTTAAATAGCAGGTCGCTAAACCAAGCAGAACGTAGCTGTCAGGAGATAGGGCCGGGGTAGAATTTTCAACCAAAGTTGACATGGTAGGCATCGCAAAAACAATGGCGGCTGCTCTATTTTAGTTGCCTGGATGGGTTTTCCAGGGGAAGGACTGAAAAACCGTCACAAAATAGAACCATCCTGGGGAGGCTGCAGTTCGTCTAAGAGGATGGCGGCGATCGCCAGTCCCAATTTCGCCTGATCCACCGCAGACCGCTCTTGCCAGCCTACCTCCGGAGCCGATGCTAAAACCTGGGATTGCTGGCCACTACGAAAGGCATAGGCCAGGGGCCGGGCCAGTACCCTTAGATCATCGGCATCCCACCCTGGCAGGACAGCGCCCCCACAATTGACCAGTTGCTGCAACCGCGACTCTTGACTGGCGGCAAGACTGACCGCTGTGGTGATCAGTGTCTGAAGCAAATCAACGGGTAACAGTTTCTCAAAACGATGGATTAACTGGTCACGCCAGGGAGAGGCCAGAGCTTCCGCGTCAAGGGCTTGCCACTGTGCGCTCAATTGGGCTGATAGTTGTTCCCAGCCGGTTCCATCTATCGTCAGATCCACAGCCGGCGTCAGATCCGCAGCCGGGTGAATCGCCTCTGGGAGCAGCTCGGCGGCATCCCCACCCCAGCCAGAGCTGGTAGAACAGAGGATGGTCAGGAGTTCGGCAGCGATTGCCTGAGTATCATCGGGGAGAGAGGGCATCGATGCGGGTGGCTGGTTCATAGGGGATGACCGCAGAATAAAAATACGCTCTATTACACAATTAACTACAGGGGCAGGGAGAGCAATTCCGTTGATTTTTGATCTTTAGGGCAGATCTTACTCTTAAGAGTTTGCAGCCATTATAGCCCTGGTTCCACTGCCTGGGCCTGAATGGGTGAACCAGAGTCAAGCCTGGGTCGACCTGGAGGCTATATCCCCCTCCAGAATAAATTCCATTTCCATGCCCTGGTCACTGCCAAACCGGAGCCGAGCGCCCAGAGGTAGCACTACTTCCTGGTGGTGTAAATGGCGCCAGGTTTGACCGTCAAAATAATAGGTGCCATTGCGGGATCTATCCCGTAGGTAGTAGTCCCTGGCCAACCCCTGGCGGTCCCTATTATGGCGATAGAAAATTTCAGCGTGGTGTGAAGACACCCAGGCCTCTGGAATCACCAACTGGTTGGTGGTCAATCGGCCGATGGTAAGCCTACCTGCTTGCAACCGCCAGCGCTGGGAAGGATTGTTCAAGGCCCGCACGACTGGGGTGTGATCAGGGGTAATAGACTCCTCCGGTAGCCGGGTAATGCCCTCGTCCAGGGTAATTAGCTCCCCACTAAACTGGGGGTGCTGGTAAAGCACCGGTAGGGTCCAGGCTGGATGGTTAAACCCGTAAGCGCTCAAGAGGTGCTGCCGCGAGCTGGCCATGGCTCTGGCTACCGATTGGCCCTGGGCCAATGCCTGAGTTAGGGTTTGGATAAATGTCAAAGCTTCCTGATCGGCGATGGAGTCCCGCATGGCAATCACCGCTGGTACACCATGGTGAAGGAGGACCTCTGCCAGACTACTGCGGGGAATGACCTGGTCCTGACGATAATCAGGTTGGGCTCCCCAGCAGGTATTTAAGACCGCCAATTTCACCCCTGCCCCCACCAGGCTGTGGGCTAACTCTGTACCACTCAAGCTGACTCCAGGAGCCAACAGGAGCAGGCCGCCGTCAGCCGCAGGAACACCGTGACCGGCATAGACTAAAACATTGAAGCCTCCCTGGTGGAGAGTCCGTAGCAACAACTCCCGGTCCGGTCGAACCAGGGTAAACACCTGGCCTGGGGTGACTCCGTAGTTGCCTGAACCGGGCAGACTGGTTTCTAGCAGCTGCTTCAGCAGGCTGGCTTCCTCAGATAGTTGCAGTTCCCGGGCAGAGACCGCAGGGTGGCTGGCGCTATCATCTCCGACCACTAAAAGTACTTGCAGAGCATGGCTGCGATCGCCCTGCCGCAACCCCTCCACCTTACTGGTACTACGGCTGAACAAAATGTGGGGTTCCAGAGCCAGGGGCGGGCGGCCTGGCTGAGGTTGCATAATTTCCCAGGGCAACCCAATCAGCTCTGCAGGGCACACTTCCAATTGCAGGTGCAAGGGCTCTCCCCGCCCCTCAGCCAGCCCCAGGCTACGGTCCAAGGTTTGGCCCAGGGGTCCATCAAAAATCCAGTTCCACAGCCCCATCCCGAGGTTTTGCATGAGCCGCTCACTGGTGCTACCGGCGGTCAGGGGCGATGGCATTGATAGCGACAGGTGATCCTCCAGACCAAGGGACAGGCAGGGGGCCACCGACAGAGGACTGACCTGGGGCAGGTGACGCTGGCAAAAAAACTCCTGCCATAGCTGCCACAGATCTGCCATGGTGACATCCCAGGTCCGGTCATAGTGGCTGTAGCCATCCGCCGGAAAGGGATGGTCCACCACCCAAAAGGCATAATGGGGAAGGGCTGTCTGGGTGAGTCGATCAACCAAAATCCGCAGAGTTATGGCCATAGCAGCAACGCAATGTAGATATTAGAGCCCTGATAAACACTGGCCTACCTGAGTGCGGGTGGCGCTATCTAGCAGATCGGCCAGCTGCTGAAGCAGATAGGCCCTCACCCAACCCTGGCTGCCCGGTGGGGTGAGGCTGCCCTCCAGAGACCCTGCGGAGTTCCTGCGGCTGAGGGGCTGGTTAGTTTCCTGAGGCATTTGAGCCAGAGAAAGCCCTGAGGGAATTGAGCAAACCTGTAATCGGGCCCAGCGGGTTTGATCGGCAAGGGTTTGGATGCGAGTTACCCGGACAATACTGCCGGCCCCGATCATCGGGCTACCTGGAATGGTGCCTGGCTGGGGAGAAGGGACCAGGCGTAACCCATCGGAGACATGACCAGGGGAGGAGGCCCTCAACTGCCACAGGGACCCCAGGGATACGGGAGTTAACCTTTCTCGAGCCAGTTGCAGCAGGGGTTCTCCCGTTACCCCTGGGGCTAGCCGGTCGATCGCCGATTGCCAGGGAATGGGGGCCGCTGTGGACTGCCTTTGATGATGATAAAACCAGACCGCCTGCACCAGTAAAACAGCAGTTCCAAGCCCTGTCCAGAGGGGCCAGCGGTTGACCCCATGGGCCCCAGACTGGGCCCGGGCAGCAGAGGCTACCGGGGCCTGGGGCCTGGGCTGAGGAATTGAGGTCAACCCCTGATCTGGCAGATTGACCTGGGTCTCAACCCGGGGCCGCAGAACCATCAAACCAACCGTGACGTTATCGTGGCCATTGAGACGATTGGCCTGCTGAATTAGGGCTTGACTGAGGCTACTGAGATCGGCTTGGCCATTGATCAGGGCCTGAATGGTAGGGCGCCAGAGAGCATCGACTCGGTCATTGTCGCTCAAACCATCGGAGCAGAGGAGCAGCAAACTGGGGTCGTCCAACAGCAGGAATTGAACCGATGGCGACAGGAAACTGGTATCGTTAATCCCCAAGGCCTGAATCAAGGCACCGCCGCTGGGCATCTGGGCCGCCTCAGGATAGAGGGCGTAGCCCTGCTGGGCTTCCCGGGAGGCTATATCATCATCCAGGGTAATCTGATAGCAGGTTTTAGGACTGATGCGGTAGGCCCGGCTATCGCCAACGTGGACGATATAGACATAGGGAAAATAGACCACAGCCATGACCACCGTAGTACCCATCCGGGCTCGCTCGGAGCGCTGTTCCTGGTTATTGCGACTGACCAGGGCCTGATTGGCCAGGTTGACGGCCTGCTTGAGGTGCTGGCCGATCAACTCGGGAGTCAGGTCGGCGCAGGTACGCAGCCCGGTCAGCTGGTGTAGTAAGACTTCGACAGCGGTTTGGGAGGCCACATTCCCCTGTTCGTGGCCACCAATGCCATCACACACCAGCACTAAGGGCAAGACCTCAGGGGTGCCGTAGCTGACCCTGAGGGTGTTCATCAGCCCCTGGGGGTGACAGGCATCTTCATTGCGGTTGCGACTGGGCCCCTGATCGGTGTGGGCGACCCAGTCAATCTGTACGGTGAGTCCCTGGGCAAGGGTTTGGAGGGCTTGCTCTAACTCGGCTATCAGTTCTCGGCTGGTGGTCAGCCTGGCTTCCACCAGGGCAGTGACTAGCCAGCCCAGGTAGGCCTGAATCGAAGGTTGGGCAGAGTCCACCAGGGATTGCCAGCTCTGACCTAGGGAAGTCAGGCTGATAGAGGCGGGATAATCATCATCGTGGCTTAGGGTGGTGATGCGAAGCAGAGCTCCATCAGTTCTCAGGCCGGTTACTTGCAGGAGGGTAGAAGCTACGTTTTGCTGATGCAGACGGGGCCAGAGTAGGGCAATTTGCCTTAGCCAGTTGAGTTGTTGCAGGGCAGAAGCCCCAGTCCAGCCTGCCAGCAGAGATGGCAAAAGCTGTACCTGTAGGTGGCCGTCCTCTCTCTCCCAGGTCTGAATTGGAGCCGCCTCCAGTAGGAGCAGGGGGGCACTTAAGCCCGACAGGTCGGGGGTCAGATAAATATAGGGCCGGGGAATGTGCTGGGCTAGATCCGCAAGCCGCAGGTAGGGAAGGGCGATCGCCGGAACTTTATAGACCAGCTTAACGGGTAGCTCGGGTTGGGTATCCAGCCAGATCGGCGACTGCCAAACCCGGTAGCGATCGCCCACCCAGCTATCAGGGCTAGCTAAATTAGGACCATCCGCCAACAGAAAGCGATACAGCAGAGGGGTTTGACAGGTAAGACAACGGCCTATCGGCGGTGTAGTCACGGCTCGACAGGTAGGATTGGAGCACTGGATCACAATCTCCCAAATACCAATGTAGTTTTATCTATGCCCAAACCCATCTCTGGGTTTACGCCGATCACTCCTTCACGACCTGGGGTAGACCCATGCTGTAATTGAGGGCTCGACTCTTGAGGTTATAACTAATTGATCCTGTTTGCAGCAATTGCTTAATAAAGTGTTCTAGATCGGAGCCAATTCGACGCAGATTATAGTCGGTCAAATCCTGCCCGTTAGACCCATCGACTAAGCGATCAAACTCAGCATAAACGGCCTTAAGGGCGTCTTCAGACCAGTTAAACTCGTTATCAGGATCAACATCTAGAGTGAGGCGGTCATCGCTGGGCACCAACTGGTTAGAGTCAACCACAGCGGTGTAAATGTGGACGTGACGAGTGGTGGATTTCAACATAATCAACAAGATGCCTTCACTCAAATAACTCCAGGTTCAGCTTGGCAAATAACAACAGTATAGCCATCACTGCCCAAGCAGTGATGGGGCTGCCAACCTCTCACATAGCCGCTACTGAACTCTCTTTTACATATTAAACCGAGCTCCTTGCAGAGGCAAAGAATTAAGCCAGTACTCCTGCTGAACTAGAACTCGGCAGCATAACATCCCACCGATAATGACGATGTTTGCCCTCAGCCACCCCTAGACAGTGACCGGGGTCATGGTTTCTACAGGAAAACCCACCGCTCGCCAGGCAGCAACCCCGCCCCGCAGCACTGAAACCCGCTTGTAACCCAACGCTCGCAGTTGCACTGCCGCCGCTTCAGCCTCTTTGTCACTATTGCCGTAAAGGTAAAGGTCCCGGTCTAGCTCAAAGCAGCGCTCGACGGTTGGCAATAACACCTCATGGGGCACGGAAATGGCCCCCATCACATGACTGTGATTAAAGTCGTGGCGATCGCGAATATCTAGGATGGTGAGGGCTGGCTCGCCCCAGTCAAGGCGTTGTTTGAGGTCATAGACGCGAGAGAGGGGACGCAGGGGAGCAGCCTTATAAAACCAATCAAGCCAGCGATTCATATCAGCAGCAATGGTACACCATTGGCAATGTAACAAGTCTGGACTGTTTGTGCAAACTTTTGTTTAGAAATCTGAATATGTTGGTGCGGCAACGGGCTCAAGCCCAGAGCTGTAAGCCTGATCGTCTGGGCCTGGCTAGCAGACCGACGACGGGGCAAAACACCTGAGTGGTGCCTGACTCGCGCCGGTCTCCCTGGTTTTAGCGGTGGGCAGCCTTAATGGGCGGCAGCAATGCACTGATCTACCAGTCCTTTGACCCGATCAACATTTTGCCAGCCCAGAATTTGAGTTACCTTCTTTTCTAAGGTTTTATAGGAGCGAAAGAACTCAGCTATTTCGTCTAGCCGGTGGGGGGCGACATCATCTAGGGACCTGACCCGGGCATAACGGGGGTCAGCGGTCGGCACACAGAGAATTTTTTCGTCGCGATCGCCACCATCGATCATTTCCAGCATGCCGATGGGCCGCGCAGCAATCACACAGCCAGGAAAGGTGGGCTCATCCATGATCACCATGCCGTCTAGGGGGTCGCCGTCATCGGCCAGGGTATTGGGAACAAAACCGTAATCACAGGGATAATGCACCGAGGAAAATAGCACCCGGTCCAGGATAAAAGCATTCAGGTCTTTGTCAAATTCGTACTTATTCTTACTACCAGCGGGAATTTCAATCAAAACATTGATTAAGCCGGGTTCGGGTTGGGCTGGAATACGAGAGAGGTCTACCATGCTAGTGCCAAGAATAAAGGACTAAAGGACTGTCAGGGACCTTAAGCGGGGCCCATCCCCAACCCCTGAGCCAGGGTTGATAGGGCTATGGCAGGCTTAATCCCTGGCAAGCCAGACTGGGGTTAGCAGCGCTCAGCCAGAAAAACCTGGATAGGTACTCTAACCCCGATTCTGTATTCTAGGGGGTGAGGGTAGCCTTCTACCAGAGCCAAGGAATTGCCCGTTAACCGAGTACACTGACTTTCCCAGTATCCAGGTTGTAGTACCCGGCCACCAACTGAAGCTGGCCTTGCTCAACAAGGCGGCCCAGCACCGGAGACATTGCCAGTTTCTTGACTTGCCGTTGCACATTCATTTTGATGGCGTTATCTAGCCGATCGCCGGTTTGGTTAGCAGAATCATCTACCGCTGGTTTAATCGCCTCCACCAAACTGTCAATTTGGCCCGGCAAGGCTACCCCACTGAGGGCCGCCTTAACTGCCCCGCAACGACTGTGGCCCAAGACCATCAGCACTCTGGCCCCCAGAACCAGGGTGCCAAATTCCTGGCTAGCGATGCCCTGGCGGGTAGCCAGATTGCCTGCCCCTCTGACCACAAACAGATCTCCAATTCCCTGATCAAAAATTATCTCCGGAATTACCCGGGAGTCAGCACAGCTCAAAATCGCCGCGAAGGGCGTTTGAGTCTGAGCTACTTGGCTTAAGCGGCTAAGGTCTTGATGGGGATTTTGGCGCTGGCGGTGGACAAATCTCTGATTGCCATCTAGCAGCTTTTCTAGAGCCTGGGAAGGAGTTAAATCTGCCCTGTCAGGGGTGAGGGCAGCGGCGATCGCCGCTGCCCCATCCATCGGAGCGGCCAGGCACCCCAGCCAGCTGGCTAGGGTGCCTACCCCAACCACCCTGGCGCTGGTTGCTAACAGCGATCGCCGGGACAGGGATAAGGGCGCGCCTTGAGCTACCATGGGCAAAAAAGGTAACGTCGGAAATCCACTGAAACCCTTGGCTGCAGGCCGGTCTAAAATTTCTCAACGGTCATGGTAATCACGGTTTCCAGACTCCCCCCCGGCGCAACGGTCAACAGGTGAGTACCGCTATTGAGAGCATTGCGGGGTCCTGTCCAGGGTTCTAAACAATAGAAGTCCTTCCCCTTAACTGCCCAGAACACCAGGGTGGAGTAGTGATGGTCAAACTCCAGGCGGAGGCGGAGCTGGCGAGCCCCATCCCTAACCCTGGCCGACTGACCGCTGAGGTTAATAAAGGCGAAATCAATTTCTTCCTGGTGGAAGTCAAAATGGCCATCAAAATCATAGACTTGCGGCTCTCCCTTTACCTGATATTGGGTGGAGGGCAGGTCAATTTCTAGCTGAGATTTGTCATCCACCCGAAAATAGGGATGGATGCCCGTGGAAAAAGGCATGGGCACCGAAGCATGATTGCTATGGCGCTGCCGTAGCTCCAGGCTAGCCCCCTTGAGGGTGTAGGTGTAGTCCAGGGTAAAGTCAAAGGGATAGACCGCCCGGGTGCTGTCATCGCTGGTCAGGGTAACGGTCAAGCTGGCGCCATTGGCGGTGGATTGGCGACTGACTGTCCAGGGTAAGGTGCGGGCGAAGCCGTGCTGGGGCAGCCGATAGGATTGCCCCGAGAGGCTGTAGGTATCGTTCACTAAATTACCGCAGACAGGAAATAACAGAGGAATCCCTCCCCGCACCGATAAGGTGGGGTCTTGAAACCGCTCCCCATCGAGATAAAACATTTCCTCTCCCCCTACCTGCCAATGGGTGACGATGCCACCCCGTTCAGGGACGACCCTGGCCTGGGCCTGCTCTTCGTCATCTAGCAGACAGTAGGTTTTGTACTGACTCTCTTCAAGGACAATGGCTGCCATGGCTGCTGGGGTTAAAACAACTTTCTTTAGCTTGCCATAGAACGGCCGTCATGAATGGTCAAAAACACCAGCGTATTGGAGCAAATCTAGGTTAACCAGGGTAGGTAAACAGTTAAAACAGTCCTGGGCCAGTTGACTGCGACCTTCTCGTTCTAGCATCGCTGCCAGAGTCGCCTGGATACCGGGCAGATAGCGCACATCGTTGGCGGCATACTGTAGTTGCTCTTCAGAAAGCTGCATAGCATTGCCCCAGTCAGAACTCTGGGCAGTTTTATCCAGCTCAATACCTTGCAGTTCCTTAACCAGGTCCTTGAGGCCATGCCTGGGGCTATAGGTACGTGCCAGTTTGCTGGCAATTTTGGTGCAAAACACCGGCTCTACCTGAATACCCAGGTGGTGGCGCAGGGTAGCCAGATCAAAGCGAGCGAAGTGAAATACCTTGAGGCTATGGGCAGACTCTAGTAACGCTTGCAGATGGGGGGCCCGGCTTTGACCGGCCTGAATGCGGACTACGGCCACATCGCCGGTGGGGTTAGCCAGCTGGACCAGGCACAGTCGATCTCGGTGGGGCAGCAGGCCCATGGTTTCGGTGTCGCAGGCGATCACCCCGGCCTGTCGGTAATGCTCTAAAAGATCGGCAGAAAGGTCGCGATCGCAAATGTCAAACCTATCGGTCATCATGGTTATCTTCCCGTTAAGCTAGGGGCCGACGGACAAAGGTCGGCCAGTTCACAGCCAGCGCAATTAGGATTACGAGCCCTGCACACGGCCCGGCCATGGTAAATCAGGCGAATTGACCAATTTTCCCAATCAGGCTGGGGCAACAGTGCGATCAAATCCTGTTCAATTTTACCCGGATCCTGGTGTTGGGTTAGCCCTAAGCGCTGGCTCAGACGTTTTACATGGGTGTCTACGGTCACCCCAGCGTTAATTCCGTAGCCGTGGGCCAGGACCACATTAGCGGTTTTGCGAGCAACCCCCGGCAGGGTTAGCAGTGCCGCCATGGTCTGCGGCACCTCTGCTTGAAAATCCCTCACAATTTTTTCACAGGCCCCACGAATATTTTTAGCCTTGTTGCGGTAGAAACCAGTGGACTTGACTAATTTTTCCAGGTCCGCCAGGTCTGCAGCGGCCAGACAATAGACATCGGGATAGGCCTGAAATAGGGCCGGAGTCACCTGATTGACCCGCTCATCGGTGCATTGGGCTGAGAGCATGGTGGCCACCAGCAACTCCAGGGTATTGCTGTAGTTCAGAGAACAGGTGGCATCGGCGTAGAGGCGTTTTAAGCGGGCTAGAACCTCCAGCGCTCGTTTTGCCTTAGATAGCCGTTTCTGGGCCATCAGGGGCGCAGATGTTGAAAGATTTCCAGCTGACTGGTATCTCGCACAATTAAAAATACCCCCAGCCCCAGTAGTAGCACCAGGCCAGTTTGCATGACATTTTCCTGCAGGCGTTCTGGCAGAGGCCGACCCCGTAGGGCTTCCACCAGTAAAAAGGCGAGTTGGCCGCCGTCTAGGGCCGGTAGGGGCAAAATATTAATGATGGCCAGATTAATACTAATAATGGCCGTAAAAGGAAACAACATAGCCAGGCTAGACTGGGCTAAGCCTGCCCCTTGCTCAACAATTTTCACCGGACCAGCCACCTGACTGGCCATTTCTTTAAAGTTTGTGGCCAGCATCAGAAAACCCCGTAGGGTTCGCATCACCATGTCTTGAAACTCTTGAGCTGCCAGAGCAAAAATTTCCAGTAGATGTCGGGGACGCCGGTAGCCAAAATTACCATTGGGCTGTAACTGCACCCCGATTACCGCCTTACCCTCAGCCCCCAACTCCGGGGTGACAGTGAGGGTCAGTTGGCGACTACCCCGTTGCAGGGTAATCTGCACAGGGCGGTTGGGGTTATCTTTAATGACCTGAACAAACTCTGGTATAACAGTTGAACCGGTGCCCAGGGGTTTACCGTTAACCGCGGTGAGCAAATCGCCAGCCCGAATACCAGCCCGGGCAGCGGGAGAGGTCTCGGTAATGATTTGGGGAACAAGAATACCCGGTTGGGGATTGAAGGTCTCAGGAATACCCACGGTGGCAAACTGGACCACAAAAACCAGGTAGGCAAAAATCAGGTTGGCAATCACCCCGGCACTAATCACAATGGCCCGGTCAAGAATGGGGCGATTTTTCAGCAGATTTGGGTCGTCGGGGGCAATGGCGCTGTCGGGGTCGTCATCGGGAAACCCAACAAATCCGCCCAGGGGAATGGCCCGGAGTGAATACTCGGTTTCTGGCCCCTGATATTTCCACAGCACAGGGCCAAAGCCTAGGGCAAAGCGATTAACCCGAATACCCTGCCAGCGGGCAGCAAGAAAATGGCCCGCTTCATGAACGGCTACCAGTAAAGCAATGACTGCGATCGCAGCAATAACCGACATAACCAACCTGAGCGTAACAACAGTTTACCTATTCTAACGCCGTCTACCCTACCCGGGGCAGAGACGCCTAAACCCCCAACCAGGCGGCCCTGTCTAAGCAGCAACAGCTCCACTTCAAACGGCCACTGGTAGGGCCGATGGAGAGGTGGTGAGGGGAGACCTGAGGGCCTCTTCCAAGGGCGCACACCCCAGCCGTTCCTCCAGAATATCCATAACTTCCCGCCCAAAATCGTTGGGATTACGCTGCCAGGCGGTGAGGCAAACTTCGCCAAAGAAAGAACCCAGAGGCTCGGGATTCCACAGTAGTTTTTTAGAAACCCAGGGCAAATGAATATCCAGGGGGTTATAGTCGGGTTGCAGTAGGTTGTGGTCAAAGGCATACTGCTCCAGGTGAGTGTGGGGCTGCAAGCCAATAAAGAAGATAGCTGGCTCCACCTTATCGCGGCCAAAAATAGCCTCCAGGGCGCGATGGTAGGCAATGGTTTGGCGAATTGTTTCGGGCCGCTCGTCAATGACGTTAAAAGAATAATTGACCGATACCAGGTCGTTGAATCCAGCCGCCTTGAGGTCTTTGCAATTTTGTAGTACGGTGCGCAAATTGTAGCCCATGCGCATTTTCCGTACCAGTTCCTGGGAACCGCTGGTGATGCCAATTTCAAAGTAGTTCATGCCGGTGGCCACCATCAGACGGCAGAGTTCGGGCGTCAGGTTATCGGCTCGAATGTAGGCAGCCCAGTGGATATCATCCATACCGGCGGCAAGAATCTTTTCCAGCAGTTGCTCGGCATCGGCCATAAAACGCCGGGCGGGAATAAACTGGGCGTCGGTGAACCAAAAGTTGCGAACACCGCGATCGTACAGTTGTTGCATTTCTGCCACCACCTCGGCGGCGGGGTTAATCCGCACCTGCTTACCTTCTACCACGGTGTAGACACAGTAACAGCAGTTATGGGGGCAGCCTCGCTTGGTTTGCACCCCAATATAAAAATCCCGGTCCTGCAAGTAGTAGGAAAACTCAGGCCAGATGGTTTCGATGTAACCGTAGTTGCAAGCGGTTTTTTCCAGCGGTATGGGGGCTTCGTGAATTAGGCGATCGCGGGGCTGGGTTTGCCCCACTACGTAACAGCGCTGATCGGAAAAATCTTCCCCCCGCAGGAGTCGTTCTAGCAAGATTTCTCCCTCCCCCACCGAAATAATCGTGCCCTCAGGGAGGCGACGGTTGAGTTGTTCGTAAAAAACACTCACCGCGCCACCGCCCACCATCAGCCTGACCCGGGGGAAGTGGCGGCGAGCCCGCTGCCAACCCCGTTTAATCAGTCCCTGGTTACGCCACAACTCCGCCAAGTAGGTGGTAGCCATACGCAGCCCCCCCAGCGCTCCCCGTAGCTTCAGCAGAGGATTACCCGCGTAGAAAAACTCAAAGGCATTTTGCAGCGGGTTACCGCCTCGCCCTCCCACTGGAGCAAAAATTTGAATATCTCGCCAGGAGAACACCAACAGCGTGGGCTTAAAGTCATCAATGCAGCGATCCAGGGCCGCCCCGTAGTCCAGGGGCGGTACGGCACCTAAATCAAAAATACGTTGTTCGATCTGGGGGAAGAGTTTATGAACATGGTCGGCCAGGTACACCACTCCAATCGGAAAAATTGGATTACAGGGCAGGCGAACGTAGAGCAGGCGATCGGTAGCTACTGTCTGAAATGTCATGTTAATGTCACTGTTTAAACCGGGCCCATGGGCCAGCCTTGGAGTTAGCTGTAAACCCAACCTCAAGCTACATCAATCATGAGATGGGGTTTGCATATCTTTACAATAACACTGTCACCCAAACCCCGGCACTATTTCATTAACCAGAGGAACCAGGCTCAGCCAGCCCAGGACTGGCAAAACCCACCGCTTGACCTGGGGCCAGGGGTTAGGGCTTAGCCGCCGGGGATAGCAGTCCCAACTCATCGATCGGCTCTCTGACAAACCGTACGTAGAGATGCTTAAAGGTAGAACGCACCACCCTGGGCATGCCAAAGTCGATGGGCAGCAGTCGGTCAGGCAATTGCCAGTCGGCAATGGCCAGGTCCTCGGGCCTCAGCAGAGGAAACACCATATCTCCCAGGGCAGGGCAATAGCCCAGCTGAATTGACTGGGCCACCGTTGGTACCCGGTGAGGATCTACACAGACAATAGCTACCATGGCCCGGTCCAGCGCAAATACATCGGCGGCCGCAGCCAGCACCCCCACAAGCCGGGGTTCTCCGTGGCTGGGGCCATTACCTTGATGGCCCACAATGCCATCCATAATGGTTAGCCGGGGGGCGATCGTCCGGGCGGTTTCCACCAGCATCGCCCCGAATCGATCTACATCCTTACCCGCCTCCATATGCCACCAAGCCTTCATTTTACCGGGCACACAGCCAAACAGGTTTTTCACTCCCAGGGTGATGGTGAGCTGAACATGGGACTTAAGCTTGGGTAGGTTAATGACTCCGTCTGCTGCCATGGCTTCTTTAGACAGCCGCAGGTGAGCGAAATCAGCATTGGCGGTAGGGTAACGGTGGCTATGGAGTTCTACAATCGGCAGATCAAGGGCCTGGGCCAGGGGTAGCAGACCGTTGGCCTTGGCTACACCATAGGCGGTGCCAAAGGCGGGGCTATCTCCTAAAAAAGGCTTGCCCCCGGCTGCCTGCACCAGGCGAGCGACGCAGTAAACCATTTCTGGGCGAGTGGTGCACTCTTTAGTGGGGCGAGCCCCGGTAAGCAGATTGGGTTTGAGCAAAATCCGATCGCCGGGCTTAACAAAGGCGGCCATGCCCCCTAGAGGTTCCAACAATTCCACCAGCTTTTGTTCCAGGGTCTCAACTTGGTAAGAGTGGGCGCGGGTCAGACTAACAGCAGTAACCATGGGCTAAACTCTGAGGACGGAGTGAATCAATGGACTGTTGAGAGCGTAGCCTGAAATCAAGGTTAAGCGCTACAGTCGCAGTTGGGGGCAGATCGCCAGGCACCCTTCACCTTAGTGTTTTCGACCCCCTAGGCACTTGAACCTAAGGGGTCGACCGGACCGGGCCAGGGCTTTAGGAGGGTAAGGAATTCAGCCTCGGCCCAGATACCGCCTAGCGATAGTCCTGATTTTGAACGTCTCGCAGCCTGGCTTCGGGGCGGGTGAACCGATCCATTTGGGCCTCAAAGAACTGGCGATTGGCCAGGCGATGGCGGGGGTTGGGGTCATCCAGGGGATAGAGGAGGGCGGTGCGCAGGGCCTGAATCACCGCCGAGGTGACGTTGTACATCGATCGCTGAAAGGTAATCCCCAGCTGAATCAAAATATCGTCCTCCCCCCGACAGTGCTGGTGGTAGTAGTCCAGCAGGTAGGGGGGTAAAAAGTGCAGCATATCCTGCATCAGCAGGGTGGGGGGAATGCCGGCGCTGCCGACGGGAAAGACATCGGCGTAGAGAATGCCGTAGTGAAAGTCCTTTTGATCGGCAGGCACTTGGCCGGCCTGGGCATTGTAGGATTTGGTGCCCCGGAAGGGGGCGGTGCGGTAGAACACCGCCTCCACGTAGGGTAGGGCAGCTTCGTAGAGCCAGGTAAAGCCCTCAGACTTGGGAATCAACTCAAAGCAGTCGTCGCCAATATAGACGTGGTGGTAAATGGGCCGGCCCGCCACGGCAAAGATGCCGTTGACCAAAAAGTCCATGGCATCGGGCACCCCCTTAAAGCCGCCCTCGTCGTAGATATCGGACATTTCAAAAAACACCGGTGCCATCACCTCCCAAAACAGTCCCAGGTTGGCGTAGTAGGAAAGTTCCCGGCACTTTTCGTAGAACATCTCTGGAAACAGCTTGTGCAGCCCCAGCATCAGGGGGTTGTGCTTAAAGTAAGCGCGGATGGCGCGATCGCAATTCTGCCGGTAGGTGTCGGTGTAGAGATAATCATTAAACCGCCCCCCCATCTCCAGGTGCCAGAGCATGGCCTGCATACAGGCCTCGGCAAACTCCATGTTCACCCGGTCGTGCCAGAGGTGATGAAAGAGCTTAGGCAGCTTCATCTTCAGCTCCCCCTTAGCCATAAACTCCAGCAGTTCGGGGTGAGCGCTGGCCTCCCCTCGCCAGATCCGCAGATCGGCCCCATCACCGGCGTAGTGGTTGGGTAAATCCAGGTATGCCTGGGGTAAAAAGTACTTAAAGGCGGGCAGGGGGTTGAGAAACACCCGCTCAGCGATGTAGAGCAGGTCGCGCCAGTAGAAATCCATGGGGACGGCGTAGGCCTTGTAGATGCCAATGATCTGCATCAGGTTTTCCGGCGTGTCCGGCAGCATCGATCCCCCCGCCTCCAGGCGGTGGATCACATCGGCGTGGGGGTGGGTGGAGGGGGGAATGGGGGTGGAGGTGAGAGTAGGCATGGCAGTGTTAGTTGAGTTTTAAAGATTGAGTGCAGATACTTAGGAATCGACATCTATTCCTTCAGGGGGACTCAGGCAGAATGGCAAAGAAACAACGGATTCGGGCGATCGCCCTGTGTTTGCTCCACCAGGGTGACCAGATTCTGGTTCAGGAGGGCTATGACTCCATTACCCATCAGAGGTTTGCCCGCCCCCTGGGAGGGGGCATTGACTTTGGTGAAACCAGCCAGCAGGCGGTTGTGCGGGAGATTCAAGAGGAGCTGGGGGCAGATATTACCGCGGTCAAGCTGCTGGTCACGGTGGAGTCGATTTTTGACTACGAGGGTAAGCCGGGTCATGAGATTGTCTTTGTCTACGAGGCAGAGTTTGTGGACCGATCGCTGTATCAGCAGGAGGTATTAACGGCGGTGGAAGGGGCACGACGGTTTCAGGCCCACTGGCGATCGCTGGAGGAATTAGCCAGGTTGGGGGTGACCCTGGTGCCGGGGGCGATCGCCAATCTGTTGTAGGAGGCTATAACCATCTGCCTAGAAAGGGGTAACGGCACTGGCCAGGGCATAGGCAGAGGCTGATTCAGGGTTAGCCGGCCCCATCGTGCCATCGATGATGTCCAGCGACGGCAAGGGCAGAGCGGCTATCATCGCCGTCGCTGTGGGCTCAGCCCATTTGATTAGCCAATTGGGCTGGACCCCGAGAAAGAAAATCAGCACTGCCAGCACAAAGGCCGGCAGTTTTTCGGCAAAGGTGACCTGGGGAAAATAGGCAATGGCGTTGTCCAACTTGCCAAAGCAGGTACGGTTCAGCAGAATCACAAAGTAGACCGCCGTCAAACCGGTACCCACTACCCCCAGCAGAGTCTGCACAGGGTAGGTGGCGTAGCTGCCCTGGAACACCAGAAACTCGGTGACGAACCCCACCAGCCCCGGAATGCCGGCGCTGGCCATGCCCCCCAACACCAGCAGGGCGCTCACCATGGGTAACCCCCGAATCGGATTCATTAGGCCGTTGAGCACATCTAGCTCCCGGGTCCCCGCCTTGGCTTCGATCACCCCCACCAAATGGAACAAAATCGCCAGAATCAAACCATGGGAGACCATCTGGGTGACTGAGCCAGTTAGGGCCAGATCAGTCATGGCCGCCCCCCCCAGCAGGACGTAGCCCATATGACCAATGGAGCTGTAGGCCACCATGCGCTTGATATCCTTTTGGGCGATCGCCGTTACCGCTCCGTAGATCAAGCTCACCGCCGCCCACACCGCCAAGTAGGGAGAAATTTGCGCCCACATGTCGGGAAACAACCCCAAACCAAAGCGAAATAACCCATAGGTTCCCAACTTGGCCAGCACCCCTCCCAGCATCATGGCCACCGGGGTCGAGGCCGACACGTAGGTATCGGGTAACCAGGTATGGAAAGGCACCAGGGGAATCTTGATACCAAAGGCTACCAACAGCAGCCCCAGTAAGATTAACTGCCAGCTAGCGGGCAAGTTATGGTTGAGTACAGCCTGGTAACTAAAGTCGGTAGCCCCGCTGATCCAGGTAATACCCAGGAAACTGGCCAGCATTAAAGCACCGGAGAGGGCCGTATAAATCAGAAATTTGGTAGCAGCATAGGTCTTTTTACCATCGCCCCAGATGGCGATTAACAGGTAAAGAGGAATCAGTTCAATTTCGTAAAGCAAAAAGAACAGCAGCAGATTTTGGGCCAGAAAGGCTCCGGCCACCCCAGCACTAACCAGCAGTAACAGACTATAAAATAGGCGGGGTCGAATGATATTCTGAGGGCTGCTTAGCACAGCAATCAGAGTAATCAGACTATTCAACGCCACCATCAATAAAGACAACCCATCTAAACTGAGTTCGTAACTCAGACCCAGCAACGGTAGCCAGGGCAGAAACTCATGGAACTGAAAACCTCCCAGCGATAGATCAAACTGGGTAAATAGCCAGAGAGTCCAGAGCAAAGCCAGGCCGGAGCTAAGGGTAGCCCCCTTACGAACCTGCTGGCCAGCCAGAGCACCTGGCCAGCAGCCAATCACCAGAGCAGCCAACAGGGGAATCAGAATCAGGGAAGTGAGCATGGTTAACAGACCTGTAAGTGACTCAAAAAAATGGGATAGTCAATCCCTTAACACCGTCAATAATCGGCAACCAGGCTGGGTGCCGGGGCTAAACTACAGAAATAGTCCCAGATACTGCCAGGTCATCAGCATGGCCAGCAGGGCCACCCCCAGGGCAATAGTCAGCACATAAAATTGCAGTCGTCCCGTATTACCGTATTTGAGAGTTTCTCCGCTAAATAGGGATGCGACCCCAACCAGGTTGACCAGGCCATCAACCACATAGCGGTCCAGCCAGTCAGTCGTTTTAGACAATAGGTCAATGGCTA
This sequence comes from Cyanobacteria bacterium REEB459, assembly GCA_018970085.1. Classification (GTDB taxonomy): domain Bacteria; phylum Cyanobacteriota; class Cyanobacteriia; order Phormidesmidales; family Phormidesmidaceae; genus Nodosilinea. Next base: position 28,315 of record JAGWXD010000014.1, read on the forward strand.
AAACAAAGGTGTTCCGATAGATCTTGGGGGTATAGAAGTCATAGGCCAGCAGGTTTTGCAACGACTTCTGAACTAACCTGGCAGGATTTTGGACTAACCGATTGACATATAGCAGGGTGCCAATACCCGCCCCTAAAACACTGGACCAAGTCAGTAACAGCACCATATCTTGATTGACCTCAGCCCAGGCAGGCAGGAGATGAAACTGAGCCATCACCAGAGGTAAATGGAGGGCAAATCCCCCAGTAATGGCCATAGGCATCACAATTAACCAGATCGGCTCAGGAGCCCGGGTGGTCATAGACTGGGGCTTACCGGCAAAGATTAAACCGATTAATCGAGCAAGGCTAAAGGCTGCTAGCCAGTTCACCCCAATCACGATGGCAGCTAGACCAACCTGATGGCTTTGCCACAGACCTGAGACTAAAGCGAGCATTGCCCAAAATCCTCCTAGGGGAGGCAGAGCCACCAGGCCAAGGGCACCAATGACCATAGCCAAACCGGTAATGGGCCGTCGACTAGCCAGACCCCCCATCTGGGTGATGTCCTGAGTGATTACAGTAAAGGCAATTGAGCCAGACCCCATGACCAGGGCTGCCATGGCCAGACCATAACTGAGGGCGAGGGCGAGGGCGACCTGGGGCTGTTGGCTACCAATGGCAATAAACATCAGCCCCATGTAGGCGCTACCTAAATAGGAAAGCACCCGTTTAATATCTATCTGGGCAGCAGAAATCAAGGTCGCTCCCATGGCTGTTACCGCCCCTACAGCAATGGTAAAGGTGAGGGCAACGGGAGACAGGGAAATGACTGGTTCTAGCTTGAAGAGAACCCAGATGCCAGTGGTAATCACCACGCTGTTGCGCAGAATGGTACTGGGCAGCGGCCCCTCCATGGCTTCATCGAGCCACAGGTGTAGAGGAAACTGGGCACACTTACTCATCGGCCCGGCCACCAGGGCCATGCCAATCAACGCCATCAGAGCGGGGTCTACCTGGGCTTCTTGGGCCCAGGCGGCCAGCTCTCGAAAGTCCCAAGTATGGGCCAGGGGATAGATAGCCAGCACCCCCATGAGCAGCACCAGATCGCCCACCCGCTTAGTCAGGAAGGCATCGCGAGCGCCGGTCACCACCAGAGACTGGTTGTACCAGAATCCCACCAGCAGGTAAGTACCCAGGGTCAGAATTTCCAGCAGCATGTAGTCAAAGAGCAGGGAATTGCAAAGAGCCAAGGCACACATGCCGGCTTCAAAGAGGGCCATCATAGTAAAGAATCGACCCCAACCCCAATCCATTTCCATATAGCCCACAGCGTAAACCTGGGCCAGTAAATTCAGGCTGGTGATTAGCACGCAGGCTCCCAGGGTAACCGCAGAAGCCTCGAAGGGAATAGTTAACTGCAGCCCCGGTGCCTGCAACCAGGGAATAAAGAAGAACTGGGCAGAGGACTGGCCCCAAATCCCTAGAAAAGCCGCAAGGCTATGCAACAGAGCCAGAGCCGTCATTAAGATATTGACGTAACCGGCAGGCCGGGGACCGGTGCGACGAATGATGGTGGGCAGCCAGGGAATGGTTAGCAGCGCACCAAGCAAGGGATAGAGGGGAATCAACCAGCTAGTTTGAGCCAGAATTGGGGTCATAGGGCAGGTCCTGGAGAACACCGATAAAGAGGGTTAATAAGGATGCACAGCCAAGGCAAGTGAATTAAGAGTCTGTAAAACCCTGAATTGAATTGATCGCTTTCTAGTCTTTAGTTAGTTTTGATAGACTTAAACCTATCTCTTACCTTGAGTGTACCTGAGGCTGCACCCAAAGAAAAGAGCTCGATTGATTTAGGCCAATTTGATTTTTAAGGGTGATTGATAATTTTCAATAATATGGTTCTATCAGACCCCCCAGAAGGGGGCGATCGCATTACCGGCGTTCTGCCCTCAGGGGTAAGGTTAGGAGCGGGCATCGCCAACCTGGCTAAAAAGCTGGGGCCGAGCCGGCACTTGTTCTGGGGTTGGCTTAGAATAACGGTAGACTATGTAAACAAACGTAACTTATAACGCCTTTGCCGGTTGTCCATGACTTCAGTGACTTCTCTCTTTGCGCCGGTTGAGACCGATCTTGACCTGCTAACTGACAATCTCAAGGGGTTGGTAGGAACGCGGCATCCCATTCTCTCGGCCGCTGCCGAACATTTGTTTGGGGCCGGGGGTAAGCGCGTTCGGCCGGCCATTGTGTTGTTGCTGGCGAAGGCAATCTTACCCGGCCAGGATATTTCTGCTAAGCACAGGCGACTGGCGGAAATTACCGAAATGATCCATACCGCCAGTCTGGTTCACGACGATGTGGTTGATGAGTCAGCTGTGCGTCGGGGAGTGCCGACGGTACATAGTAGTTTTGGTAATCGCATCGCTGTTCTGGCGGGGGATTTTCTGTTTGCCCAGTCTTCCTGGTATTTGGCTAATCTGGATAACCTTAGGGTGGTTAAACTGCTGTCTCAGGTAATTATGGATCTGGCTGAAGGGGAAATTCAGCAGGGGCTTAATCGCTTTGACAGCAGTCTATCTATGCAGGCCTACTTGGATAAGAGTTACTTTAAGACCGCCTCCCTAATTGCCAATAGTGCCATGGCCGCCGGGGTATTAAGTAATCTTCCCGAGGCTACGATTAACCAACTCTATGCCTACGGTCGCCATCTGGGTCTGGCGTTTCAAGTGGTAGACGATATTCTAGACTTCACTGGTTCTGATGAGAGTTTAGGGAAGCCAGCCTGTTCCGATCTTAAGAACGGTCATTTGACTGCTCCTGTGCTCTACGCCATGGGTCAGCATCCTGGGCTGGCTACCTTGATTGATCGAGAGTTTTCCCAGGCTGGAGACTTTGACCAGGCCCTTGAGTTGATCCATCGTAGTGACGGTATTGCCAAAGCCCGGGAACTGGCCGCACAGCAGGCCCAGTCAGCGATCGCGTGCCTGGAATGTTTACCCGCTTCTGAGGCTCAAACAGCCCTGGTAAATATGGTCGATTATGTACTGCGGCGGATATCCTAGAGCCGTAGCTCTGAGGCTACAAATAGGGGCTTGGAGGATTGCTTAAACCCATGGTCACAGCGGTTATTTGCCTGGGAGAATGCCTGATCGACCGGATTTTCCATCGTTACAACCATAACCATCCCAGTTCCCCCTTTTGGGTGGATTATCCCGGCGGTGCCCCCGCCAATGTGGCGGTGGGGCTGGCCCGGCTAGGGACTCCGGTGCGGTTTATTGGCTGTTTGGGGCGAGATCGGGCTGGAGACGGCTTACTGTCTGCTCTACAGGCCGCTGGGGTGAATTGTGTGGGCGTGCAGCGATCTACTCGATGGCCTACCCGGGTGGTATTGGTGCGCCGTGATCAGAGCGGCGAAAGGTGCTTTGTGGGATTTAGCCAGCCTGATCTAGAGGCTGTGGCCGACGCCCATCTACAGGTGCAAGCACTGCAGGCAGACTGGTTTAAAGCCGCCAATTATCTGGTAATGGGTACGCTAGGATTGGCCTATGGGCCAGTCCGGGAGACTATGGAACAGGCTCTGGCCTGGGCTCAGCAGTACGCCCTGACTACGGTGATAGACGTCAATTGGCGACCGGCTTTCTGGCCTCAACCCAGCCTGGCAGATCCTCTCATTCGGGCCTGGCTGCAGCGAGTGGATATCTTGAAATTAAATCACACCGAAGCCAGATGGCTCTTTCAAAGCGGCGATCCAAAGGTGATTCTGAACCAGTTAGAGCAGGCCAGGGCGGTACTGGTAACAGCGGGGGCCGAGGGCTGCAACTACGCCACCGCCACCCTGCAGGGGCATATTCCTGCTTTTTCCGTAGAATGCGAAGATAGCACTGGCGCTGGGGATAGTTTTCTGGCGGGCTTTATACATCAACTTTGTCTTCAGGGGCCGGACCTGATTAACCAGGGCGATGCCCTCAGGACCGCCCTGCGCTACGCCTGCGCCGCTGGAGCGCTGACCACCACCTTACCCGGGGCCATGGCCGCCCAACCGGATGCCTCCACCCTGCAGGCCTTTCTCTATCTGCACCCCGCCCCTAGTCCCTGACTATCCTGGTTATGGCCATAGAAATTGAACGGAAGTTTCTGGTTAAAGACGATTCCTGGCGTTCTGGTACCCCTGGCTTACTGCTGCGCCAGGGCTATCTGCCAACTCGTAATCAGGTAACGGTACGGGTCAGGGTGGTGGGGCATCAGGCCTACTTGACCTTAAAGGGGCCCGCCCAGGGGCTGGCCAGACCAGAGTTTGAGTATCCGATTCCCCTGGAAGATGGGGTGATCTTGCTAGAGACTCTGTGCCAGTTGCCTTTGATTGAGAAGTACCGCTATCGCCTACCCCTGGGACCCGTGGTTTGGGAGGTAGACGAGTTTCTAGGGGCAAACCAAGGCTTGGTACTGGCGGAAGTAGAGCTCACCACCGCCGATCAACGGATCGAGTTGCCCGGGTGGGTAGGGGATGAAGTCACCGCTGACCCCCGTTACCTGAATGCCAATTTGGTCCACCATCCCTTTAGCCTATGGTGATTAAACACCGTAATCTCTACCGCGCCACTGCTTGGGACGCTGACGGGCAGAAAGTCCAATTCGTATGACTGCTGCCGGATCCGCTAGGGGCGATAACCAGAAAGCCCACCGCCCGATCGCCGCCGGACAATTGAAGTCATAGGCAGAGGCGATCGCCCCCTGCAACCCCAGCCGTATCCCCACCAGCAAAATATTCGTAGCCAGCAGTAAATCCAGGGTCAGGCAGCCCTCTAACAGCCCCAGCTTCAACCCAATCAACAGCGGTAACAACAGCCAGGGTAAACCCTGCACCAGGGCCAGAAAGGCCACATCAGCCCATAGCTCAACCCTGGAGGTGGCATCTTTGAGGTCGAGGGACCGCCCCCATTCTCGCCAGGTCTCCGCCATTCCCTCATACATCCTCACCTTTACTAGCTGGCAACCATCCCAAAACCCCACCTTGGCCCCCTGGGCAGCGGCGTAGCGAGCCAGGGTGACATCATCACAAAAGGAAGACTGAGCCACCTGATATCCTCCCAATTGCTCTAACAGAGCCCGCCGCACCATAAAACATTGACCATTGGCCATCACCCGACTAGGGCTAGCTGCTGTCGGTCCGGCAGCCCCAAAGCGATAGACCAGGGTAATTAATAGGGCTGGTTGCAACCAAAACTCTCCAGGGGTTTGGAGAATAAACTGGGGAGCCAGGGATACCAGATCGTAACCCTCAGCCCCCATCGCCCGGGCCAGGGTGCCGGCTAAAGCGGGGTGGGGCTGGGTATCGGCGTCTATGCCTAAAATCCACTCACTGGCCTCAGAGCTATGGTGAAAGCCATAGTTGAGAGCCCAGGGACGACCTACCCAGCCCTGGGGCAGAGGGTCATCGGTGAGTAGACGAATCCGGCGATCGCAGTGCTGATAGGTGTTCACCAAATCCTGGGTACCATCGGTGGAATGGCTATCAACCACTAAAACCTCCCGTAATTCATAACTCTGGCGGGTCAAGCCCTGCAAACAGGGTTCCAGCCGGTTGACCTCATTTAAAGTGGGCACCACGACCGAAACCGTACCCAACTGTTCTGGCAGGGTAACGACCGGACTCAAGGGTGGCCGACGTCGAGCCCCCGGCATCAGGCGGGCCAATAACACCATAGCCATGGGTAATTGCAAGCTGAGGCATAGCAGACCCAAACAGCTCAGCCAGGGAAATTGTGAAAATGATGCCACCAATACCTTCTCTCCAGCCGGTTATTTAAGGACCACCCCAGCTTCTGGCAAAGAATTATCCAAACCTGGCAAGACCGGTTCAGAGGCCAGCAGGGAGGGACTGGTAGCCAATCTAGAAGTACTGGATAACCGCCAACAAATTAAAGCAGGTAGAGCTCCGGTAACAATTCCCATAGCAATGGGAATGTAAAAACCCGCCGCCAAGCTCATCACCAGAGCAAAGGTAAAATTACCCAGATACACGATTAAAGGCAATTGCAAAGATTCCCCAGAAGCCTCCGGCTCAACCTTAAGCAGATGCCAGAGACCAGTCCCTACCGCCATGAACAAAAAGCCCGTACCCAACCAGCCGGCAAAATTTTGATAGGGCATACCAAAAAATTGACCCGGTTGATGCCAATACCAGAAAGGCAGGCTAGTCTGACTCATGGCCGGATCAAGCACAAAATCCCAAGAGGTCAACAGCACCGAGCCCAGACCCAGGGCCAATAGCACCCGCAGTATCGACTGAGCTCCCCCCGTTGCCAGCCCACTACGGGCCAACAATAGGGAACACAGACCAAGATAAAACCAGGAGAGGGGAATGGTGAAGGGAACCAGACCAGCAATTTTATAGCCTAAACCGTTGAGATAGCTGTAGTGGCCAAAGGGAAAACCCGTACTGGTACCCAACAATTCACTGGCCAGGGAAATAGCGATGGCAGCCAGGGCAAAACTGGCAACGCCCCTGGCCCCCAGGCTACGATAACCGTAAAGACCCACGGCAATGGCTCCCAAAATGATATAGCCAACGCCACCACCTGCCATGCTCAACTCAAATAACCGCGGGCCAGCGGGCAACAGACTCAACACTTGGGGGTGAGGAACAACCCACAGCAATCCTGCCAGGCCGAAGGCCATCGCTATTAGGTGGCCGTACAGACAAATGCGTTCAATGATCAAAAGGTGTCTCATGGTAAATCCTAAATACTACTTTGAGGGAGAAAAGATTAATCCAGAGCTCCACCCCAGTCAGTAGCTTGAGTAACTTAATATGCTACGGAAAAATATGCCATTGGGAAGCGGCGATTCAGCACTTTAGCTGCGTCTGGCTGGGCCAGTCCTATCCCTAGAGCAGTACTCAACCCCATACCGTGTTACATCCATCCTCCCTTAAATCATAAGTTTTGTAAACAGATCGGGCCGGTTTGGGCTATGGTTCTGCCGACCATTGGGATGGTCAGGGCTTTTGATTGCAATCTTAGGTTGCCAAAGACTACAAAATGCTGATCTGAGGGGGGCAGCGGTGTGGATAGGGGATATTCTGGATCCACTTCAAGCCAAACTCCGGCGAGAAGATCCAACCTTTGCCTAGAGCAGGGCCCCAGGATGCCTGTAAAGCCAGGCTGGAGCTCAGTCTCAACTGCGCAGAACCAACAAAACCAATTAGAATTAGAATAAGTTTGGGATATTTAATTAACCAGCTATTGACCAGCCTATGGCGCTCGCGAATACAACTAGTTCAACGTTAACGGTACGTCCCCTGCAGTACCGGGATTTAGATGAACTCAAGCAGTGGCGAGCTGAGGATTTAACTACGAGCTCCCATCAGGTAGCAGCGTCTGAGATTGTTGCCTGGTTGGCTTATCAGTATCGCTGGTATGCCCTTTTAAAGGTGTGGAAGTGGTTTCCTCGACCCCTTCCTCAGGGACCCCTGGTTTTTGTCGCAGAGCGCCAAAATCTTGTGGTGGGTTTTATTCAGGTGGCCCCCTTTAATCGCACCCGTAGTACCTGGCAGGTAGAACAGGTTGTGGTCAATCAGGCCATGGCCTCCCGAACCTTAACTAATAGCTTTAGTGAAGTTGGCTCAAAATTACTCCGCCATTGCTTTGAGGCTGTGTGGGAGGCCAGAAACTGGGTGCTGGAGGTTAATGTTCAAGATAAATCAGCTTTGGGTCTTTATCGCTTCAACGGGTTTCAACCCCTGGCCCAGGCTACCTACTGGTCGTTAAGTGCCGATCTCATTGCTGTTCTGGCTCAGCGGGATCCAGACTTGCCTAATTTACTACCTATCAGCAATGCCGATGCCCAGCTGCTGTACCAGCTGAACACCGCTGCTATGCCCCCCCAGGTGCGGCAGGTCTTTGATCAACAAATTCAAGATTTCCAGGTAAACCTGGTGGGGACCTTTTCAGCTACCCTGGACCGCCTGGTTAATCAACTGGAAACCGTCAGCACCTATGTTTTTGAGCAACAGCGCAAGGCCGCTATTGGTCAATTCAAGTTGACTATCGCGCGCGATGGCCGCCAACCCCACCGGGTTGATTTAACTGTCCATCCGGCCTATACCTGGCTCTATCCTGAACTGATTGTGCAGATGGCTAAAATTTTGCAGCCTTTTCCACCCCAGGCCCTACATTTGGTTTCCTTTGACTATCAACCCGAGCGAGAGGAATGCCTGGCCCAAATGCAGGCCACCCCTGATTACCACACTCTGCTGATGTCGCGCTCGGTATGGCATAAGGTACGGGAAAGAAAGTCCCTTACCCTCGAAGGTTTGCAGCTTTCTGATGTGCTGCCAGGGCTACAACCCGTAGGCAAGCCTGTACCTGGTCGAATGGGCTGGTTACCCAGACAAGGCAGAACCCTGCCAGAGATCAGGGGCCACAGGTAGGGGTGACAACCTGGACGGTGACTTTGCCTAAGGCAAAGCCTGTTTGCCCAATACTGCATTCTGAGTGGCCATGGCTGGAACCGCCTTGGCAATTATTGCTGTCTGACAGCTGGGGTTAAAGATGGTGCGGCGGGAGATTTCAGCCCTGGGTCTTGATATTGGTCGCCAGCGTATCGGCGTGGCGGGCTGCGATCGCACCGGCTTAATTGCCACCGGTCTTACCACCCTGCGGCGCCAGCCCTTCATCCACCTGCTAACTGCCCTGGAGGCATTAATCCTGAGTCGCCGGGTAGAGATTTTAGTGGTAGGTCTGCCCCTCACCATGGCTGGCACTGAAGGTTCCCAGGCGCGGGATAGCCGGCGCCTGGGCGATCACCTGGGGCGTCGCCTGGGTTTACCAGTTACCTATGTAGACGAACGACTGTCCTCCTTAGAGGCTGAAGAGTTGATCCGGCAGCAGGGGGGGAGACCCAGTCAAGATAAGAACTTAATCGATCGTAAAGCCGCTGCCATCATCTTGCAGCGCTGGTTAGATCAGCAGTAAACAAGGGAACACAATAGGCTATTGTGGTAAGGCTGCTATTTTGCAACAGCAGCCTATTCTATATAACGTACAGCTTGACATTCTATCTATGACAGATGACATCCAATCTTTTGAAGAGTCAACGGTTGTTCTTACCGACGACGCCGGACGTTTTCTCCCCTGTCAGGTCGAGCAACGTTTTGATGTCAACGATCAAGAATATCTATTACTATTGCCTATTGATGCTCCCATTGAGATCTTTGTGTGGCAAACAGAAGCCGACGAAGATGAGGTTTTAGTAGACATTGAAGAGGATCAAATCGATCTAGTCTTTCCTACGGCCAAGGCGGTTCTAGCAGAACAAAATCTAGTTTTACAGCGCTCCGCCATTACCTTAACCGCTGCCGGGGAAGTGCCTGAGGCTGAAGAAGAGAATTGCCTCACCCTAGAACTAGAGGAACTGGACGAAGCTGGCAACCCGATTACCGAGGAGTTTCAAATTCTCGCCACCTGCTTCTTTAAAGATCAGGAGTATACCCTGTGCACTCCCATTGAACCGCTATTAATTTTTGCCTATAGAAATGCTGATGGTAATCTAGAAATCGTCACTCCCGAGTTGTTTCAACTGATTCGAGACGGCATTGAGGAAAAGCTGTTTGATTTATTTGAGTAGGTCAGATCTGGCCAGGATTCCAGGCCCGGGGGCCACAAAAACCCTTCCCCGATTTTCAGGTGTAATCCTCCTGTTGAGAGCCAATCCAAATATCAGCCTCTAGATCCGCCAGATCAATCAGCGCTTGACGAAGGAGGGCAGCTTCTCCAGCCATCGCCAGATCAAACCAGCCATCTTCTTCGCCGGCAGATCCCAACAGGGCCGCCATAATATTAATTTGTAGGCCATAACGACTAATCAGATTAGAAATCACCGGTTCACCGTGGCAGGTCTTGGGAATTCTCAGGCGTACCTGAAGTTGGGTTCTGCCCTGGAGCGATCGCAGGCGCAGTGCCTCTAAACTAACCTGGGGCGATAGGGTTCCCATAATAAGTCTCTCCTTAGTGGTAGGTACGACGGACAGCGGTATTACGTTCCAGAAGATATTTCAGCACCAGGGTGACAATGGCTAGACAGGCCAAGAGTAGAGCGGCGGTATAGGCAGCCTGATTGTCGTACTGGGTATGGGATTCTTCAATAAATAGGGGGAGGGTTTGGGTTTTACCGGTAATATTGCCGGATACTACTGCTACGGCGCCAAACTCTCCCATCGCCCGGGCATTACAGAGAATTAGTCCGTAGAGTAAACTCCATTTTATCGAGGGTAGGGTCACCCGCCAGAAGGTTTGCCAAGGGGAGGCACCCAGGGTAAAGGCCGCTTCCTCCTGTTCTGTGCCGCTTTCTTCTAGGGCGGGTAACACCTCTCGGGCAATAAAGGGCATGGTGACAAAAATCGTCGCCATCACAATGCCAGGTAGGGCAAAGATAATCTTGATCCCCCCAGCCTGCAGCAGCGGCCCAAACCATCCCCGGTTGCCGTAGAGCAAAATCAGCATTAACCCGGCGACCACCGGCGAAATGGAAAAAGGGAGATCGATAATACTGAGGAGCAGAGTACGGCCGCGAAAGGTTTTATTGGCGATCGCCAGTGCCGCACAAATACCAAAGATAGTATTCAGAGGAACGCTAATAACCGTAGCAATTAGAGTTAGCTTGAGGGCATTTAAGAACAAACGACTGGTTAAGACCTTAACCATCCCCGGCCAACCGCCCTGGATCGCCTGGTAAAAAACATTGGCAGCGGGTACAAACAATAACAACGCCAGGTAGATCACTACAAAGGCAATTAATCCCCCCTTCACCCAATCTATGCCAGCCGTAGCTTGGGATTTTGATTCTGGTAATTCAGCGGTCATTGGTAGCGCCGTCCCTGGGCTTGAATCAGGTTAATAATCAACAAAACCAGCAGTGAAATCAGTAGTAAAACCGAACCCACCACCGTGGCTCCAGCGTAGTCAAATTGCTCCAGGCGTTGAATAATCAATACCGGCGCAATTAGGTCTTTAAAGGGAATATTGCCCGCAATAATTACCACTGACCCGTATTCCCCCACGGCCCGAGAGAACCCCAGGGCCACACCGGTCAAAACCGCAGGCATGAGGGGAGGTAGAATTACTCGCCAGAACGTTTGCCAGCGGGAGGCTCCCATCGACCAGGCCGCCTCCTCTCCTTCCACACTCATTTCCTGCAAAACTGGCTGCACCGTTCGCACCACAAAGGGTAGGGAGATAAAAATCATCGCCACTAACACCCCCAGACGGGTAAAGGAAACCTTAATGCCGTAGGGAGCTAACAGCCCACCGATCCAGCCGTTGGTGCTGTAGATGGTGGATAGGGTGAGACCAGCCACCGCTGTGGGCAGGGCAAAGGGTAAGTCAATGGCTGCATCCAATAAACGCTTCCCAGGAAACTCGTAACGGACTAGCACCCAGGCCGTTATCAGCCCTGCGAAGCCATTCAGAACCCCTGCCACTAGAGCGGTCAAGAAAGTAACGTTGTAGGTAGATAGGGCCACAGGATCGGTGGCAATGTGCCAGATTTTGGCAGGGCTAAGGGTAACGGCCTTAAGTACCAGGGCAGTCGATGGGACAAACAGAAACAGAATCAAATAGAACCAGGTAATTTGCCAGGCCCAGGAAATTTTACTGAGGGGTTGGCGGGGAGAAACTGCCATAGTTACTTACCTACTTTGGCCTGGATCTGGTCAAAGATGGCACCATCGGCAAAGAACTTTTTATTGACCTCACTCCAACCGCCCAGATCGGTGACGGTAAAGAGGGTTTTAATTTTGGGGAACTGTTGGGTAAACTCCTGGGCAACGGTGGTGTCAACTGGGCGGAAACCTACCTTGGCAAACTCCCGTTGAGCCTCAGGGGTAAAGAGGAACTTGACAAAGGCCTCGGCCACTTCCCTGGTGCCATGCTTATCAACATTGGTGTCAACCACTGCAACCGGATTGTCGATAGAGATATTCACAGCAGGAATAATGAAAGGCTGCCCCTCACCTTTTTGGCTGGCCAGCAGCACTTCATTTTCATAGTTAATCAACACGTCCCCCTGGCCGCGGGTGTAGAAAACATCGGTGGCTTCCCGGGCATCCTTGGGGAGTACGGGAACATTTTTATAAATCTTGGTCACAAAATCCAACGCTTCAGCCTCACTTTTGCCAGTCTGGGTTTTATAGCCCCAGGCGGCTAGAAAGTTCCACTTGGCGCCACCGGAGGTTTTGGGGTTGGCGGTGACGACCGAGACATCAGTGCGAGCCAGGTCATCCCAGCCTTTGATATTTTTAGGGTTATCTTTACGCACCACCAGGACTGCCACCGATTTGTGGACGATCGCGTCATTAGGAGCTTGCTTTTCCCATCCGGGCTGAATTAGGCCGCCCTCCTGGAGTTTTTTGGTATCCCCCGCCAGGGCCAAAGCCGCCACATCTGCCTCTAGGCCATCTAAAATGGCTCGGGTTTGACTACCGGATCCCCCGTAGCTTTGGTTAAACACCACCTCCTGTCCGGTTTTCTCCTTCCAGGCGGCGGCGAACTTAGGAATAATCTGTTCATAGGCCGCCTGGGTGACGGCGTAGCTAACCAGGGTGAGCTCTACCTTTTTGCTAGACGCCTGGTTATCGCCAGGGCCCTGGCCACCACAGGCGGCGATCGCTGCAGTGGTAGCCAGGGCCAGTAATCCCAACAGGGCAGAGCGCCGGGAAACCCTACTGCCCCCCCATCTCCGAGAAGGACCCAAGGTCTTGATGATGGTCAGTACCCGATTTCGAGAAGGACGGACTAATGACATAGAAAAGTTCCAAAGGCTATGACAACTTGTCAGGATTCGAGGCAATTACAGTTAAAAACTGTATCATGAAAATTCCCACACGAATTCCAGTTGAAACGAAATCTACATATAGGCTATTCTCTGTTTTTAGTTTATAGTTATCCAATACCGATTCAGCCTGGATTGCGAGTTGTTTTTTCTTCGGTTGGATCTATTACTGAGTTAGGAGATAACCGGTGGGAATTAAGGTAGAAAACGTCTCGAAGCGGTTTGGCGATTTCCAGGCCTTAGAGCCCATCGATTTGGAGATTAAAAGTGGCTCTCTGGTAGCCTTGCTGGGTCCCTCAGGTTCAGGCAAATCAACTCTGTTGCGTTTGATTGCGGGACTAGAGCAACCCGACACAGGGCGCATTTATATTTCTGCCCAGGATGCCACCTACAAATCGGTTCAAGACCGCCACGTTGGGTTTGTGTTTCAGCACTATGCCCTGTTCAAACATCTAACCGTCCGCAAAAACATTGCCTTTGCCCTGGAACTGCAAAAGTGGCCTAAGGATCGGATTAAACATCGCGTTGATACCCTGTTAAATCTGGTGCAATTAACCGGTCTGGGCGATCGCTACCCGGCCCAGCTCTCCGGTGGTCAGCGCCAGCGGGTAGCCCTAGCTCGCGCCCTGGCGATCGAACCCCAGGTTCTGCTGTTGGATGAACCCTTTGGCGCCCTTGATGCCAAGGTTCGTAAAGATTTACGGGATTGGCTACGTCGGCTTCACGACGAAGTGCAGGTGACCACCGTCTTTGTCACCCACGACCAGGAAGAAGCCATGGAAATTGCCAATGATATAGTGGTCATGAGCAATGGCAAGGTGGAACAGGTAGGCTCCCCGGCGGAGATCTACGAAAAACCCGCTAGTTCCTTCGTAATGAGCTTTATTGGGGCAGTCAACGTCCTCTCCCCCGATCAGACCTGGAAATCTCTCCACCAGGAAGCTTCCCCCACCGCAGAGGTGTTTCTCAGGCCCCATGATATTGAAATCTTTTTGACCCCCCAAGACGCCAGCCTCCCGGCTACCATCAACCATATTATCCATCTAGGTTGGACAATTCGAATTGAGTTAACCCTCGATAATGGGCACTCTATCACTGCCCATATTAATCGAGATCAGTATCGCGATCTGGGCATCACCGTTGGCCAAAGAGTACACCTGCGGGCTCGTTTAGTCCATAGTTTTGAAGGCTCGCCCAGCTATTCTCAGACCGTTTCCCAGGGGCTAGGCATTTAGCCTTCACGTAGCACTGATACTGCCATCGACAGAGTAGTTGCCAGCCTAACCCCTCACTGCAGGAGACGGTGATAGGCGCAAGGGACTACCCTGGAGAACAGCTTTACGGAAAAAATACAGGATTTCGCGCATCCCTTACGAATTTCCACAGGCTTATTCTGTAACATTTCTTACAGGATTACCCGCAATAGAGATCATCATCGGGTTCTGCTTCCTGAAATCGTTGACTATCATGACTCCTATTACGACCCCAGAGGCTCTATGGGCAGCTCTTGCCTGTGGAGAGCGAAATTTTCGTAACAGTAATCTAAGTACGGCGGATTTGAGTCACTGCAAATTTTTTGCCATTGACTTTAGTCAGGCCCAGCTCACCTCCGCCAACTTAATGGATGCTAGTTTAGTCAGTGCTAAGCTGCAGGCCGCTGACCTCACCCATGCCAACCTGACTCGAGCCGATTTAAGGCGGGCTGATTTGCGTCACGCCTGCTTACAATGGGCAACTATAGAAAACGCCCTTTGGCAAGGAGCCCTCTATAGCCCTGAAACAGTTTTCCCTCCAAACTTTTGCCCATCCCAGGCGGGGCTCTATTTAATTGCTCCAGAAACAGTACTGGCATCCCAGGATCTGCGGGGTTACGATTTAACCGGCGTGAACCTATCCAATTCTGATTTAAGTGGTATTTTAGCTCCCCACTGTCAGTTCTCAAGGGCCAGGCTGGAACGGGCTAATATACTGAGTGGCTTTATGGTCGATAGTGACTTGAGCTACGCTCACCTCAGACAAGCCACTTTGATGCTGGCAGACCTGCGGGGGGCTAATTTAGCCCATGCCGATTTAGGTCAGGCTAATTTAATTGGGGCTAATCTCAAGGGATGTAACCTCACCGCCGCTAACCTAAAGGGGGCACTCTATGGCGATACCACCCTTTTCCCTAAGGGATTTGAAGCCGGCGAACACCTCTACTGCCTGACACCAGGGGCGATTTTGCCCGGCATTGATCTCAGGGGAGCGCGGCTAAATGGTATGAATTTACGGGGAATTAACCTGGCGGGGGCCAATCTGAGTTGGGCCAACCTTTGGGGTACCTGTCTGGCAGAGGCCAATCTTAAGGGAGCTAACCTGGAAGGCGCTAATCTACTGGGAGCCGATCTGGTTGGTGCCAATCTAAACCAAACCAACTTGCTACAGGCAATTATTGACTTCAAAGCTGCCCTCCCCGGTCTACGCCAATCTATGGCTGGTTAATCAAACTGTCACCATCGCCCGGGCCACAGCGCTAAAAACCGCTACGCCCAGCACTGCTCATGACCTGATAGGTAAGCAGTCGCTTGAGGGCCTCCAATTGAGCTGTCTGTATTGCCCTTGAACGGTAGACCTGATCTATTAACACCACCGTTGCCGCGACCATGGCCAGGCTCAGACATAGATTTCTGAGGATTAAATGATAGGGCAACCAGCGGGGACGAGCTTTCATAGCTATGGAAACCCGATAGGGTAGATAGAGATCTGGGGTGGGAACCTTGGTACGGCTAGGGCTAGATTCCCAATCGCTGGTAAATTTGATCAAGGTGGCGCAGATGGAGATCGGAGTCAAAACAAGCAGCTATCTCCGCTGCGGATAGGTGGGCTGTGATCTGGGGGTGATCGCTAATTAGTTGACGAAAGTTCCCTCCTGGCCGGTTCCAGGCTTGATGGGCGCAGTCTTGTACAACGCTGTAGGCTGCTTCACGGGAAAGACCCTTTTCCACCAGGGCCAGTAATACGGTCTGGCTGAAGACTACCCCGCCGTAGATATTCATATTGCGGGCCATATTCTCGGGATAGACCAGTAAATATTTGACCAGTTCAGTGGTCTCCACCAGCATAAAGTGAGTCAGGATGCAGCTGTCTGGTAAGGCGACCCGCTCGACGGCACTGTGGGAAATATCCCGTTCGTGCCATAGAGCTACGTTTTCGAGGGCGGCCTGGGCGTTTCCCCGAAGGATGCGGGCCATACCCGTAAGGCGTTCAGACCGAATTGGATTACGCTTATGGGGCATAGCCGAGGATCCTTTTTGCTTTTTGGCGAAGAATTCCTCTACCTCTAGCACATCACTGCGTTGGAGGTTGCGAATTTCTACTGCAAAACGCTCAATAGAGGCCCCCAGTAGGGCCAGAGCATTCATATATTCGGCGTGGATATCGCGGGAAATCACCTGGGTAGAGGCGGTATCGGGCTTTAAGCCCAGGTATTGGCAGGCCAGTACCTCTACCTGAGGATCAATATTGGCGTAGGTGCCCACCGCCCCTGAGATTTTGCCCACCGCTACCGTATCCTGCAATCGGGTGAGGCGATCGCGGTGTCGCAGCATTTCCGCCAACCACCCTGCCAGCTTAAAGCCAAAGGTAATGGGTTCGGCGTGAATCCCATGGGAGCGACCAATCATGACGGTGGCTCGATGTTCCTGAGCTCGATAGCGGATCGCCTCAATGAGATTTTGTAAATGAATCAAAATCACCTGCAAACTATCGATTAATTGCAGGGAAAGGGCGGTGTCCAGCATATCGGAACTGGTCATGCCCAGATGAATATAGCGTCCCGCATCCCCCACATACTCGTTGAGGTTAGTCAGAAAGGCAATCACATCGTGGCGCACCTCGGCTTCGATTTCGAGAATACGCTTGGGATCAACCTTTGCCTTTGCCTTGATTTCCTCTAGGGCTGGTCTGGGCATATAACCTAGCTCAGCCTGGGCTTCACAAACCGCCAGTTCCACCCGCAGCCAGGTTTTAAATTTATAATCCTCAGTCCAGAGGTTGCCCATTTCAGGCAGAGTATAGCGTTCAATCAAGGCTTTGTAGCTGAATCCAACGGTTTTATTTTACCTGGCTGAACCCTAACACCACCGATTGTTTTTGCCTCATCTACTGGGGTTGGGATAGACGATTGAGATTTTTCACAGCATAGCCCAGGTTAGATTGATACTCTCCTACTTTAGTCTGGGCCAGGCTGTGGCGGGGATGGTTAGGGGGCACCTGTTGCATCAGGGCGATCGCCTGTTTCCAGGAATTCACAATGACCTGCCATTCAGCCGCAGTCTTGGCCGTTTGGGAGAGAGTGGCGGCCCTAGTCGCGGTATTCACAGCCTGACGGAAAGTATCGGTTTGAGTCAGGTCAGGGCTTGGGGCGGGTTTAATTGGCATGGGCGTTGGGGCAGGTGCCAGGGTTACCCCGGGGGACTGTTGCAACGCCGTGCGAAGGGTATTAAATCCCATCCAGGAGAGCACCAGGGCCAGAGCCCCAAACCCAACCCCGGCCAGAATTTTAGGTAAGGACTTGAGATTGCCTGGGGACCTGGATCTGGCATTCAGTTGGGCTACCTCTTGATCGGACACCGGTGCAAACTTGTGAATAAAATCATCGGCAGCCTCCAGGTCAGCCGCGCCAGAGGTGGGGTTAAACACCTCAGATTCGGGCCAAAACCCATTACTCTGGCCTTTAGCGGAAGTCAGATTGGCCCCATAGAAGTCCTGGTTGAAATCCCCAGGGGTTCCAAATTCAGGGGGAGGCGGTGCCCCTAAATCCAGACTGGGACTGTCTAGATCGGCCAGGGACCGATCCCCCAGGTCGGCTGCCATTGCGGGTTGAGAGGTGGGGCTCGGATCGAAGCCCAGTTCTTCGCTGAAATCCATCCCAGGTATGGAAATATCAGTTTCTGAAGGCAGGCTTGGGCCGGCAGAGGCCGACTGATGCCCTGTGCCAAAGGTTTCAGGATCTAGGTTAAGGGTTTCGGGTTGAAATTGATTGCCGACCACCCGCTCGCTACTATCAAGGGACCAGTCAAGATCGGCCATGGGTGGCTGGGGTAGGGTCCCAGAAAATTGATCAGCGCTATCCCAGGCATCCTCAGGCCAGATCAGGCCTGGAGTGTCTTCCCCATCTGTCTTCAGGTCAAAGGGGTGGGGCTCAGCCATGGGCGGCTCTGGGGCAGAATTAAACACCAGATTGGGATCAAACTCCTCTGCAGCCGGTGCCGAAGCCTTTTCAAAATCTGCTGGGGTCGAGACCTCCGAAACCGGATTCCAGGCCCCAGGGTGGGCATCAGAATTCAGATCCCAATGGTCTTCTTGTTTTTGATCCCCCTGGGGGAAGCTGCCAGAGAGGTCAGCCGCCGCCGGTGTAATCCCATCAAAATCGGCCCCCAGGTCGCTATCAAAGCCCAGGTTGTCTTGATCAATCAGAAAATCCAGGTTTAGATCAGGGCGATCGGATGCCTCCAGGTCAATCGGGGCTTCCAGACCCAGGCTATCGGTTTGACTGGTGGCCTTGGCCAGCTCTAGATCGAGGTCAAGGGCCTGATCTAAATCTAAGGAGGGGAGATCGGCTAGGTCCAGATCGCCTTCATCCTGGAAGGCTAACCCCAGTTCCCGTTCTAAATCCAGGGTGCTATCTGTCAAAGCAGCCCCGGCAGAAGTATCCTGGGAGGCTAGCAGAGCCTCCAGTTCGGTCAAAGTCGTCGAGTCTGGGCCGGTCGCTGCCTCCCCGCCAGCAGTGGAGATCGCCAAACCAGTGCCCAGGGTAACCTCTTCGGTCCAATCGCTACCATAGTGCCCTTGTTGTTTACCGCTAATGATCAGGCGGTGGATATGGGCCAGGTCTAATCCCTTAATTCCCCGGCTGACATAGGGCACCAGTTCGGCTTGGTGGGGAACCACAGCCGCCTCTAAGATAACCTGGAGCAGATCCTCCTGTTGAGCCACATAGGCAGTGATGCCTTTGGCCTGGAGATGGCGGTTAATTAGGGTGGCAATGGCGTCGGGATGGCCCTGTCTTGCCATGTGGAGAACTTCGGGTGGCGGATTAGACATAGTGGATCTGTGGAGTTGAGTGAATCCAGGCTAGAGGCCAGAAAATTGTCTATAAGTATGCCCTGATTGGCTAATATTGGCACACCTAACTGCAAATTCAGGTCACCCGACCTCAACCAGACTGCTCAAGGGCAGATCAAGGCTGGCTGTCTATCTGTTGCAGAATTTTTTCCAGTTGTTGCTGAGCTTCGCCGTAGCCCTGCCAATTTTTCTCCTGCAGGGCGGATTGACCAGTCTGGTAAGCCCGTAGAGCCGCCTTTACCAGGCCCCCCAAATTGCTGGGTGGAGCCGTCGGGGCAGATTGGGCCGTCGCCGCAGGTAGGCCAAACACAGCCTGGAGAGCCTGGTTGAGGGTTGGCTCCATAACTACCCGATCGCCATAGGCCACAATCACCCGTCGCAGTTCGGGTAATTCGCCCTGTTCGGCCCGCAAATAAATGGGCTGCACGTACAGCAGGGATTGTTCAATGGGAACCACTAACAGGTTACCCCAGATCACCCGCGAACCCTGTTGACTCCAGAGGGTGAATTGCCCCGATATCTCGGGGGTTTGGTTAATACGGGCTTCGATCTGACTGGGTCCAAAGACCAACTCCTGCTTAGGGAATTCATACAGTAGGAGCTGACCATAGTTGTCGCCATCGGAGACTCCGGCCATCCAGGCAATCATATTGTCACGATTGGCTGGGGTAAAGGGGAGTATCTGTAAAAATTCCTCCTGACCCAGTTTAGGCAACTTCATGATGATGTAGTAGGGTTCCATGGCCTCCAGATTGCCTTCATGGCTGAGTTGGGGAAATCGCCACAGATCTTCGCGGTTGTAAAACACCTCCGGATTATCCATATGGTAGGCCCGATACATTTGAGCCTGGATGGTAAAAAAGTCCTGAGGATAGCGCAGATGTTCTCTGTAGGCCTTGGGCATGGCAGCCAGGGGCTTGAACAACTGGGGAAAGATGCGCTGGTAGGTGGCCAGCACCGGATCTTGCTGATCTCGGGCGAAAAACTCCAAGCTGCCGTCGTAGGCGTCAATAAAAACCTTGACCGCATCTCGAATGTAGTTGGCCTGCTGGGGTAACAGGGCAGTGGGCTGACCCATGGGTGCAACTAGCTGGCTGTAGCGAGACAGGGGTTCAGCATAGGGGTAGCGATCGCTAATGGTATAGCCATCCATAATCCACTTCAGTCGCCCCCCAATCACCGCCAGGTAGGGATCATGGTCAAAGCTGAGAAAGGGAGCAATACGGCTGACCCGTTCTTGAATTAGCCGGTGGTAGTGAATGCGTGATTCATTGTTGAAATAGTTGGAAATCAACAACCGCAAATTTCCCAGATCGTAGGCGTAGATCACCCGCCGCAGCCAGGAATTTAAAGCCACCCCGCCACTACCCTGGTAGCGATAGGCGGCGTTGGTATCTCCCTGGGGATAGTCAAATTCATCGGTATTTGTGCCCGTAAAAATATAATTAGCAGTATTTTCGCCGTAGTAAATGCGGGGTTGATCCAGAGCTAGATCCACCGTGGATACCGGCGGCACATTGCGCAGAAAGAATTCTGGCAAACCATTGGCAGATACCTGGTTAACCGGGCTCATTACCAGGCCAAAGCCATGGGTAAACTTAAGCTGGCGGTTAATCCAATTTTGAGCCTCAGCCGGTAGTTGATCTACTGCCAGTTCCCGCGCCGCCAGGTTGACCTGGCGGTAATCTCCCTTGAGGGTGTAGCGATCGATGTCGACGTCGCCAAAATTATAGTAAAGACGAATTTCCTGGAGTTGCTTGTAGGTACTCAGCAGGGGGGCATAATCCCACAGGCGAATATTATGGATAGTCGCTTGGTTGGCCTGCAGGGTAGCCTGGTCTAGATGGTTTTTAGCCGGAAAGGGCTGGGAACTGACCTGGGTAAGATCGTAGGCTTGCCGGGTAAAGGCGATGTTGTGCTCGATATAGGGTCGTTCGATCGCCAGTTCGTTGGGCTCTACCATTAAAGTCTGTTGCAACCAGGGGTAGAGGCCGCGGGCAGCCACTAAAACCACCAGATAGATAAAAATGCCCAAAATTGGCAGGGCAAAGCCATTCCGCCAGAGGGCCAGTAAAAATAACCCAGCCACCGCCAGGGTGACAAATACCATCAGCCAGTCAGCCTGGAGTCGGGCATGGGCATCGGTATAACCGGCACCAAATACCACGCCGCCCTCGGCGTAGAGCAGAGAAAACCGATGCAACCAGAAGCCCAGGCCCATGAGGCCAGCCAGCCAGGCCAGCAGCAGACAGAGATGGGTTTTAGGCTCCCCGGTAAGAAAATACTTCCAGCCCCGTTCGGGGCGAATTTCTCCTTTTAAGCCGTAGACAATCAGGCTGACCAAGAGGGCCCAGACCACCAGCTCGATTAGCCTGCTATGGAGGCGCTCCCAGAGGGGCAGGCGAAATAGATAAAACCCCAGGTCACGCTGAAAAATAGGATCAACCTGGTTAAAGGCGCTGGCATTCAAGAACTTCAGCATCGTTTGCCAGTCTCTAGCGCTATCTAGGGCTAGCCCCAGACAAAGGATGGTAATTCCTACCACCAGGCCCCAGTTCAGCCAGGCCCTGAACTGCCGCTGCTGTTGCCCGGCCAGGGGGTAAGAGCTGGACAACTGGTAGGGGCGATCGCGGGTAATGGTCAGGGCTAGCCAGCAATTCAGGCCGAGCCAGAGAGCGGTCAGCAAAAACACCGCCAGGGCCAACCCCAGTTGCCACCGCAACCGAGTCCAGAACACCGATGCCAGGTTGACAGACTGAAACCACCAGGATTCTGTTAGCAGGTGTACCAGCTGGTTACTCAGCAACAGCAGAAAAATACCGGCCAGCAACCAGACCAGAAGATGACGACCTTGGGAAGCAGGGGAGTAGGTCAAGGCAAAGGGAACCTGACTAAGAGGGAATGCTTACGATCTTAAGGGATGATCAACCCTCCCTTGCTGTTCGGTCATGTATCTACACCCTAACCCAGCTAGGGGCACCCCGACTTAACTCTACCTAGACCGGGCTCGGGGGTACCAGCCCCTCACCCCCCAAGGGCCTCTCTAGAGAGATTGCAGCACCTTTTTAGCCTCGGCGGCATGGGCCTTGGGATTAAATTGGGAATTAAAAATATGGCGGACCACCCCCTCTTGATCGATCACGTAGGTGACCCGGCCGGGCAATAATCCCAGGGTTGAGGGTACGCCATAGGCACGGCGGACGCTGCCATCGCCGTCACTGACCAGGGTAAAGGGAAGCTGGTATTTATTGGCAAACTGATGATGGGAGCTAGGGGAGTCACTGCTGATGCCAATCACCTCTGCTCCAATCTGTTGAAACTCGGAATGACTATCTCGAAAGGAACAGGACTCAAGGGTGCAACCGGGGGTATCATCCTTGGGATAAAAATACAGCACTACCGCCTTTTGCCCCCTGAAGCTGCTAAGGGTAACGGTTTCCCCGGCTTGGTTGGTTAAGCTAAAGTCAGGGGCCAACTGGCCAACTTGAACAGACATAGAACGTTCTCCCTGAACGGTGAATAATCAATGGTTAGCAGCACTGGCCCAGGCATGCCGGAGTCACTACCCCTTAGCAGTACCAATCCCGGCTTAAGATGCTTAACATAACGTAATATAACCCATTTCAGTCCCTGGTCTCTGGCACCTTTCTCATTATGACTACTCTGATCTGGTTCCGTTTAGACCTACGGCTGCATGACCATGAGCTAGTAGAGCAGGCCCTGGCCCTGGGACAGGGCTTAATTCCTGTGTATTGTTTTGACCCCCGTCAGTTTGGCCACACAGGTTTTGGATTTGCCTCTACTGGGAGCCACCGAGCCCGTTTTCTCTGGCAAAGTGTAGCCGATTTACGGCGATCGCTGCGATCGCTGGGTAGCGATTTGGTAGTGCGCCAGGGCCATCCCGAAACTATTATTCCCGACCTGGTGAGCCACCTGGGGGTCACCCGAGTTATGTGGCATTGTCAGCCAAGCCCGGCCGACCAGGCCATTGAGGTCGCCCTGAGCCAGGGGCTGGCCGCCCTGGGGGTGCCAACCCTGACGGCCTGGGCCGATACGCTCTACCACCGCGATCAACTGCCCTTTAGGCTCACCGAGTTACCCGAGTTGTTTACCCCCTTTCGCCAGGCGGTGGAGCGCCACAGCTCAATTCTGCCGCCCCGGCCCAGCCCTGGCCGACTGCCGCCCCTACCACCGGTAACCCCAGGCGATCTACCCAGCCTGGCTGATTTGGGCCTCAGCCCGCCGGCAGCCGATCGCCGGGCCGTTTTGACCTTTGAGGGGGGTGAACAGGCGGCTCTGGCCCGCTTGCAAGACTATATCTGGCGAACCGATTCGTTACGGACTTATAAACTAACCCGTAATCGGATGGTGGGGGCTAACTATTCTTCTAAGTTCTCGCCCTGGCTGGCCCTGGGCTGCCTATCGCCCCGCCAGGTCTATGCCAGCATTAGCCAGTATGAGACCGAACGGGTCAGCAACGAGTCCACCTACTGGCTTGTATTTGAGCTGCTGTGGCGGGATTATTTCCATTTTATGCTGGCAAAACACGGCGATCGCCTATTTTCGGTCTCTGGCCTGCGTTGTTTAGATATTGCCTGGAGCCAGCATTGGCCCGACTTTGAAGCCTGGCGTTCGGGCTTGACCGGGTTTCCCCTGATTGATGCCAATATGCGAGAACTGGCGGCTACGGGCTTTATGTCGAATCGGGGTCGACAAAACGTAGCCAGTTTTCTCACCAAAAACCTGGGTCTGGACTGGCGCCTGGGGGCGCAATGGTTTGAATCCTTACTGATTGACTACGATGCCAGTAGTAACTACGGCAACTGGAACTACGCCGCCGGCATTGGCAACGATGGTCGAGGTTTTCGTTACTTCAACCTGCTCAAGCAGGCCCAGGACTACGATGCCACAGGCAACTACGTTAAGCTCTGGCTGCCAGAACTGCGATCTCTACCCGCCAGCCAGGTGCACCAGCCCTGGCGATTGTCAGCCGCACAACAGCGAGATTTTGGCGTCAACCTGGGAGTTGACTATCCCTTACCGATGGTGGATCTAGAGGCGTCTGCCAGCAAAAACAAAGCCATCTACACCCTGGCCGAGGGCTCTAGCAAGAATTCCGAGCCCCGACCCCTGAGGTCACAACCCTAAGGCTTCAAGGGGGTGAGCAGATGCTTTAACTAGGGATTTTTGCTGATAGCCTGGGCCCGGCCCTAAGGCTGAGACAGGTCAACGGCCGCCTGAAAGGCGTCCCAATTCGTGACATCCTGCAGTAGGGCCTGATAGCCCAAGCTGTTGGGATGGAGCCCGTCACTAGCCAGTCGATCGCAATACCACTGGTGCCCCCGCCCCAGCCATTGATCTAGCAGATCTAAATAGGGAATGTTTAAGCGATGGCAGGCCAGGCGGGTGGCCTCTTTATAGCGCCATTGCTCAGCATGGCCATAGTAAAGCACCTTAGAAAAGGGCATCGCGGCTTCGTTCACCGGGGTCATGCCCACAAACAACACCGGACAAAGCTGACGGGCCTGGGTTAGCAGAGCCCAAATAGTGTGCTCGAACTCTGCAAATTCCGTGTAGTTACGCCCCAGGGGACGGCCAATGCGGGCGGAGTCGTTAATGCCCACCGAAAGAATCATCAGATCGGGCAGCCGGTTGCGAATTTCACCCCGATAGCGAAACTCCTGATCTAGGCGCGCTCTTACCTGCTGTACCCGGTCACCCCGGACTCCCAGATTATAAAATACTGCTCCAGAGGAGCCGGGACTCATGGAAAGTCGCCGCAATCGCTCTACCCAGCCACCGGCCTCTGGATCGCCAAAGCCGTAAACGCAACTGTCACCGATGACCACAACTTTTTGGGGGTGAGTTGCCCTCAAGCCCGAAGAACGGGAAAAAACACTGGTGGAAGTGGCTAACATGCAGGCCAACCGAGCGATAAAAGACTAAAAACCAGGGCATCCCCGGGTTTGTTTTAAATTGTTTACATAGTACCCCTTAATGGTTAATTTCTGTTAATCTAATCAAACTTTTTATGCCCTCTTCAAGCATTCTTTAACGATTTTCCATACCTGGGGATGGTTCATCATAAAGGTATGCCAGGCCGGCACTTGCAGCACCTCCTCGGGGCTGATGATGGCGGTTTCAGAGAGGGCGACAATGCCATCATTGACCTCATGGCCAAAGGGGCTAAGGCTGCCCCGGGGGCCACCGGTGCCGGCCACTATGGTGTAAGGGTTGGCCAGAGGGGGTAATTGGGCGTAAAAGGCTGGACTGGTGAGATTCAGGCCACACTGCCCCGTAAACCACCGAAAAGGAGGTAACTGCCAGGCTAACCTGGCCAGGCGGGGGGGCTGATTGGGGGTGCCTAGCATAATAACATGGTGGGGAAGGCCGATTTCACCCTGGCCCAGGGCGGCCCGGGTGAGCAGCCCTCCTAGGGAATGGGCAACAACGGCATAGGGGCCCTGCTGGCCCAGTCGTTGCAGCCGTTGGGCCAGGCGATTGGCAATGGTGTCAAAGGTTTCGGCAAAGGCAAAGTAGCTAAACTGTTCAGTGCTGTGGCCCAGTTGTTTCAGGGACTGCTCCAGATTCAACAGAGATAGGGAGGTTCTGGCCAGGCCATGGATGAGCAATATCTGCATAGAGAAATTAGCCCCGAGGATGGGAATGGATAGCGGTGGCTGATGGCTGCGATCTTAGCGAAACATCGGCGAGATCAGCCATACTCCTTTGGGCTCAGGCGATCGCCCTGCAGGGCAGTGACCACCAGCGTCGCCAGACGGGCGGCGGCCCCCCCTGGCCCCCGTAGCGATTGTAGGTCTGTCGTCATAGCCGCCAACTGTTCGGGATGGTTCAGATAGTCGATCACCTGGGTAGCCACCTGGTGGGGCTGGAGGGGGCCAATCAACTCGGGTACGATCGCCCGGCCAGCCCAGAGATTGGGCCAGGCAAATAGTCGACCCTGCCGATAAATCTGAGCCAGGATCAGGCGATTCATACCCCGGGCTAGCCCGTCGCCCACCAGGGGGAGATTGGCCAGCAACCCCGGCAGGCCATCCCAGGCCTTCATTACCTCCAATTTTTGGGTCGGCAACAAAACCAGCATGGGAACGGCCAGCGCCCCCAATTCTGCCGTATTGGCCCCCACTGTGGTGAGGCAAAGCCGAACCTGGCTGAGCAGATCGTAGGCCGGTTGGCTTGGCCACAGCCAGACCTCCAGCCCGGTGGCGGTTCGTAGGCGGGGTAGGCGATCGGCAGTGGCAACCAACTCCGCAGTGGTACAGCCCTCAAATAACAGGGTATCGGGGTTGGCATCGGGATTGGCAAATTGAGCCAGGGTCTCTAGGGTCAGCATAGGGGCAACGGGAATGACAAAAACGGTTTGGGGACGCTGGCGGTGAATAGCAGCGGCAGTAGCCAGGCAGAAGGGTAGGCCAAGGCTTAATTTAGCTGGCTTTGAACCTGGCATCAAGCCAATTAATTCCTGGTCGGGGCTCAGCCCCAGGCGATCTCGAACGGGCTGAACCAGGGTCGGGTCGACGACAATATCGGCCATCAGGTCTCCAATCACCTCATATTTAGAGCGCCAGCGAGGTGATGCTGCCGCCACCACCTGGTGGTTCATACAGGCAATGCCATCTACCCACCTGGGCCAGCGCCCTTTCCATTCGGCGTAAACCACGATACGGTAACCCAGGCGTTTGCCGATCAAGACCGAATAGAGTTGATCACCCCCTAAAAACAGCACCACTCCCTGGGTATGCCAGTCCCAGTTATCAGCGGTTTTACCCCTGAGCAGAAAGGGGAAAAAGTCCGCCGCCGCCTGTACCCGATCGACCCCTGGCAAGGCGGCGGCCATCGCGGCCTCTCGACCACAGGCATTGGCGCAGGGAGACAGCACCACAGAAATGCGCACTGCCCCGGCATCGGGTAAGAGTACCCGCAGCGCCGCCACCACTGGCCGCACCCAGGTAGAGATCTCGCCGGGACCATTAGAGAGAATCAGAATATCGCAGGCCATGGCGGATTGTATTGGAGAATATAGAGGAACAGCGGTAGATTTGGATATCTTAGCGTTGTCGAGTCTTGCCAAACCATGAGCCCCACCAGCCCTACTGATCCCGGTTCGGCCCCAGCCCCTGGGGGTCTGGGGGAAATTACCCGGCTATTTCTGCGCCTCGGGGCAATCGGATTTGGCGGCCCCCAGGCCCACATTGCCATGATTCACGATGAGGCGGTAGTGCGCCGGGGCTGGCTGGACGAGGCCCAATTTTTAGAAGGGGTGGCGGTCTGCGAAATGTTACCGGGCCCGGCCTCGACCCAAATGGGCATTTACACCGGTTACCTGCGGGCCGGTCCTCTGGGAGCCTTGGTGGCCGGCACCTGCTTTATTTTGCCAGCCTTTATCATTGTCCTCGCCCTTTCCTGGGCCTACTTCCGCTTTCAAGGAGTGCCCCAAATTACGGCTTTATTTTTTGGCATCTCCCCCGTAGTCATTGCGATTATCCTGGCCTTTTGCTGGAAGCAGGGCCAAAAGGTAATTCGGGACGCACCAGCGGTGGCGATCGCCCTCACCGTTGGCCTGATCCACGCATACCTGCAAACCAGCGTATTGGTTTTACTGTTATTAGCGGGACTGGCAGGGCTGGTGTTCTACCCGCCCCCCCGGTCTGGTCCTGGTACAACCACTAACCAGCAGCTCTGGTGGATACCCTGGCCGGGCCTGCTGCCGGTGACCACAGCGGTTACTCAGGTACCGCCAGAAACCTTGTCGGTGGCTAGCTTTTGGGGATTGGATCGAATTCAAGCCTATGGTTTACCCCTAATGGGATTCTTCCTAGAGGTAGGGATATCTATTTTTGGCGGTGGCCTGGTGATCATTCCCCTATTAGAGTCCACTGTGGTTAGCCAGTTTCACTGGTTGACCCACAGTGAGTTTATTGATGGAGTTGCCCTGGGTAGCATTACCCCTGGCCCTGTGGTGATTACCGCCGCCTTTGTGGGGTATAAGGTGGCTGGGGCCCTGGGGGCCCTGGCGGCCACTGTCGGTATTTTTGCCCCATCCTTTGCCATAATTATGGTGGCCTCACCCTTTTTACGGCGGCTACGCCAGCGACGCTGGGTAAAAAGTTTTCTTCAAGGGGTGATGCCAGCGGTCCTGGCAGTTTTGGGGGTAGCCCTTCTAACCCTGGCCCGCCCTGCTTTGATCCAGGCTACCGGGCTGCGCACTGGGGTAGCTGTGATCATCGCCCTACTAGCCTGGATAGCCCTGGTGCGCTGGCGTCAACCAACCTGGCTACTAATTCCAGCCGGAGCGGTGGTGGGGTTAATCGCCGGTAGTTTACTCCTCCCTGGCTAACGGCCTCCCCCGAAGAACCGGATCCGTAGGATCAGGAGTTTTCACTACCCAGGTTGGTAAGCCACTGGTTTAAGGTGGCGAAGGTACTGCCATGCACCATCATGGGCGTCTCGTAGCCCTTCAGTAGAACACTGTGGGGTTGAAATATGGACTCACTCACCCCCAGGGCTTGCATCCGTGCGTAGGTGCTTTCCCCAATGGCAACATCTAACCCTGAGGTTTTGGTAGAGGACTCTAAGCGAAAGGCAGCATTAACCGCATCACCGATGGGGGTATAGTCGGGATGATCGCCGGAGCCAGTATTACCCACCATGGCATAGCCCGTATTTAGACCTGCCCCAATTCGCAGCGGAAAAGGCAGGGGAAACTGGTGATGGAGGGTGTTACTCATCTGAGCTAGCGCACTGACTGCCTCTAAAATCCGATGAATCTCTACAGCGGTGGCCGTTGAGTCTTCTGAACTGTGGACCCAAACCGCCATAACCGCATCACCAATGTATTTGTCAATACCGCTGCCGTGCTGGCCAATGATTTCACCAGCCCGCCGGAACCAGGTACCGATCGCCTCCGCCAGAACTTTTTCATCGATCTGCCGGGCCATCACGGTAAAGTCACGAATATCTACGACCATTACCGAAATCAACCGACGCACGTGAAGCATGGCGGTGGGCAAAGAAAGCTTTTCCCGATTGGGCCTCAATTTTGAAGTAGCAGGATCAACCAGTTTGGGACTAAAAAAGTGCAGCTCGGTTTGACCAAAAACAATCAGGTCACCGTCTTTTAATATCACAGGGACCGTTACCCGCCGTCCATTTACAAAGCTACCGTTGCGGCTGCCCAGATCGATCAGGTAAAATTGGCCGCTGTCGATAGCCTGGAACATAGCATGGTTACGAGAAATCCAGCGATCGGGTAACACCAGGTTGTTATCATCACTGCGGCCAACGGTCCAGTAATGAACATCCTGTAGAGGTAAATACCGATGACCAGAGGCAGTACTCAGGGCTAAATACGGACTTAATTGGGAAATCACCACGATAGCTCAACAATAACGCCAGGGAAAACGCTAAGCAAATGGTTAGATGCCCACCCTCAATAAGCTTAGCCTTTTACTCGTTAAGTAGGCATAAAAACTGATTGTGTAGCTTAATTATGTATCTTACTAAGGATGTATCTTAATAAAGACAACCTCAGTTCTAGGGTACCGGATCACCCAACCGTGACCACCTTGGGCGTTGACAGGGTAACGTACTAGCGCCATCCCCGGTTGGGGTCTGGCTTTAGGGAATAGCCCAGATTGCCAGGGTCGCACTGCCCTAATCCGATCCCCCCCAACTCCAAGTGGGACCCCGGCGATCAACTCCGGCCTGGGTAATGACGGTCGTATAGTTATTCGGATCCCGTAAACCCGTCATATCCAGAATCAGGTAAGCCTTGCCGTCCATGAAGCGCATACGGATATAGGAATGCCCCTGATAGGCTCCACCCTCCACTCTTACCATTCCCGCCGCCGCCTGGCATTGGCGGTAAGGGGGGGTCAGGGTGCCGACCCAGGTAACACTGAAGGGAGTCCTTTCGGCCAGGGTAATGGCGCTGGCGATCGCCCTGAGATCGGCATTGCCATCGATACCGTAACTGCCTTCCCGGTAGGGCTGGTAGGTTTCTGTCACCGTGATCGTGTCGGGACAGCGACTGGTGGGGCTAGTGGAGCGGGAAAGCAGTTGGAAAACCTGGAGCTCGATGGTACCGGCGATCGCCCTACCGGCGAAAAGACTGGATAGGACTACAACCCCCATGCCTAGGATTGTCCATGGCTTTAGTAACATTGTTCCAACCTTTTCAAATGTAGTCTCAACACCCATGATACCGATTCGTGCCTACAGATCACAGGACTGGCCCCAGCTCTGGTCAATTCTGGAGCCTATTTTCAGGGCTGGCGAGACCTACGTGTTTGATCCAGACATTTCGGCAGCGGAGGCCCAGGGAATTTGGGTGGATACCCCTCCCCTCACCTTTGTGGCGGAAGATAGCCACGCTCAAATTGTGGGCAGCTATTACCTCAAACCCAATCAGCCCGGTTTAGGGTCCCATGTGTGCAACTGTGGCTATGTAGTGGCCGAGGCGGCTCGGGGGCAGGGCATCGGTGCGGCCCTTTGCCACCATTCCCAGGTCATAGCCAGGGCAGAGGGGTTTCGGGCCATGCAGTTTAATCTGGTGGTGGCCACCAACCATAGGGCGGTTCACCTATGGCAAAAACTCGGTTTCGAGGTGGTGGGTAGGCTACCCGCCGCCTTTAATCATCGCCGCTACGGCTACGTCGATGCCCTGGTGATGTACAAGTCACTCTGAGTTTTGCTGTTGCTGCCAGCGCTGGTACAGGTCGGGACGGCGAACCCGGGTGCGATCGATCTGTTGTTGCCGCCGCCAAGCCTGGATTGCCTGGTGATTCCCCGATCGCAGCACGGCAGGCACCTCCCAGCCCCGAAACTGAGCCGGTCGAGTGTAGTGGGGATAGTCTAGCAACAGGTTTTGAAAACTATCCTGGGCCACGGAGTCGGCTTTGCCTACGGTGCCTGGTAGTAAACGAATCACCCCATTCAGCAGGGCTAGGGCGGGCACTTCCCCGCAGGTCAAAACAAAATCCCCCAGGGAGACCTCCCGGGTCAGCAGGTGGGTGACGCGCTCGTCTACCCCTTCGTAGTGACCACAAATCAGCACCACCTGATCACAGCGACTGGCCAGGTGGTGAAATAAATTTTGGTCCATCAGTTCTCCCTGGGGACTGAATAAAATTATCTCCCGTTCAGACCCTGGGGGCAGGGACTCAACGGCAGCAAAGATGGGATCGGGCTTCATTACCATACCGACGCCACCACCGTAGGGTTCGTCGTCAACTCGGTGGTGTTTATCCGTAGTAAAGTCTCGCGGGTTGGTAAGATAAACTTCGGCGATTTGGCGATCCAGGGCCTTGCTAATCAGGCCTGAAGCCAGGGGAGAGGTGAAGAAATCTGGAAACAGGGTGATCACATCAAACCTGAGGGCCGATAGCCCGTCGACGCTGGGGTTCATGGCTGGATTCCTGACGGTAGGATGATCTTAAAGCTTAAATCTTGTCTATCATGCAGCAAGACAGTCCAGGCCCTATTCCTGAGTCCTTTGGTTAAGTAATCCATGTCCCCTGTTATGCAACATGCCATATTAGCCGTTGGTGGTGCAGAAGATAAAGTTCACGGCAAGGAAATTCTGCACACCTTCTTTGAGCGAGCCGGCGGAACCGCCGCTTGCATTGGCATTATTCCCTGTGCTTCCAGGGATCCGGTGGCGATCGCTGGACGCTATGAGCAGATCTTCACCGCCATGGGGGCAAGCCAGATCGCCATTATGGATATTCGCGATCGCACCCAGGGGGAGGACCCAGCCTGGAAAACCGTCCTGGAGCCCTGCACCGGGGTGTTTATTACCGGCGGCGACCAGGTGCGCCTGTGTGGACTGTTGGCCGACACGCCCCTGATTGATTCCATCCGGCAGCTAGCCCAACTGGGCCAGCTGACTCTGGCGGGCACTAGTGCGGGAGCGGCGGTCATGGGTCACCATATGATTGCCGGCGGTGGCAGCGGCGAGACCCCCCACCGCTCCCTGGTGGATATGGCTCTGGGACTGGGGTTTGTACCGGAGGTGATTGTGGATCAGCATTTCCATAACCGCAATCGCATGGCTCGACTGATGAGTGCCATTGCCATGCAGCCCGATCGCCTGGGCCTGGGGATTGACGAAGATACCTGTGCCCTGTTTGAAGGTCATGGTCGCTTTCAGGTGATTGGTAAGGGGGTGGTGGCGGTGGTAGATGCCGCCGCCATTACCCATACCAATGCCACCGATGTAGGGCCGGAGGAGCCGATCGGGCTCCATGGTCTACGGGTTCACCTGCTGGCCCATGGCGATCGCTTTGATCTCACCCATCGTCGGGTTCTAGCAGCCCTCTGCTGAGCCCGGGGGCTGCCTAGGGATCGGACCCAGGCATCTGCCATAGGCGAATTTGAGAAGGACTGCCACCAATGGTCACCAGCTGTCGACTATTGGGCAATAGGGCAAAGCGCCAGACATCGGTGGTAAATCCACTGATCTGGTCAGCCCCTGGGCAGATCTGGGACTGCCGGTCCCCTAGGTGCCAGCGCACCATGGTTGGCACATTCTGTGCAATCCAGACCTGGTCTTCACCGCGGGGCCCTAATTCCAGGCTGTTTACTATGGTTTTCTGGTTTGTCTTTAAAGTGGCCCTCAAAGTTGCCCCTTGGGGCCCAGCTACCCGGTCCCAAAGGGTCACAGTACCGTCTACCGACCCTGCTACCAGGGTGCGATCATCGTGGCTGATGGCCAGATAGTTGATCAGAGCACCCGAACCCTCCAGGGTGACTGGGGCCAGGGTAGCCGGCGGGGCGGGCTGGTCGGCGGTGCTTAGATCCCAAAGCTGCAGTGCCTTGCCAGCGCTGACTAAAAGCCTATCATCGCGGCTAAACAATAGATCATTTACAGTGCCGTCAGCTTTGAGGGTGAGACGGGGGCTCTGCCCCGAGGACAGCGGCAAAGACCAGAGTTTAATAGTGCCATCACCATCGGCGCTAGCCAGAAATTTATTGTCACCCCTAACCTCCAGAGCGTTGATCGGCACCTCATGGGCATTGCTAATCACCCCTATGGCTTCGCCCTCGGGCAGAGACCAGAGGCGCAGGGTGCGATCGTCACCGGCGCTGATCAGACTGTTCTGGTCTGTGGTCAGGGCCAGGGCTTTGACCACGTTGGTGTGTTGAGTCAGAGAACGAATCTGTTTCTTCCTGGTCGGGTCCCAAAACCGAATGGTCTGGTCGTCACTGGCGGTAATCAACAGCTGACCCTGATGCCATAGTTTCAGGTCTTTGATTTCTCCCCTATGACCGAGCAGCACCCCAGCGGGGGTCACCGCCAGGGACCTGGCGGTGCTGGGGAGGGAGCAGACAGGTGCAGTACCCCGACGGCTGAGACCATACCAGCCTAAGGGCAGGGCCAGGCCAGCCAGACCCACCACCACCCAGATCGAAATCCCAAGCCGGCAACGCTTGGGGGCCGTAGGGTTGGGGCTGGTAACCGGCCAGTCGGGCAGGGCTGGGGGCGGGATGGGGGCAGCAGATTGGGTTGGCATCACCGGGTCTGGGGCCAATCGCACCTGGGCCAGGGCTTCTAGAATGGCCTGGGTGGTCTGGGGACGATGGGCAGCAGCGGTGGCGGTGAGCTGGTCAATCAAGTCCGCCAGGGCCGCAGAAATTTGGGGAGCGTAGGGACGCCAGTTAAACTGATTCGTACGGGAATCATAGATGGCAGGGTCATTGGGAGCTCTGGCGGTGACTAGATAAATCAGGGTGCGACCCATGGCATAGAAATCAGACTGGGGCACCGCCTGGCCCTGCTCCTGTTCGGGGGGAGTATAGCCCGCTGAGCTAACGGTGGTAATGCCACTGTCTCCCAGCTGGGCCAGGTAGGTTTGGGTCATTTCCCGGGCTGCTCCGAAGTCCACCAACACCAGTTGCCCGGAGGGTCGCAGCATAATATTGTCGGGCTTGATATCGCGATGAAAGTAATTCTGCCGGTGGATCAGGTGCAGTACATCGGTCAGTTGGGTAAGCCAGAGGATGGCTTGTTTTTCGCTAATCGGGTGATTACCCTGCTGCACCATCCACTGTTTCAGGTCAGGGCCATCGATTTTCTCCATGATTAAACAGTGACAGGGTTCGCTACTATCCTGGGGAAAATAGTGGAAATAGCCCCGGGGTTCGATCCGGGGTACCCCGGGATGGTTGAGACGGCTCAGAACCTCGCCCTCTCGTCGAAACAAATCGACTACCTTTTGATTGTGGTTATAGCTTGGCTTCAAGACCTTCAAGATCTTCGGTATATTTTGGTCGTAGGCCTCATAGATCTGACCAAAGCCGGTCTGCTGACTGATCAGGCGCATAACCCGATAGCGCCCCTGCAACAGTAAACTAGAGCCACAGGCCGCGCAATGGGCCTGGGTGCCATTATCGGCATGGTTTGGTTGGGGACAGCGCGGGTTAATACAGAGACTCATAAGGTCCGATTAGAATACATGCCGCCATGGTAAGCCAGTTTGACTAAATTCTGAGATCCCTGAGACTTTGCCCCTAGCTGCAGTAATTCCCTTAAAATTCAGGAGGTGGTTATCCTCCCTCTGCCTTCCCCATGACCTCTCCCCAAATCCTGGCCCTCGACTTTGACGGTGTTCTCTGCGATGGCCTGCTGGAATACTTTGAAACCGCCTGGCGAGCCTACTGTCAGGTGTTTGAGGAAACCCTCCCCAACCCGCCAGCGGGGCTGGCCGATCGCTTCTATCCCCTCCGCCCTGTGGTTGAATCGGGGTGGGAAATGCCCCTGGTCCTGCGGGCCTTGCTGGGGGGCATCGCCGATGAAGCCATTCTGACCCACTGGTCAGGGATGGTGCCCGCCCTGCTGGCGGAGACCGGACTCCAACCAGGGCAACTGGGAGAGGCGGTGGATAGGGTTCGGGATAGGTGGATTCAAGCAGACCTGACCGGCTGGCTGGGGTTACACCGATTCTATCCAGGGGTCATCGATCGCCTCCACCAGGCCACAGCGGCAGGGGTGACCCCGGTGATTATTTCCACCAAAGAAGGTCGGTTTATTCAACAACTGCTGCATCGCCAGGGAATCACCCTAGGGCCTGAACAGATTCTCGGCAAGGAGGTGCAGCGCCCTAAGTACGAAACCCTGCGTCAGCTTAGCCAAGCTGGGTCCGCCCCCATCTGGTTTGTGGAAGACCGCCTCCAGGCCTTGCAGGGGGTACGGCGACAAGCGGATTTAGGGGATATTCAGTTATTTTTGGCGGAGTGGGGCTACAACACCCCGGGCGATCGCAGCCTGGCCCGCCAAACCCCCACCTTCCATAGCCTATCGCTGGATCAATTTGCCGGTCCCTTTAGGGGCTGGCTGACCACCGTTCCCTAACCGACACCATGGTTTTCCCTGCCGATGCGCTCCCCCAGCTAGCCCATTACCTGGCCGGAGAATTTGACAATCGTCAACAGTCCCTCACCGATCCAATCTGGTACCTGCACCTGCGGTTGTGGCTACGGCCCCTACCCCGATCGCTGTTTGACCAGGGCTACAGCTTCTTTATGGAACAAATCAGTGTGGCGGCGGCTACCCCCCCCTACCGTCAGCGAGTCCTGCACCTGGGTCTGAAGGATGGCGGTCTGTGGGGCCAGTACTACGGTTTGCAGGACCCGCTGGCCTGGCGTGGTGAAGCTAGCCAACCCCAACGCCTGGCCGCACTCACCCCCCAGGATCTGGTGCCCTTACCGACCTGCGCCCTGGCGATTCAGGCCGATCTAGACACCGGCTGGTATAGGGCCCATCCCTCCGCTAATACCCTGTGTAGCTTTACCTACCAGGGCCAGACCAGCTACGTGCGCCTGGGCTTTGAGGTGGGGCCTAACGACAGCGGTGGGGTACTGCTACGACTCTGCGATCGGGGGGTGAATCCAGACACAGGCCAGCTGACCTGGGGACCTGCCATGGGGCCTTTCGCCTTGCTGAAACAGGCGAGTTATAGCGTTGACCAGCCCACCTAGGAGCATAGCAACTGGCACCACAGTCTTGTTCCCACCGGACTGGTGTCCGCCGCAACCTATCGCAGGTCTAGCCCTAATGGCCAGAGTGGTGACCCTGGCGGTAAGCCCCTACTTCGGGTTCAAAGGGCAGGGTCGCCCGTTGCTGGGAGAGACCGCCCAACTGGTTGACCATGGCCTCTAACACCGGGTCAGGTTCAAACTTGAGACTATCGCCGCTGACTTCCAGGGCCACATGGCGATTGCCCAGGTGATAGGCGGCCCGTAACAGATCCAGGGGAGAATCAGCCCTGACCACAATCACCGCCTGGGCTCTGGCCACCACCCGAATCAGGTGTTGATCTTCACTCAGCAGTAGATCGTGATGGCGCAGTACGGTACCCCTGGGCAAGTTCAGGTAAATGGTGAGGCCCTCTTCGCTGAGGAAGCGATGGCGCGATCGCTGGCGATCTCTGGCGGTCAGCGCCAGGGTCGCGGCTACGGTGGCCCGATCATCAGGCGGCAGAATGGTAATGGCAGTCAGCACCGTGTCCCTAACCCACTGGCAAACACCAACACCCTACTTTTACCACGGTAGGCTTCCCCACCCGCACCCTTAACGCCGGATATGGGAAAAATCACGGAACCAGCCCCGCCGCCAGAATAGAAAGACTTGTAAGCCTGCCACCAGTGCCATCAGCCCCAAACAGGCGGCGTAGCCCCAGTACCATTCGAGTTCGGGCATATTCAAGGGAGACTTGCTAGGATCAAAGTTCATACCGTAGACCCCGGCAATAAAGGTAAGGGGAATAAATACCGAGGAAATCACCGTTAACAGTTTCATCACCTCGTTCATCCGGTTACTGATGGAAGACAGATAAACATCCACCAGGCTGGAGGCGGTTTCCCGATAGTTTTCTAAAATATCCACCACCTGCACAATGTGGTCATAGACATCCTGCAGATAGATCTTCACCTCCGGGCTAATCAGCTCATCGCTATCGCGAATTAAGCTATTGATAACATTACGCTGGGGCCAGATTAGCCGTCGCAGTTTCATTAATCCCCGGCGCATCAGGTAAATCTTTTCAATAGTGGCCCGGCTGGGGGACTCAATCACCTCATTTTCTAGATCTTCTAAGGTTTCGCCAAGGCTCTCTAAAACCGGAAAGAAGCTATCCACGATGGTATCTAACAGGGCATAGGCCAGGTAATCGGAGTCTAGTCTGCGAATGCTGCCCGTACCCCGGCGGATACGATCGCGCACCGGTTCAAAGGAATCCCAGTTGGGCTCCTCCTGAAAGGTGACCAAAAATCCCTTACCTAAAATCAAGCTCACCTGTTCGCTGCCCACCCCGGTGCCAGAAGATTTAGGCCTGACCATCTGCATAATCAACAAAATTTGATGATCATAGAAGGCAATCTTGGGGCGATGGGGCACATTGACCACATCCTCTAGCATCAGGGGAGGAATGGCAAACACCTGGGTAAACTGCCAGAGTTTATCTTCACTACCCAGGCCCCGGGCATCGATCCAGCGGACTGGGTAGGTTTCGGCCAGAGCCCGGCATTGATCCAGTTGCTCAAGGGTCTGGTTGGCCATGGCCTCAGGGCCATAGGCCAGCAAAACCAGCTCCGTCGGCAGGGCATCGGGGGGGATATTCAGGGTGCCGGGCAAGCTACCGGGGCTATTGTAGTTAAACTCCACCAGACTGGCGGGCAGCTCAGACACCCCAGAAGAGACCACCCTAGGCCGCAAATTGCGGGATTCTGCCGCCAAACGCCGAGCCTTGCCCTGTTTAGACGGGTTGTTTGAACCAGCCATAACCGTTTTCCCTAAAAATCATCGCCCCCAGCATAAAACCCCTACCCCACCGGGGCCCAAATCCTCAGGATTTATTTGCCCCCAGGTATCGGGGGCTACCCTGGTCGGTGGGGCCTGGCCAGGCCTAGATACTCTTTCCAAACCACCGCGGGGAGGATATGATTGAGGTGGCTAGGTTGAGGAAAAGTCAAATCATGGAATTTCAACAATTTGGAACATCCTCCGATGCGGGTTTTCTAAAAGATAGTTCCCGCAGCAAGGTTTATAGTGTTTCCCAGGGGCTTGTCACCCCCGCTGCCAGCCCCCCCGCCGAGGAAGCCCTGGCAACCGCCCGAACCTCTACCCCGATTACCATCGATGCAGAGGTTCTAAATCTAATCACCTGGCTGGCTCAACAGCAGGGCATGACGCCCGAACTAGCGCTAAAAAAAGCCGTTGCCACCGCCGCCTACATCCACGAAATTACCACCAGCCAGGGAGGCACCCTACTGGTTCAGCGCAAAGATAAATCCATTGGCGAGATTGTTCTGAATTGAGTCCTGCCGATTTAGTGCCGATGTTCTCTGACCCTGAAGACCGACCTGCAGTTCAGCCTGGTCAGCCAGATCCCGTTGTCTTAGCCGCCGACGATCGCTACAATCCGGCCCAGGATATTGGCATTAGGAACCTGCTGCCTTCCCAGGTTGACAAGGGGCTAAGGCTGGAGGAACGGCAGGAGAGAACCCGGTCTCAACTGGCCATGTTTTTAATCAAAATGCTGGCGGGAACCCTGGGGATTAGTTTTGCCCTGGTGATACTTTTGATTTTGATGTCAGGATTTGTAGACAACAAAGAGAAAGCCGAATCCTTTGACAAAACCAGTGCCCTGGTTAAAGACTTAGTCACCTTTATTCTCACCGCCCAAACCGGGCTAATTGGTACGGCCCTGGGGTTTTACTTTGGGTCTAGGGGCAGCAATAACGACTAACCCCAGCCAGGGTAGCGACTACGCCTTACTGGTGCGGACCAGGGCAAGGGCGTGAATTGGGCAGGTAGGAATGGGTTCAGTCAGGCTATGACGGTACCAGCTTTGATGACAGTTGGCCACCGGGCAGCGGTAGCGGGGGCTCTCTACCCGCACCTGACTGCGGCGTAGGGGGGCGTACCTCTCTAGGGTAACCGGGCTAGACCATAGATTGTCGACCATCGCAGCCTCCGGGGAAAAGGGTGGTTGGGCTCAGGCCTATTATAGCGCTGGGGCCGGGGTTAGCGAGAAGAAACCCATAACACTAAACCCGCCCCCACCCTAGGGTAGAGACGGGTAGGCGGGCAAGGACCTTAGCTAATTTAGACAATCATCGGATTCATCAGCGGTAGCTGTGACCTTTGCTGTAGCCGTTGCAAGATCCGCTGGGGTAAGGGTAGGAGCCTCCCCGGCCTTTTTGCTCTTGCACAAAATAGCCGTGGTAGTGGCGTTATTAGAGGTGTCTAAAAGAGTATAGGTGGCACCGGCATAGCCCACCAGGGCGTTGTCCTTAGGAGCCGCATAGATAGCCACCCCCTTCTTGTAATCGGTACCCAGATCTTTTACATTACCGGCGGTTCCATTCGGTGTACCGCCAGCGCCTTCCTTTTCACTATATTGAAAATATTTCGTCTCGGTTTTAATCCCCAGGGCCAACTTATCCACCTTATCGGCAAACTGGGTTTGTTCAAGCCGGTAAGCCTGCTGACCCCGGTTAATGGACCCCACGTAGGTGGCGGCTTCGCTTTGGCGGGCCTTGTTAGCCTGGTTCAAAAAGGAGGGTAGGGCGATCGCGGCCAGAATACCAATAATGATAATCACCACCAACAGTTCAATCAAGGTAAAGCCGCCCTCTTGCTTTTTCTTCACCAGATGCTGAAGTAAGCTATGGGTCAGGGAAAGTTTCATGTCTATAGGTCTCCACGAGTTAACCGATGTAAATTGTAAGGCTCCTTTGCTTAACCTACCCACGGGGTCAAGTTTTCATATCACCCTGGGTAGAATTTATCAGCTTTGCTTCTAGCCCCGGGCCGGGGATCTGGGGCCAAAACCAGGGAAATCGGTCATGATAAGGTAACTACTGGCATAGGGCGTGGCGTCTATGGGTGACTTTAACATTCAGGCTCCCTTTGAACCCAAGGGCGATCAACCCCGGGCGATCGCTGAGCTGACTGGGTTTTTACAGCAACAAACCCGCTACCAGACCCTGCTGGGGGCCACCGGCACCGGTAAAACCCACACCATTGCCCGGGTGATTGACCA
>JAGWXD010000015.1 GCA_018970085.1 Cyanobacteria bacterium REEB459
ATCCGATCGTTAGAAAAGACCATGACTCCCTCTAGTTTTACCCCTGTCCCAACTGTAGCACTGGCTGCCCCCCTGCCCTACTCGAAATAGGTTGAGGGTTGAGTTATGGCGGGCGGCTTTAGCCAGCCATCTCCGGGCAGGATGAATTGCTTAACAACAGAACCGGCTAGAGGTGCTGGGTCGCCCCCTCTGCTACACTTATCTACGACTCTATCTACGACTCCGACTTGGCCCAGAGACATCAACGCCTCAGCTTTAAAGTCAATTACCTATGACACCCGACCTAAACTACACCCTGCCGCCCGCTGTCCGCCGAATTGCTAACGCCTTTCTGCTAAATGGCTGGATCAGTTTTTGGTGCCAGGCGGTCCTGGCAGTGATTGCCAGTCTGGTGTTGTTATTTGGCCTGGCTAATTTGGGTACCCGTTCTGGCGCTGCCAGTAATCCTGGCACTGCAGCCGGTTTAAGCCTCACCGCGATAGGTTTGATAGTGGTTTATCTGACTACCTACTGGGCCTTTGGTTACACCCGCCTAGCTCGCCGTCTGCGCAGTCGAGACGGATCTCGCCGCCCCAGCCCTAAGGATGCTACTACATCCCTACGCCTGGGCATCATTATAAGCATGGCGGGTACCCTAGTCACCCTGCTGGGTAGTAACGCCCTGGTAGGGTCCCTGCTGGCGGTATCGCTGACGCCAGGAGTCGCTTTTTTTGTGCCCGGCACCATGGGGCAGTTTGTCAGACCGGTTGATATTTTTGTGATGCAAGGCAATACCATTGTGCTTTTGGCCCACTTTATCTTCCTGGCCTGTACCCTGTGGTTGCTGCGTACTATTAACCGGGCTTAAGGGGGCGGGTTTCCAGACCACAAGACCATGGTCTATGATCAAACCATAGTGTTGTACCGTACCGGTTTACCCCTCACCTATGGACGTAATGGACTTTTTCCGCCTGAGTGCGGGTCAATGGCATTCCCAGCGCACTACCCATCACTTGCCCTTTCGGCGGGCCGAACTGGGTGACTCAACCATCTTTGTAGAAGCCCTGGAGGAGGGCCACCCCAGGGTGGTGGAAATTTGTCAGCTCCATAGCGTCGATCCGGCCTTGGCGGTGGGTGGTGCCCTGGTTACCTGGCAAGGCTCCATGGCTTGGGACCGGGAGGATGAAAATCATACCGGTAATACTGTATTTGCCCTGGTACCCGATCGCCATCAGCCGGGCACCGGTCAGCTATTACGGGAGCGAGGTTACGCCGAGATCGTGCCGGTGATCGGTCGTTATGATATTGACGCCGATCAGGCTCTGGTGCTGACCACCGAGTACGAAACCATGAGTTCTGTGGAACGGTTCTGGTTTGCCCATGCCAACCTGCGGTTGCGCACCAGTGTGGTAAAGCGGTTTGGCGGCTTTAACACCGCTTCTTTTTGTGCCGAAAGTCGAATTATGCCGGTTACTGCCCCAGCTACCGCAGAAACCCTTGATCTCTCCTCCCCTCCCCTGTTATCGGCCTTTGGCTGGTAAAGTAACCGCCGGGTTACCAGGGGGCCGTTACCAGGCAGTTGCCCCCTGGGATTATTCTATTGGTGCGGTTTGCATTCTAGAGCCCTCGTTATCAACCCGATTGTCCTGGCTAGGCCCAGTCTCAGGCCCCAAAGGACTTGCCACACCCGCAGGTCTGGCTGGCATTGGGGTTGGTAAATTGAAAACCACCCCCAATTAGGGCATCGCTGTAGTCCAGCATTAACCCGTAGAGATAGAGCAGACTTTTCTTATCGCAGATTACCTGAAACCCATCGTAGTCATAAACTTCGTCGTGGTCGTTGATATTTTCAGGCTTTTCAAAATCCATAGTGTAAGACATACCAGAGCATCCGCCCTGGCGTACCCCCACCCGCAGGCAAAGGGCTTGGTTACCCTGACTATGTTGCAAAGCCTTCACATGCTCCAGGGCTTTAGCGGAGAGTAAAATACCCCGTGACTGTTCCTTAACCTGAGCCATACCAACGCTCCTTTTGAGGATTAACAGCGATTAACCGCCTCAATTGAGCGGTTAGGCGCTACAACTAAGGGAGGAGAACAGCGCGATCGCATTGGTCTCACCCCGGGCTTCTGTCGCTTTTTTTAGTTTAGCTTAGCCTCTCGGAAACCACAGTTAGAAAACTTATAGGAAGACCTTGCCTACCCTTAAACTCGTCTATGCTGATCAAAGCCAAGGGCTAATTTAGGGCAACTGCTACCCCGTTTCCTAGTTTTTCCCGTACCATGACTCGATTGAACCGTATTACTATTGACCGGCTCAAACAAATACCCCGGATCGCAACGGTATGGGAAGGCGATCGTCGACCAATGCACCATCGGGCTGAAGCAGAGCCCATCCCCTGGGGACGGCAAGGTGAAGACAGCGACTGCATCATCTGGCTAGATAGTGGCCATGGTAAAGTGCGGGGAATTAGTATTGTGCCTGCCAGTAGTGGCTATGAGCCAGTGGTCAGGACCCTACTCCAGGCAATTGAAGCCCCCCAGGGAGGGTTGGCACCGGCTCGCCCGCAAAAGGTAATTGTGTGTAACCGGGAATTACAGTTTTATCTGCGGGGCGCCCTACAAGATCTAGATATTGCGGTTGATTACGAAGCTGCTCTGCCCCTAATTGACGATCTGTTCAGTGCCCTCCAGCAACCCAAGTCTCTGGCCACCGCCCAACTGCCCCAGCGCTACAGCCAGGCAATGCAGGCTAGGGCCATGGAAATTTGGGAACTGGCTCCCTGGCATAGCCTCAATGAGCAACAGATTTTAGCCGTCGAACTGAACCACTGGGATCTCGATACCCTCTATATTTCCGTACTGGGTATGGGCGGAGTGGAGTACGGCCTGTTAATGTATCGCTCCCTGGCCTCCCTCACCCAGTTTCGAGAGCGGGTGCTGATGGGGGAGCAGTCCTCTAAGCAAATGCAGGAGGCCTTTCTAGAGCAGGACTGCCTGTTTCTCAATTTCGAGTTGTTTACAGACCAAGACGCAACCCTACCATCTTTGCAGGATAGGCACTGGTCGAAGATGGTGGATGCCCCTGATATTGTCAAACCTGACTTCGGTAGTATCCATCCCCTGGAGGGGATGCGGGGTCAACTGGTGGAGCAAGAAGGGGCGGTACTGCTGGTGGTACTGGAGGCCATTAAACGCTTTTTTAGCAAGTATCGCTCTCAGTTAGAGTCCCCCGTCTGCGTCCCCCTCAAGGGTACCTATCAGATTGCCAATCCTGAAAAGACCCAGGCACCCTCCCTCAAGGTGACGGTGAAAACCCTACCAGAGGTAACCCGAGTCCTCAGCGCCCAAACCAATCAGGCCATTGCTGACGACTTTGCTGGCTCTACAGGTGGTTCTGGGTTCCCCACCCTGCGGGATGATTACATTCCCCAGGGTACCTTAATTTTGCTGGTTGAATTTGCCCTTAGCGAGCTAAACTACCTGCGACAGAATCGGCCCATCGTCTATCAAAGCCAATCCCAAGCCGATTACGGCCTAGCCCCCACGCTGCCGGCGGTAATTGTCCAAACCTCCCGGCCTAAGGCCAAGACCCTGGTGGGTCAGTTGCAACGGGCGGGCGGCATTCAATCGGTGTGTTTTAACTTTGGCCGCGATCCGAAGCAGCAGTTGAAGCTTAACCTGGGCTTGTTTCAGACCGGCGATGGGGAACTGCACCTGTTTGCCGAGTACGATGCCAGCCATCCCCTGGATCAACAGCTACTGAAGCACTGGGAATCCTGGCAAAAAGCTGCTAAGGGTCATTGTCTGGTGATTGTGGCTACTGGTTTGACCGGCCAGAGTCAGGGTAAACCAACCCTGAAGGATATGGTGGCGGTTTTTGAGGCCCATTACCGCACTCCCAAGGATCTACAGTTACCCCCTCTGCTATTGAGTTAGCCAACGGTCTCTAAGGCACCCCACTAAAGAGACTCAGGATATGTGCCTTTGTTACAGCCCTGGTCCCCTTAGTGGAGTCCGTCCCATAATAGAAGCATAGCCTTCCTCTGAGACCAGTTAACCAGGCTCTCAAGGATGTCCGTCTCTTACAAATCCAACCAGGAGACTGACCATGTTTAGCAAAATTTTGGTGGCCTTAGACAACTCACCCCTACGCGGCGTAGTCTTTAATCAGGCCCTGCAACTAGCCCAAAAAACCGGTGCCAGCCTTAGTTTGCTGCACGTTCTATCGGCTTATGAAGAGGGTAGCCCAGTTGTACCTATCCACTCTTATCAGGCCTATTATCCAATCCTGGATGATGCCATTTGGAAAGATTACCAGGAACGCTGGGGAAAGTTTGAAACCGATCGCCTAGCCCGACTGCAGGCAGAAGCCGACCAGGCCCTGGCGGCAGGAATCTGTACGGAGTTTTCTCAGGTAGTGGGGGATCCGGCCCCAACCATTTGCGCCACGGCCCAGTCCTCCCAAGCCGATCTAATTGTGGTTGGCAGCCATGGCCGCAGGGGTCTCGAAGCCATTATGCTGGGCAGCGTCAGCAACTATGTCATGCATCGGGCTCCCTGCTCGGTGCTGGTGGTGCGTGGGGGGCTCACCCCCGCTGGCCTGACAACT
This sequence comes from Cyanobacteria bacterium REEB459, assembly GCA_018970085.1. Taxonomy (GTDB): domain Bacteria; phylum Cyanobacteriota; class Cyanobacteriia; order Phormidesmidales; family Phormidesmidaceae; genus Nodosilinea. The sequence continues at coordinate 4,591 of JAGWXD010000015.1, forward strand.
GCGGCAATGGCCCAACCCCAGCCAGCACCTGCCTCTATGGGTTGAAAGATTAAAAAGAATTAGCTCAAGCCTCTAGCTGTAACCCTCTGGCCAGGGCTAGAGACACTCTGGCGTAGAGATGGCTATCAAACCACAAACCGGCCATGGCAAATCTCTCTTTGAGACCAAATGTATTCATACTGAGTCTTTTTCTGATACTGATTAGTCTGCAAAAGAGAGAACTAATGTCTTTTTATGAGACCAACAGGTCTATCATTAGGTCTAACCATGGTACCTATGAGACTTATTGTGGGCTATCAGGTTTCCTTCCCAGGATCGCTGGAGGCCAGAAGCCTGAATAGTTGCGTATGAAGCAACTATTCAGGCTTCAAGAATGCTTGTCCCTTAAAGGATTTAAGATACCAAGGATTTGTCCTGGACTAATTCTGGACTAAATTAGGTCCGTCAGGCAAAAGGGGGACAGGCAATCCGCAAAATAAATGTCTTTTTGTGAGACCAATAAAGCTTGTCGCTAGACTTATCGGCAGAATGATTGGTCCAGGTACGAGACAGTTGATAGCACTCAGGGTTGGGTCGGCCCCCTGATGGTTAATACCATCATAAAAGAATAGATAGACTACGGGCCGCATCGTTTCTATTTCTGTTTCCACGCCCCAGCCCGCGCCATTGGCTGAGACCTCAGTCGAGACAATCGCTGGGAAATTGTCAATACTTGCCTGCCAGAGAGGTACCCTCCATCTGGAGGTATCAGCTCTTTTGCGGGTCGGGTCATGGTGGTGGTGGCGTGGCCAATTAAATGTCTTGAGATAAGACTCAATAGGTCAATAGCTAGACCCTTAGTGAAATCTATTGGTCTTATTTTAAGATTATTGATCGCCGGGTAGACTCCTGGCGATCTCCAGGCACTCTGCTAGAGGGGCATTGGTCTTAATGGCCTGGGCCTCTAGGTGAGGTACGGCGGCCTCATAGCCGGCCTGGTGCAGGGCCTTTACCAGGCGATCACGGCGGGGTATATCCATTCCACCCCGATGGCCAATCTCGGCCAGGGTGTAATAGTAGGGGGGGAGATGGGCTTCCGCCGCCATGGCTTGCAGTAATCTGGCCGGGGTTGGCCAGCCCCAGGTAGAGGCCAGTTGCCCCATGGCAGTAAGGGTTGGCCGGTGATGGAGGGGCCCCAGCCAGAGGGGGCCACTGACTACGATCTTGGGCTGGGAGCAAGGGCAATTCACCTGTCCTAGCTGTCGCCAGGTTATGGTTTGAAACTCTCCGCAGCCATGGCAGTAGGCTAGAAAACCGTAGGTCTCAGGGGTAAGGGTGGAGGGTCTAACTACCCTCACCATTACCCGGTGGACCTGGCCAGTAAACAGGCTAAAACGGGGTTCGATGCCCAGCCCTCGGGCGGCCGCTACCTGGGCAATGTGACCCAGTAGTAGTCGTAGTCCCTGCTCGTGGGCGGCTGGGTGACATCGGGCATAAGCAGGATAAATTTGCAGGCTGCGCTGGGGGTCATGGCCACTGCTGGAACGACCGTCGGTACTGGTTAGATACAGCAGCCCCCCCAGGCGTACCGCCCATAGCCCCGCTTCGGCGTGGGGGGCGGGGCTGCCAAAATTATCAATATCAACTAAATCGTAAAAGTCCTGACGTTGGTAGCAATCCAGGCAAAGGCGAAGGCTATTATGCTGGGTGAGTCGATAGCGATCGCCGGGTAGACAGGCCAAATTGGCCGCCAGAATCGGCATCACCTCAGGGTTACCCTCATTGGCCCAGACCCAATCAGCCCCTGCCTCTAGCACGTAGCGCAGGGGCCTAACTCCACAGCCACTCATGGCATCTAGCACCCGGAGGCGAGCATGGGTCTGGCGATAGAGACTGGCACAGAGCACCGCCAGGTCTCGGGCGATGGCACTACGGGGTCGGTAGAAAGCCGACCCCACCTGGAATCTAGCCTGACCTTCCCGCTGCTGTCGGGAATCCCCTGTGGTTGTCACCCTAGAGGGCCGCCATGGCTCGGGCGATCGCTGCCTCCAGGGTTGGTTTGGCCAGTTCCGTTAGGACAAAAACCTCCTGCACCGTTTTTCCCTTACGGGCGATTAACTTAAAACCACCCCGAATTGGTACCGATACCTTTACCCGCATGTCGGGGGAATGGGCTCGCACATTGGCAATCACCCCCGGGGTGACGGTGCCAATGCCTGGCTGCTCTAATAGCTTTTCGAGGATGGGGATCAATCCAGGTAAATGGGTAGAGTGGTTCCAAACCAGGCGGTTATCTGAAGCTTGAGTCATAAAAAAATCTTAAAAAAGCAGTTGCTTTTTGGATTATGCCCGTTCAAGGGGGGCCATCGTCAAGCCAGCTCGAGTCAGTTGGCTATGGTAGAGCTCTGCCTGCTCAAGGGGGCCCACCCAGACGACGGCCTGGCCCTCATGGTGAATTTGATTGGTTAAATTCCAGGCCTGGTCACTGCCCATACCAGGTATATACTTCATCAGACATTCGGCGACATGCTGAAAAGTATTGACGTCGTCATTGAGAACGATAATTTTGTAGTTAGGGTAGGGCTGGCGAGTGGCCTGACTGGTTTTTTCCGGTGCCAGGGCGGGAGCTGAAGCCATCCCCTCAGGTAGAACCAAAGTCATGGCGTATAGGGCAAAGAACAGGTAAGGGTAACTAGACCATCTGGAGGTGAGTCCATCCTATAGCAGTTGTTCGTCCAATCGAGATTGTAGGCTAGGGCCATTGACCACAGGCTAAGGTCCAGAGGCTGGCTCGGCATCCTGCCCTCACCGACAACTGCTATAGTAACAACATAAATGAATCTAGCGAATTAGGCCAGAACCAATGCCGATCAGGTTAACCCCTGTGCTTACCTCAATGGTCATTCTCATCCTCAGTCTTGCAAGACTGAGATGCACCCCATCTACCCAAGCTATGTCAGAAAGTTTTCTGCGCTGCTAAAATCTATCTAGCTACGGTTGCCGGCATTGGGCAAAGGCGGCTAAATACCTTATCCGGTTTTGATGCCAGGCGGTTAAGTCCTTTAAACCTGCTCCGGCCTGTTAACCAAAGCTATGCATTTTATATCGAGTTAGAACTTGTCTCCATCTTCTCCTCAGCCATCTTCCCGTCGCCCCAATCCCTGGGTTGAATTACTGCAAACCGTTGCCCTCAGCGTTGTTCTGGCGTTAGGGATTCGCCACTACATTGCCGAAGCTCGCTACATTCCATCGGGTTCGATGGAGCCCACCCTGCAAATCAATGATCGACTGGTGATAGAAAAAGTAACTTATCACTTCAATCCACCGCGCCGCGGAGATATTGTTGTGTTCTGGCCCCCCGCCAGCCTTACCCCCCCGGGTCAGCACCGCGACGCTTTCATTAAGCGAGTCATCGGCATTCCGGGCGATGTAGTAGAGGTTCGCAACGGTCAGGTTTATGTCAACGGCTCTGGCTTAAAAGAGGGCTACATCAAGGAAGCCCCCAATTACCAATGGGGACCTGAACGCGTTCCCGAGTCCTCCTACTTAGTGTTAGGAGACAACCGCAACAGCAGCTACGACAGCCACGCCTGGGGGTTTGTTCCTTCTCAAAATATCATTGGCAAGGCCATGGTGAGATTCTGGCCGCCGCAACGGCTGGGATGGCTGGAGAATTAGTTTAAAGGGCCAGGCACCCTGCCTGGCGACCCTAGTGCCAATCGGTGAGAAAGCCCTGGTTGGCGGCTAGGGTGATCAGGGGGGCAGGGTTTTCTCGTAGGCGTTGGGGAGGTGTTCCAGGTTGAGCAGGTCGTGGTGGTTGGCTCTATCTAGCTGGTTACCCTTGCCCCGGTTGACCAGTCCAGGTCGGCTTCGAGGAAAGGGATAATCAGGCTTAAGGGGACCTAGCGGGGCAGGCGGGTGATAGTGTCTTTGAGATCTTGGCTGGCGATGGACTCCGACAGGAGTTTTTTGGCCAGGGCCTGTGCCCTGTTGTTGGCCCCTGGGGGTAAGGCCGTAGCAATCATCTGTAGGATATTGGCTGCGCTCTCCCTATGCCGGATAAAATAGAATCGTTTCATCAGGGCCAAGAAAAGTCGCGGCAGAAGGCCCGATGGAGGCCCGGGTTATTTCACCAGGTCTTAGGCTGGAAACTATCGTCATTAATAATTGCTACCGTATCTCCTGAGGGTTTGATCACAAACAATCCCTTTTGGTAGGCACGGCGATCGACCCCTTGGTCAATCTCAATCCCAGCAACGGCTCCATAGATGCGATAGGCGGCGAACTCAGGAAAGGCGGATTTAAAGCGGGGTAACTTTGCCAAAAACTCCTCTAGATCACCCTGGAACAGGCGAGATTCACATTCCACCGATACCACATCGGTGGAGTTAATCCCCAAAATATCAATCTCCATCTGTTTCGCCTCATCAGAGGCTCGCAGAAAGGTGTGTTTAAGATCAATTCCCCGAGCTCTAAACAAACTCACCACTGCGGGCCTGACTAGTTCCTCCACAAACCGGCCCCAACGGCTGGTGAGGCTATTAATCGCAGCGTTGGTAATTGCTATCAGTCGTTCAATTTCGGCATGACGGCGTTCGGCCTCAGCCTTTGAAGCTGCCAGGTTGTGTTCGAATAGCTGAAAAATATCCTCCAGGGTGATAGGTCGGTCCATGCCTAATGATGACGGGTATGGTGAGCCGATAGCAGTTACTCCCATTCCAGCCCAGGGACTTAGGCTGCATAACAGAACTCCTGGCCATGCCCGACTAGATTGGTAGGTGTGCTACCCTAGGCCAAGCTTAGCCTAGCGATCGCCCTTAAAGCTAACCCTTCTGAGGGGCTCGGCGGGCTGCCTAGCCCACCACCGCCACGGCGGAGGCCAGTTCCTGGCTGCGATCTTCGATTACCCGGTCAATCAGGCCATAGGCTACCGCTTCTTCGGCGGACATAAAGTAGTCGCGATCGGTATCTTTTTCGATTTGCTCGATTGGCTTACCGGTGTGGAGGGCCATCATTTCGTTGAGTTCCTGCCGCACCCGCAGAATTTCCTTGGCCTCGATCGCAATATCGCTGGCCTGGAGACGCTGGCGACCGGTGCCCCCCATGGGCTGGTGAATCATAATGCGGGAGTGGGGCAGGGCCAAACGCTTACCAGGGGTACCAGCGGCCAGTAAGAAGGCCCCCATGGAGGCCGCCAGGCCCAGACAAATGGTCACCACATCGGATTTGATATACTGCATGGTGTCATAGATGGCCATGCCCGCTGTCACTGACCCGCCGGGGGAGTTGATGTAGAGGTAGATGGGTTTGGTATTGTCGTCGGAGTCCAGGTAGAGCATGGCCGCCACAATGGAGTTGGCCAGGCTGTCGGTGACCTCCTGACCCAGGAAGATAATGCGTTCCTGGTTGAGGCGGGTGTAGATGTCGATCCACTGACTGTATTGACTACCGGGAAGGCGATAGGGAACCTTAGGGGTACCGATGGGCATAGTGTTCTTGCAACCTTGAAGTAATGGGGGAGGAAAGAGGGCAGAGCTGGGGAGGAGGGGTTGGGGTCTTAACCAGCGGCAATCGCCGGTATCTTGGGCAATCCCTTGCGGCTTTCCAGGACTCGGTCGATAATGCCGTACTCCTTGGCCTCGTGGGGATTCATGTAAAACATCCGGTCCGTATCCTGCATTACCTGGTCTAGGGGTTTGCCCGTATGTTTAGCCAGAATCTCCATCATCGATCGCTTGTTATCAATCACTTCCCGAGCGCGAATTTCAATGTCGGTGGCCTGCCCCTGGGCGCCACTGCGGGGCTGGTTGAGGACAATGCGAGCGTGGGGCAGGCTAGCCCGAAACCCCTTGGTGCCCGAGGCTAAAATTACCGCTGCCGAACCCATAGCCTGACCAATGCAGATGGTATGGACCGGCGGCTTGATGTAGTTAATGGTGTCGCAAATGGCAAAGGCTTCGGTGTCGTAGCCAATCATATTGCCGTCGTACCAAGAGGTGCCAGTGGAGTTGATGTAAAAATAAATGGGTTTGTCGGGGTCGTCGAACTGCAGATAAAGCAACTGAGCGATGATCAGCTCGGTCACGTCAATACCCACCTGCTGCTTAATGTCATCGCCAGAAAACAGGGGCAGCCCCAGGTAAACAATGCGCTCCTTGAGCAGCAAGGAGGGTAAGTCGGGGGGCGGCGTCCGATACATGGCATCGCCATAGTAGGGGGCCTGTACCGCTTTAATTTGCAAACTCATAGACCGAACCTGCCCAAATATCGCTGCCTAACAGTGTAACGTGGGAAGGAGTCGGCTTCCACGCTGGAACCAGACGGATATCCCCACCTGGAGTATGATAAGGCCGGGTTTTAGCCCCTAACTCCTGATTCCTGAGTTTTTATAAGATGGCCATTATTCAACGCATCTACACCGACGGCGCCTGTTCTGGTAATCCTGGACCAGGGGGATGGGCGACGGTGCTCTACACAGCGGCAGGTCCTGCCCATGAGTTGGGCGGTAGGGCTGCCCAAACCACCAATAACCGGATGGAGATGCAGGCCGCGATCGCCGGTCTCACCTGGCTAAGGGATCGGGGCCAGCGGGACGGGGTAACGGTCTACACCGACAGTGAGTACGTGCTCAAGGGTATTACCCAGTGGATCGCTGGTTGGAAGCGACGGGGCTGGGTCAATTCGGCTAAAAAGCCCGTGCTCAACCGCGACCTCTGGGAGGTGCTGGACACCCTCACCCTTGACCTCAATCAACACCTGGATCAGCCCCTGCGCTGGGTCTATGTGCGGGGCCACAGCGGCGACCCTGGCAATGAACGCTGCGACGCCATTGCCCGTTCCTTTGCGGCGGGTCGCCCCATTCCCCTGAAAACCCTGGACTGTTCTACTCCTCCTGGGTGACCCCCAACCGATAGGATGGAAGAGAGAGTCACAGGCCGTTGCGGCCATGGGGGTATACCGTGCTGCTATCGAAGGGTTTTGAAATCGAAATCTATACCGGTACCCCCGAGGGGGATATTGTTGGCCTCTCCGATCGCATCGTGGCCGACCTCCATGGCTTTGTGCGGGAGCCCGATAGCCGCAACGTGGAGTACACCACCCCGCCCCTGTGCCAGTACGAAAAACTGCTGTGTGAGCTGGTGCGCCCCCGTCACGAACTGCGCCGCTACCTCAAAACCCTGGGTAACTACACCCTGATTCCCGGCAGTACCCTGGCCCTGGGCCCCACCGATCGGTTCTTTCGCTCCGATCCGGGTAACCCCTACCACAGCTATATCGAACACACCTACGGCACCACCGTAGTGACCGCCAGTGTACACATTAATATTGGCATCGCCGACCCCGAACTGCTGATGCGGGCCTGCCGCCTGGTACGGGTCGAGGCCCCCCTCTACCTGGCCCTGACCGCCTCCTCCCCCTTTCTGAATGGCCAGGTAACCGGGTCCCACTCCAGCCGCTGGCAGGTATTTCCCAAGACCCCGGCCCTGGTGCCCCTGTTTGAGAGCCACCAGCACCATATTGACTGGATGGAAGCCCAACTGGCGGCGGGCGCCATGCAAAATGTCCGCCATCTATGGTCGGCAGTGCGGCCCAATGGCGATCGCCGCCCCTACAACCTCAATCGTCTGGAACTACGCATTTGTGACCTGATTATTGACCCGGTGGCCCTGCTGGCGGTGACGGCCCTACTGGAGGCCCGCTTAATCCAACTGATGGAGACCCCCAGCCTCGATCCCCTGGTCAGCAGTCAGTTCTCCGCCGCTACCCGGAACGCCGACCTGGTAGCCCTTAGCGATGCCAACGAAAGCGCCGCCGCCCGCCATAGCCTGGACGCCACCCTGTACCACTGGCAAGACGGCCGCCCGATGATGGCCCGCGACTGGATCGGGGAACTCTATCAAGAGGTCTGGCCCATTGCCAAGGCCAACGGTATAGGTTGCTTCCTCAGTCCCCTGCAGAAGATTTTGCGGGAGGGTAACGAAGCCCAACGCTGGCAAAGACAGGTAGAGCAGGGCCAATCCATCCGTCAAGTGGTGACCGCAGCGATTCAGACAGCCCAGGTCTACGAAGACGCCCTGGCCCGTGACCTCTGCCAGCCCTGTGCCGCCTGAAGACCCCAGTCATAGCCCCCTTAAACAGCCCAGGAAAAAAGTAAGGGGTCACACCAGGGTTTGGCGTGTAATAGATTAAACCTCTACCATTGGGCTGAGGTTATTTGGCCTGGGTGCGGGTATGGTCAATGTCCTCAATGGCGAGATAGATCTGGTACTCATGGTGACACTCCTAAGTTAGTACACGTTTACGCGGAGTCTCAGATAAAGTTCTAACTATTGCAGGTGAGACGCTTGGCGTAATTGGTTACCCCCCCTACGCCTTTTCAAACATCCTCTAAGCGACCTGAACCAATCTGCGCTATTCTGTGGGCAACGGCTTGATGGCACCCGATACTGGCAATCTATCTATGATCAAACGGTGTAATTTTGTTTATCCCCTGATAGCAGTGGCGGCGGCAATGATCAGACTCACCGCCGCCAGCGATCCCATACTGGCCCAAACCCCGGCTGCTTCGATGCCACCCCTGGGTACCCTGTTGCAGGAATACGAACCCGTAGTCATGCCAGAGGCAACCGCCTATGCCCTATTTACCACTGACGATCGCCGCCCCCATCAAGTATGGTACCGGGTCGTAGGAGGAAGCGCCCTGTTTCAGCAACGATTGCGGGTATATCTGGAAAACGCCGCTCCCCGCCCCCCTCACCAACTTCCTCCAGAGGTGAATCGGTGGCAGGAATTAACTCCCAACACCCCGACTACATGGCTAGCCTTGCCGGCAGCAACCGGTATTTTCTCCTACTACTTCGATGGAGATCATAAATCTACCCCCAGTGCCTCCTGGCAGAACGGCCGCGGCATTAGGGTAAAACAGGTTGATTTTGACAACGGTAGTCTTTACGAACTTGGCTTTGAAGACCAGATCAGTCTGGATGACTATAACGATCTGGTGGTGCAGGTGGCCGTTATTTCGCAGTAGTCTGCCAGGGTTATCCATGGGCAAGCAACTGATTTTCTTTCGCCATGGCAAGTCTGACTGGGAAGCCCCCAGTGGGCTAGACCAGGACCGCCCCCTGGCTCCCCGGGGAATAAGGGCAGCCCAGTCCATGGGTAAATTACTGGCTAGCCTGGATTTTTTGCCAGACCATGCCCTGACTTCACCGGCGGTGCGAGCCCGCACCACCCTGGCCTTATCCAGGACAGCGGGGAACTGGTCCTGTACCGTAGAAGAGGTGGCCGCACTGTACGAAGCTCACCCCCAGCAGGTGCTAGGGGTAATTCAGGGGCAAAGCGATCGCCACCAGCGCATTCTGTTGGTGGGCCACCAACCCACCTGGTCTGAGACCACCAGCCTACTGATCGGCGGTGGACAGGTGCAGATACCCACCGCCACCCTGGTTTGCCTGGACCTACAAGTCGATCACTGGAGCCAGGTCCAGCCGGGCCAGGCCATCCTACTCTGGCTACTGCCCCCCAAACTGTTAAGTCCTCTTTTAAATCAACTGGATCGATAAGAAATCCCTAACCTATCGCTTTGGCTGGAACGCTTAGGCTAGGGCCGGCCAGGACTCGCCTAGAGCGGTAGGATAGGCACAGGTGACTCCTGAGCCTGACTAGCGATGGGGGACCCATTCGCCCGATTTATTACGGTTGTGCAGGCACTATGATGGCTACCCCTAAGGCTGAGGTCTATACCTGGCAAGGCTATCGTTGCAGTTACGAGGTTTACCCAGGTTCCCCAGAGTTGCCGCCCCTACTGCTAATCCATCCCCTGGGAGTGGGGCTGGCGGGGTGGTTTTGGCATCGATTTTGTCAGCAGTGGCAACAGCAGGGTCAGCAAAACTCGATTTACAACCCTGACTTACTGGGTTGTGGCCACAGCGATCAACCGGCGGTAGCCTACACTCCCCAGGATTGGGCTAATCAGTTGGCCTATTTTACCCGCCAGGTGATTCAAAAACCGGTAGTGGTAGTAGCCCAGGGCGCCACCCTGCCGATCGCCCTTAAACTACTGCACCATCCCCAGATGGAAGGACTGGTGCGGAGTCTGGTGCTGAGTGGACCACCGGGTTGGAAGTTGATCACCACCCCTAGCCCGACCTGGCGCCAGCACCTATTATGGAACCTGCTATTTAGCGGACCAGTGGGCTGGGGGCTATTTCGCTACGTGCGACGTCAGAGATTTCTGCGCTCCTTCTCCCGTCGCCAACTATTTGGGCGAGAGGCCGATATTGACCAGGAATGGCTGGATCACCTAGCCCAGGATGCCAAGCAAGCCCGGGGTCGCTACGCGGTCTATTCCTTCTTAGCAGGGTTCTGGCGAGAAGACTACACAGAGGCGATCTCCAACTTACAGGTGCCAACCCTGGTGCTGTTTGGCGATGCCGCCTCCGGTATTAGTCGTCTGAGTCAGACAGAGCAAGCCGGGCAGCGCCTGCAGGCCTACCTGGACCACCTGCCCCAGGCTAGGGGCGATATTATCCCCGGACGCAACCTATTGCCCTACGAGTCAACTGCCAGCTTTATCTCCCACCTAGCCGATTGGCTTGCCTGCCCGGGCTAAACCCCCGAGCTACGGGTTCCGGGTAATCCCTAGCCAACCTAAAACTCAAAGCAATGGACGGTAATCCTGACTAAGATAGAGGGCTCGTTCTGCCTTGCGTCGACGCTGAAGACCAGGCATAATCTGGCCACCGGCGTACACCCAGCGGAGAAACTCGTCGGCAGCACCGGCAAAGTCTCCAGCATTGTGTTTCTTCAGCAGGGTTGAATCTCTAAGACTATTGGTTCCGGCATTAAACGCAAAGGAAACCATGGCTGAGAACTGATCAGAAGAGGGCGTGCGAGTAACCACCTGGTTGACCGATCGCTCAAACTTTTCTAAATCACGCTTGAGGATGGTTTCGGCCTCTGCCACCGTAATGGTTAAGCCCGGGTAGACCGGCGGTGGACCCGCAGCAGAGGTATGGCCGTAGCCAATGGTCCAGGGCTCTCCCCCGGTACCGGGGTCAGGGTAGGCTTTGGTTCTCAAGCCTTCAAAGGTTTTAATGATGGTCAGACCAGCCTGATTGATTTTGCCCTGAACCGGTTTCGGCGGTTGAGGTGGTGCCGGGGTCGACCCCGAAAACGGCTCAGGTTCGGGGGCCCCGGTGCCAATAGCAACGGTCATGCCCCTGGGATAGTCAGGTCGGCTAAACCAATCCTTAAGACCAGTAATATTCACCACCTGCTCTTTGTTGTTAGAGGAAGAAGGATATTTTCTAATGCGAGAAATCCAGTACGCTCCCTGCATCAGGTAGATGGCGACATCAGTTTCTTTAATCCAAGTTGCCATGGATGTTTCCCCAGGAGAGTCCACATACCCGAAATTTACACCACTTTGAGTAGAATGAATCATATTGGATGTAATTTATTTTTCCAGCTCCGCTCCTAGGGGTTAGGTAGCAGGCCCAGCCTGCGGTAAAGCGGCAGAGTCGCTACCATAGCTAAAGTACGTAACCCGAAAATTCCTATGCCCTGGCCTTCAGTTGCTGCTGCCCCCCTGGTTTTTCCAAAGATTTGTCATTTTCCCAATGGGTTGACAGTGATCGCTGAGCAGATGCCCCTGGCAGTGGTCAACCTGAGTCTGTGGCTGCGGGTAGGTTCGGCGGTTGAAAGTGACGCTATTAATGGTATGGCTCACTTTTTAGAACATATGATCTTTAAGGGCACCCATGACCTGGGGTGTGGCGAATTTGAGCGGCGGGTAGAAGAGCGGGGCGGATTGGCCAACGCTGCCACCAGTCAGGACTACACCAAATACTACATGACCGCCGCTCCTCAAGATTTCCCAGCCCTGGCTCCGTTGCAGATTCAGCTGGCTCTCAACCCCCGCCTTAATGACGATGACTTTGAACGAGAACGCCCGGTAATTCTAGAAGAAATTCGTCGGGCCGAAGATAGCCCCCAGCGCCGTACCCATGCCCGGTCGATGGAGTTAGGCTTTGAGCACCTGCCCTACCGGCGACCGGTGTTGGGACCGGCTGCGGTGATTGAACATCTAACCCCAGAGCAAATGCGGAATTTTCATCAAATCTGGTATCAACCCCAGCATATGACCGCCGTTGCGGTGGGTAATCTACCCGTTGAACAACTCATAGAAATCGTGGCCCAGGGATTTGAAGCCGCCCTCAACCAGCCGCCGCCCTATCCGGTAGATGGGCTTAGTGGCCTTTCATGCTTCCCCGATGGTTACGACCGAGAACTACCCTTTCGAGATATTACCCGGGTGGTTGAATCCGATCCGACCTTGACCCAGGCTCAATTGATACTGACCTGGCGTGTGCCTGGCATTACGGCTGGCCATGATACCTATGCCCTTGATATTTTAGCGGCAATTCTAGGGCGGGGGCGGACGTCTCGACTGGTTAGTGATTTGCGGGAAAACCGCCACTGGGTCAGTAGTATTGGCGCTAGCAATATGACCCTGGCCCATAAAGGACTGTTTACAGTATCCGCCAGGTTGGAACCGCAGCACTTGCATCAGGTGGAAGGGGCGATCGCCGATCATGTCCGGCAACTGACCCAAACCCCGGTGAGTTTGGCCGAACTACGGCGGGTGCAAACTCAGGTCACCAACCGATTTATTTTTGCCAATGAAAGCCCTGGTGAGAGAGCCGGTCTCTACGGCTATTACCACACCTTAACGGGGGATATTGGCGATGGCCTGCACTATCCCGAACGGATTCAAGCCCTCACCCTAGAAGACTTACAGGCGGTGGCTCAGCGCTATCTCAGCCCCAATGCCTATGGGTTAATCCTGTTACAACCCGCCTGAGCCCCGCCCTCTCTAGGTTAAGTGTCAGCCCCATGTGGACCGCGATCGCCCAACACATCAGTGCTCAAACCGGCCAGCCCTTTTCGATTCAAGAGCGGTCTGTCGTCGCCGGCGGGTCAATTAATCAAACCCTGCAGATCAGGGAGGGGGACCGCTGTTTTTTCCTTAAACTCAATCAGCCCACCCGGCTGGCCATGTTTGCAGCAGAGGCCGCAGCCTTGGCCGAGATGCTAGCCACCGCCACTGTGCGGGTTCCCAGACCGATTTGCTGGGGCCATACAGATACCTGGGCCTATCTGGTGCTGGAGTGGTTAGACCTGGGTTACGGCTCCAGGCAGAGCTGGCGACAGATGGGAGAACAATTGGCTGCCATGCATCGGGTCAGCCAGCCCCAGGGCTTCGGCTGGCACCAATCTAACACCATCGGCAGCACGGCCCAGCCCAATCCCTGGACCCCCTCCTGGTTGGAATTCTACCGCGAGCATCGGCTGCGCCATCAATTTCGCCTGGCGGGGCGACGGGGGGGGCACTTTCCCCGGCAAGAGCAGCTTTTGGCCGCCCTACCGGAGTTGCTAGCTGATCACCGGCCCTTGCCAGCGCTGGTTCACGGCGACCTGTGGTCTGGCAATGCCGCTATTACCCAGGCTGGTGAGCCCGTTATATTTGATCCCGCTGCCTACGTTGCTGATCGAGAGGTGGACCTGGCGATGACAGAGCTATTTGGCGGTTTTCCGGCGGCTTTCTATGAGGGCTACCAGGCTGCCTATGCCGTGGAGCCAGGCTACGATAAACGCAAAATCCTCTACAATCTTTACCACGTGCTCAACCATTTCAATCTATTTGGTGGCAGCTACCAGGCCCAGGCCAATCATATGATTGAGGAACTTTTAGGGTGGCTTTGAGGTTGGTAGGGAGGTAACAGGGGGCGAAGTTAACCAGGCCCCTGCTCAGGCGGCTGATAGGTCTGCCCCCAAGGACCAAAGCTGTAGGGTTTGGTCCTCACTGCTAACCACCAGGGTTTGACTATCGGGGCTGAACACTAACCCCTCTACATGCCAGGCGCTCAGATTACTGCCCTGGTTCCCCCAGGGCAGTTGATATAGCCTTAGTCCGCCGCCTTGCCAGCCCACCGCCAGCCACCGCCGGTCTGGGCTTAAAGCCAGCCCGGTAATCGCCGCCGGCAACCTTTGCAACAGACTGCCCTTGGTTATAGAACTAGAGCTCCAAACCTGGAGGCGGCCACCGGCATCTCCGCTCAGGATACTGCCAGCCTGGGGATCCCAGGCGAGGGCGGTAATTGGATCCTGGGGGGCGGTCAGGGTCTGCAATAGTCGACCTGAGGGTAAGGCCCAGAGACGCAGGGTGCGATCGCGGCTGCCACTGATCAGCATCTGTCCCTGATCGCCCAGCGCCAGAGCGGTAATGCGATCCTGATGGTTAACCAATTGCCGCAGAGAATGGTCCTGATCAGCGGTAGCCAATGGCCATAGGTCAATGTGGCCGTCATCGCTACCCACCACCAGGGTCTGACCATCAGGGGTCACCACTAGCCTTGACACTGACCAGGTCTTCAAGGGGAGACGCTGACTCTGACCATAGTCGGCCAAATTCCAGAAAATCAGTTGACCATCCTCTCCACCACTGACTAGAGCTTGCCCATCGGGGGTAAAGGCTAGAGCGGTCACCTCTCCCTGGTGCCCCACGCCCCATAGGCCCATGACCTTGCCAAAGCGGTGAATGGGTTCACCGTTGATAGAATCCCACAGGTACACCGAAGCATTACGACAGGCGGTGGCGATCGCCCGTCCGTTGGGACTAATGGCCAAAGCCCTAACCCGCTTACCGGAGAGGTCCACCCTGAAGCGGCACTGCCAGGGTGGAGATGCAGAGGAAAGAGGCTGTGACCCTGTTGGCGGCGGCAATTGCCCCGTCTCAGGTCCAGCCCAGCGTAAATCCGCCAGCACCTCCCCCACCCGGCTGTAGCGCTCCTGCAGCCGCCGGTTGACCATGCGATCAAGAATTCTAGCCAAGCCGGGGCTCACCGGAGTTTGCAGACAAGACCGCCATTGCCAGCTATCATCACTGACGGAATAGAGATCAAAGGGATGCAACCCAGTTAAGAGATAGAGGCAGGTTACCCCCAGAGCGAAGATATCGCTAGCGAAAACCGCCTGACCCAACACCTGTTCTGGGGCCCCATAGCCAGCACTACCGATAACTGTGTTGGGTTGCCCCAGCCGGGCTTGATCCTCAACGTATTTAGAGGCACCAAAATCTACCAGCACAAAGGGGCGAGGAGCGGGGGGAGAAATAATATTAGCGGGTTTAATATCTCGGTGGATAATCTGGTGGGCGTGGACAAACTCCAGTACGGGTAAGATCTCCCCTAAAAGCTGGCGAATTTTGGCCTCTGTAAAGACCTCTGTTTGAGCCAATTGCTCCAGAGTCGGGCCAGGAATATACTCCTGAATCAGGAACTGTCCCTGGAGGTTGTCTACTACCGCCAGTAATTCAGGAATCTGAGCATGGTGAGCCAGCCTGGTTAACTGCTGGGCTTCGAGTTGAAACCGCTGGGCAGAATAGCGATCGCCCCGCCCCTGGTCGCCAGGGATCAGTTGCTTAATGACACATTGGCGGGCAGGAGTGGCATGCCTATCTAGACCCAGATAGGTTCGCCCAAAGCCACCCTGGCCCAGAATTTTCTGGCAAAAATAGCGGTCCTGCAAGGCCAGCTTAGCCCCACAGTGATGACAAAGGGTGGCATCGGGCAGGTTTACAGGTTGGCAACAGGCAAGGTTAAAACAGAATACGCTCAAGAGTAACTCCCCGGGGTCAATGTCTATGCCCCTAGAGGGCATCAGGGAAAGGGCAAGCCTAGGGCTGCGAGGGTTTTTACAGGCTGGCTCAGGTGGGCAACTGCTGGCCAGGGCGCAGGCGGGCCCATTTCCCCAACTCTTGCCTGAAGCTCTGGCACCCGACCACGTCCCACTCCATGCCAATTTCCCCATCTTGATGGCGAATATTTACATTAATGGTGGGCTCAACTGGCTCAAAGGTGGGCAGGGGAGTGAGGTGGGGTTGCTGATGTTGATCTTCAACCGCATGGTAGGTGGTGCAAGCGTCAACGTAATGGCAGTTTATACAAATGCACATGGGTCTGGCGTTTTTCCTCAGTAAAATCCTATAGTTAAAGCTGGGAAAGATTAGCGTTTTAATTTTAGCAATTGCCTATGGAAACGAATTTAGGGCTAGACGGTCGGCTACCCCGGTTATCTGTTGGGTCGACTCAAACCTTCTCAGTCTGCCGGCAACCAAGCCCAGGTAAGCCGGCACCGTTGCTGAGCTGACCAGATCTTTACCGAAAACTAGAGCTATACTGGCAAGCCTGCGGGAACTGTTTCAACCCTACCCCAATGAGGCTTTCTATTGCTGGGTAGACTTCATCATTGCCATGCCGTTGTCATAGAAAATAATTAATAGTTCATTGAGTTCGACCCCAACCTTCCTGAGCACCTCTGGTACTAGAGATTTTCAACCAGCCCTCTCTCCCCAAAGCTGGCCCTTTAGTCTGACCTGCCTACCCCCCCAGGCCTATCTGGTGGGGGGTACCGTGCGGGACGCTCTATTGCATCGTCAGGCTGATTATCTTGATCTGGATTTTGTCTTGCCAGAGAAAGCTATAGAAACCGCCGAGCAGATTGCCCAGTCCTACGGCGCCGGCTTTGTGGTGCTTAATAGCGAACATGAAATTGCCCGGGTTGTGTTTCCCAATGCCACGGTTGACTTTGCCCAACAAATTGGGGCTAGCATCACGGCAGATTTACAGCGTCGAGACTTTACTGTTAACGCCATTGCCTACAGTCCCCATAGTGAAACCCTGGTAGACCCCCTGAATGGCTATGCCGATCTGCAGCGCCATACCCTCTGCATGGTGTCAGAGGAAAATCTCAGGGAAGACCCCCTGCGCCTGTTACGGGCCTACCGTCAGGCGGCTCAGTTGGGCTTTCAGCTGGATGCGGCTACCCAAACTGCGATTCGTGCCCTTGCGCCCCGTCTCGAAGCCGTGGCGGCGGAGCGGGTACGCAGTGAACTCGATTGTCTGCTTAGCCTGCCAGAGGGCTCCCGTTTCTTGACTTTGGCCTGGCAAGACGGTCTGTTGAACACCTGGCTCCCTGGCCTTAGCTCCAATAAACTGGAGAAGCTGGCAGTTATTGATCGGCTGGTAGCCCGGATTGACCAGCAGTACCCTGAGTATGCATCCCGACTGCGTAGCTGGGTTAAGGACCCTGCTGGCCCAGGATTGCACCGTAGCTGGTTGAAACTGACTAAGCTGAGTCAGTTATTGGACGGCCCTTTAGCGATCGCCGAAGCTACCCTGGCGGCCTTAAAGTATAGCCGCCTAGAGCAACAGGGGGTGTTGGCCATGGTCAAGGGCTGGCATTACCTCCAGGAACAGCTGCTGCCCCTCTCTCCAGCTCAACGCTATGGTTTATTTAAGCTGGCCGGAGTCGGATTTATGGGGATTCCCCTACTTGCCTGGGCCCATGGCCTTCCCGAGACCTTGGTGGAAACCTTGTTAGGCCATTATCTCAACCCAGAAGATGCCATTGCCCATCCCCAAACCCTGGTTTCTGGTCGTGACCTGATTCAAGGCCTGGGGATGAAGCCGGGCCCTGACATTGGGCGGCTGTTAGAGGCAGTGCAACTGGCTCAAGCCGAGGGGCTACTGACTAACCGGGCTGAGGCCCTGGCCTGGGTACAGGCCCAGCCCCGTCCTTAAGATGGCCTAAGCCCCCTTAACTCGCCCTGGATGGATGCCGCGATCGCGATGCCTAAAGGCTTTTGCCATCACCTGCCATGTCTTAGAGAAAAATTGCTTAGATCGGGGCCTTGGAGCGCTAACCCGCAGAGTTTTCATAGTCTCGCCTCCCTCAGTCCTAGAGGCTACACTCCTATTATGACCTATTTTGCCTATGCCCTATTTGACCATGGCCTTTTGTCTAGTCCTCAAACTTGCCCCAGTTTGGCAGAACTAGGGCCCCACCGACAGGTGCCGGCTTTTTCCAGCTAACATTTGCTGGGCAGCCTCCAAAAGCACCTCCTCTAAATAGGGCTTGGTAAAGTAGGCTTTAGCCCCCAGATCCAGGGCCATCTGGCGGTGGCGATCGGCACCACGGGAGGTTAGCATCGCTACGGGAATCTGGCTCAGAGTGGGGTCTTGCTGCATTCGCGACAATAACTCTAGCCCATCCATACGAGGCATTTCAATATCGCAGAAAACCAGGTCACAGGGCAGACCAGAGCGTAACTTGGCCAGGGCTTCCTGACCATCTCGAGCCTGTTCAACCCGATAACCCACCTTATTAAAGGTAACGGACAGCAACTCCCGTACGGTAATAGAATCATCAACAATTAAGACAGTCGGCTCAGTTGCCTGGGGAATTTCCCCGGGTACCTCTGCCAATGGTTGGGTCCAGAGAGAAGAGAGGCTATCACTGCGAATCCGACCGGTAGCCAGATCAATTAACTCCAACACATCGGCAATGGGCATGACCCGCCCATCTCCCAAAACAGTGGCCCCGGCAATGCCAGTTGGTTTGGGGACAGGTCCCTCCAACTGTTTAATCACAATTTCCTGCTCTCCAATCACTTGATCTACCTGGAGGCCAATACAGGTGGTGGTGCTTCTCAGCACAATTACCGACACCATAGAATCATCCTGAGGACCCCCGTAAACTCGCCCCCGACCCAGGCTACGATTAAACTTCAAGAGGGTGCCCAGGGGCCACAGTGGCAGTTGTCCGCCGCGCCAGGGAATTGCCATCTGATGGGCCTGATCGACGTAAAGATCAGCCCTAGGTACGTCTACCATGTCTTCTACCCCATCCATGGGAAAGGCAATCAGGGCTTGATTATTTAAGCAGCTCAAAGCTTTGGTAATGCTTAAGGTGAGGGGCAGTCGAATGGTAAAACTAGTGCCACGACCGATCTCAGACTCAATCGCAATGGATCCGCGAATATCCCTCAAGGCGGTGTTTACTACATCTAGCCCCACTCCCCGACCAGAAAAGGCATCAGCCCGATCACGGGTGGTAAATTGGGGCAAAAATAGCAGATCATAGATTTCTGCGGTAGACAGGTGGTGGGCTTCTGAGCTGGTAATTAAGCCCTGCTCAAGGGCTTTGGCCTTGACCGCAGCCGGGTCTATACCGTTGCCGTCGTCAGCAATATAAATAACGGTCTGGTTACCCTGATAAAAAGCCCGAATGGTAATGGTGCCCTGCCTGGCTTTGCCTGCAGCTAGTCGGTCCTCTGGTGATTCAATACCGTGGGTCAGAGCATTGTTGACCAGGTGAATCAGTGGATCATAAAGGCGTTCTACAAGCATTTGGTCGATCAGGGTGTCTTCCCCTTCTACAACCAGTCGAGCTTCTCTACCGCATTTGAGAGAAATATCTCGAATCGCCCTGGGCAGGTGATTAACCGTTTGCCCAAAGGGGACCATTCTCGCCTTATTCAAGCCCTCTTGCAGTTGGGTAGTGACCTGGCGAAATTGACGAGCAACCTGTTCGGTGGAATCAATGGTTATTTCAATATCAGAGGATGACTCCCGCACCCGGACAATCAACTCAATCATTTCCTGGGATAGGGTATGGAAGTCTGTGAATCGGTCCATCTCCAAGGCATCGAAGGTGACGCCGGTAGCATGGCCGCTGGGGACCCCAGAACCAGCAAAATCAAAGGGACGGCGATTGGTCATCAGGGTACTTTCCAGCAGCGATCGCTCATACAGGTTACGCATACGCTGCCCGACGTCATTGAGTTGCTGTACCTGGTGAAGCAGTTTGTCAAGGGACTGCCGCAAGCGGTCCTGGTCCTGTTCTAGAGAGTTACGGTTAACCACCAGTTCTCCCACCAGGTTAGCCAGGTTGTCCAGGTTGCTTACAGCAACCCGCATCGTTTGATCGATACTGGGCCTGGGCAGGCGCTGGTTAGGGGCGCCAAATCGCCGCCGCCCTGCAGAGGTTGGTCCTGGTCCCCCGATCTGGTTGGCTGCTTCCAGCAGCTTCTCCAAATCCCCAAAGTCGTGATCAACCTCTGCCCCCAACTCCGATCCGGGCTGGGGCAATTCACCCTCTAACTCCTGGGAGTCTAAGGCGCCTGCTGCTAGAGCCGCTGCCCTCAACTCAGCCAGCCCATTGGCGGTCTCTAAGGAGGGTACTAACCCGGAGGACTCCGGCTGTAGGGCAGATTCGGGCCCGGCGTTGAAGTCCTGTCCATCGTCCAGCCAGGTGGCTGTGAAGTCATCCAAAATTGCAGATAGGGAATCCAGGTCTGCCGCCGCTTCCCCGGTTAGAGAGTCTGGGGAGGGCTGGGCGGTCTCGCTGGTCAGCCAGTCGACTAATTCTTGATCGAGAAAGCTGCCGCCCTGGTTAAGCCCCGCGGCTTCCGCCTCAATTGGAGCAGGCATTGACTGCTGCGGGCTTTCCTCTTGCCAGAGGCTATCTAAAAGGGTTTCCTGAGACTCAAACAAATCCGCCAGGCTATTGAGCTCTGCTGAAGCCATCTGGGGCTCTCTGCTGCCATTGGAAAGGGAAGGCAGCGTTTGCCCAGCAGCAGGGTGTTGCCAAAGATCTAGAGCCTCAGGGGTTGACTCTAGGTCTGTAATGAACTCTACCCCAGGTCTTAGAACTGGGTCTTTAGATGTCAGCCCAATCAGGTCGGCAGATGGCCCAATCTCTCGCGAACGACCTGCCAGAACCAAATCCTGGGACATCTTTAAGTTCTTAATAATCACCTCTGCCAGGCTGCGAAAGGTATAGTCTGGGTTAACCACAGCCTGTCGCACTGTATCTAGCAGGGCGCACCACTCCAATAAGTCGAATTGCTCACCCAGACGATAAAGGCGTTGACAAATTTGTTCCAAACGCTGACGAGATCGCGGGTCGTCAATGCCTTTAAAGGTGCCCAGCATTTCTCGTAACAACCGGGGTACATCACTGCGAAATACCAGTTGCAAGGCGCTGGTTTCAGGATGGGCAGAGACTACAGCAGGCACTACCGGCAAGGGGCTAATCGCTCTGGGGAGAGCCTCGGAATTACTCAACAGGCCATTCAGGTGGGCTTCGGTTTGATTGAAAACCGGCTCTAACTCAACCAGCATGGCCTGGGCCTGGGCTTCACTCAAGCCAAAGGGACCCTGCAACTGATTAACCTGTTCCTGCAGGGCATCAAAAACTTTCAACAGCATTGATTCCAGGTCTTGATCCGGCTTAGCGCCAGAATCCTTTAGCAGTTTAAAGAAATCCTCCAGCCGGTGGGAAATGCGATGGATGCTATTGAGGCCTAACATGGCGGCTCCGCCCTTGACGGAGTGGGCAGCCCGAAATAATTCATTCATCATTTCGGTGTCATTCACGGTGGATTGCAGATTAACCAACCCCTGTTCAATGGTACGCAGGTGGTCCCTGGCTTCTTCGATAAAGTACCCTAAGATTCGTTGTTGGTCTTCAGGCAGCATAACGGTACTCATGTAAAGGTTGATTAATCCCTCAGGGTGTCCTGGGGGCAACATCTGAGGCGAACTCAGTTATCCGTCAGTTTTCTCCACCTTAAATCGATCCACCAGGGTCAACAAATCTCGAGCTACCCCCACCAGACTCTGTAAGGAGCCCGATACTCGCTGGGCTTCCTGGGAGGTTTCCTGAGCGGTGAGCTCAACGGACTGCATAACCTGGGCTACAGCTCGAGAGGTTTCCGTTTGCTCAACAGTGTCCGTTGTAATCGATCGCACCAGTACGTCAATCCGATTAGACACTTGGATGATATCCTCTAGCGATCGCTTGGCCTGTTCCGCCAGATGGGTGCCTTCAATCACCTGTTGGGTGCCCTCTTCCATGGCGGTCATCACCCCACTGGTTTCAGTCTGAATTTGCCGCACAATCTGCTCAATTTCCTTAGAAGCCTTAGCCGCCCGGTCAGCCAGCTGGCGAACTTCATCGGCTACAATGGCGAAACCCCGGCCAGCTTCTCCAGCTCGAGCCGCCTCAATACTGGCATTTAGGGCCAGCAGGTTGGTGCGGGAAGCGATTTGGGAAATAACCGCAACAATTTTAGAAATCTCCTGGGAAGACTCCGCCAAGCGCTTAACCTTGCGGGTAGTCTCAGCAACGGTTTCACGAATGCCTAAAATCCCAGCCACGGTCCGCTCCACCGACTCCCCCCCCTTGAGGGCAGTAGAAGAGGCAGAACGGGCCACCTCCTCGGCCTCGCGAGCGCTTTCAGCCACCCGTTGAATCGAATCTGTCATCACCTGCACTGAGTTCAGGGTCACCGCCAACTCCTCAGCCTGCCGTAAAGCATCGGCAGACAGGCCGCGAGCAAAAATTTCATTTTCCGTAGAGCCTCGACTGACCTGCCGGGCAGCCAGACTAACCTGTTCTACAATTTCCCGCAGATTTTGAATGGTCAGGTTAAAGGAGTCAGCCACAGCCCCCAACACATCAGCAGTGACTTCCGCCTGAACGGTCAGGTCGCCCCGGGCTGCTCCTTCCACATCATCTAGCAGGCGGATCACCTGACGCTGCAAGTCCTCCTTGGCCTGTTCCTGCTCTTGGGCCTTTCTCTGCGCCTCACTGGTGGTTGTTAAAATTACCCGAGACATTTTATTAAAGCTACTAGCCAGATGGCCTAACTCATCTTCAGAAAACACGGTAGCTCGAACCGAAAGGTTGCCCCGCACAACCGCATCAAACTGGTGCTGAAGATCCTGCAGGCTAGAGCGCATCCGACGTTGGGCCAAATGTCCTGTGGTTAGAGCAACACCAAAGCCAACTAGCCCGGCTGAGAGCGCCATGACGCTGTGGACAGCCCTGGACGTATTTTGATTGGGCTGTAGGGTAGCCGCTGTAAAACTAACCACCCCTACCGCTAGGGTAGAGGCAACCCCAGCGGCCATGGCCACCACTAAGTTTTTAGTGGGCAGGGAGGCATTAACCAAGGGCAGCAGCCAGCCAGACTCAGGATGGGTGACCACAGGACTATCGTCAATCTGGGTAAAGGTAGGCAGGCTGTCGGTGGCGGCGGAAATGTTAAACAGGTCTTCGTCGCTAATTTGCAGTTGTCCATCCTGCTCGTCTAGAGCAAAGGCCGACGATGGATTATGCTCTAGACTGGGGTCTTCTCTGGCATTTTGGCCTGAAGAGCCCGGGGCAGGACTAGCAAACCCGGCAGAACTATCGGATAGTTGAAAATCTGGCAAGCTGCCCAGGTCATCAAATTCACCGAACTCATCTAGGAAATCCAGGTTATCGGTTGAAGCGGTCTCTTCTTCTAGATTGGTGCCGGAATACTGATCATGCCCGCGGCCATTGTTAATCTGAGGCTCGGCAGACCCTTGCCGATTAAAGGGCGACGGTCCTGTCGCTAGAGCGGAGTTAGGAGCAAAAATGGTAATATCGTCTTGGCTGTCGTCCTTCAGACCAGGCCAGATGCCAGAGCCATCATTGGCTCCGCCTTCTGGCATCGGCCAGGGAAAGTCAAGGGTAGCCTCACCCGGCAAGTTTAAGGAGTCTAGCCCCTCCACAGAATCAAGTTGAAAACTGCCAAAAGGATCTAGGAAATCGTCGTCCGTAGGGCTGGGGTCCAGGGCGATCGCTCCATCGACCCCAGTTGCCCTACTTTGAAGCCCGACAGCGTCAACCTCAGGGGTAGTCTCAGGGCCAAGGTCTTCTCTGGCGAGTTCCTCTCTGGCTATAATGTCATCGTTGCCTGAGACTGGAGTGGCGATCAATTGACTAGCATGTTTCAAGCCGTCATTAGCGTAGTCCACATACTCCGGCTGAGATGTATGGTCTAAAACCGCCCTGTATTGTTGTTGGGCAATCTGGTACTGCTGTAGACCGTAGCAGTAAATGTGCCCCCGCAGTAGCAACACCCTGGGGTCATGGGGATGCTCATGGACTAGGCGATCAACAATACTGGCAGCATCTTGATAGTTACCCTGAATATAGGCCCTCTCGGCTTGCTGATAAGCCTGGGAATAATCAATGCCTGAGGCCATAACGTTCTCCTGCCAATATCAAATCTGGGGATAGGTTCATTAATGATGAAAAATATAAAACCTTAACCAGACTAAGCCGCCCAACGAGCTGAGCGAATTACAGCCAGGTGGTCTAGTAACCGGAGGCTAACCGCTTGAGATCCATCGGTAGATAGCACCCATTCACCCTTGACAAGGGGATTCATCGGTGTCTCTGTGCCTATAGCAACCATTCGGGTGGCTTCAGGGTTAAGCCATTGTGTACCAACAATTCGATTGATCGCTAAGCCTAACATAGTTCCCTGGTCTTCTACTACAATTACTGATATTTCTGGTTTATCTGCATTTAACGTTGAAGGATAACCCAAAAAATGGGCCAGATCAGCTATCCAAACCACTCGACCCTGCTCGTTTAGAGTACCCAGCAAGAGAGGAGAGACATTGGGAATTGGGGTAATTCGGTCTTGAGAACACTCAATAATCCGATGAATACCCGTAGCTCCTAAGGCGAACTCATCGGTGGAGGTGACAAAGAAGCGTAAAAATAGCTCACCCTCCGCAGGGCTTGAGAGGGCCGGGTCGGAAAATTGATTGGTAGCAGCTGGGTCGAGTTGATTAGAATCAGGAGTCATCGCTTAAATTCAGGGTCTCTTGCCCTAGGGTCGCAATAGTTGTCTAACCGTACCGACCAACTCCGCAGGCTGAAAGGGCTTGGCAATATAGGCATCAGCACCTTGTTTAATACCCCAATAGCGATCGAATTCTTCCCCTTTAGAGGAGCACATAACGATAGGCAAATGTTGAGTAACGGGATCGGCCTTAAGCCTCCGACACAGCTCATAGCCATTCATTCTAGGCATAACAATATCTAGCACAACCACATCCGGGCGAGTTGCTTGAATCTGCTCTAGAGCCTCCATGCCATCTCCAGCGGTAGCTACGTCAAAACCTTTACCTTGAAGTAGTTCGACAATCATTTCCCGCTGGGAAATACTATCTTCAACTACCAAAATCTTACTCATAGATAGCGTACTAAGCCAAAAGGGGGTGAACCGTCTATCCGGGTATAGCCGACTGGAACCATCCATTTCCATCTAAGCGTACCAAGGGGCTGACAATAGCGCCTCTACGCCAAGTGTGGTTAAAAACCTCTTATCGTAGACACTTTAACTATAGGCTTAATTATATTAAAAAATTAAATTTAGAAAGGTCAGGACCCTCTCTGAAAAAGTTGGCTCCTAGACCGCTTGAGGACCCAGTTGTCTAACCGCTCTGCATATGTAGTCTGTTGTGCCTTTAAGCCCAGCTAGAGTGGTTACCTTGCTAAAGGCTGGCCAGTTCCAGTTGAGGGGATAAACCGAAGCCCTAACAGTCGGCATCGCTACCAACCCCGGCGATGGGACTTTATCGACCCAGATCCAGGTCCCACTCCGCAGCAATTGAGTCTGTCAACAGCCTGTCAGCCTGGACATTAGCCAGTACACCAGAGCCAACATACTTCTCAACCAGGGTAATCAACTCTGCCGGGCCAAAGGGCTTGGTCAGGTAGTCGCTTGCTCCCACCATGCGGGCTTTGACCCGATCTAAAAAAGCTTCTTTACCGGTTAACATAACAATCGGAGTTTGGCGAAATACATTGGCCTGACGGAGCATGGCGCAGAGCTCATAACCATCCAATTCAGGCATGGCAATATCGCATAGAATTAAATCTGGCTGTAGCTGAAACAGCAGTCCCAGCGCCTTCAATGGATTGGCAATGGAGGTAGCCTCGTAGCCCTGGGTGGACAGAATGCTCTCAACGGTTTCTCGAATGGTGAGGCTATCGTCTACGCAAACTATCCGGGGTAGGCGATCGCACCATCCTTGATGCCCCGCA
The DNA here is from genome assembly GCA_018970085.1 of Cyanobacteria bacterium REEB459. GTDB lineage: Bacteria > Cyanobacteriota > Cyanobacteriia > Phormidesmidales > Phormidesmidaceae > Nodosilinea. The sequence goes on from JAGWXD010000015.1 coordinate 30,355, forward strand.
GCGACTGGGGATGACCTGATGGGCGGTGGTCTAACGGTTAAGTATTCCAGTTGAATAGGCACCAATAAGGTTTCAGCCACCGTTACCAGATCTTGTCTAAGAAAACGGGCCAGTTGGCGCAGGGAAGTTTGACCATCTAATTGCTCCACCAGGGCTCTATCGGCAGGGTCGGTGACACAGGATGCAAACCCCTCTTTATCTACCACCAGCAGCAATTGGTCTGGGGATTGCCATTGACTATGGAGTTGATGCCAGGTCTGAATCCTTTGGGTTAAGCCCGTTATCAGGCTGCTTAGGCTGCGGGTCATCAGTTGGGGGCTGAGGGCAGGGCTAAGCTGAAACACAAAGGAACCATGGTGCAGACTGAGAAGCTCAAACAGAGTCTCTTCTATCATATGACTGAGGATGGCTCGACCCTGCTCAAGGGTTAACAGGTGTTGCTCCAGCATCAGCCATAGGGTGCCGTACTCGAGGGAGTTTAAAGTCGAGATCGCAGAGATTGATCGGGGCTCCGGCAGAAACCGGCTGAGGTCATAGGCTTGTAGATGGTCCTGTAAACGACTTAGGGAGTTGTCATTAGGGCCAGCATAGACCACCGCGCCATTAGAGAAAAAAACCAGCCATGACTGCTTAACCTCCAGGGAATCCAGCCCCAAATCTCCGTGACGACTGGCCAGGGTAGCCGGGTTTGCTCCATAACTTTCCAGATAAAGTATCCCCGTCCGCTGACCCAATTCGATCAACTGTAGGATGCTGCGAATATCAATTTCAGACAGATAACCCTGCATAGGGAATAGGCAGCTAAGGGGAAAGATAGGGTCGCTACAAAATTGGGCTTAGCCTAAAGCATACTCGGATACAAACAACAAGGGGGATGCCCTTTTCCCATGGGGTAACCTGATACTAGATCAAGTCAGGTATTCCAGGGCTCTAATTGACTCCGGGGCAGCTATGACAGGGTTAGGAAGGGCGGTAAGCCTGACATACCCCCTTAGGGAACACTAGCATAAGCTAGCCCTGGGTCTCAGTTTAGATCGGTTTAGATCTTAGATCGGTTGATTCTTTTAGGCAGGTTCTTTATGCCTAGTTTAGCAAGCCTACCTCCCCCTCGTTGGGGAGGGTCTAGATCCAACCTTGGTGTCTCAGGTTCTACAGCCTTTCAGCCAACTGGGCTAAGGGTCCCAGCCCGACCAGGATAGCAAAAGATATCACCCTCGAACCATGGTGATGGGACCTAGATCACAACCTGGCAGCCAAGCCCTCAGTAAAATTACTCAACCCAAATTGGAGAGAGTTTATAAATGCCAGGAGAAATGTTAACTTACCTCTCATGTCAACCACTCATGGGTAGGTTGCCTCTGGCGGCTAGCTATCCTTTAGTTGGAACAGTTTACAGACCTGGAGCTATACTCATAGCTAACGGACACCTGAATTGCAAAAACCCTTAAAACCTTTAAAATTTTTAATTTTATTTAAATTGTCTGGGGAGATAGATTTTGACTATTACAGAGTCTTTTTAACAACCACAGTGGAAAACTCATCTTTCACATCCTACTGGCATTTAATTCTATTTAGAAATTATTAGCCTGTTAATTCAATTTTATGTTGATTTAGCCGATTTCATTTAAAGAGGATCAACAGCGTGCTGTATCTTGCGGAAGTCCAGAAGAAGTCAGGATTCATTGGTGGCGGTAGACCAGAGTTCAGGTTGTTGGCCTGCCAGCGCAGTGAATATCTCTGGACTGCAGTCACCGGCGATGAGGTGATCTCAGCTCCCGACGATGCCTCCTACAATAGTGGTGCTCTGGTCATGATTGAGGTGAATGGTAACCGCCAGGTACAGCGACATTATGAAGCCGGACGAAGTCTCACTAACATTTTGCAAACCTTTTCTAACCTGAGCAAAAAGTCTAAAACCCAGGAAGAAGAAATTGAACAGTGGAAACAATCCCTCACCTATCAAAGTCAAGAGTTAAATCGACGGGAATTAGATATTGAGTCCCGGCAGGAGCAGCTAGAACGGGCTGAAGCTGATCTAGAACAACTTGAAACCCAACGTCAGGAGGTCGAATACCTACGGCAAACCCTAGAGCAGCAGCAGGCCGAGCTAATCCGGAAAAATCACGATTTAGAAGGAGCCTGGGCCCATTTAAAGGGAGAGATGCGACGCCTGGAAGAAAACCAGGGAACCAGACTGAGCTCCATCAACGATCAAGGCCAGATTGATCAGACCCAGGTGACTTTGCCACTAGAAGGGCTACGGGAACCCTTAACTAAAGCCCATGATGACTTGGGGGCCTACCAGGAATTTCTGGGTGGTTACCGGCAAAATTTAACGGCGCAGGAGCGAGAGTTAGAACAACACCAGCAACAGTTAAAGCATCACCAGGGCGACCTGGCTCAACGGTGGGCTAATTGGCACCAATCCGAGGCCGTACTGATGCAAAAGAAGGAGGAGCTTAAGCTGTGTCAGCAGTCCATCAGGTTGCAGCAGGAGGAAATTCAAATCCTCTCCCAGACCCTGCGCTATCAGGCCAACCTGCATCGCCAGCTCTATAGTCTGTTGAGCCCTGGCGATAAGGTGCGACTCAGTAAAAAGGTAGATGTAGATAGGCTAGAAGCCATGGCCTTGGATGCCCTGGAAGCCCTCATTCAGGATTTGGAAAAGGATTTAGATAAAGCTTCTCGCTTTGTTTCTGAGCAGGAAGAAGAACTGACTCTGGAACAACAGGCGATCGAGGCTATCAAACTGAATATTGGCACCGTTGAAGATGCTCAGCGCTCAGAGTTGGAAGCCAAATTGGCAGAAGAACAGGACCGCTACCAGATGTTAAATGAGACCCTGGTGGGGCAGCGGCGAAACTTAATTGAGAGAGAGGAGATTCTGGGTCAGCATCAGGCCGTCCTCAAGCGTCGCCAGGGATTGCCCCTGGCAGCACAGGCACCGGCTGCGGGTATTGATTTAGAGCCTCACTTGAATACCATTGATGAAGAGCGACAACGAATCACTGAAACTCTCCATCAACTAGAGCTACACATTAACCAGACTCAAGTCGCCATTAACCAACTGAAACAAGACATCCCTACCCTGGAAGCAGAGCTGGTATCTAGTCGGGCTGAAATTGAAGCCTTTGAAGCCCAACTACGCCAACAGCAACAGGCTGTGGCTGGGTTAGCCGGCAAGGTGGAGGTCTACCAGGACCTGATCAGTCCGGCTCAACACACTGCCAATAGTCTGGAGCGATCCCTGGCAGAACTAGCCAAGGCGGTAGAGCAACTGCAGGTGTTCAAGGACCTGTAATCGCTCGATCTCCTTGAGTCCAGACCAGTCCGGACTGGAATTTGTAAGAGACATAGCTAAGGGAATTGCGCACTTTATGGACGATGCACAATTGCACCCGAGTTTGGGGTAAGACCGTTTCAATCGCCTCAGGCAAGCCAGTAAGCCCATCCACGGGAAATGCTCCTGGAAATTTTTCCCAAAGATACCATCGGACTCTGGCAACTGGCTATGGTCTGGCAGGGAGGCCGCCAGGGGTGAGGCAGGTACATAGCAGTCGATCTACCTGGCCATCTCTGGGGAAGGCAGGGATCTTTTTTACGATAGCTAGCCCGGGCCCATCAGGGTAGTACCCTATGGGGAATAGGGGGAGAAAAGTAAGATCCCCATGGTTGACACTGTGAAGGGTGGTGACCCCTTCACCTCCATTCTTGATTCAATTCATCCTCAATGGCTGCTCGAAAACCTACCCAGGCTCAATCTATCTATCAACTTAAAATCACCCTCAAGGACTGTCGTCCCCCGATCTGGCGACGGGTGCAGGTGCTTAGCAATAGTACCCTGGCGGATTTGCACTGGGTCATACAGCTTTCTATGGGATGGACAAACTCCCATCTCCACTCTTTTACCATTCGCGGCACTGAATATGGCGTGCCCATGCCTGAATTTGGCTTCGATGAGGGGGATTTGCGGGATGAGCAGCCGGTCAAGTTGAGTAAGGTGATTTCAGGGGAAACGTTTAAATTCTTCTACATTTATGACTTTGGCGATAGCTGGGAGCACGAGGTCCTGGTGGAGAAGGTGCTACAGGCGGATCCTGAAATCAGCTACCCGATTTGCCTTAAGGCCCGGCGAGCTTGCCCACCTGAAGACTGCGGTGGAGCTTGGGGCTATCAGAGTTTCCTGGGGTCGATTCAAGACCCAGGTCATCCTGAACACGATGAAATGCTGGAATGGATTGGGGGGAGTTTTGACCCGGAAGCGGTTAACCTAGAGGAGATTAATTTTTCATTAAGAGAATTTTCTACGGATTAAGGAGAATTCCCGTTGAAGGAAGGCCCGTACCGTCGGGACTAGCAGGTAGGCTTGGGCGATGCAGGTGTATATATTCCCAGACTAAAGGGTTAGCCAAATATTAACCCCAGGAAGGCAAGGCTGGCCATCAGCCAAAGCCAACCGCCGCCGCCGCTCTGGGGAGGCGGTTCTGGAGCGATCTGCCCTTTACCACCGCACAGGGGACAGTCCTCAGCGGTTCCCAGGAAGGATCCGGGGACCTTGCCCGTACCATTGCAGTAGGCACATAGCTGGGTTGCCGAGTCTGCTGACCTGGGGATGGCAGCCATGGCAAGGGTCCTATGGCTTTTCCCTGATCCATGGGTAGGGGCATGGGAACAATCATCATGACTGGGCCTGAAGCCAGAACCCTGACAGACCGCGCAGCCCCGGTGAATGACGCCGTGACATTTCAAGCATTCGGCGTCCCCCGTACCCTTGCAGAGCTGACAATGCTCAAAGATGAGCCTCTTACCGCAGTGGGGGCAATATTCACCGATTTTGGGAAAGCCATGGCGATGGGCCTGGCAAGTGCAAACTTTGGCGGTTTCCTGAGTTGATCTAGGGTTTTCCATAATGCCTCCTGAAAACAGAGGGCCTATGGAATCATCATAAAATGGATGACTGGAGCTCAAAGGGTGAGTCAACGTTTCTTAGCACTGAGGTTTGAAGGATTAATGGCAGGGTTGACTCACCCAAGGCCGATAGCTTAAACAAAATGCCTGGTGGTCAGTCAACCAATGATCGATAGCAATGGGAGGAGCGATAGCCAGCTTTCTGAGGCAGCAGCAGGTCATGGCTGCAGTGCCTTGAGCCAGCTGTAGTATGAACCGGAAGCTTACCCAAACCGACCGGTGACGTAGTCGCGGGTTTCGGGCTGGACGGGGTCGCTGAAGATTTTTTGGGTTTCGTCAAACTCCGCCAGGTACCCCACCTTACCGCCGGCCCCCTCCACCACCTCCGCATTAAAGAAGGCGGTGTAGTCGGCCACCCGGGTAGCCTGCTGCATATTGTGGGTGACGATAATAATGGTGTAATCCTGAATCAGCTCCTTCATCAACTCCTCTACCTTCAGGGTGGAGATCGGATCCAGGGCTGAGCAGGGTTCATCCATCAGTACCACCTCCGGCTGTACCGCGATGGTGCGGGCAATACAGAGGCGCTGTTGCTGCCCACCGGAGAGGGAAAAGCCACTCTCCTGTAGCTTATCCTTCACCTCATCCCAGAGGGCGGCCCGGCGCAGGGAGGTCTCCACCAGCTCATCCATATCCCCCTGGTAGTTACTAATGCGGGGGCCGTAGGCGATGTTGTCGTAGATGGTCTTCGGGAAGGGGTTGGGCTTTTGGAATACCATGCCAATCCGCCGCCGCACCTCCACCGGATCAACATCAGCGGCATAGAGATCCTGACCGTGGTAGGTCATTTTCCCCTTCAGGTGAAAAACCTCAATTAAATCATTGAGACGGTTAAAGCACCTGAGCACCGTACTTTTACCACAGCCGGAAGGGCCGATAAAGGCGGTCACCTTATGCTGGGGGATGTCAACGGACACATCTCGCACGGCCCGGTAGGCCCCGTAGTAAATGTCACAGTCCTTAGCGCGCAGGACAACATCGTTGGCAATGGAGGTGGGGTTCATAATCGACTCAACAATTCTACGGAGACCTGGCTCTATCATCGTTTACGGGTGACCAAACGGGCAGTAATGCTGGAGGCTAGCACCAACAGTACCAGAATTAGAGAGGCTGCCCAGGCTAGCTCTTGTTGGGGCTTAAAGGGCAGAGTGGCAAAGTTGTAGACCAATACCGCCAGGCTAGCGATGGGATTGGTGATGCCGTTGGGCCAGAAGGGGGAGAACAGGGCGGTGAAGATTAAGGGGGCGGTTTCCCCGGCGGCCCTGGCCACCGCCAGGGTAACCCCGGTCAAAATGGCGGGAACGGCGGCGGGCAACACCACCTTGAGCACCATTTGGTACTTGGAGGCCCCCACCCCCAGGGCGGCCCAGCGGATATCCTGGGGTACGATTTTCAAGGCCTCATCGGTGGTGCGGATGATGGTGGGTAACATCAACACCGCCAGGGCCACCCCCCCCGCCAGGGCAGAGTAGCCCGGTAGGGCGGGCTTCACCATTAGACCGTAGATGAATACCCCAGAAATAATCGAGGGCACCCCCGCCAGAATATTCACACCAAACCGCACCCACTCGTCAATGGAGGTGTCATCACCGCCAAACTCTGCCAGCCAGATGGCGCACATGACGCCGATGGGGACAGCAATCAGGGTGGCGATCGCCACCACGATCAGGGTACCAGCAATGGCGTTAGCAATGCCGCCCCCCTGTAGACCGGGGGCCGGGGGTAGTTGAGTAAACAGGTCCAGGTCTAGGCGGTTGAACCCATTGACGGTGACGTAGAACAACACCAGAGCCAGAGGCACCAGGGCCGTCAGAATGCAAGCGGCGGACAGCCCGGTCATAATCGCATTGAAAAGGCTGCGACGACTGGCTTTATTGATTTTCAGACTCTGGCTATTAAAATTATCCATGGAGAAATTGGCGAGCATGGGGAGCAGTTAGGTAGGGAGTGGAATCCACCTACAACAAAAAATCTGAACTACTGACTACCTTTTCAAGGATTGCAGAATGTAGGCTGCGCTCGACTAGTCGTACTTGGCCTGCAGCTTGCGCACAATCCAATCGGCCAGAATATTGACGATCAGGGTCAGGATCACCAGGATGAAAGCAGCGTACATCAGGGCCGCCACCTGAATACCCTTGGCCTCGGCAAACTGGTTGGCCAGCAGGGAGGCAATGGTATTGCCGGGCTGCAGCAGGGAAGAACTAATGGTGTTGGCATTGCCCACCAGCATGGTCACCGCCATGGTTTCCCCCATGGCTCGCCCCAGGGCCAGCATCACCCCGCCGACAATGCCGGAGATGGCGGCAGGAATCAACACCCGAAAGATCGTGCCCCAGCGGGTGGCCCCCAGACCATAGGAACCCTGGCGCAACTCCGGCGGTAGGGCCGCCAGGGAATCTCGGGAAATGGCGGTAATAATCGGCAAAATCATCACCGACAGCACCAGGGAAGCGGCCAGAATGCTGGGCCCGGTAAAGCTGACCCCAAATAGGCCAAAGCACCACTTGAGGGCCGGAATCAGAACGAAGATACCCCACAGACCGTAGACCACACTGGGAATGGCCGCCAGCAACTCCACTAAAAACACTAGAACGGTGCGAATCTTCAGGGGAATAAAGTTTTCACTCAAGAATAGAGCCGTCCCCAGGCCCAGGGGCACCGCTATGAGCAAAGATAGAGCAGAGGTCAGCAGGGTGCCATAGACCATCGGTAGCACCCCAAAGGCCTGCCTTCCCTCCACCGGGTTCCAGGCACTGGTCCAGAGAAAGCTGAGGCCGTACTCCTTGACGGCGGGCCAGGCCTGCACCAGCACCAGCAGGCCAATGGCCACCAACAGCAACAAAATAAATAGGGCGAAGGTCAAGGCCGTGCCTTCAAACAAACGGTCCAGTTCTTTTTCCGTGGCCGACCGACTACGGGAACTGGGGGGAGGGGAGGGGATACCAACAGTCACGGTGACCTCGTCAGGACATTACTAAAGGGAGAGATCCGCTAAAAGGGGATGGGGAAAGGTATTTCCCCATCCCCTCAGGCCTACTTCAGCTTAATCGTATACTCTGAGCTAATGGCATCGGCGGCGACCGCCACTTTCTCCCGTACACTCTTAGGCAGAGGCACATAGCCTAGGGTAGAGGCGATCGCCTGACCTTCGTTGAGACCGTACTCGATCATCATTTCCATGGCCTTGGCCTTAGCTACATCTGGGTAGTTCTTGTAGGCCAGAATCCAGGTGTAGGTAACGGCAGGGTAAGCCCCTTCTCCCTCTGGATCGGTCACAGAAACCCTCAAGTCCGGTGGCATTTTAGCCGCACCCAAGCTGATGCCGGCACTTTCATCGGAGGGAACCACGAACTTACCGGCTTTATTTTGCAGCGCCGCAAAGGTCAGGTTGTTTTGTTTGGCGTAGCCGTACTCGATATAGCCTATGGACCCTTCGGTCTGCTGAATTTGGGCGGTCACCCCTTCGTTGCCCTTAGCACCCACAAAGGTACCGGTCTTGGGCCATTCCACACTCTTGCCGCTGCCGACTTCCTTGTCAAAGTCGGGGGAAATCTTGCTCAGGTGCTTGGTAAACACACTGGTGGTACCGCTGCCATCGGAACGATGGATAAAGGTAATGGGTTTATCGGGTAGTTTCGCACCGGGGTTGGCCGCAGCGATTTTAGGATCATTCCACTTGGTGATTTTGCCTCTGGCAATATCGACGTAGGTTTGTCGGGCTAGCTTCAGATCCGTTACCCCCGGCAGGTTGTAGGCCAGTACGATGCTACCAGCGGTCATGGGCAGCAGAATCACTCCGCGCTTGACCTTGGCAATTTCTTCGTCTTTCATGCCGGTATCACTGGCACCAAAGTCTACGGTTTCAGCGGTGAACTGCTCTACCCCAGCCCCACTACCGACGGATTGGTAATTAACCTGTAGATCGGGTACGGCCTTATTCAGCTCAATGAACCAATTTTGGTACAGGGGAGCGGGGAAAGAGGCCCCAGCCCCGGTCAGGGCCACCTTGCCTCCCAGGGGAGAGGTTTTGTCCATGATACCGGTGCTGGTAGTGGTGCCGCCACCGCAGGCAGCTAAACCTGCAACCAGCAATACTGATGCGGTTAGTCGCAGGTCAATACGGAATTTGGAAAGGTTCTGAAGCATAATTTTGCAACCAATTAACTTGTGACTAAAGGTGTTCAAAACTTCAACTTTGATTTGCCATAACGCAGATGGACTCTTTTGATCAGGCATTTAGCCCTGCAAAATCATGGAGCCCTCGCCTGCTGATGTGATCATCATGGGCAGCTGAATCTAAAGGCTAAATCGGCTTGAGAATAGTCCCTAGCTGGGCTGCACAGAAATACCATAGTTCTTAGATAGCCGATTCAGGTAAAGGAAAGGTTATCAATTACTTGGCCAACCTCAGGTTAGGGGTATAGGATGCTGATAGCTGTCGGCCCAGTTAGCCCGGGAACCAGGGGCGACTAACTGTGTCGCACTGGAGTGAGTAAGCGCCATCGAAACCATCTACGGCAACTTAAAGGGGCTTAAGCCCAGCCAGCTAAAGCAGCTACAACGGCTTTACCATTTACGATTGCCGGCAAACTGCGTGGTCACCCCCGAGTTGGCTCAGCGGGTGGCGGCCATCAGTACCGATATTAATAGCCCCCTTTGTGTATTTATGAATCGACGAGGGCAGATAGTTCGGGTTGGGGTGGGTAGTCTCAGGCAAACCCAAATTCCCCTGGTGGAATTACCCCGCTACGGCGACGATCGCCTCTGTGGACTACGCTGTCTTGTCACCCAGACCGAGGCGGAGCCCCCCTCCCAGGCGATTCTGACTACCATGGCGTTGCAGCGATTAGACCTGCTGGGGGTCATGGTGCTGACAGGGGCTGGCTCTCGGGGGCGAGGCGGTCGGGTCAGCGGCTATATTGAACATACCTACCTGGCCCACCTGGTGCCCCAGGCAGAGTCACCCTGGAGGGTGGCGGCAATGGCTTTAGATCAGCTCTGTAGTCAGGATTTTTTAGCCCTGGTGGAGGGCCTAGAGGCAGAGTTTCGGCGGGCTTTTACGGCCCGCCAGGTCGACCAGCACAGCGATCTCGTGGTGATTGTAGGGCTGCTTACCCAAAATCTAACATCGGATCATTTTCTGCACCGCTTTGAGGAATTGGCCCGGTTGGTGGAAAGCGCAGGCGGTCAGGTCTTAGAAACTATTTATCAGCGGCGACCCCGTCCCCACCCCCAAACGGTCTTGGGTACAGGCAAAGTCCAGGAAGTAGCCCTGGTGGCCCAGACGGCTGGCGCTAATCTGGTGGTCTTTGATCGGGATTTATCTCCAGTCCAGGTACGTAACCTGGAAAACCTGATGGGGTTGCGGGTGGTAGACCGTACGGAACTAATTCTAGATATTTTTGCCCAACGGGCAAGAACCGGAGCGGGCAAACTTCAGGTAGAACTAGCCCAACTAGAATATCAAATGCCCCGCCTCACCGGACGAGGACGGGCGATGTCGCGACTAGGCGGGGGAATTGGCACCAGGGGTCCTGGCGAAACCAAACTGGAGACCGAGCGCCGCACGATTCAGCGCCGCATTAATAGGCTACAGCAGGAGGTTAATCAACTGCAGGCCCATCGATCGCGCCTGCGTCATCAGCGTCAGTCGGACAACCTGCCCTCCATCGCTATCGTCGGCTACACTAACGCTGGCAAATCTAGCCTGGTTAATGCCCTCACCAACGCCCAGGTCTACGCCGCCGATCAACTGTTTGCCACCCTCGATCCCACCACCCGGCGATTAACCATTCCCGATCCGGTCACCCAGCGGCCGATTTCCCTGGTGCTCACCGATACGGTTGGTTTTATTGAGGAGTTACCGGCTTCCCTGATGGATGCCTTTCGCGCCACCCTGGAGGAGGTGACCGAGGCAGACGCCCTCATTCAGGTGGTGGATATTTCCCATCCAGCCTGGCCCGATCAGATTAACTGGGTGATGGAGATTCTGAAGTCCATGCCCGTTACCCCAGGTCCGATGTTACTGGTATTCAACAAAAGTGACCGGGTTGATGCCGCCGCCCTGGCCGTAGTTCAGAGTCGCTATCCCCAGGCTGTGTTTATCTCGGCAACGGAACGCTGGGGACTAGAGGTGCTGCGCGATCGCCTGCTACAACTGATTGCCTATGCCGGAGCCGGATAGATCCCTCGACACCGATGATATTGGCTAGGAGGAACTTCCTCCCTAAAGACCACTTATGTAACTGGACCACTGACAGAGCAGTAGGCTAAGCCCCTAAGTCGCCTTGGTCTGGGGCTGACGATGGGAAGCACCACGGGGGGAATCGGACCAGGGCTAGAGGTGGTATACTAAGCCTTCCTGCTTTTTCTGGCTTTAGATGGGGGTATAGACCCGATCCCTGGAGTGGTCTTATCCAAATCTTTTGCTTTAACCCTAGAGCAACCCATGGCCTTACTGGTTTATGGCATTCCCACCTGTGGTACCTGTAAAAAGGCGCTGGCCTGGCTTAACCAGGCAGGATTAACCTACGAATTTGTAGATACCCGCCTCACGCCTCCCGATCTCCAGACCATCTCCGCCTGGGTCAAGCGTCTGGGGTTAAAGCCCATGATCAATACCAGTGGCCAAGCCTATCGCAGTCTAGGGAGCGAAAGACAGACCTGGACCGAAGCCCAGTGGGTTGACGCCTTTGCCCAAAACCCCATGCTGTTGAAGCGGCCCCTGTTTGTTAAAGATGGAGAAGCGGTTATGGCGGGCTTTCGTAACCCGTCGCAGCTACTACAGGTAGGGTTGGATGGGAACTGATTACGCCAGTGATTACCATGTTCTACGACTGGATAACGGCCTGACTCTGGTTCACCATGAACTGGCAGCCACCCCCGTGGTAGTAGCCGATGTCTGGATTCGGGCGGGGGCAGGCATGGAACCCCTGGAGTGGACGGGGATGGCCCACTTTTTGGAGCATATGATCTTTAAGGGCACCCCGACTCTAGCGCCAGGCATCTTTGATCATCTGGTTGAAACCCAGGGAGGTATGACCAATGCGGCCACCAGCCACGACTATGTTCACTTTTTTATTACCATTGCCGCCGATCGACTTGCCCATGCCCTTCCCCACCTGGCGGACCTCTTACTCCATGCGGTGATTCCAGCCGATGAGTTTGACCGGGAGCGCCTGGTAGTTCTAGAGGAAATTCGTCAAGCCGAAGATGATCCCGATTGGCTGGGTTTTCAGGCTATGGCAGAACAGGTTTACCAAGATCATCCCTACGGACGATCGGTGTTGGGGGCGGCAGCCACCTTAGAATCGCGATCGCCAGCCGAAATGCGCTGTTTTCACCAGGCTCACTACCAACCCGAAAATATGACGGTGGTCATTACCGGGGGTATTTCCCTGGAGCAAACGGTAGAAATTGTCAGCCAATCCTTTCAAGACTTTCCCGATCCTTGCCCCTGCCCCGCCCCGCCCACTCCCCTTATTCCCACAATTCAGGGGGTGCGACGGGAACAACTGACCCTGCCTTACCTGGAACAGTCCCGACTGTCTATGGCCTGGTTGGGACCCGGCATTGATAATCTTAAGGATGGCTACGGTCTCGATTTAATCTCCGCCCTGCTGGGACAAGGCAGGAGTTCGCGGCTGGTGCGGGAATTACGGGAAGAACGCCAGTTGGTACAGGATGTGACCGCGGGGTTTTCTCTGCAACGGGATTGCAGCCTGTTCACAATTCAGGCCTGGCTAGATCGGCAGCAGGTAGACCGGGTAGAGGCGATTATTTGCGATCGCCTCAGCCAACTGGCCGCCCAACCCATCCCTCGCCATCATCTGAACCGGGCTAAGCGCCTGCTGAGCAACGACTATACCTTTTCTATAGAGGCCCCGGCCCCCCTGGCCGGGCTCTATGGCTACTACAGCACCATCGCCAGGCCAGAGCAGTGTTTTACCTATATTCCCACCATTCAACAGTACGATGAAACTACCCTGCGTCAACTGGCCAGTCGATACCTGACTCCCCTCCATTATGTCTCTACCATTGTTCATCCCAGCTAAGCAGCCATGGGCCATAGTGGTCATCACGACGATGGCTAGGGGTGGTTTCGCCCTACTTGGTCGGGCTTTGCTATAGACCTGCCCCGGCGACCAGGGTCATAGGTCTTCTAGTTCTCTTAGTGATTACCGGTTTTTCTGTGACAGCATCCCTTCTCTCTACATCCCGTTTATACCGTACCGTTCTAAGCAATGGCCTGACACTGATTGGGCTTGAAAATCCAGCGGCAGATATTATTGCTGCCCGCCTCTTCATTGGTACTGGGCAAATTCTGGAAACCCCTGAAACCCACGGCTTAGTGAGCTTTCTGATGGCGTTACTAACCAAGGGGACCACGACCCTATCGGCCCTGGCCATCGCTGACCGGGTAGAGTCTGTGGGGGCCAGTCTGGGTACCGACGCCGCCCCTGATTACAGCGTCATTAGCCTGAAAACCGTCTCTGCAGATTTTGAGGAGATCTTTACCCTGGCCACCCAACTGCTGCGGTACCCGAGTTTTCCTGAGGCCGAAATCGACCTGGAACGACGGCTGGCCCTCCAGTACCTGCGGTCCCTGCAAGAGCAGCCCTTTACCGTTGCCTTTAACCATCTGCGCCAGCAGCTCTATGGCGATCATCCCTACGCCCTCTCTGGCCAGGGCTCTGAAACCAGCCTCGGAGCCCTGACCCAGGCCGACCTGATGGCGTTCCATCGGCAGCAGTTTGGGCCCGACAATCTGGTGGTCACCATCGTTGGACGCATTCCCCCGGAACAGGCGGTGGACCTGGTGGAACGAACCCTGGGGGATTGGCCAGGGACCAATCAACCCCGCCCCCAGCCAACCCTACCCAGTCTCACCCCCAGGGCTAACTGTCGGGTGATTCCCCAGAACACCCACCAGGCCATCGTGATGGTGGGGTACACCGCTGCTTCAATTCAGGCCCCTGGGTTTGCAGCCCTGAAACTTTTAAATACCTATCTAGGTAGTGGCCTCTCCAGTCGGTTGTTTGTAGAACTGCGAGAAAAACGGGGCCTGGCCTACGATGTCTCGGCCCTCTATCCCACCCGGCTGGGAGCATCTCAATTTATTACCTACATGGGAACCGCCCCTGAGAATACGGCGATCGCCCTGGCAGGGCTACGGGCCGAGGTGGAGCGCCTGAGCCACTCCCTCCTCAGTGAGGCCGAACTACAGGCTGCCAAAAATAAACTGCTGGGCCAGTACGCCCTGGGTAAGCAAACCAATGCCCAGCTAGCTCAAATTCTTGGCTGGTACGAGATTTTGGGCCTGGGGGTTGAATTTGACCAGCGATTTCCAGCCCAGGTGGCCGCCGTCACGGCCCTGGATGCCCAGCTGATTGCCCAACAATACCTGAGGGAACCCAGCATCACCCTGCTGGGTCCAGAGGCGGCTGTAACCCCAGTGGGTGAGGCTGAGGGTGCTGATAGAGAATTTGCATAATTCGGGATCCAGGTTCACTGAGGGCATCCCGAGCAATGGTGGCGACCTGCCCCGTCACAGTGGCCCGGTACTCCCCAACCTGGTCGCCAAAGGCGTTGTACTGACGAGCCACCACCTGACCCGGACTGACCCGGGCTTGAATATCCACCAGCAACTCTAGAAACCCCCCGGTGCTGGAGCGAATGGTTTCAAAGGCATTGCCGTAGAAGGTGCCGACGTCCTGGGCGGTACGCCCTAGGGGAGCCTCAATTATCTGGTAGTGCTTAAATAAATTCAAGGTACCTTCCACCGCCAGGGCGATCTGGGGGTGATCAAAAATCCGGGGACTGCCGATCTCCAGGGTTAGGGCAGGAATACCCGCCTGGATCAGGGCCATTTCCAGGGTCCCCTGCTCTCCAGCGTCATCCTTAATCTGTTCAACCGGAAACAGCTCCGCCATCTGGCGCAGGTCGGGCTGGCTTAGGTCGGCATAGATAAATAGGGTGAAATCACTACCGGTGGAAACGGTGTGAAAGTCAATTGCCCGGTCCAAGTTAGGTTGGAGCAAGCGCTGCCACAACAGAGCCGCGTGGCGACTGGCAGGGGTATCGCCATGGTCATCGCCAGGCCAAACCCGATTCATATCGACGCTGCGACCGCCGCCGTAGGCCATGGGCCAGTGGGCCTGGGTAAACTCTAGAGCCGCCCGGGAAAGCCCCAGCACAGCGATCGCACTACCGGCCATAGCGGTGGGGTCAAGGGCGGCCATCACCTGCTGGACTGCCCTCAGGGAGCTCAGTTCATCGCCGTGTACCCCGGCGATCAGGCCAAGGCGTGGCCCCGGGCGCACTCCCCTGGCCACCAAAAGGGGCACGTACCAGTATTGACCTGTGCCCATGGCCACTCCCTGGAAGAAGAAGCGGTGAGTTTGCCCCGGTGGTAGATCTTCCAGGTTGAGGTGACTAATCACCGGTACCCCCTGGAGGGTATCGCCAGTATAGGTAGTGGGGGCAACGACCATGGTCCTAGCTTTTAAAACGGTACATCTTTATCGGGGTGGGAGGGTTGTTTAGCCCCCGCTTCCGATGGCCGTAGGGGACCCTCTGCCAGCCAATTTAGATCATCCCCCAAGTCGACCACCTGGCCATTAAAAAATTGGGCAAAGGTTTTGACGGCGCGCTCAAAATCAGTGGCGATTTCCGGCGGTGGAGGAGCTTGGGGCTCTACCCAGGCCGCCTCTCCAGTGACCTGACCCCTGGAAACCGGTGGAGATGGTGGCGGGGGCGAGGGGTCATCTCTAATCTCAGGGGGTGGGGCGGGAACCTGGGTGTGGTTAATGGTTGGTACGGGACTGGCCTCTGGGGCCTCAGGCTTTGGGTCGGGCAGTACCTCCAGGGAAACCTGGACCTTTCGCCCCAGCACCTTGACAAAGGCGGCGGCAATGTTGTCGACCCGGCCCTGGGCCATCTTAAACAAAGGGCGGGAGTTGATGCCAATGCGAGCCACAGCGTCGTCTAAAAAGAGCAAACTACCCTGCTGTTGCATCAACGCCCGGGTTCCCAGGGGCTCTAGCACGGTAATCACCTGGGCCCAGAGTAGGTCTAGGGAAACCCCGGGGCCGGCCTCTAGGGCCACAGCTGGCGGGCTGGCAACTAGCTCGGGCTCGGGCTGCTCAGACACCGGCGGGGCCAGGGGGCGATCGCCCAGACTCGGGGGCCGGGCCGGCGCTGTTGCCGGTGGGGCGGTAGCTGGCTCCGATCCAATCTTGATCGGGGCAGCTTTGACTGGAGCAGCCTTGATCGGGGCGGTCAGAGCCCCAGCCGGGGCCACGGCCCCAGGGAGTAAGCCCAGCAGGGTCACCTCTAACCACAGCCGTGGTTGGGTGGTGTTTTTCACCTGTACTTCGGCGCTGCGCAGGTGCTGTTGCCCTAGTAACAACCAGGGGGCGTCCAGTTCTGCCACCAGGGATTGCATCTCGCTCCAGGTGGGGGGGGTGACCGCCACCAGATCCTGGCGATCGGGGGCGGTTTTGGCAATCAGTAAATCGCGGTAGAAACCCGCCAGATTTTGCAATACAGTCAGGGGCTCCCGGCCCCGATCCATCAGTTTACGAGCCTGCTGTAGGAGAGCGGCGCTGTCCTCCCTTAAAATGGCTGTTGCCAGAGCCAGCAGGTCTCGCTCTGGGACTGCCCCCACCAGGTCCCACACGGTTTCCACCTTGACTGGAGGGTCTAGTAAGCTCAGTTGATCCAGCAGGCTCTGGGCGTCCCGTAGCCCCCCCTGGGACATCTGGGCTACTAGCCGAAGGGCCGTCTCCTCAATGGCGATCGCCTCAGTCTGGGCAATTGCTCCCAGATGGGCCAGCATCGGCTCCAGGGGAATACGGCGGTAATCAAAGCGCTGGCAGCGAGAAATAATCGTAGGTAAGACTCGCTGCGGGTCGGTGGTGGCCAGCACAAACACCACCCGGGCCGGGGGTTCCTCCAGGGTTTTGAGCAAGGCGTTAAAGGCGGCAGTACTGAGCATGTGGCACTCATCAATCACGTAAACCTTGTAACGACACTGCACCGGCGCAAATTGGGCTCGCTCAATCAGTTCTCGAATATTGTCAACGCCGGTATTACTGGCTGCATCAATTTCAATAAAATCCAGGGCTGAGCCGTTGGTAATAGAGCGACAGGTTTCACAACCACCACAGGGCTCGGGGGTGGGATGGTCCTGGGCTATGCAATTGAGGGACTTAGCCAGAATTCGGGCGCTGGAGGTTTTACCCGTGCCCCGGGGACCACAAAACAAATAGGCAGGAGCAATGCGGCCCTGGCGCAGGGCATTACCCAGGGTGGTGGCAATGGCATCTTGACCCACCAGTTGACCAAAGGTTTGGGGGCGATACTTGTGGTGTAGAGGTTCGTAGGCCATAGCACTAAGATACCGCGCTCCCCCGGAATTGAGCACAGCGGATCGATACAATAGCGACCCCGGCCAGTAGCCGAGAATAATCAGCCAACAGAATTTGATTCGAGTTGCCTTTTCTTAGTAGGATGCAGGAATGACAACTCGATATAGAAAAGCATAGGTCTGGAAACACTGTGGGAAACATTATTATTGCTGGCAACTGGAAAATGTATAAAACCCAGGCAGAATCCCTGGTTTTCCTGAAATCCTTTTTACCCCTGGTGAGTGATACCCCCAGCGATCGCCAGATTGTTCTCTGTGCCCCCTTTACCGCCCTGGCGGTGCTATCTCAGGGGTTACATGGTTCCAGGGTGGCCGTCGGCGCCCAGAATATCCACTGGGAGTTGGAGGGTGCCTATACCGGTGAAATTTCTGCCGAAATGCTGCGGGAACTGGGGGTACGCTATGTGATTGTGGGCCACAGTGAGCGTCGCCAGTACTTTGGCGACACCGATGAAACCGTTAACCAGCGGCTGAAACGGGCTCAGCAATCCGGCCTCACCCCAATTTTATGCGTGGGAGAAACCAAACAGCAGCGAGACGCTGGAGACACAGAACGGGTGATTAGCACCCAGATTGACCAGGGGCTGATGGGGGTGAATCAAGACAATCTGGTGATTGCCTACGAACCAATTTGGGCAATTGGTACCGGTGATACCTGTGAAGCCAAGGAGGCTAATCGGGTGATTGGGGGCATTCGCAAGCGACTTGACAATGCCGCCGTGCCCATCCAGTATGGTGGGTCAGTCAAGCCCTCTAACGTTGACGAACTGATGGCCCAGCCGGAAATTGACGGGGCCCTGGTGGGGGGGGCTAGCTTGGAGGCGGACACTTTTGCCCGAATTGTTAACTTTCAGTAGCAAAGTCTGCTACTCCGGGGCCAGATCAGCCATCCGCGACTATGTTGAAGCCATGGCAGCATGGGCCCCTAAGGCAGAGTGTGGATGGTGTACTTACGGTGAACGATGGAATTGCTAGGACGCCTAAGGATACCTCTGGGTGGGGCGGGGAGCCTAATGGCTCTGCTATTGCTATGGGGCTGTCGCCCTGTCACCGGGGGAGCACCCCAACCGGCCCCAGCTGGTCAGCCCTCCCCCCGTCCCCAGGATCAAGTCACCGCCCTGCAGCCGCCCCGCCCAGCCAGCCTGGCTAGTCAAAATGCCCAGGCCCAAATTAACCTGCGATCCCAACCTAGCCTCGAGGCCGACGTGGTGGCCCAGGGGCGATCGGGGGAAACGATGCAATTACTGTCCCTGAAGCAGGCCGATGGCGGGTATACCTGGTACTACGGTCAACTCCAGGGTGGCCAAAAGGGCTGGGTGCGAGGGGATCTGCTCAAGCTAGAGCCGGCTCCGGCTGGGGTGGGTACTGCTCCGGTCCCGCCGGGCTCAGCTCTGTCCTGTGGTGCCGATCTCCAGGAGGCTCGCTTTGAAACCCCTTCTTTTACCATCGACATCTGTAACGCCCAGGGAAACCTGCGTTACCTCAGCACCAACAAAACCACCCGGGCCGGGATTGTGATCCAGACCGTCATCCATAATCAGGGCACCTACATTGCCATTGACGGCGATCGCCAGTACCACATTAACAATCAAAGTTTAGGGGTTTACCAGGTGAACAACGGCAACTATAGTCAACTAGCAGCAGAAAAGGTGCTGAAGTCCCCCTAGACGATCGCAGCCATCCATACTGCCTGTTTCTATAGCTTAAAAGGATACCAATCTATGGAACGAACCATCATCCATACCGACCAGGCTCCGGCTCCGGTTGGCCCTTACAACCAGGCGGTGGTTGCCAGCGGTCAGATGATCTTTGTAGCCGGTCAAATCGCCCTTGATCCCGCCACTGCAGAGCTGGTAGGCAGGGGCGATGTGGCGGCCCAAACCCATCAGGCGATCGCTAATCTGGCGGCCATTCTGACGGCGGCGGGGGCCAGCTTTGACAATGTGGTCAAAACGTCGATCTTTCTCAAAAATATGGAGGATTTCGCCACCGTCAACCAGGTCTACGGGCAATACTTTGGTGGCCCCAGTGCCCCTGCCCGAGCCTGTGTGGAGGTGGCCCGCCTGCCCCGAGACGGGATGGTGGAAATCGAGTGTATTGCGGTGATCTAGGCACCAGCCAGGGCTGGGCCTACCCGCTCGCGATCGGTGAGAATTTCGTAGCCGGTTTCACTGACTAAAACCGTATGTTCAAACTGGGCCGACAGCCCCCGATCAACGGTCACCACCGTCCATTGGTCCTTTAAGGTGCGGGTGTGCTTGGAGCCGGCATTGAGAATTGGCTCGATCGCCAGGGTCATACCGGGGCGAAGCGTCAGGTTAGGCAGCTGGCGAGTACGAAAATTAAAGACCGAAGGAGCTTCGTGGAGATTGCGGCCGACTCCATGGCCGGTAAAATCCTCCACAATACTAAAACCCGAGTCCTTGACACAGTCCTCAATGGCTCCGGCAATATCCAGCAGGGTATTGCCGGGCTTTACCTGGTTAATGCCGGCATAGAGAGCCGCTTCGGCGGCGCTCATCAGCCGGGTGGCCTGGGGAGAAATGTCTCCCACCGCCAGGGTAATGCAGGAGTCCCCATGAAACCCCTGGTAGTAGGCACCGGTATCTACCTTGAGCAGATCACCCCGGCGTAGAACCTGACGCCGATGGGGAATGCCATGCACCACCTGGTCGTTAACACTGGCACAGATAGAGGCCGGAAACCCATGGTAGCCCTTGAAGCTGGGGGTTGCCCCCAGGGCTCGAATCCGGGCCTCGGCGTAGGCATCCAGATCGGCTGTAGACAAACCCGGCTTCACCATCGCCTGAATTTCCTTCAGGACTGTAGCCACAATGGTGGCAGCCTGGCGCATAATGTCTATTTCAACGGCAGTTTTTAACTCCACCCCCTGGACTCGTCGGGACCGCGTCGGTAGGGTGGGGCGATCGCTGTGGGGAGAAACTAACCTGGCCAAAAAATTCATAGAGGGCGGGGGCACGAATACACATCTCTATAGTGTAGTTGGTTTACCGGGCGGCCCCCACCGCAGGCGATGCCGATCCAGATTTTTTTTTCAGGTACTGCACCAAAGCCCTTAAGCCCAGGTCATAGCTGTCAGCCCCAAAGCCAGAAATCTGCCCAATCGCCAGGGGAGCAATGTAGGAGTGGTGGCGAAAGGACTCCCGTTTATAAAGGTTACTGAGGTGGACCTCTACTACGGGTAAGGCCACGGCGGCGATCGCATCGGCCAGGGCCACACTGGTATGGGTATAGGCACCGGGATTAATCAAAATACCGTGTTTTTGATTTAGGGTGGACTGAATACAGTCCACCAGGGCCCCTTCGCTATTGGATTGAAAAAAATCAACGCTCACCCCCAGGGCAGTAGCGGTGTGCAGCAATGCAGCATTAATATCAGCTAGGGTCTGGGTACCGTATAGGTGAGGTTCCCGTAACCCCAGAAGATTAAGATTAGGGCCGTGGATAACTTGAAGCCTGAACACCTCTTCAGCTCCTGGACATAGCTCCTAAAACGAAGACAGAACTAGCCTTTGATCAAGGCTGGTTAAACCGGTGACAGCGGCAAAGCAACCCCTTGTCCCGGCTATCATCAAGGTAACCAAATGGGTCAACGACGATTCTCTTCCACCGGAATCGGGATTAGATCTGGCTCCTGCTGTGGCTCTGAACCAAAAAGAGCATCGATGATACGATCCAGCCACTCACGCAACTTATCGAGAGCCTTATCGATGTAATCCATTAGGTACTAACTCCTGAAAGAAGGGGACCCCACCTTTAATTGATCTTAGTAAGATAGATCAGGCTAGTCCCTAAAACCTTTACATAATCTTATCATAACCAAACCTGAGTCGGTAGATAAACATTCTAAAATGTACCCCCTGGGCGGCAGTTAATCAGTCTGCCTGGAGGTGACGGCGCAGAATATCCAGGGCGGTGTGGGCACTCAGATGGCGCACCCAGTCCCGCCCCCGAAAGGCCGAAAACTCATGGCGAAAGCAGATCGCCTGGCGATCAGGAGTGGCCAGACCGATGTAGACCAGACCCACGGGTTTGGTCGCTGTTCCCCCCTCGGGCCCGGCAATGCCGGTGACGCTCAGGGCCCAGTCGGTTTGTAAAATAGTCTGCACGGCGATCGCCATCTGGCTGGCCACGGCCTCACTAACGGCCCCAACCCGCTCTAGCAGGGCAGCATCTACCTGCAACACGCCGGTCTTAACCCGGTTGTCGTAAGCAATCACTCCGCCTCGAAAGTAGGCCGAACTACCCGCCACAGTGGTGATCAGCTGGCCGATCCCCCCCCCAGTACAGGATTCAGCCACCGCCAGGGTCTCACCCCGCTGGCGCAGCAGGTTGCCGACTACGGTAGCCAGGTTGTCCCCATCGATGCCGTAGCAGTCCAAACCCAACAGGGCTTTAATCTCCTGCTCTACTGGTGTAATCAAATCCAGAGCGGCATCCCGGCAATTTGCCCGGGCGGTAATGCGTAGTTTGGCTTCACCATGGCTGGCGTAGGGAGCGACGGTAGGATTACTCAGGGCTAAGTAGGTTTGGACTTTCTCTGCCATGGCCGATTCACTGATGCCCCAGCAACGCAACATTCGACTGACGAAGGTTTGCTGTACCCAGCCCTGCTCCCGCAGGTAGGGAACAGCGGTACAGCGCCACATTTCCTGCATTTCTCGGGGCACACCTGGAAAGGTCATCAGCGTCAGGCTGGGACGGGGCTGCCAGATGACGCCGGGAGCGGTGCCCAGGGGATTGGGTAGAACCTCGGCTGTTGCGGGTAAACGTGCCTGTTTGCGATTGCTGGGGGGCATTTCTCGTCCCCGTTGGCTGAATTTAGCCCTAATGTCTGCCAGAATCTCTGGGTGCTCCACCAGGGGCACAGCAAAGAAATCCGCCAGGGTTTCCAGCGTCAGATCGTCAGGGGTAGGACCTAGTCCGCCGGTAAATAGAAGTAACTGCGATCGCTCGCAGGCCAGAGCCACTACCTCCTTAATGCGGCTGGGGTTATCCCCCACTACCGTTTGGTAAAAGTGAGAAATACCCAGATTAGCCAGTTCTCTGGCTAGAAACTGGGCGTTGCTATTGAGAATATCCCCCAATAGCAGTTCAGTGCCTACGCAAATTATTTCAGCGCCCATCGTCATAGTCGGCTTCCTAATCCCTGGCAACAATCACAGTTATTAAATCAGATGGCTTACCAGTTAAGTTGATAGACTGGGAAGGTTAAATCCTGGCGTTCTATGATCCGATGGCTAGCCGATAAATCGTTCTGGAGTCCTACGGTCCTGGCCATACTGGTAGGTGGCCTGGTTTACCGCACTATTGTAGCAATCTGGCTACCCGTCGGCTTTGATGAAGCCTACTACTATCTCTATAGTCGTTACCTACACTGGAGCTACTTTGATCATCCCGCCATGGTCGCCCTGGTCACCGGGGTGGGGTGGTGGCTAACGGGGATCATTTCTCCCCTAACTATTCGCCTGGGAGCTCTGGGCCTCTACTGCCTTAGTCTGCTGCTGCTCTATCGGTCAGCCTGCCACCTGTATTCTCTGGCTGTCGGTCAGATGACCCTGGCCCTGGCCAGTCTGATTCCCCTGTTTACCATCGGCTTTGGCATTTTAACCTCCCCTGACAATGGGTTGATTCTGTTCTGGAGCGCCACATTATTAGTGGCCCTGCAGGAGTTTTTTCCCCGCTCTGGCACAGCCACAGATTGGCAACCCTACACCCCTTCCTGGCGTATTGCCCTGCTGGGATTGGTGGTGGGCTTGGCCTGTCTGAGTAAATACCATGGCTTTATTTTGGGGCTCAGCCTGGTGGGGTTTTGTCTAAGTTGTCGGCCCTATCGCCGGGCTCTGCTATCTCCCTGGGTTTTAGCGGCCCTGGCTGTATTTATTCTCAGTCTCTTTCCCCTGTGGTACTGGAACAGTCAGCATGACTGGATTTCCTTTCGGTTTCAGTTAGGTATGCGGTTCGATAGAGATAGCAGTAGCAGTCATTTCAACCTGCTGCAAATGCTGGTCTACTGGTTAGTCTCCAATGCCTACCTGTTTCCCCTCTTTGGCCTACCCCTCTGGTGGGTGGTGATGGATAAGACGGGAAGGCTGCTGGCGGCTACTTGCCGTTCCCAGGGTAGCCAGCAATCCTATCCCCTAGCCCTGTTACTTTGGCTATCTTTGCCGATTATGCTGTTGTTTACCGTTCTGGGAGGTAAACAACAGGTCTTTCCTGCCTGGCCAGCACCGGGCTATTGGGGGGCAACCATTTTACTGGCAGCCCAAGCCGTAGCTTGGCAACAGCAGCGGCCCCAATGGGTGCGGCGGTGGCTGTGGGGTTCGGGGGGATTCCTGGCCCTACTGTCTCTGCTGGCCCTGCTCCACATCAATCAAGGGTTATTCCAAAAGCCCAACTCCTATGTTCCCTGGGCGGGATTAATGCCTGTAAAACAGGACGGTTCTACAGAATTACTGGATATTCTCCAATTGAGGCGATCGCTGCAGCACCACCCTGCCCTGCAAAGGGTCTTGCCAGAGATTGGCTTTGTCTTCACCAACCAGTACTATCTGGGGGGATACCTGGCGATGGCTCTCCACCCCCTGGCGGCAATGCCAGTCACCGCCTTCAGCCAGGACCCGCGGGGATTTGCCTTCTGGTTTAACCAATCCCAATGGCTGGGTCAAGATGCCCTATTTATGACCCTGGAACGCTTTGCCAGCCAACCCGGGGGGCTCGATCCCTACCGGCCCCTATTTAGAGATATTCAACCCCTGACCACCATTCCCCTGTATCGGGCCGGTCAGGTCACCGAAACCATCCATATCTTTTGGGCCAGGGATTTTCGTCAGCAATACCCTTACCCCTACGGCACTGGTTAAGCCCGGCTCCAGCCTAGCGAGTTTGCTGCCGCAGCCGCCAGCCAACATAACTGAGTAGGGCCGTTGCCCCCAGGGCATAGGCCAGGCCGCTGGGAATACCCGAGAAAGCCAGGGCCAAGCTGCCCACCCAAAGGGTCAAAATGTAGATAAACACCACCGTTACCCGATGGGATAAACCAGCCTTTAACAGCCGGTGATGAAGATGGCGTTTATCTGCCACAAAGGGAGACTTGCCGGAGCGAATTCGGTCTACAATCACCGCCGACATATCTAAGATAGGGACCGCCAGAATCAGGTAAGGCAGGAGGACAGCAGCGGTGGTGACAATCTTAACTAATCCAATCACCCCAACTCCAGCCAGGGTGAAGCCCATAAAGTAAGCACCCCCATCTCCCATAAAAATTTTTGCCGGATTAAAGTTATAACGCAGAAAACCCAGGGCTCCTCCAGCCAGAGCCGCTGCAATTAAGGCAGCCGCCGGTTGGTTCATAAACAAGCAGACCACTAGCATAACGGCAGCGGCAATTCCTGAGACCCCAGCAGCCAGGCCGTCTAGGCCATCAATCCAGTTGATAGCATTAGCCATGCCCACCAGCCAGATCACCGTAATGGGCAGACTAATAACCGCTGGCAGGGAAACCAGCCCGTAGAAGGGAATAGTCAGAAAGGTAATGCTGACCCCGACCTGCCAGGCCAGGGCTGACACCACCGACTGCATCACTAATCGGGTGAGGGGCGAAAGACCAAATAAATCATCAGTGAGGCCAATCAGGAAAAAGGCTAGCCCACCAATGGTGACCCCCCAAATTTGGTACTCCTCAGGTGGCGCCAGATGGTGCCCGCCGCTATCAAGAAAGCCCCCACTAAACCAAACCACCAGTAGGGCGATCAGGGTACCCAGAAAAATCGACACTCCCCCCAGGCGAACCATAGGCTTTTGGTGCACTTTGCGGCCCCCTGGCATATCCACCTGGCCGCTTTGCAGACCTAGCCGCCGCACAATCGGCGTGGTTACAAGGACGACCCCGGCAGAGATGAGGAATGCAAAAAAATGATGCAGATGAAATGGCATCTGAACTCCTAGCTGGAGAGACCCTGATATGACGACTTAGCCTGCTGTCAGGTAGCCCGATAGCTAGGCTGGAACCGGTGAGGTCAGGCAAAACCGGCGCTGCTGAGCTGCCCCCAAGGGCAGTCAAACCCCATGCAGATTATGACAGATGATACCGCCCTAAAGCCTAAATTCTGGCTATTCACCCCAACCCGCCGCCGCCTAGCTCGACCAGCAGGGCTAGGCCAGGGCAGGCACTAATTCGGTGAGGTGGGCATAGAGGGGAAAGCCTTCGCACAGCGAGGCAACTCTCTTCAAGCACTGCTTTTCCATGGCTGAATCCAGGGGATTGAGGAGGCGATTGGCGATGATATCGGCAATCAGGGTAAATTCCTGGCTCCCCATACCCCGGCTGGTCATAGCCGGGGAGCCCAGGCGCAGCCCGCTGGTGACAAAGGGAGATTCAGGGTCGTAGGGCACGGTATTCTTATTGGCGGTGATATTAACGGTGCTGACCAGTTGGTCAGCCTGTTTACCGGTCATGCCAATGGAGCGCAGGTCCACCAGCACCAGATGGTTATCGGTGCCATTGGAGACAATCTTAAAGCCCCGATTTTGCAGCTGCCTAGCTAGAGCCTGGGCGTTTTCAATCACCTGGGCCGAATAGGTACGAAACTCGGGGCGCAAAGCCTCTCCAAAGGCCACGGCCTTAGCGGCAATGACATGTTCTAGGGGGCCCCCCTGGGTGCCCGGAAACACCGCCTTGTCAAATTGTTTACCCAGCTCGCTATCACGGGTCAAAATCAGTCCTCCCCGGGGGCCCCGCAGGGTTTTGTGGGTGGTGGTGGTCACGACGTCACAAAAGGGCAAGGGGTTGGGGTGTAAACCGGCGGCCACCAGTCCGGCAATGTGAGCAATATCTGCCATCAAGTAGGCGCCTACTTCATCGGCGATCGCCCTAAAGCGGCTGAAGTCAATCTGGCGAGGATAGGCTGAATAGCCACAAATAATCAGCTTGGGACGATGTTCAAGGGCCAGGGCGCGAATTTGATCGAAGTCAAGCTGCTCTGTCTCCCGGTTGACCCCGTACTGGCAAACCTTAAACCACTTACCAGAAACATTGACCGGGGAGCCGTGGGTGAGGTGCCCGCCATGGGATAGATCCATGCCCATGATGGTATCTCCGGGTTGGAGCAGGGCTAGAAAAACAGCGAAGTTAGCCTGGGCTCCAGAGTGGGGTTGGACGTTGGCATGGGCCGCCCCAAATAGTTGCTTAGCCCGATCAATGGCTAATTGTTCGGCTTCATCTACAAAGCTGCACCCACCGTAGTAGCGCTTGTAGGGCAGGCCCTCAGCATACTTATTGGTCAGAACCGACCCCTGGGCCGCCATCACTGCCGCTGATGTGAAGTTTTCGCTAGCAATTAATTCCAAATGATCGCGCTGGCGTTGCAACTCCTGCTGCAAAATCTTAGCCAGTAAGGGGTCGGACTTAACTAAAAAATCAAAGTTGGTTTCAGGCATAGGTAAGGCTCTTGGTGATAAGGGTGAATATAACTAGGGCCACCGGCAGCCGGGCCTCAGCTGGGGCCGATAGCAGAGCAGCCTAGCCGAAACTGAAAGGCTGACTGCGGTGGGATAGGCGGGCTAAAACCCAATAAAATGGCTAGGGAAACCTAGGGCCATAGGTTTATAACAGCAGAGGCTATTAAAATCTCCAAGGTCAGTGTTACAGTCTGTAACATATAATGTAATGCCATAACTGTGCTTTTATTCTATCGGTTCAGGCAGTTTTGTCGAAATCGGGTGCAGTTGTGAGAGTCTAGTTTAGGTAAATACACCTCTAGTCAGCTTAAGGTTTACCTTATTTAGGTTTGGAATATTAATGCTGCAATTGACTGATGCTGCCCCCGGCCAAACTCTCTCCTCGATTGAGGAGGCCTATGAATTATGTCGTCAGGTAACGGCTAAGTATTCCAAAACCTTTTATATGGGCACCCTGCTGATGGCTCCGGCTAAGCGGCGGGCGATTTGGGCGATTTATCTGTGGTGCCGGCGAACCGACGAATTGGTCGATGGACCCCAGGCCCAGTTTACCAGCGAGGCCACCCTGGACCGCTGGGAAGCCCGGCTAGAATCCCTCTTCTCTGGTTGCCCGGTAGATGACGAAGACGTGGCCCTGGTAGATACCCTGGAGCATTTCCCCCTGGATATTCAGCCCTTCAGGGACATGATCGCAGGGCAGAGAATGGATTTGCGCCGCTCTCGCTACGATACCTTTACCGAGCTGGAACTCTATTGTTATCGGGTGGCGGGCACGGTGGGGCTGATGTCAACCACCGTTATGGGCGTTGACCCCCAGTTAAGAACCGCACCCTGGTGTAAGCACCATACCCTTGACCCTACCCGGGAAGCGATCGCCCTCGGTATTGCCAACCAGCTCACCAATATTCTTCGAGATGTGGGAGAAGATGCCCGCCGCGGCAGAATTTACCTGCCCCTAGAGGATCTGAACCGCTTTAATTATAGTGAGGCGGATTTAATGGCCGGGGTGATCGACGATCGCTGGTGTCGCCTGATGGCCTTTGAAATTGAGCGGGCCCGAGAGTTTTACCGCGCTGCCGAGGCCGGCATTAGCCTCCTTAGTCCTGACGCCCGCTGGCCGGTGTGGGCCGCCAGCGACCTTTACAAACAAATTCTCGACGTGATTGAACGTAATCACTACGATGTGTTTAATCGCCGCGCCTACGTCCCCTCCTGGCAGAAGTTGATTACCCTGCCGGGGGCGTTGCTCAAGGCTAAGGTGTTGTAATCACTGATGGTAACCTTAAGCGAACCGATTCAGGTGATTGGCGGCGGCCTGGCTGGTACTGAAGCCGCCTGGCAGATCGCCCAGGCGGGTCTACCTGTGATTCTCTGGGAAATGCGCCCCCTCACCCCATCTCCGGCCCACCATAGCGAAGAACTGGCGGAGTTGGTGTGTAGCAATTCCTTTGGCGCCCAGGCCAGCGATCGGGCCTCGGGGCTACTGCAAGAAGAGCTGCGACGCCTGGGGTCAGTGGTGATTGCCAAGGCCGACCAGCATCAGGTGCCGGCGGGAGCCGCCCTGGCAGTGGACCGGGCCCTGTTTAGCCGGGACCTGACCCTCACCCTGGAGCGCCATCCGCTGATTCAGTTACGCCGCCAGGAGGTCACCCAGATCCCCTGCGCTGGTCTGGTGGTGCTAACTACCGGCCCCCTCACAAGCCCCGCTCTGGCTGCCCAGTTGCAGCACTTTACTGGCGAAGCCTACATGAGCTTCTTTGATGCCGCCAGTCCGATCGTGGTGGGAGACAGCATTGATCGATCAGTGGCCTTTATGGCATCCCGCTACGATCGCGGTGAGGCCGCCTATTTAAATTGCCCCATGGATCGGCAACAGTACCAACAGTTTCGTGCGGCCCTTTGTCAGGCTGAGCAGGCCGAATTAAAAGAGTTTGAACGGGAAACCGCTAAATTTTTCGAAGCCTGTCTGCCGATCGAGGAAATGGCTCGACGGGGAGAAGACACCATGCGCTACGGCCCCCTCAAACCAGTGGGGCTGTTTGATAGTCGCCTGGGGGATTTTCAAGACCCTGCCAACCGCTGCCACCGCCCCTATGCGGTGGTACAGCTGCGCCAGGAAGACCGCCACGGCCAGCTGTGGAACATGGTGGGGTTTCAAACCAATCTCCGCTGGGGTGAACAGCAGCGGGTATTTCGCCTGATTCCGGGCCTAGAAAAGGCAGAGTTTGTGCGCATGGGGGTGATGCACCGCAACACCTTTCTCAACTCTCCCCAACTTTTGGCAGCAACCCTACAGTTCAAAACCCGCCCGCATCTGCTGGCTGCCGGGCAGTTGGTGGGTACCGAGGGCTATGGGGCGGCGGTGGCCGGTGGCTGGCTAGCGGGCACCAATGCCGCCCGTTTGGCCCTGGGGCAACCGCCCCTGAGCCTGCCTCCCACCACCATGATGGGTGCCCTGATGCACTTCATTAGCGCTTCGGAGGCAAAACATTTTCAACCCATGCCCCCTAACTTTGGGATTTTTCCGCCCTTGGAAGAAAAAATTCGCAACAAGCGACAGCGCTATGGCGGCTATCGCGATCGCAGCCTCAGGGACTTGCAGAACTGGATTGTAGACCATGATCTGCCCCCGGTCCGGCAGCCCATGGCAGCGGTGGGATAGGCAATGGCCATCACCAGGGTGACTGGCTCCGCCGCCCTCCAACCTGTCTACAGCTATTGGCGGTAGGCCTTGACTATAATTAAGGGAAACCTATAATAAGATTAAAAACAGGTTAAGAAGACTGTCGTGACTAACTCCCCTTCATCTCCAGACTACTCCGATCTCGATGCTTTTCTCTGTCCGCGTAGCCGTTACTACGGCCAGTTTTCTCCTCAAAGACTGACCTTCAACGCCAACCTGCAAGAGTTTGCCCACCGGGTTAGTTACATCTCGGGGTTGCAAACCGGTGGCAAGCTCTCCTCTGAAGACGCCTATCAACAGATTAGGGGGCTATACAAGCAATTAAAGCAGAGCAAAAAAGGGCTGGAACTCTAATCCTGCCCCCAACCCTGGAGCCGACCGCCTATCGCGGCCAACTCCAGGGCTTTTGAGGCCGGGGAGCGACTAGGCTAGGGGCTTACCATCTAGCCGCCGAATTGCCACCACCGCTGGGCGGGGGGCCGCATTGGCGGTCTTAGCAGGCCAATTAGAGCCGACCGGTACCTGGCGTTCTTGAATAAACTGAGCACCGTCGGTGGTTTTCATCGCAAAGGTGCGAGTTTCGGTAGCCATATTCTTACGCACGCCATTCACTTCCCCAGGGTGCTGGGCCGAGATAAACAGGGTCTCCATATCCTGGGTCATGAAGGGACCGGTCATTTCTGCCTCCATGGGGCCGTAGCCAAAGGCAAAGGTCTTGCCTGCGTGTCTGCCCCGCAGCGGCATATACCAGATGGCATTGTTACCAAACAAGCCCCGCAGGTTAGACTGGCTAACCGGCTTACCTTCTTTGTCAACGCGACTGGGAATGGCCTTGTTGAGCTTGTCTGAAGACATGTCGTTTACCATCCACAAGTTGCCACTGGCGTCGACCTCCAGGTTGTCGGGGTTAGCAAAACCCAGACCGCCTTCAGCCGGTTCGCCACCGGCGTGGAGAACATCCCAACGGAAGCTCATGGCTCCGGCGTTTTTGCCGTCTTCCATCAGCTTCACAATCCAGCCGTACTCATAGGCGGTTTCTCCCCTGGGGCCTTTGAAGACAGCCTTGTTGGGGCCACCGTCGCTACTGCTGGAACTGCCGGAGGTAAAGGTAATAAACAGGGTGCCATCGGCGGCGATATCGGTATCCTCTGGACGGGCGGTATGGGTAGCTCCCGCTGCATTGGCGGCAAAGTGGGCATCAATTAGAATTGCCCCCTGTTGCTCCATGGCGTTACCGGTGTACAGATCGCCCAGGGTCTTAAATTGGGCCTTGAAGGCGGCGATTTTCTCGTCGCTATCAATCTTGAGGACGCCGCCATCGGGGCGCTTGGGTAGGGTCACCATGCCGCCAACCACCTGGCTGGGTAGGTCGGGATTGACCGGGGTATCGGCCTTTAGGGGAATCCAGCGACCGGTACCGTCGGGGTTAAACTTGGCGGCGTAGAGCATGCCATCTTCTAGTAAGCGGGAGTTGGCCTTGTCCTTGGGATTTTTAACCGTAGCGGTGCTGACAAACTTGTACAGGTGCCCCCCCCGGCGATCGCAACCCGAATACATAGCCAGCTTTTGATTGGCCACCGCTCGAATCGCCACCGCCTCATGGCGAAACCGCCCCAGCCAGGTGTGCTTGGTGCCGTAGTCCTTGAGATTAGCGGGGTCTACCTCTACCACCCAACCGTATTTATTACCGGCTAGGCCCAGAGCACTCCCTAGCCCGGCTGTGTCATCGGGTTCTAGCTTAAAGGGTTTTTTGGTCGGACTGAGGGAGGTGCCATCGCTATGGACCCCTTCTGGAACAAAGGACTGGTAGTTCTCTTCGGCGCTCAACATGGTGCCCCAGGGGGTGGTGCCGCCGGAGCAGTTGCTGAAGGTGCCTATGATGCGATCGCCCAGTTTATCGGTATAGCCCGCCCCGCTGGTCTTGCGGAACACCGCCGTCGCCGGCCCGGTGGATTTCAGATAGCGGCCATCCTTGAGGCCAGAAATACCCGTAATACGGCGATCGGTGCGGCCCTGAATACGCTCCCAGCTACCATTGGCGGTTTTACGTACCGAAATCACCCCAATACCCATGTCAACCAGGGCTTCTTCGGCGATCGCCTGAATTTGACCCTTAAGGGGATCACCGTTAGGCAAACTATAGACATCAATGCCGTCATCCCCCGCTGCCTTTACCGCCGCCTTAACCGCGTCAAAGGGCAGGGTTTTGCCGAGCACCTCGCTGTAGGTAGCCATCCAGGTCGAGGCGCTAACGTATTCAAAGTTAACCCCCAGGTAACCCTGACCCGGAGCAGTTTCCACGTAGGAGAGGTAGTCGTTGTTATAGCCGAAACGAGAGTCACCCACCGGGTCTCCCCAGGCGGCAATAACGTTGTAGGTGTAGCCCTGGGGCAGTACCAGGTCATCAACCAGTTTAAAGGTGGCATATTCAGCGGCTTGGCGATCCAGGCCAATACCCGCTGAACTCAAGGGCATGGGCAACTTCACTGGGTTAAAAGCCAACTGGGGACTGGTGGCAGCGCTGGCGGCATCCAAACCCAGGGGACTGCCTGATTGGCCGGGTAAGGAGCCGAGGGCGACCGTACCAGCGGTGGCCCCAAAGAAGACCAGGACTTGTCTGCGGCTTAGGCTCATCTGTAGGTTGAATCCTTATTCAAATAGAAACATTAGGGGGGTAATGATTGAAAGAGGGACTGATCCGCTCAAGGTTCCACCCTTATTTTCAGTATTGAGGGGTTCTTTAAAGCCCGGCTTAAGACCAGGTAATGGCCAGCCTAAGACCTCTGGACATGTCTGCAAAGGTTGACCGTCAATCTGCCGGCTCTAATTAAAGTCAGATTAAAAAAACAACCGGGGCCAGAAAGGTTTCTTTCTGGCCCCGGTTAGGGCTACTACCGATGGCTATCGCCAGAATTAATATCGATAGGTGCTGGTGCTACTGGCGCCGGGCTTGTGCACAATGAAACTCAAGACCTGACATTGTTTGACGTTGTCAAAGCCCACCACCCGGATATAGCAGTTGGAGTATTCCGAACGGCAAGCCTGCACTTCACTCAAGACTTCCTGGGTGGAACTGGCGTTGAACAGAGGCAGTTTCCACATGGTCCAGTAGTAGACCTCAGGATCGGAGTTTTCGTTGAACTCCACGGCGGGAATAAAGCCCATTTTTAAAATGTAGGCAATTTGCCGTTCAATCTGGGCATCGGTTAAGGCCGGCAGGTAAGACAGGGTCTCAAACCGACGCTCTTTAGGCAGAGTTTTCATGGTTCCTCGCTTAGATAAAGGATGGGAGGTCGATGGGTATCGACGGTACAGCGCTATCAGTCAGGGGCATCGGGGGGGAAGGCGGCCGGGGAATCCTGAGGTTGCTCAGGTTCGCCATCTAGGCTGGGTTCTCCTCCCCCCAGGCGGGTAAGGCGCTCTAGGTGCTGGCGGCGATGGTCTGTATTGGCCTGTTGAATACCGGTGACTACCATTTCTGGCAAAAATTCACAGATATCCTCAGCAATATGTTGCCTCACCGTCATAATTCGCATGGCTAGATCAGCCCGTTCCTGCAGCAGAGTCTTTAGATAGGTCTCGCCATCTTGCAACGCTGCCTGGGTGGAAAAGCTGTTAAGCCAGTAGGCCTCAGCGGGATTGGTCTCCTTAAGCTGACCCAGGACTGTTTTGACAGCCTGAAAGGTCAGGTAGCTAGTGATCACCCTGGCGGTGTCTTTAGCTGCTTGCTTAAAGTCCATGGGTATGTTCCAAGGGCTGACCTGAACCCACCGGGTCGGTTGGTAGCCTGATTTAAGCCGGAAGCCTGGGTAGACTTCCCTAACCTAGGCCGTCATTCTGGCGATCGCCAGGAGCGGCAACTACCGACCGATGCCCAGCCATGGAAAACAGGAGAGCGACTCCTGGCCACCCTAGAGGGTGTCGACGGTGTCGAATTCGAACTTGATTTCCTTCCACAGTTCGCAGGCTGCCGCCAGTTCGGGAGACCATTTGCAGGCTTCCCGAATGATGTCGCCCCCTTCTCTGGTCAGGTTACGGCCTTCGTTACGGGCCTGGACGCAGGCTTCTAGGGCGACCCGGTTAGCGGCCGCACCAGGAGCGTTACCCCAGGGGTGGCCGAGGGTACCGCCACCGAACTGCAGCACAGAGTCATCGCCAAAGATTTCCACCAGGGCGGGCATGTGCCAAACGTGGATACCACCGGAGGCAACGGCCATAACACCGCCCATAGCGGCCCAGTCTTGGGTGAAGTAAACACCACGAGACTTGTCTTGTTCGACGTAGTTTTCCCGCAGCAGGTCAACAAAGCCCAGGGTACCGGCCCGATCTCCCTCTAGCTTACCCACCACCGTACCGGTGTGGATGTGGTCGCCACCCGACATACGCAGACACTTGGCCAGGACGCGGAAGTGGATACCGTGGTTCTTTTGCCGGTCAATGACCGCGTGCATAGCGCGGTGAATGTGCAGCAGCACCCCATTATCACGACACCAGTGGGACAGGGTGGTGTTGGCGGTGAAGCCAGCGGTGAGGAAGTCATGCATGATGATGGGCATGTTGAGTTCCTTGGCGTACTCAGCCCGCTTCAGCATTTCTTCGCAGGTGGAGGCGGTGACATTCAGGTAGTGTCCCTTGATTTCACCGGTTTCCGCTTGAGCCTTGTGGATGGCGTCGGCCACAAACAGGAAGCGATCTCGCCAGCGCTGGAAGGGCTGGGAGTTGATATTTTCGTCATCCTTGGTGAAGTCGAGCCCCCCCCGCAGGGCTTCGTAAACCGCCCGGCCATAGTTTTTAGCCGACAGCCCCAGTTTGGGCTTGATGGTGCAACCCAGCAGGGGGCGGCCATACTTGTTGAGGCGATCGCGCTCTACCTGAATACCGTGGGGAGGCCCCTGGAAGGTTTTCAAGTAGGCCACGGGAATCCGCAGGTCTTCTAACCGTAGGGCCCGCAGGGCCTTAAATCCAAACACGTTACCCACCAGGGAGGTGAGCAGGTTGGTGACCGACCCTTCCTCAAACAGATCGAGGGGGTATGCTACGTAGCAAATATACTGATTATCTTCACCCGGTACCGGCTCGATGTCGTAGCAACGACCTTTGTACCGATCCATATCGGTTAACAGGTCAGTCCACACCGTCGTCCAGGTACCGGTAGAGGATTCTGCCGCCACCGCCGCCGCGCACTCTTCGGGAGGAACGCCAGGCTGGGGGGTCATGCGGAATGCCGCCAAAATATCCGTATCTTTAGGAGTGTAGTCCGGAGTGTAATAGGTTAACTTGTAATCCTTAACCCCGGCGCTATATCCAGATTTTGACTGAGTCGTTGTCTGAGAGTAAGACATATCTCCCTTCCTGTGAATCTAAAACATCTCTCGAGTGATTTTCTAGAGAACTGACCACAACAAAATATCCCTCGGAATAAGGAAATCTTGTTGAGCAAAAGCACTACCAGATGCTCACGAAATGAGGCTAAACAAGGCCAGAACAACCCTCGAAATGGCTGCTCTGCAAACGCTCTAGGTATTTTTCATTACCCTATGCTTTAGCATACTACCAGCGAATGGATAAGTTTAATTTTGGAAGATCTGTATACATTCATAACCTAAGATTATGAATGAAAATTAACCTTGGTGTGCATTAATAAACTTCTTGAAACATTTCATTGTCGGGTGTCATTTAGTGCTACTGGGGCTGCTTTTCCTGGCTCCGGTGGTTGGCCGGCGGGTGCGATCGCCCTCAGCTGGAGGGTCAGGTGGTGCAACCGCTCCGCCAGGGTGTCTAGCTCTTGGCGGGGGTCAAGGGCATAGAGAGCCATAAACCCCTCCGTCACCTGGGGCGGGGCTACCTGCAGAGCTTGGTACAGGATCTCAATTACGGCGGTGGCGACGGCCCGGGGGCGCTGCTGGTTCTGCTCCAGGCAGGTGGCCAGGAGAGTGGTGAGATGCCACCCCACCCAGACCACCGGCGGCGGGGCCAGGCGTTGCAGAAGGTCCAGGCGCCAGGCCGGTTGGGCGTTGGTGGCGTCGTAGATGACCTGGCATCCCTGGTGGATGGCCTGACGGATCTGCTCTTGCACCACCGCCTCGATATCAGGCCATGGGCCCTGAAGGGCGGGGTCGCCGTAGAGATGTTGGCGAATCTGGTCGGTGGATACCAGGCAACTCTGGGGAATCAACTCTTGCAGGCGATGGGCCAGGGTGGTTTTGCCACTGCCCGGCGGGCCAATTAGCATATGGCAGAGGGGAGGGAGAGCCATGGAGCCCTAGGGAAGGGGATATTTTCCTATGGTAAAACGAGGTTGACGGCTGGGATCACTACGGGTTTAGCAACGTCAGGGAAAGTCGAGGCGACTAATTACCCTGCCATCCTTAGTGGGCAAGGGGCAGGGAAGAGAGTGATCGGTGGCCTGTATTTTCGAAATCCATGCTAATGGTACATTTGAATTATCTTGCTATCCTGGGCTGACGTGAAAACCGATTCCCTTTTCTATCTCCTCTTCCAACTAGCCCCACCGTTGTTTTTTGAAGTGTACCCCGTTGTCTAAACAGTTAGGGTAAGGATTTAAGGTAGAGTCGCCGTTTAGTTCACTTTCTTCCTCCACGTCTCTTTTGTTACATCACTATCCTCCTGTTTACTGAAGTAGACACTGGCTGGCGGCCTATAGTTCAGTGACTGGTGT
>JAGWXD010000053.1 GCA_018970085.1 Cyanobacteria bacterium REEB459
TTCCACCGGTCTACCGACAATGCGCCAAGGTTTACACCGACTGTTGGGAAGCTTATGTTACGGTAAGTGCGAGTAAGCGGCATGGGGCTGTGAGCAAAGACAGCGGCTTAACAACACCCTGAGGCAGGGGGTGGAGCGACCGGTCAGGAAGACCCTGTCGTTTTCCAAGAAGCCAGGTAACCCCAATGGGGCCATCTGGCTGTTCATCCATAACTACAATTGTCGGATCCAGGAGAAGCTGGCAAAGGCCAGGTAATCCGATTCTTACCTCCATCCTGTACTAAAATCCATTACCCTCCTATTGATTATGCCCTGGCAAGCTGACTTACATCGCCCCCCCCTGAGTGATGCCAACGGTAGTGCGCTGTGGGAGTTGTTATTCTGCACCGCTGACTTCAAGTTTAGTTACAGCGCCCAAACCCCTCAAGCCCAGGTCCACCAGGGCTGGATTCGGGAGCATTTGCAGCGGGCCAGCGATCACGCTGGAGCCCTTCCCGATCGCCTGCAAGTATTTCGCCCCCAGGCCCTTCCTCTGTTGCGCACCAGTGCCCAGGCCCTGGGAATTGAGGTGGAGGCGAGACGTCACACCCCTACCCTGCACCGCTGGTTGCAAAATCGAGCCCGCTGGTATCCCTCCCTGGCTAATGCTACCGGCGTAGCTTATGACCCCCTCCAGTTAGAACCACCGCCGCCATTACCCTTGCCAGACCATCTATGGGGTCAGCAGTGGGGCTTTACCAGCCTGCCGGCCGCCCTCCTGGAACAAACCTTTCCCTACCAGCCCATGCCCTTGGGGTGCTTGCCCCTAGAGCGATTACCGAGGGCCATGGGTTTAGCCGATACCACTGCCATTGCCGGAGTCGTGATTGATGCTGGCCCCCAGGCCCTGGCCCTGGGCCGCTGGTTAGAGGGGGTTGCCCCGGCCTGGCTGCGCTACCAGGCCGGCGATCCAGACGGCCTAATTTTGGAGGCTGGCTTGCACGACCGCTGGATTATCACCACCTTTAGGGACACAACCGTAGGGGCCGGGGGTCAGCTCTTTGAACAGCGTAAACTCAATAGCCGGGGATTGCACTTTTTGCTAGTTCGCCCCGATGCCTCGGGCCTCACCTACACCGGGCTGTGGTTGCTACAGCAGGCCTGAGTAGGGCATTAGATAGCTCGGCTTATCCGCCCCAATATGCTAGAGTTAACCTCTGGCTGTGGTTCAGGGTATGTGGAAGTCTGGAGGTATAGAATGGCCAAACGTCGTAATCCCAAAAAAGAAAAGGCTCTGCGCAATCAGGCCTACGCCCGCAAATTTCGTAAAAAGCGCGCCGGTAGTCAGCGCTTCTTCAAGCGCAATAGTCGCGGTGGCGATGATGAAGGAGCCGAAAGCAAAGAGAGTAGTGATTACTCCGCTGCTGCCTTGTAATCCGGCTGCTTAAGAGATAGGCTGCTGAAACTTGCTCGCCTAGCCCAGCACCGTGGTGATCCAGCTGGCGGCTTGGTGGCCCGAGGCGATCGCTGCTTCTACCCCAGTATGCTCGCCCCAGTCGCCGCCGCACCAGTCACCGCACCCCACCAGAGCGGGCAATTTCTCAGTTTTTAACAGCGCCGCTGCCAGGGGATGGCTAACCTGTCCATAACGCCAGCGGTGCACCTGTAGCCATTGTGGTGCGGCTATCCAGGCCGCTACCAGCTGGCCAGCCTGGGTCAATAGTTGGGTGCCGACCCCGCTTAGATCGCTGTGGTCCAGGTGGGCTCTGGCAAAATCGGCCTGGCTATGGATCACAACTACGGGTTCAGCCGGCTGGGGTCGCTTACTGCTATCGAGAATTATGCAGGCCAGGTCGTTCGGGTCTTCGCTCCAAATCATCCAACCCGGGCCCGGGTCTGGGGTTGGCGGGTGGGGGGGGTAGCCGGCGATGGCGGTAATGATTGGTCGAAACCTGACCTGCTGCAGTTGGGTCTGCAGGTCTTTGATGCCTTCCAGGCTGGCCTGCAGCGGGCTGATCAGGGGACTAATCTGGGGGGCTGGCAGAGCCATCACCAGGCAGCGGGTTGTCAGGGGTTCCAGACCAGGTGCTATCAACTCTAGTTGCCAACCCTGGCCCAGGGGGGTGATCTGGCTAACCTGGGCCTGTTTTTGGATCTCTAGCCCCGTCGCCAGCAGCTTGGCCAGGGCGTTGAGGCCAGCCTCGGCGGTGTAGTAAGGGTGGCGAGATGGCCGCCGCTGCAGCTGGTTTGCCCTGAGATCGTAGACCGCCGGGCTCCAGGGGTGGAGCAGCCCCGCCGCCACTCCCTGCTCAATTAAATCACTCTGATAGGGCCCCAGGGGTTGCAGTAGGGGACACCCGTGGTCTAGCACGGTGTCCTTAACCCGGCGGCTGGCCAGGCGGCCGCCTACTCCCCTGGATTTATCTAGCACCAGGACTGCATAACCGCTCTGGTTGAGGCTGCGGGCTGCCGCTAAACCACTCAGGCCAGCACCAATCACCACTACATCCCACATGGGTTTTGTCCTGGGTTAGCTAAAGGATGTTGTCAAAGAATAATTATGTCAAAATAGGGGGCAATGTTTTAGCAAAACGGTGACCACTGGTGGATGAGCTGCGCTCTGCCCTAGAACTGGCAACGGAGGAAGAACTCCAGGCTCTGACCGAGATTTTGTTTCGTCCCAAGTTTAATCCCCTGGACTATTTTTGCACTCCCGACCCGATCAGGGTTCAGAGCGGTGCCCGGCACCAGTGGATTAGCCTGTTAGAAGAGCGTTTTCGCTTTCTAGCCGCCGACGGCCTGACCGTACTCCACGGCCAGAGCCAGGGAATTACCTACCGGCAAGTTTTGCTGCAGGTCTGTCGCCATCTGAAACTGGCCCACACCAGTGGCTGGTCTACCGCCGACTTAGAATCGGAAATTTTTTTACACCTGTTGCAGCGGACCTGGCAACACCTGCCTGCTGCCCAGCGCGATCGCCTGCAGCAGCAGCTCAACCAGAGCTCCAACCGCCCCTGTCAGGCCCTCACCAGCTTACCTGAGCTGGGGCAACCGCCGCTCCGGCTATGGCTGGAAGGGAGTACGGCGATCGCCGTTAATACCCTGGGCCAGGCCCTTCTACAAGAAGGTAGCCTGGCCCTGGGGGCAGCGTCTCGAGACATGGCCCTGGGCCTGGCTCGCTACGGAGCCACCCGCACTGCCCTGGCCTGGTTGGGGCCTGTCCTGTGGACCTGGTTTCTGGCAGATTTAGGCTGGCGAGCCATTGCCACCAATTACGGACGGGTGATTCCGGCGGTTTTCTCCCTGGCCCAAATTCGTCTGCTGCGAGGCCTTGAGCCCCAGTCTACCCCTGCCTAATAGCCCCTTCCCTACCCCTGACCTCAATGTCTGACCACCCCTCTGGAGATCAAAGCCATTACCAGGTGCTGGGGGTTAAACCCACCGCCAGTCCTCAACAAATTCGTCAAGCCTTTCGGGAACTGAGTAAGCTTTACCACCCCGATACCACGGCCCTACCAGCGGTCGAGGCCACCAATCGGTTTCAGCGGCTGAACGAAGCCTATGGTATTTTGAGCAGTCCCGATCGCCGTTGGCGCTATGATCAGCAGGCCGGGTTTTCTCGCATTTCGGTGATGCAACCTCTCGAGTCTCTGGCTAAAACCCCTCATCTGCCGGTGCGTAAGGAGCCCTCTAACCTTTACCTGGACCCCAGCGATCGCCCCCTGTCTCCGGGGGAAATCTTTGCTCTATTTATTCTTGGCCTCACCTTTATGGCTTGTCTGGCCCTGGTGTTGACAGTGGGGCTAACCCGGGGCGATCCGTTGATTACTGCCCCCCCTGGTACCCCCGAGGCGCTCAACCCGACCCTTGAAGCCCTACTGCCCCAGTCCACTCCCTCTCCCTAGGCTGCCTCCATGGTTCTCCCCTCCCCCGATACCCCACTCTATAATCACCCCCTCCCTGATATCGAAATCTGGCTCCAGCGCCAGGGCTGCGAGCAAGACCAGGAGGTTCCCCATTGCTGGCACATTAGCCGCCCCCTCTGGCGGGCCGATATCAGCCTGGATACCGACTCCTTGGTGGTTCGCTACATCAACGCCGGGGCCGATGGTCAGGATGTGCAGCGGGTGTTTAAGTACTCCCTCAGTCGCCAAGATCTGCAGGCAGCCATCTTTTCTGGCCCCTAGGCGGTCCCCGCCGCTACAGCGAATCCATAAATACGTGCAGTGATTCAGGCTCAGATATGGGATAACAGTAATAGTAGATGGGCCCACCCGCCTGCTAACCCTACCGGAACACCGTCCTATGGAAAAGTTGCTACGCGGCCTGCGTGAGTTTCAAGAACACTACATTCCCAGCCACCAGGAGCTTATCCATCAACTCGCCCAGGGTCAGCATCCCCGAGTTCTATTTATTGGCTGTTCTGATTCCCGGGTTGACCCCACCCTTATTACCCAGGCAGATATCGGCGATTTGTTTGTAATTCGCAATGCCGGCAATATTATTCCCCCCTTTGAGGCCACCAATGGGGGAGAGGGGGCCACCATTGAATACGCCATCGAAGCCCTCAACATCAATCAGGTGATTATCTGTGGCCATAGCCAGTGCGGGGCTATGAAGGGGTTGCTCCAACTGGGGGAACTAGAGACTAAGATGCCCCTGGTTTACCACTGGCTACAGCACACCCAGGCAACCCGCAAGTTAGTCGAAGACCACTATGGCCACCTGGATAAAAAGGCCAAACTAGAGGTTCTGGTGGCCCAAAACGTATTGACCCAAATTGACAACCTACGCACCTATCCCTCTATTCACTCCCGTCTCCATAGCGGCCAGCTTTCCATTCACGGTTGGATCTACAACATCGCCAACGCCCAAATGCTGGCCTACGATGAGGAGGTCAACGACTTTGTCGCCCCCCACAGTAAAATTTCTCCCCAGCCCGACGCCAGCCATTTAGTTAAACCCGGGGGGCTCTCGGTAAACCCTGCCGAGGTCATTCACCCTGAGTTTTCTGAGCCGCTGCAGCCCTACTGGCCTGGGGTTAATCGATTAAGCCCGGAGCAGGCGGTACGCATCTACCGGGGGACCTAGGGCGATCGCCCGGACCTCCTTTGCCCCGCCCCGCTACTTCGACGTTAATGCCCCCTGCTGAAGAAGGTTGTAGTTCTTGACCCACCATCGCCAGTCTAAACGCTCCAACTATTGGATTCTAGCTCCCTACGTGCGGCAAGAGTGGCAAACTATCCTGCAGGCCATGGTGGGCACCTTAATCTTTGTAGCCTACTGGCCGATCTTGGCCCGATGGTCAGGCAAAATTTTGGCCCTGGTGGCAGCGGGGCAGGTGCAAGCCGTTGCCCAGTTGACCGCCCTGACCATGGGGGGATTCGCCCTGCAGAAACTGGGCCAGTATATTCAAGATGCCCTGATGGCTAAGGCCGCCCTCAATGTTGCCTTTGAGGTGCGTAAAAAAGTGTATACCCATATCCATCGCCTCAGTCTGGCCTATTTTGAGCGAAGCCAAACCGGGGATTTAGCCTATCGACTAACAGAGGACATCGATCGCATCGGAGAAGTGGTAGAAAAGCTCTTCCACGACTTTATTCCCTCGATGCTGCAACTGGTGGTGGTGTTGGGATACATGGTTTACCTGAACTGGCAACTCACCCTGACGGCCCTGGTTTTAGTGCCAATTCTGGCGGTGCTGGCGGGTTGGTTTGGCAACCAGATGTTGCAGTTTTCCCGCCGCAGCCAAAACCTGGTATCCGATTTATCTTCCTTAGTGACAGAAGTCTTCAGTGGCATTCGTCTGGTGCGCGCCTTTGCCGCTGAAGAGTATGAGATCGAGCGGTTTACCCAGGAGGCCAGAAAAAATCGTCAAGCCAGGTATCGAGCTGCCTGGCTAAGGGCGGTGCAGTACCCGGTGGTGGGCTTTATCTACGCCCTGGTGGTAATGTTGATTTTACTAATGG
The DNA here is from genome assembly GCA_018970085.1 of Cyanobacteria bacterium REEB459. Taxonomy (GTDB): domain Bacteria; phylum Cyanobacteriota; class Cyanobacteriia; order Phormidesmidales; family Phormidesmidaceae; genus Nodosilinea. The sequence goes on from JAGWXD010000053.1 coordinate 5,949, forward strand.
GCACCCTGCAAATTAACCAGGGCAACCTCACCGGGGCTTCCTTTGGGAGCTACGTGGTGGCTGCCCTGATGCTAATCGACCCGGTCAACCATTTCATTCTCAACTATGGCGAGTTTAAGCAGGGGGAAGCCTCTGTTGATCGCATTGTGGAGCTTTTGGATATTCAACCGGCGGTGCGGGAACTGTCCAACGCCCTTGAACTGCCTCCGGTGACGGGGCGGGTAGAGTACCGCCAGGTCACCTTTAGCTACGACCCTCAGGAGCCGGTGCTGCGCCACCTCGATCTACTCGCCCTGCCAGGGGAAAAAATTGCCCTGGTAGGGGCGTCAGGGGCGGGTAAGTCTACCCTGGTGAATCTTCTGCCACGGTTTTATGACCCCCAGGAGGGACAGATTTTAATCGATGGGGTGGATATTGCCACCGTCACCCTGGGTAGTTTGCGTCGCCAGATTGGTATTGTGCCCCAGGAAACCACCTTGTTTTCTGGCACCATTGCCCAAAATATCGCCTTTGGTCAGAAACAGTTTGACCTGGAGGCGGTAGAGGCAGCGGCCCGGATCGCCAACGCCCACACCTTTATTAGTCAGTTTTCCCAGGGCTATCACACCTGGATGGGAGAACGGGGGGTGAATTTATCGGGGGGCCAGCGCCAGCGGGTGGCGATCGCTCGAGCAGTCCTACTCAATCCCCGCATTTTGATCCTCGATGAAGCCACCTCGGCCCTCGATGCTGAGTCAGAAGCCCTGGTACAGGAAGCGCTAGAACGGCTGATGAAGGATCGGACGGTGTTCATTATCGCCCACCGTCTGGCCACAGTCCGCCGGGCAGATCGGATCCTGGTACTGGAAAAGGGCCAAATTATGGAGTCAGGCACCCACGACGAGTTACTGGCCCACAAAAGTCGCTATGCCCAGTTTTATGCCCAGCAATTCTCCAACCATGCTGAGGAAGATTAAGACTTTGGTTAAACCGATTGGCGATAAACCAGGTGAATACCCGACTATGAATGCCTAAGCTACTGCGCTATTACCCAATTATCTTCGCTTTAGTACTGCTCACGGGGGTAGGGCTGTCGGTGGCTCTGGCTAGATTTCTAACCAAGTGGGAAGGATCCCAACGCCAGGCAAGTTTTAACCGCCAAATCGATAACCTGACCCTGGCCATCCAGCGTAGTCTGCATCGCTACAGTGATATTCTTTCCTTTCTCAATGACTATCACCGGGTCAGCTCGCCCCAGCGTCAGGATTTTACGATCCTAACCGCTCGGGTCCTCAGGACCTACCCGGGCATCCAGGCTATGGAGTGGGCCCCTTTAGTGGCAGCGGAGGATCGCCCAAAATTTGAGGCCCAGGTGCGTACCGAGGGATACCCCGCCTTTCAGATTACCGAACTCAATCCCCAGGGCCAGATGGTGCGGGCTGGGGACCGGCCCTACCATACCCCGGTCACCTATGTGGAGCCCTGGGCCGGTAACGAAATCGCCCTGGGCTACGATCTCAACTCCAACCTCACCCGGGCCACCGCCATGGACCAGGCTCGGGACACGGGGCAGATCACCGCCACTGGCCGCATTCGGCTAGTGCAGGAACGGCGCGACCAGTTTGGCTTTCTGATGTTTTCACCGGTCTATGGTTCCTTACCTGGCGATCCTGCCCCCATTCCCACCACCCGTTCAGAGCGACGACAACAACTGCGGGGTTTCTTTCTGGGGGTCTTTCGTCTTTCCGACCTGGTGGAGGGATCCCTGCAGGGATTACAGTACGAAATCGACTTCACCCTCTACGATCGCAGCGCCCCCCCCACCGACCAATTCCTGGGCCAGTACCGGGCCAACTGGCAGCGGTTTTCCCTCCAGGGCACCCCATCGTCCCTAACCGGGCCCCGGGATCGCCTCGTCTGCCCCAGGGCTGAGGCCTGCACCCGCCGCATTAGCGTGGGCCAGCGCCAGTGGACCATGGTTTTTACCCCCTCGGTTAACTATGATCTGGAACCCCGCTACGGCTTCGTCGGCGTTCTCCTGGTGGGTTTTGTCCTCACCGGTAGCCTGCTGTTGCTGCTCCACACCCTGCAGGGCCAGCTGCGGCGCACCCAGGCCCTGAGTGCCATGAAAACCCGGTTTTTCTCCATGGCCTCCCACGAGCTGCGCACCCCTCTGGGGACAATCCTGCTCTCGGCGGAATCCCTACAACTCAGCGACGAGGGCCTGTCAAGCCACCAACGGCAAATTATCCAACGCATCCAGACCACGACCAAACGGCTGGGGCAACAGCTCAACGATCTGCTGATGCTGACCCGGGCGGAGGCCGGTCGCCTGGACCTGCACCGCGAGCTATTTGACCTGGAGCCCTTCTGTCGGGACCTGGTGGAGGAAATCGCCCTCACCTACCGCCGTCCTATAGAGTTTGATTCCACCTGCTCCACCAGCCGGGCCTTTCTGGATCGGGGGCTGCTGCGATCGCTGCTCACCAATCTGTTAATCAATGCCATTAAGTATTCCCCCGATCAGAGCCCCATCCAGTTGCGCCTGAGCTGCTCCCAGGGCCAGGCCACCTGGCAGGTGGAGGACCAGGGACAGGGGATTCCTGCCGAAGACCAGTCCCGGGTTAAGGAGCCCTTTTATCGGGCCAGTAACGTTGGCGATCGGGAGGGTACCGGGCTAGGGCTGGCGGTGGTCAACACCTGTGTGACCCTGCACGGCGGAGATTGGCAGATCCTCAGCCAGGTGGGGCAGGGTACCCTGGTCACCGTTCATCTGCCCCTGGAGTAAGGCCGCCAATTTACCCTCGACGGGGGCGATTTAGCCCATAAACCCGATGGGCTTCCACCTCAAGAGCAGCGCAATATCTTTTCCTATTGGTACGCAGGGCAGCCTCCCCGAGGCTGCCCTGCCCTAATCGCCTTGCATGCTTAGGTAACAGCATGAGGCGGAAGATTATTTACCGCTCCAATGGATCAGCCGCTTTTCCACCGTCAAAAACAGCATATTCAGGCTGTAGCCCAGCAGACCGGTGAGCAGGATAGAGGCGTACATATCCTGAACATTCAGAATCTGCTGGGCATCAATGATGCGTTTACCCAGGCCCTGCTCGGTGCCGATAAACATCTCCGCCACAATCACGATCACCAGGGCGATGCTAATGCCACTACGCAGACCAATGAAGGTCTGGGGCAGGCTCTCAAACAGCAGCACATCTTTAAAGATCTGCCACCGGTTAGCCCCCATGGCCTGGGCCGCTAAAATCCGCGATTGCTTGGCATGGATCACCCCGTAGGCGCTGTTAAACACAATCAGTAGCAGGGCACTAAAGGCGGCGATCACCACCTTGGAGAGATTATTGACGCCAAAAAACAACACAAACATGGGAATCAGGGCACTGGCGGGGGTGGATCGGAAAAAGTCAATTAAAAACTCGACGCTGCGGTAGAGTTTCTCTGAACTGCCCAGGGCCACCCCCAGGGGTACCCCCACCAGGGCCGCTAGGGCAAAGGCGGCAAAGGTACGCAGCACCGTGGTGCCAAAATCCGTCACCATCGTGCCGGATAGAATGCCCTTGACCAGAGCCCCCAGGGTGGTAAGGGGGGTCGGTAACAGCACCGGGTTGACCCAACCAGAGATGGCAATCAGCCACCACAGGCCAAACAATACCAGCAGGCCAATCAATGGTAGCCAGCGATCGCCCGTCGCCGCCCCAGACCGGGACCGGGAACGGCGGATAGCAAGGCGGGGTGTGGTAGTCATTTGCCCATCTCTTGACGAAAGATCTCTAAACAGTGGTGGCTGACCTGAATAAACTCGGGGGAGCTGAGGGTATCGGGGGTACGGGGCCGGGGCAGGTCAAAGGGCACCCGCTCCACCAGGCGGGTGGGGCGTTTACTCAGCAGTAACACCTGATCCGCCAGGTACACCGCCTCCTCCAGGTTGTGGACCACCATCAGCATGGGGATACCGGTGGTGATAAAGATCTCCTGTAACTTATCCCGCACAAACAGGGTGGTCTCAAAGTCCAGGGCGGAGAAGGGCTCGTCCAGAAACAGCACCTCCGGGTCCCCCACCAGGGCCCGCAGAATGGACACCAGTTGTTGCTGCCCCCCGGAGAAGCTATAGGGATAGCGCTCCAGGTCTAGCCGAATATTGAAGGTCTCCACCAGGGTGCGGATGCGGTGGTGACACTCCGCCGCCGAGACCCCCCGCACCCGCAGGGGATAGGCGATGTTGTCGTAGGCCGTGAGCCAGGGGAATAGGGCGTCTCGATAATTTTGAAAGACGTAGCCGATGCGGGCCTGGCGGATGGGTTTACCGTGGATGGTGATCTGTCCCTGATCGTAGGGGAGTAGGCCGCTGATCATATTGATCAGGGTAGACTTACCACAGCCATTGGGGCCAAAGATGGAAATCAACTGGTTGGTGGGCAGGCTGAGGTTAAAGTCCTCGTATAGGGGCTGGCCTAAAAAGGATTTATACAGCCCCTGCACGGCAATGAAGGAATCGGCGGGAGGGGCTACCATCATGCGGGCTGTTTATAGATCAGGTTGGCCACATCCACAGGCTTGGAGAACACCCCTTTCTTCGCCATGAAGTCAAAGAATTTCTGGAAATAACTGACGTCCTCTGGGGTGAACTCGTCGTACAGGGTGTAGCCCACCAGGGGCACCTTTTGCACCAGATCCCCCTCAATGGCGGTGTAGCCCACCAGGTACTGACGGGTATCATCGGGGGTGTTACGAATATCATTCACCGCCCGCCGGTAGGCCTCGATATAGGCCTTGGTGGTGGCGGGATACTTTTCAATAAAACTGGTGCTGAGTACCGCTGAGCCACCAAACCAGGGGGCCTTGGCATCACCGAGAATATATTTAGACACCACCCCATTTTCTAAAACTCGGGTAATTCCCTTCAGGCTACCCACGGTGCCGGTGGGTTCCAGGGTGTAGGCGGCGTCAATCTGTTTAGCGGCGATCGCCGCTACGTGTTGCTTAATCTCCAACTGTTGCACCTGGGGGTTCGTCACCCCTGCCGCCGCTAAAATCGCCTGGGCAATGGCCAGGTTTTGCGCCCCGGGCCCAGCGGCGAATTTCTTACCCTTGAGATCACTCACCGATTTAATCGGGCTGTCCTTAGCGACAATCACCTGGTCCAGCACCCGATCCACATCGCTGGGGTTGGCGGTAATAATCTTAAACAGACCCGGGGAGGTAATTTCCGCCAGCCCCAACACCCCGCTCGCCACCCCATTACCGGTACCCTGCAGGCGCCCCGCAATCAGGGCCTCCGCCACCTGGTTAGGGGAGGCAAACTTCACCACCTCCACCTCCAATCCAGCTTCTTTGAAGTAGCCTTTTTTCTCCGCCACAAATAGGGGTAGACCAGAGGCCACGGGCCAGAAACCAATGGCAATTTTGCCGGGGTTTTCAGCTGCTGACGAGGGGTTGGTTGACTCCTGGGAGTTGGGTTTTTGACTACAGCCATGGGCGGCGATCGCCAGGGCCATTCCGGCGGACAATTGGAGAAAATATCGTCTGGCTACGGACATGGTTCCACTCCTAAATGGTATTGGTTAGGATCGGAGCCCCCGCGAATTACTTCAGGTGAATGGGGCTAGGATTGTCAGTAGCTTAATTAAACAAGGTGGAGTTTTTGGAGAGGGTTCGGTGCAGAAATCGGGTAGATTGGCTCAGCCAGCCGTAGCCATCTTGATGAAGAGGAGATATTCGGGCTGAGCCTATCCTTGCCGACTCCTGTCCCCTGCTTAAAGGATCGCCAAATTTAGGTCGCCGATTAATGGCTCCGCAGTCGATATCCGAGACCGTGGACGGTTTCAATCAAATCCCTGGGGGCACCAGCCTCCTTTAACTTGGCTCGCAGGGTTTTGATGTAGGTTTTAATGGTCACCTCCTCCACCAGTTCCTGGTCATGCCAAACCTGATCAATCAGCGCCGCCCGACTCAAAACCCGCTTACCGCAGCGTAGTAAGGCTTCCATCAAGGCAAATTCCTTGGGAGTCAGGCGCAGGCTAGAGCGGCCATAGAAGACCTCATAGCTGTCTGGGTCGAGGCTCAGTTCAGCCCACCGTAGGGTCAAAGAACTCCGCCCCTGGCTGCGCCGCAGTAGGGCGCGAATCTGGGCTAATAGTTCAGATAGATCAAAGGGCTTAACCATGTAGGCATCGGCCCCGGCATCTAAACCTCGCACCTTGTCGAGGGTCGTATCGCGAGCAGTCAACATCAAAATGGGCCAGTGGTAGCCGTAATCCCGCAACTGCTGGCACAAGGAAAGACCGTCCCGTTTAGGCAGAGTCACATCCATCAGTACCAGGTCGTAGTTAAAGACCTGGACCTGACTCCAGGCGGACTCCCCATCTTTGACAGAGTCAACGGCGTAGCGATGGGCTGATAGTACCTCCTGCAGGGACAGGGACAATTGCCAATCATCTTCTACCAAAAGAATACGCATCGCCTGGCTAGAAACGGTCTTACTCGTAGGAACTAGGCATAGGGAGACTTTCCCTCGGGGATAACTGGGGAAGCTACCATCCATTCCCCGCTCCTGCGGTATGAATCGGGAGACTTCCAGTCCTTACCCTGGCATTGCTACCACCTTAGAACCATAGCCATCGGTTTTTTGTATTCATTGCTGCAAGATAGCGCTTTAGCCAGACGGGCGAAGCTGGTTGGTGGACAAATCTTCTGCCTATAATCTACAAAAGTTCTGCTGCACGAGTCTTTGACTCCCCTGAACCCAAGTTAGACATAATAGAGCTTGCTAGAATCGGAGAACGGTCATGACTACCTACTACTACGCCCTTGCCAGTGAACATTTTTTATTGGAACAAGAGCCCTTTGAAGAGGTGCTGAAAGAGCGCCGTCGTTATTATCAGGAGCAGGAACAGGCTATTGATTTCTGGCTAGTCAGATCTCCGGCCTTTTTAGAGGCTCCAGCTCTGGCGGCGGTGAAAGCCGTCTGCCCCCAACCGGCGGTAGCGGTAGTGTCCACGAACAAAACCTTCATTACCTGGCTGAAGCTGCGACTGGAGTATGTTGCCACTGGGGAGTTTGAAGCGCCTTCCGCCACTATTGCCGATCCTCTGGCCTCTCTGGATACGGTTGCCACTCAATAGACCCGATCGCCAAGGCCATCCTTGGCCAGCCCACTGAGAACAGCCCGGACCGGTCCAGTGCCATGGCTATAGCTGTCCTTTAGCATGGCGAAGGGCAGTTGTAGAGTACAGCACCAGAGCTACCCAGATGCACCCAAAGGTAATTGCATGGGTGGTGGTAAAGGGCTCATGGAATGCAAACAGCCCTAACAACAGGGAAATAGAGGGGTTCAAATACTGGAAAAAACCCAGGGTAGCCAGGGGAAGACGCTTAGCTACGTTATTAAACCACAGTAAGGGCATGGAAGTGGCTATGCCTGCCCCCATGAAGAGTAAGGTTAGTCCAGGGGAACGGCCAAAATGTCCCTGACCATGTGTGGATAGATACTCTATAAAAACCAGAGTAATCGGGGTAACGAGTAGGGTTTCCAGGGCCAATCCCAAGAGGGGAGCAACTGGGGCTACCTTCCGTAGGAGACCATAGAAGGCAAAGGAAATCGCTACACCAAGGGAGATCCAGGGTATGGTGCCCAGATGCCAGATAAAGTAGCCAACTCCAACAAACGCCAACCCTACGGCCACCTGCTGTCCCCGGTGCAGGCGTTCCTGGAGGAAGAGAAAACCTAGTAGTACGCTTACCAGGGGATTAATGTAATAACCCAGGCTAGTCTCCACGATCTGCCCGGTACTTACCCCATAAATATAGAGTCCCCAGTTAAACCCCAAGAGGCTGGCGGTTAGAAACAGCACGCGAACAATTTTGTAGGATCTCAGCAGGCGCAGCAAATCCCCCAGTCGGCGCTGCTTAACCCCCGCATCTTAATTCTCGATGAAGCCACCTCGGCCCTCGATACCGAATCAGAGGGCCTGGTTCAGGAAGCCCTGGAACGGCTGATGGCGGATCGAACGGTGTTCATTATCGCCCACCGTCTGGCTACAGTGCGGCGGGCAGATCGGATCCTGGTACTGGAAAAGGGCCAAATTATGGAGTCAGGCACTCACGACGAGTTACTGGCCCAAAAAAGCCGCTATGCTCAGTTCTACACCCAGCAATTTGCCAACTATCCTGAGCTAGCCTCTTAATCGTCCCTGGTGCCGATCCCTGGCCCGGGGCTGCGATAATGGGATGATGGGCTGTGGCCCTGGAGTCATAGTTCTGTCACATAGATGATCTGCCACATAGATCTACCAAGGAAACCTGCTATGTCGTCTATTGAATTAGTTACCGGTACCGCCATTCCCCTGGTGGGCAATGACATTGACACCGATCGCATCATTCCGGCTCGCTTCCTCAAGGCGATTACCTTCGATGGCCTGGGGGCTGAGGTGTTTGCCGATGATCGGGCCGCCCTGGCGGGTCGCCATGCCTTTGATCAACCCCAGTACCAGGGAGCCACCATTTTGGTGGTGAATCGCAACTTTGGTTGTGGCTCTTCTCGAGAACATGCTCCCCAGGCGATCGCCCGATGGGGCATCCGGGCGATCCTGGGGGAAAGCTTTGCGGAGATCTTTTTTGGTAATTGCCTGGCGATCGGTATTCCCTGTCTTACCGCCAGCCCAGAGGTGATTACCCAGGTGCAGGCCACCCTGGCGACCCAGCCCGATCAGCCTCTGCGAATCGACCTGGGCCAGCTAGAACTGGGGTGGGGTGGACGGGTTGCACCCCTGGCTATTCCACCCGGGGCACGTCAGGCTTTTCTAGAGGGTAACTGGGATGCCTGTGGTCAACTGGTGGCCAATACCCCTGGGATCCGCGCCACCGCTGCCCGTTTGCCCTATTTTCGGTGGTGAGTCGCAGGCTACCCTGGCTGCCGAGAGAGGATGCTGAGCAGGTGAAGCGCGATCGCAGCGGCGTCTAGTATAACCTCTCAAAGGTCAGCAACTCCCCCTTGAGCGTAATCACCTGAGATTGATGATTTAGGGACGGAACCTCGCACCTATAGGGTAAAAGTGTGTACTCCCCAGCCTTTTAGTTATGGCCAGGTTTAGCAGACCTAATGCTTGACAAGCTTCTCTTGGGTAGTCGTAGTGACACTCCTACCTCGGTATAGGTTTAGGTAGAGTGTCAGGCACAATTTTAATTGTTACAATTTCTACAGCAATCAGGCCAATAGCTACCTATGCTGATAGGGTTTAATCAAACTTTGGTTGTTGCCCTTTATAAACAGATTGGTATGGGAAGTAAGTCAGCCGCTATAAGCCTGAGCCTGGTCCTTTTTGGTAGTCTATCGGCAGTAGCTCTATCTTTACCGTTTCAAAATAGTGCTCAGAAAGTCCTGGCTCAAGAAGTTTCCCCCTCCTGTCCTCTGCCGGTAGCGATCGCCATTACATTTCTTGACTCTAAGTGTAAAAAAGTTAAGTTGCTGATGCCCCAGACCTTTTTCCGCTACTACAGTAGCGAAACTAATAGAAAAGGACGATATTTAACCACTGACCAGTATCAAACCAATGTAGAGGTGATTAGAAATCTAGCCCTTAACCAAGCCTGGGGTAATAAAGCCGAAAAGATGTTAGCGGTAACTTTACCGGCTGGAACAACGGTCTATCAGGGGATTGTTGCTCCTCAAAATCCTTCATCCTGTTATCCTGGTGGGGGACAACAAACCTTTATTGAAGACTCAAAAGATCCCAACCTATCTTGGGCCGAGGGGCCGACTTTGACCCTACAACCCCTGAGCTGCCCCTAGCCTGCCATGAACACCAAACAGCTTGAGTTGATTCGACTGATTGATCATGCCCTTGCCACTGCTGAGCAGATGGGAGAAATCGGTCAAGGTGAGCACTTAAGTACCTTGATTAGGGCCTTGCAAACCATTAAAAACCAGGTAGTAACGGGTCAACTAGACAGTTCGAAAGGAATTTCAACCCTCGGATTAGCTCGTGGAGTTGCTGATTGGATTGATTCCCTGGACTCACCACTATTAAGAGCAGTGGGAGCCATAGAACAGTATTACCAAAATCAGTATGACTAATAGTTGGGACTGTCAATTAAAACAGTAACAAGGCTTTGCAGCCATCATTCCTAACCACAATAAAGCGCCCTCCGAAGAGAGCGCTTCATTAAAGCGAACAAATTACCAACTAGCCGATGATTTCAGGAGCCTGAGCCGCAGCTAGGTCCAGAGGGAAGTTGTGGGCATTGCGCTCGTGCATCACTTCCATACCCAGGTTGGCGCGGTTGATCACGTCAGCCCAGGTGCCAATCACCCGACCCTGAGAATCCAGAATCGATTGGTTGAAGTTAAACCCATTCAGGTTGAATGCCATGGTGCTAATGCCCAGAGCGGTGAACCAAATCCCTACCACAGGCCATGCACCCAGGAAGAAGTGCAGGCTACGGCTGTTGTTGAAGCTCGCATATTGGAAGATCAACCGACCAAAGTAACCGTGGGCAGCCACAATGTTGTAAGTCTCTTCTTCTTGACCAAAGCGATAACCATAATTCTGAGACTCAGTCTCGGTGGTCTCACGCACCAGAGAAGAGGTCACCAACGAACCGTGCATGGCGGAGAACAAGCTACCACCGAACACTGCCGCCACACCCAACATGTGGAAGGGGTGCATCAGAATGTTGTGCTCAGCCTGGA
>JAGWXD010000054.1 GCA_018970085.1 Cyanobacteria bacterium REEB459
CCGATGACATGCCGGCCCACATTCGTACCGCCCTCACCCATAGCTCCGAGACCATTCCGGTGATGGAGGGACGATTGGCCCTGGGCACCTGGCAGGGGCTCTACCTATGGGAGCACCGCAGCCAGCGATCGACTCGAGAGATAGTCGTACACCTCAGCGGCATTTAGAGAGAATTCCTTGCCCCAGGCTGTAGCCCCGACTCAGGGGGCAAAAGCCAGACCGCAAACCCTGCCTGGGCTTTGACCTAATGCATCAAGGCTATCTTCGGCCTTTTGGCTAAAACTATCCCCATAAAAAAAGTCTGCCGATTAGCTCAGGTGCCAACCGGCAGACTCCAGAAATCACAGTGGCGGAAATTTATTTGATAAACAACATTTCCTGGTAGGTAGGCAGGGGCCAGAGGTCGTCAGCCACCTCCCCTTCGAGAGCATCGGCATAGCTGCGAATCTTATCCATCAAGGGCCGCAGGGTATTGGCACAGAATTGCATATGCTCTTCGGGGGTAGAAAAATGCTTGGTGAGCAGATCACTCAATTCGGCAACAGAGGCCATCATGGATTTAACCAGATCGGCCACCAGGGTGACTCCCTCTTTGCCCAGGTCAATACCCAACTCGCCTAGATTGCTAAGAGCCAGAGACAGCTCCGATAGGTGGCGCATAGCGGCAGGATAAATAATCGTCTTGGCCATACTCACCACCAGCTTGGCCTCCACCTCAATCGATTGAATGTACTGCTCAGAATAGGCTTCAAAACGACTATGCAGTTCTACGGGAGTGAGGACCCCTTCCTGGGAAAACAGGTCTTCAATGTACTTTTCCTTCAACACCGGTAGGGCATCGGCAGTAGTGCGCAGGTTAAGTAAACCCCGCTCCTTGACGGCCATTTCGTGCCATTCGGCGGAGTAACCATTGCCGTTAAAAACAATTGCTCCGTGCTGATGCATCACCTCCTGCAAAATACTCTGAATAGCTGCATTCAAGTCAACACCAGCGGAGAGTTTCGCCTCCAGTTGGTCGGCCATCCAGTCGAGGGAATCGGCAAGAATGGTATTCATAGCCACGAGAGGCCCGGCCACCGACTGACCCGAGCCCACCGCACGAAACTCAAAACGGTTACCAGTAAAGGCAAAGGGAGAGGTACGGTTGCGATCGCCCGGGTCCTTGGGGAACACCGGCAGGGTATCAACCCCCAGATTCATCACCCCCTTACCCTGGGAACCCTTCACCTCGCCCTGGGCAATCTGGTCAAACACATCCTGCAGTTGGCTACCCAGGTAAATGGAAATAATCGCAGGAGGCGCTTCATTAGCCCCTAGCCGGTGATCATTACTGGCGGTGGCGATCACTGCCCGCAGCAAAGGACCGTACTTGTGCACGCCCCGAATCACCGCCCCGCAGAACACCAGAAACTGGGCGTTGGCATGGGGAGTATCACCAGGGTCTAGGAGGTTACCCTGGGTGGCGTTACCCACTGACCAGTTAACGTGCTTACCGGACCCATTCACTCCTGCGAAGGGCTTTTCGTGGAGCAGACAAACCATGCCGTGCTGCTTAGCCGTAGCCCGTAGAATAGTCATAATCAATTGCTGATGATCACTGGCGACGTTCGCAGCTTCAAACATCGGAGCAATTTCAAACTGACCAGGGGCCACCTCATTGTGACGAGTTTTAGCAGGAATTCCCAGACGGTAGAGTTTTTCCTCCACATCCTGCATAAACACCTGAACCCGCTCAGGAATAACCCCAAAGTAGTGATCATCAAACTGCTGCCCCTTAGCGGGGGGACGACCAAAGAGGGTCCTACCGGCCAGTAACAGGTCGGGACGCACACTGGCAAAGTTAGCATCCACCAGGAAATACTCCTGCTCAGCCCCGCAACTAGAATTAACCGGAGCCACTTCCGTATGACCCAACAGCTTCAAAACCCGGGTAGCCGCCTTACTCATAGCAGCGTTAGAGCGCAGCAGCGGGGTTTTCTTATCCAGAGCTTCTCCGGTCCAGGAGACAAATACGGTGGGAATACAGAGGGTCACTCCATTTTCCGTTTCCATCACAAAGGCGGGACTGGTGACATCCCAGGCGGTATAACCCCGCGCCTCAAAGGTGGATCGAATGCCACCATTGGGGAAGGAAGACCCATCGGGCTCACCCTGTACTAGCACCTTGCCAGAAAATTCTGAAATCACCGATCCATCGCTCTGGACAGAGATAAAGCCATCATGCTTTTCGGCGGTAGCGTTGGTAAGGGGATAAAACATGTGGGAATAGTAAAGGGCCCCCTTAGAGACCGCCCAATCCTTCATCGCCACCGCCACCACATCAGCCACCGAAACATCTAGAGGAGCACCGCTTTTAATGGTTTTCTGTAGTGATTTAAACACCGACTTGGGCAGACATTCCTGCATTTTAGCCAGGGTAAAAACATCTTTAGCCCATAGATCTTCTAGCCGTCCTGGCAGGTGATGGGAATCGGGATTGCGGTTGGTAATACTGGCAATTGCCTGGGCCCGGAGTTCATTTCCACTCATGATAATTGTCCTGAATATGTTGACTAGAAAATCAGTAACAGAAACATCAACCTAACAACAAAGAATCGCAAAATCAAGGAAAAACTGAGTCAAATAGTAATGCCTGATCAGCTATTTAATGACATAAAGCCACCACCAGCACGAGCCCAGAGGTTAATTAAAGGCTTTTGGACGACCAGCTTAAACACCAGGGTCAGGGTAATCTATTGGGTCAAGTAAGGTCTATCAAGTCAGATTCACCGTTAACTAATAGGCACCCTCCTAGATACTGACCAAGCCTGTAAAATTCTGTACCCAAGGTTATTTCAGCCTATCTACAGCATCCCTACAATAGCCTCAATACAGACCTTTCCCTGATCAAATAAAAAAAGAATACCCTTCGGAATCAGAAGCAGAAACCATAGAATTAAATCTTGTCACGCATCTAATTCAGTTCTATAACTTCAATTCTGGACTTAGATTTTTCCCAAGAATATTCAGATTTACCTTTAGTTTTAACAACATAAATGAGTACCAACAAGCTTTTTGTATTGAGAAGCACTTATTTTATTTTTCCTGCAAAATTAATGATTGCTTTAGGTTGATCTACGGTTAGCGCCCTCTCCCCTTGCCTGTTCTAGAGTTTGGCGGTCAGGGCTCGCACCATCTCTAAGAAACCGTCTAACTCGGCAGCCTGACTAACCCAAGTGGGATGGTGGCGCAGCACATCCCGGTAGTGGCTGATATTGGCGACCCCTAGGGAGTGGGGAAAAATCTGGATATCAAAGAGGCTTTCGTCGTTGGGGCTGTCGCCAACAGTGAGCACAGCCTCTGGATCAAGGCCAGGAAAATGGGTTTGAAGTACCCGTTGCAAAGCCCTTGCCTTGGATTGCCCGGGCTTCAACAGATGCACCTGCACTGTGCTGTAGGTGAGACTCCAACCCCAATCCTGGCAAAGCTGCTGCAACGCCGCCAGGTCTGAGGCGGCCACATCGGTAACGGCAAAGGTCCAGTCGGTCAGGCGAAAGGGATTATCTGGAGAGGGTTGAATCTGGGGCCAGCGCTGTTGCAGCCGGGCAAAGAGCTCGGCCAGTTGGGGGCGATGGGTCGGCCCGTCCCAGTCGGGAGTCAGGATATCTACCCTACCCTGGGGGTCTATGTAGACTCCTCCATTTTCAGCGATCGCCCCGGCCACCGGTAGATAGTGAACCAGCCCGCTAACCCAACCCGCTGATCGACCGGTCACAATCACCACAGGCATACCCAGCTGCTGCAGTTGGTCCAGGGCCCGCAATAGATCGGCGCTAAATTTACCCGCCCGGGTGAGGGTGCCATCCATATCGGTGGCAATCAACTGAATCGGTGGGTGAAGAGAGGCAATCTCCCTGATCACGGAGGATGGCATAGAATCCATAGGTGCCTTAGGGGTAGGGATCACTGCCCGCTAAAAGTTGCTCGCGCCGTTGCTGATCCAGGCGGCGATCGCAACGGATCTCCAGCACCCGAGCTCCCTGGCCTGGCAAAAAGGTCAGACAGGCCCGCAACTGGTCCCAGGTGCTAACCTGTTCATAGCTTACCCCATAGGCTGCGCAGAGTCGGTTCAGATCGACCCGCTGGGGCATGGCAAACCATTGCTCAAAGGGCGGTTCAAACTGAGCGATGGGGAGCGACTGAAAAATACCGCCCCCCTGGTTGTTGATCACCACCACCGTCAGGTGACCGTCTAACCAGGGCAAGGTAAGCCAGCCATTGGTATCGTGGAGAAGGGCCAGGTCACCACTGAGTAAGACCGTGGGCGGGCCGCCGTGGGCGACCCCCAAAGCCGTCGATAGGGTACCGTCAATGCCGTTAGCACCTCGATTACAGAGGGGACGAATGCCCCGATTGCCGGGGGGCCAGAACCACTCCGCCTCCCGAATGGGCAAACTATTGGCGATTACCAGGGGCGTTTGGGGGGGTAACACCTGAGCCATCAACCAGGGGACCTTGCCGGAGAACAGATCGGTTATCGCCCCCAATCTCTGATCCAACTGCTGGCGAGTCTGCTGCTCCAGGCTGAGCCAGCGCTCCAGGTACACTCCTGAGTACTGGGATGGGGGAGTTTCCTGGGCTAGGGCCAGGGCTATGTCTGGGAGGGAAGCGGCTAGGGCCGTAGTATGACCATGGAGTGGATCCAGGTTATCCGTAGTAGAGTCTAGAATCCAACGTCGGGCCAGACTGTGATCCAACCATTGGCGCAACACCTTACTGGTGGGTAAGGCGCCCACCTGGAGGATCTGATCGGGCTGTAACCCCCTGGCCCATTGGGGCGATCGCAGAATCAAGTCGTAGGTGGTGACCAGGTAGGGCTGAAGCTGGCCATAATTACGCAGGGGCGAGAGGGCTTCAGCCAGCACCGGCCACTGCAGGTAGGTAGAGAGGCTGGCGATGGCCTGGCTATAGGCCAGGGGATCAGTCCCCTGGGCCGGACCGGCGATAATCAGACCGCGATCGCAGCTCTGACGGGCGGCCAGCCAACCCTGCAGGGAGGCGTCGGCCCCTAGAACGGGAGAGGAGATCCCCAAGTCCGGTTCCAGCCCCAGCCAAAATCGATCATCCAGACTGGCCCGTAACCCCTCAGTGGAGTTGTCCTCCACAGGAGCGAGGGGATCCTCCAGGGGACAGTTAAGGTGTACTGGCCCCGGGCTGGGCAGTAGGGTACGCCGCCAGGCCTGGACCAGGGTTTGGCGCAGGTAGGCCAGCAAGGGCAGTTGGGGACGGGGCAGGGCCAGTTCGGCATACCAGTTCGGAAAATCCCCAAACAGCTTCTGCTGATCAATGGTTTGGCCAGAAGCACAGTGGCGCAATTGGGGTGGGCGATCGGCGGTGATCACCAGCAGGGGCACCCGACTTTCCCGGGCTTCAATGACGGCGGGGTAATAGTTAGCCCCCGCCGTACCGGAGGTACACAGGAGCAGCGTCGGTAGGCCGGTGCGCTTGGCCAGCCCCAGGGCAAAGAAAGCCGCCGATCGCTCATCTAAAACCGGTATGGATTCTATCCCGCCATGGGCCACCAGGGCCACCGTTAAGGGGGTTGAGCGGGAACCGGGAGAAATTACAGCTGTCCTCAACCCTAGCCGCACCAGGGTCTCCACCAGCACCGACGCCCAGAGGGTATTGGTATTACGAAAGTCAAAACCCATACAAGCTAATAATGGGTACCAGTCTGGCGATAGTGAACAGCGGTTTTGGCCTCTCCATCTAGCACCCGACCCGCCTCTACCGTGGCATAAACCAACCAGTGATCACCGCATTCCATCCGTTCTGCCACCAGACACTCCAGGTAGGCGATCGCCTCCCTTAAAATCGGGGCACCGTTGCTAGCCGGAATAGTTTCTATGCCAGCAAAGCGATCTTCCCCAGGGGCAAAGGGCTTGAGAAAGTGCTTCATGGCCCCCAGGTGCTTACCTTCCGCCAAAATATTTAAAACAAAGGAACGACCTGGGTACAGCAACGCCTCAATGGCCCGGTCCTTGGCGACCGCCACCGTAAACCCAGGGGGCGTAAAGGAGGCCTGGGAAATCCAGGAAGCCACCATAGCACTGGATAATTCTCCCTGGCTAGCGGTAACGATGGAGAGGGAACCCACAATTCGCCCCACCGCCTGTTCCACCGCTGAAGCCGGGGTCCGGGGCTGCTTTGCCTTTCTAGCCTTTTTCAAAGCCTGGGCAAAATCCGTGCCAGTTTCCTCGCAATACTTCAGGGTCACTTCATTGGGCTTAAATTTAACCCGAATTGGCTCAAAGGCCAGGGAATAGCCCCCATCCTTGAGCTTCTGCTCCAGCAGATCAATGGCTTCCCCACTCCAGCCAAAGGAACCAAATACTCCCGCCAATTGAGTTTTAGAGGCGGTCGCCAGTACAATACCCAGGGCCGTCTGCATGGGAGTGGGCAGGTGCCCGCCCAGGGTTGGGGAACCCAGCAAAAAACCAGCGGATTGCTCCAGAGTAGCCTTGATTTCTGCCGGGTCGGCCTGCTCAGCATTAATCGCCTCTACCGCCACCCCCGCCTTGGTCACCCCCCGGGCCAGAGCCTGGGCCAGGGTAGCAGTATTCCCATAGGCCGAGGCGTAGATCAGGGCCACGGAAACCTCCTTAGTCCGCTGCGCCTGACTCCACTGGCGATAGCTGGAAAAAAGTTCTCTAGCGCTATATTGCACCACCGGTCCGTGGCCAGGGGCCAGCACCTGCCAGGGAAAGGTCTCCATCCGTTCTAAGGCGGATAGCACCTGGCGGGTACTGGCGGCAAACAGACAGTCAAAATAGTAGCGGCGATCCTCCAGCAGGTCTTTCCAGCCAACATCGTAGACATTTTCGCCGCAGTAATGAGCCCCAAAAAACTTGTCAGAATAGAGAATTCCGGAGTAGGGGTCAAAGGTCGCCAGACTACCAGGATAGCGGGGGGTAGGAGTGGGCCCAAACTGCAGACGATGGCCCTGCCCTAAATCAAGGTAGTCTTCACCACTGCGAATCACCCGCACCCGGGGAGAGCTATCGGGGAGTAAGTCCTTCAAAGCCAGTGCCGCCGGGTTAGAACAAACGACAGTCACCTCGGGGAGGCGCTTCAACAAGAGCTTGAGGGTTTCTACCCGGTTTGGGTTGATGTGGCCCAGAATAATGTAATTAATTTGATAGAGATTGATCTGGCGTTCTAGAACGCTTAAGAACATCTCATTAAAGGATTCCCCTGGCGGATCGATGAGGGCCACCCGATCGGCCTGAATCAGGTAACTATTGGCAGTGGTGCCGTGTTCCAGACCATACTCAATTTCGAACCTGAGGCGATTCCAACTACGGCAGCGCAACACCGTTGTACCGGCAGCAATGGTATAAACCTGAACGTCGCGGGGTTGGGAGGTCATGGTTGGAGAGGATCAAACCAGTCAGGACAAGGAACCAATCAGGACAGAGAAGAACGGGGCTTTTCCCTTTCCCTCTTTAGATTACTAGACTGCCGAGGGCAGGTACAGCATTCCAACATTGGGCTTATCAATTACTGGCATCAATCTCGCCGGGTCCTGACCCAGCGTTTTTCAGGTCGCATTAGAAAGGCCAGGTAAAGAGGAATTTTCCAGAGAATATAGATAGGAATCATCACCAGTTGTCGCCAGCTCAAATCCGATCGCCCGTAGCGGTACCAGGCCAGGATAACCGCTGTAAATAGGGCGGCTCCGGCCAAGCCAGCTAACTGGAGGGGGAGCCAGCTAGCACTGATCAGGGCAAACACCAGAGTGACCAGGGCTAGGGCTCCCCAGGTCATCACCAGCAAGGATAGGGGTAGGATACCCAGCTCAAGGGCCAGGGCCAGCAGGTCCAGGCGGCTTTGGCGCAAAGCCTGACCCAGCAGGCGAGGTAGGTATGCGCCCATAATTTGCAGGTGACCATGCTCCCAACGGGTACGTTGCACCGTTGCCGCATCTTCCTGACTGGGTAGTCGACTCAATACCCTGGCCGTGGGTAGAAAGGTGGGTGGGTAACCGGCTAAGGCCAAATCCAGACCCCACTTCATGTCTTCAGCGATGTGACCACTGGCGATGGTGACGGCGGTAGCCGCTGACCAGGGTAGGGCAATGCCCGTACCGGTTAACAGACAGGGCCATCCCAAGCGCTGCAACCCCAAGGGCCGAACAAAGTTTTTGACCTTGATGGCAAAGGCCGAAATAAATCCCTTCAGACCGGTGGCGGGGGGCTGTTCGATTAGATAATTAGCCTGCACCGGCCGCTGGGTAGCCAGGGCGTGACTAGCCAACTGCATTAGGGTATGGACCTGGCAAGTACAGTCAGCATCCATTAAGATCACCACATCGGGAGGATCGGCGCTGAGCTGTTGGAGACCGTAGTCCAGGGCATAGCCCTTGCCCCGCTGGTCAGTAGAAAAGCGTTCTACCACGGTGGCTCCAGCGCTACGGGCCAGAACGGCGGTCTCATCGCTGCAGTTGTCTGCCACCACCAGGATCTGGTCCTGCGATCGCAGGGCGGGCCATAACCCCTGAAGGGTGGCGACAATACCCTGGGCTTCATCGTGGGCGGGCATTAACACCGCCAGCTTCAGGCCCTCTGGCAAAGACCCGATAGGGACGGCCCCAGCCTTGCCCGTCCCAGCCCAAACCACTTCCCACAGTAAGGTGCCGCAGGGCAACAACCACAGCAACGTGGCCAGAGCTAAAGCAATCGTCAGCATTGAAATAATCATAGAAAGAATTATAGCCGTAGCCAGGTTCAACGAGGCGGAGGTAGGCCAGAACCCCTACCCAGGCTTCCCTGCACCGATCCACTGGGTTCCCAGCGGGCTGACGAAAGCTATCCCCAACCCTTTCCCCTAGGCAGCTAAGCCAGGAATGGTAAATCGACCCATTTTTGTCGTTGGCTGCAGGTTCAGCAACTGGCAAACTAGAGGAGCGATCGCTAGCTGGGGTACGACCTCACCATAGACACCGGGGCGCAGCCGGGGGCTGATGCAAAATAGGGGCACGGCCCGTTCGGCGGTGGAGGTGCCACCGTGCTGGCCATCCCCATTCATGCCATGGTCGGCGGTGATCACAATCTGGTAGTCCTCCATCCACAGGGGCAGGTACTGGGCTAGCAGATCATCGATGACGATGGCCTGGTTACGGTACTGCTTTGACTCACCCCCAAACCGATGGCCCACCGCATCCACCCCACCGGGGTGGATCAGCAGAAAATCCGGGTTATAGTGCCGCTGTAGGGCGGCGGCATCGGCAAACAGATGGGAATCGGGGTAGTTGTCATCCCAGTAGAACCGACTGTGCTGAATCGCTTGGTCCGGGTCATGCTGTTCCCGGTGGTGCAGGGGCTGGAAGGGGGCCTGGTTATAGAGTTCGCTAAAGGAGTAGTGGGCAGCGGCGGCGGTGGTGCCCCCCCGCTGGCGCACCAGGTGAAACAGGCTGGTCTGGTGGGAGGGGCGCACAACCTGGTTCGAGGTAATGCCGTTCACCGAGCTGGGAGTGCCGGTCATCAGGACTTCGTAGACCGGTCGAGAAACCGAGGGTAGCTCCGCCTGCACCGGGTGGAAACTGGCCTGCCCCACCTCCACCAGGTGACCCAGGTAGCCCAGGGCCACCTGGGCTACATCCAGCCGTAGCCCATCGATCAGTAAAAATATGACCTTTTCCCTGGCAGTTTGGTTCATCATCGAGACTAACTCTGAGAGACTACGGTGAAAAATTGCCCTAAAACTACCCCATGACCTCAGCCATCCGCTGGAAAAACCCGGGCCCGGCTGGGATGGATAGAAACTTTAACGGTGTTCCCCGGTTCTAAGCTATGAGCCTGACGACTCGGCAAATCGGCATAAAATCGACCCATCAGACCCTCCGCCTCGGCCACCAAATGCAGCCGGGTATGGGCACCCTGAAAGATTTTGCTCTCAATTTTGGCGGGGTGGCCTACACCGTTCTGACTAAATTCCACATCCTCCGGACGGAAAAAGACGATTGCCCGGCGGCTTGCCAGCCCCGGAACGGCCATATCCAGCACCTGGCCAAAGCGAATACGACCATCTTGGAGAGGCAGTTCCAGGGCATTACGGTTACCCACAAAGGAGGCACTAAACCGGGTTGAGGGGGTTTCGTAAAGCTCCAGGGGGGTGGCGATCTGTTCGATACGGCCCTGGCGCATCACCGCCACCCGGTCAGCGATAGCCATGGCCTCGGCCTGGTCGTGGGTGACAAACAGGGTGGTAATTTGCAGGGTTTTTTGAATGCGGCGAATCTCCTCCCGCAGTTGCTGGCGCACCAGGGCATCCAAGGCCGATAGGGGTTCATCCAATAAGAGTACCTGGGGGGAGGCGGCCAGGGCTCGGGCCAGGGAGGCCCGCTGTTGTTGGCCGCCAGAAAGCTGGTTGGGAAAACGATCGGCCTGGGGGCCTAAATGCACCAGCTCCAGCAACTCCTCCACCCGACTGGCGCGGCGGTGGGCGGGCCGCTGGCGAGCCCTCAGGGGAAAAGCAATGTTTTGTCGCACGGTCATGTGGGGAAACAGGGCATAGCTCTGGAACACCATACCGATGGGGCGGTGGCGGGTGGCCAGAGCGGTGACATCCTGGCCGTCGATCAGCACCTGACCCTGGTCGGGCCGCTCCAACCCGGCCACACTACGCAGCAGGGTGGTTTTACCGCAACCGGAGGAACCCAACAACACCACCAGCTCACCGGCGGGGATATCCAGACAGAGCTGGTCGAGGGCACACACGCTGCCGTAGTGTTTGGTGATATGGCGCAGACTGACACTTCCCATGGTTTTTCCTGCTGAGTACCGGTTTAGGCCTTAGACCTGGAGCCGATCATGAGGCGGCGGGTTTGCCCCTGGCCCCGATTTAAATACACAGAGAGAGCCGACAGGGTAAATACAACCACAAAGGTGAACATCGTGATCACCGCTAACTTATTAAAGTCGGCATTGGTGCCCGTTAATAAATCCAGACTGTAGAGGGAAACAGTTTCGTAACGGGCCCCCACCAAAATCTGCACCAGGGCAAACTCATTAAAGCTAACCGCGAACACTAGCATACTACCGGTGGCGATGCCGACGCTGATGTTGGGCAAAATTACCTGGACCAGACTTCTCCAGGGAGAAGCACCACAGGTTTTGGCCACTTCGTTGAGCAGGGCCACATCGGCGGCGGCCATGGCATTATCCACCGCCCAATAGAAAAAGGGAAAGGCCACAACCCCATGGCTCAGGGCCAGCAGCCCCACCGTTCCCTGCACCGCTGGTAGGAACTGACCGCTGAGGCTGAGAATACCAAAGGCAATCACCACGTAGGGCAAGACAAAGGGAATGGCGGCAGTCAATTCCAGATGGGGACGAATTCGGGGGTTGTAGATCCATTGCCAGTAAATGGCCGGCACGATCAGTAGAATATCCAGCAAGGTGACCAGCAGAGCCAGCCCCAGGGTGCGCAGCATCACCGCCACCAGACGAGGGTCGGCCAGGGCCTGCAGCCAATGGCTAGCGGTGTAGCCATCGGGCAAGAGGTGGCTGGTCCAGCGGGTGGAGAAGGCGTAGAGCAACACCGCTGCGATCGGCAGCAGCAGGTAGATCACCAGGCCGGCCAGCAGCAGCCCGCGCCCCAGAGAAGGCAGTCGCCGGCGATCTAAAACCATTGAGCCGCCCTCCCCAGCATCCAGCGATAGGTGAGTAGGGAGATCACCGCGATCATCAATAGCACCACAGCCAGCACCGCCGCTTCCCCCTGGCCAGAAAGACTGGCCTGCAGGCTATCGCCGATCTCCAGGGTAATCAGGGACACCTTGCGAGTGGCCCCATTGCCCGCCAGGGCAAAGGGAATGCCGTAGAGACCCATGGACCAGGTGAACACCAGTAACCACCCCGCCCCTAAAAAGGGAGCCAAAATGGGCCCGCCGATCGCTCGCCAGAACCGGATCTGGGTTGCACCACAGGTCTGGGCGGCCTCCCACCAATCCTGGCGCAGCATAGCCATACCAGGAATGGTCAGCAAGATGAACAGGGGAATATTGGTGTAGTTGTAGGCCAGCACCAAGCCCCAAAAGGTGTTGGGGGCCGGGGGCGCAAAGGGCAGCCCTAGATCGCGAAAGGCCAGGGTGATCATGCCATAGTTACCCAAAATCGCCACAAAGCCAAAGGCCAGACCAATACCACTAAAGTTACTGGCGGTGTTGAGCATTGATAACCAGATCGACCGCGGAGCCGGCATCAACCGAGATACCCACCAGGCAATGGGGGAACCCACCCCCAGGGCGGTGGTGGCGGACACAGCGCCCAACATCAGGGAGGTGACAATAGCCCGGCGATCGCTGCGGCTGGTGAGCACCCCAAGCCAATTGGCGAGGGTAAAATCACCCTCCTGGCCCTGCAAGCTCTGCACCAACAAGGCCAGTACCGGTGCCACCAAGAGCCCGTAGGCCAGCATCAGCATCGGCAGGGCGGGGAGCCAATTCACCAACCATTGCTGAAGCCGATAGTGAATTGACTGCGGCCCTTGGGGCAGCGGCATCTTTTGGCCTAAGAGTTGGCTGCCCACTAACCTATCCCCCAACCACCTGATCTTTCCAGAACTTACCAATCATCTCTGGATTTACTTTAGTCCAGTCCTTCACCTGCTTCACCTGGGCGTACTGACTTTCTGGCAACCAGTTGGCCTTAGCCGCCTCTGGCAATTTTAGATTACCTAAGACGTAGCGAATAGGACGAGCCCCAAACTTAGCAAAGATCTCCTGGCCCTCATCACTGAGAACGTACTCCACAAACAGCTTGGCGGCATCCATTTTGTTTACGTGATACTTATTCAGCATCAGGGCAGAAGGAGCATAGATGGACACACCGGGAATCACGACTTGAGCCTTAATGCCCTTCTCTTTAACCTTAGCCGCCGCTGCGTTGCAGTTGTAGTCGTACTTAATTTGAATCGGCACTTCCCCTTTTTCAAGGGTTTGGGCGTTACCTTCGGCGGCTGCAAAGTTGGCTACAATCTTCTTTGCCACCTCTACACCCGGAGTCATATTGGCCTCATCCCCACCGCTGGCATACACCCAGGAAAGGAAACTGGTGGCGGCGGTACCACTCTTGGTGGGGTCAATGGCCCCAATCTTACCGGCGTACTCAGGCTTAGCCAGATCCGCCCAGGTACGGGGCACGGTTTTGATCACATCGGTGTTGACCACAAGGGCTGGTACCCCCACAAAGGTGGCCACCCAACCGCCACTGGCGGCCTTAAAACCAGCGGGAAGAGCGGCCGCGTTGCCGGGCAGATAGTTGGGTACCACACTCCGCTGCTCCGCCAGGGGTCCGTAAAGCATACCAATGTCGGCCATCATGGCCTTAGGATTACTTTTCTCCGCATCAAACTTGGTGATCTCCTCCAGAGAGGACATGTCAGTGTCCTGGTGCTGGAACTCAAAACCATACTTTTCAGCAAACTTCTTGCGCACCTCACCATAGTTAGCCCAATCATCGGGCATCCCGTAGGTGATAAATTCCTTTACCTGCTCCTTAGCCCGGGCCACATCCGCCGGTTTGGGCCAATCCTCGAGGCTCAGGGCTCCCGCTTGAGTACCAGACTGGGAGGCACAGGAACCGAGCTGGGCAAGTAACACGCCCGACCCAAAGCCAGCTGAACATTTGAGAAAACCGCGCCTGGAATAACTCATAGAACTCGTGAATCTCGTAGTAAACACTAAAGGATTTTCGACATCATCAAACCCAGCAAATCAAGGATAAAGATCTCTAACAAAAAAGGACAGTGGGTTAACGACGGCTAGGAAGAAAATAACAACTGACTTTTCTACTAACCCAACTACTCACTTAAAAGACACAATCCATTCAGGATGATATCCAGTTAGTTTTAGCCCCCTAGATAACCCATAATCGTTTTAATCAGAATCTAAACCTGACTAAAATAGCCTGATAGCCATGCTAACATTGCTCTCGACAATAAATCCTGTTGATTATGGCTTGATTAATAGAAGTTGATTCTTTTGTTAAGAGCTGACTTGGTCGAAATAGCGGGCCCAGGCTTCAGGAAAAATTCAATCGGGTTAGGACTCGTCGCCAATAGGCTGGTGCCAGGGTCTAGGCCTGGCTAGGGCCAACCTTGCCAGGGATGGCCCCAGGGGACTTGCCAGGCAACCACCCATTATTGATAGGGACACCAGCATGACGGCGATTAAGGTAATCGTGTTTGACATGGCGGGCACTACCGTCAGCGATCACCAGGAGGTATTGCAGTGCTTCACCCAGGCCTCTGAACAGACCCAGCTGGTGGCTCCCGCCGCAGTGGTAAATGCCATGATGGGGCTACCCAAAAAGGCTGTGTTTGAGACCCTCTGGGCCAATCAAATCGGGGCTGATCATCCTGACTATGCCCACCGGGTGGACGCATCCTACCGATGCTTTCAAGAGATTTTAGAAGACCACTACCAGAGCCAACCCCTGGAACCCACAACAGGATGCCTGGCTTTGTTTGATTGGCTGCGATCGCACCAGATCGCCATTGCCCTAACCACGGGTTTTTACCGGGAAGTTACCGATATTATTTTGAACCGCCTGGGCTGGAATCACGGCCTCGACCAGACCTACGTCGGCACCCCCGACTCCCCCATTC
Source organism: Cyanobacteria bacterium REEB459 (assembly GCA_018970085.1). Taxonomy (GTDB): domain Bacteria; phylum Cyanobacteriota; class Cyanobacteriia; order Phormidesmidales; family Phormidesmidaceae; genus Nodosilinea. Next base: position 14,650 of record JAGWXD010000054.1, read on the forward strand.
AGGTATCCGTTAGTCCCTCAGAAATCTACGGCAACGAAGGGCGTCCAGCTCCTTTTATGATTCAAAAGGCGATGTACCGCCTGGGCATCGATGACCCCAAGGCAGTGATTAGCATCGGTGATACCCCTGCCGATTTAGCGGCCGGTCGCCATGCGGGCTGTCGCTATAACTGCGCCGTCACCAACGGTACCCATAGCCATGATCAGCTCGCCCAATATCCCCAGGATGGGCTATTTGCTGACCTGAGCGCCTTTCAGCAACAGCTGGAAAAGTGGCTGGCACAGGCATGACCAAAACCACCGAGGTAGCCATTATAGGAGCCGGTATTGTCGGCCTGGCCCACGCCCTAGCCGCAGCCCGGCGGGGCTGCCGGGTAACGGTGTTTGAACGCGATGACCGGGCTGTGGGAGCCTCAATTCGCAACTTCGGCATGGTCTGGCCAATCGGCCAACCCCTGGGGCCTTTGCGAGATAGAGCCCTAGTTTCCCGCCGGATCTGGTTGGATCTAGCAGAGCAGGGTGGGTTTTTCGCCGATCCAGTAGGCTCCCTACACCTGGCCTATCAACCCGATGAATGGCAAGTTTTGCAGGAGTTCTTTCACCTAGCCCGGGACTATCCCCTGCAACTGCTCACCCCCGAACAGGTCGCCGGAAAAAGCTCGGCAGCAGTTACCACAGGCTTGCTAGGCGCCCTCTGGAGTCCCACGGAGGTGATTGTAGATCCCCCCCAAGCGATCAGCACCCTGGCCGCGCTTTTAGCCGATAACTTTGGTGTGGAGTTTCGCTTTGGAGCAACAGTAACAGAAGTTGCCTACCCTGAGCTGAGAGTCCAGGGCGATCGCTGGCAAGCTGACCAGATTTTCCTATGCTCTGGAGCAGACTTTGAAACCCTCTACCCCCACCTGTACCAGAGCAGTGGAATCACTAAGGCCAAACTGCAAATGCTCCGCACCGTGGCCCAACCCCAGCCCTGGCGCTTGGGTCCAGCCCTGTGCGGAGGACTAACCCTGGCCCACTATGGGGCCTTTGCCGATTGCCCTAGCCTGCCCCATCTAAGGCAACGCTTGCAGAACGATCTGCCCTTTGCCGCCAGCTGGCATATCCATGTGATGATCTGTCAAAACGCCAGGGGAGATCTGATAGTGGGGGATTCCCACGAGTACGGCTTCACCTTCGACCCCTTTGACCGGGCCGACATCAACGCTTTTATTCTGAAGTATCTGGGCCGCTTTGCCCAGGTCCCCAACCTCGAAATCGCCGCCACCTGGCATGGTGTCTATGCCAAACTCCCTGGCCAGAGTGAATTCATCGCCCATCCCGAACCTGGGGTTACCGTGGTTAATGGCCTCAGCGGTGCCGGTATGACCCTGTCCTTTGGTCTGGCGGAGGCGGTCATAGCAGAAACACTAAATAGCGATTAGCAATTCCTAAATCAGCGCAGCCGAGGCAAATCACTATAGATCAACAAATAGGTAAGGGCAGAATGGGAAACTTTCTGTGGGTGGAAGCCTGAGTGCTGAGGACTACTGATTACTGGCCACTGACTACTAAATTGCTATTTCTTTTGCCGGGGAAACCGCCATGCCCCCGGTAAAAGAAACAGTCATCCAGTAGTCAGCACTCAGCGATCAGGAGCCCTTTCCACCCGCAGGAAATTTCTCCCCATACAGCAAAGGCCGACAAACTCAGGGCAAAAGCAAATCATCAAAAAGGCACCCATAGCCCTAAACAGCCGGGCTATGGGTGCGCTTTACTAGTCTAGTAACCCCAATACTATAGGTTAGTGCTGCTAAAGGCATCACCAGGATAAACAGCGACACGATCGCCAAAGTCCGTAGGCCGACCGGTAATCGATTCGGCTAGCTGATCAAAATCATTAGAACGCCAGTTGCGCTCGTGAATGGGTTTGCTTTGCTCGCCACGAAAGTAGGCTTGAGTGCCAATC
>JAGWXD010000055.1 GCA_018970085.1 Cyanobacteria bacterium REEB459
GGTGGTGTAGGGCGCGCCAATCAGCCCATCGCCATTGAAGTCCTGCTGAAAGTTAGCTTCCTGGGTAAAAGCTTCGCTTGAATTCAGGCCCCAGGCCCCGGTACCCGACTGGGCATTCCAATTGCTATCTAACTGCCATAGATGTAAGTAGTTGCCGGCGGTATTTTTCCAGATCATCTGGTTAACCCCACCGACAGTCTCCGCCGCCAAGGGGGCCCAGCCACTGTAGGTACCTTGATAGATCTCCGCACCGCCATTTTTAATCACTACCGGCGTGGCACTGCCCACCTGGGCATAGAGCTTATTGGTGCCATCTTTGACCAGTTTGGTAGTGCCAAAGGCCTCCACCGTGGTGTAAGAGGGCGCCGCAAACTGGATCTGTAGCCGACTGCCCACCGATTGGCCATAGTAATTTTTAACCGTCACCGATCGACCAGACCCCAGCCCTAACACCAGATCCATCCCAGTCTGGGTTTGGCTGACGCTGGCTTCGCTAAAGGCCGACAAATCCAAAAGATCCAGCTGATTAGCCTCCTGAATTACATCCTGGCCGGTGAGGGCTGAGAGCCCATAACCGGTAAACCGATTCGCCGCCGTATTTGCAACAAAATAATCGTTGCTGCTGGAGGTGATCACATTTTCCAGTAGGGTGTCTAAACCAAGGCTGGTGCCTAGTTGGCTAAACCCCGTGCTAGGGGTGTACTGATCCTGAGTGGTAATGATACCCCCCGGGCGCAGGTCAATGCGATAGCCATTACTCACAGGGGCTAGGCCAGACAGATCGAGGGTATCCGTCCCCCCGTCATCCACCAGGGTAATCCGTTGTTGTGTACTGCTACCCCAACTGGTAGGCCCATCACCATTGCTGGTAAACCCGTGGATGTGACTAAAACTATAGGTTGTGTTGTTGGTGTTAAAACCCTTGCTGCCGTAGATATACCTGAGGGCAGCAATATCGTAGGGCATGAGGGTGGTGGGCTTTTGTCCGGTGAAGGTGTAGGTCATCACCGTATTGATTAGATTATCCTCCGATGACGGTAGGGTGGGTGAGTCGTCAAAAGGATGCTTTAGTCCCAGGGCATGGCCAATTTCGTGAATTAGTGAGGTGTACCCGTGGCTACCCGGACCGGCGGCAAAGTTGTTGAAGGAACCATAGTTGGGATCAATATAAGCATTGCTAAGGTGAACATCACTGGCCTTACTGCTAGTTTGATCTGAGAAGGGGTAATAGGCATAGGCATAACTACCACTCCCTTCCATGTTGGAGAACATGAAGCGCATCTGCCCATAGTTACCACTCGCCTCGGTGACCTCATTAAAAACCAGGCCCACCAGGGGTTCGATATAGCTTTTCAGGATAGTGCGAACATAGGTTTTAATAGTGCTACTAAGCTCAGAGACCACTTCTCCCGTATAGGTCGAGGCGGTGAGGCTGTTGACAAAACTAAAGGAGACCGCTGCCGATCCACTGTTGCCGATTCGCCAACCACTCAACAGGGCGTTAATGCGGTTATCTGAGGAGTTACTGGTGCTGCCGAGACCAATCAGGGTGGTGTCGGGCTGGTATGGCTCCCTAACCTGATCCAGTCCTAGGGAGGGTAGACTGCACTGTAGGCAGTTACAACGAATTGGCGCCGGGGCATCGGTTCCAGGCAGGTCATCAGACAGTTTAGTGACTCTATCCTTACCAATCCAGCCATCCCTAAACAAGTTAGTTAGCCCCTCACCTGGGGTGTCAAGTCTCTGCCCCGCCTGCTTAAGCTCTGGTACCCCAGAATGTCGATCTAACATCTGGAAAACCTCCCTGTTTAGAGCTCGATCATTCCTAGCAAGCTCTAAAAGCAACCCATCAACGGGTTCATCCACTGGAGTCAACCGGGTTAACTCAGCATGCTGCGCCCCTAACTCCCCATCTCCAGTCAGAGCCGTCACCTTGTCAAAAAACTTAACAATCATGGCTTGTAATCCTTTCAGGATTTTAACGCTTTGATCGTAGGTAACCGTTCAGGGGGGTACGAACTTCGCAGGTTTCAGCCGTCGCTGAAACCTCGGACCGGTGAAAATCGGGCTCAAGTAGGCCCAGGCAAGCTATTCCAAGACCTGAAACCTTCATTCTCTTGTGACCCCCTGAACGCTTGCTATTATAGTGAAAGATAGCGGGTTTTAGTACAGGATGGAGGTAAGAATCGGATTACCTGGCCTTTGCCAGCTTCTCCTGGATCCGACAATTGTAGTTATGGATGAACAGCCAGATGGCCCCATTGGGGTTATCTGGCTTCTTGGAAAACGACAGGGTCTTCCTGACCAGTCGCTCCACCCCCTGCCTCAGGGTGTTGTTAAGCCGCTGTCTTTGCTCACAGCCCCATGCCGCTTACTCGCACTTACCGTAACATAAGCTTCCCAACAGTCGGTGTAAACCTTGGCGCATTGTCGGTAGACCGGTGGAAGTGACTGCCAGAGGGCGATCGCGATTCCCGAGAACGATCTCCGAGGTGACAGCCAATAGGTGACGGCCAATAATGTCTCGGCTCTCGGCATCCATAGCCAACCAGGCCCACTGTTGATTCTCTTTGTTGTAGGAAGGGCAGGCTTAGGGCTCAAAGTAGGTTTCAAAGTAAGGTTCAAACTTAGTTTCAAACTAGGGTTTGGCATTCACTGAGCCTGGAGGGCAAACCCAGGGACTAAAATAGTAAACAATCCCTAACCACAAGGCAGGAACAAGCCGCTTTGCTGAAGCCACTTCAACACTTGGCGAAACAGCCATGATGGGTCTCGCCATCCACACCTGTAGTCCTGAACTGGGCCTGGCCATGGGTTCCATTGAGGGCGAAATCCGCCACCAGAGCTGGGACCTGGGGCGAGACTTGGCGGCCCAGCTACACTCTATTTTAATCGAGTTCATCCAGCCCTATCAATGGACTGATGTAACCTTTCTGGGGGTGGCCCGGGGGCCCGGGGGGTTCACCGGCACCCGCATCGGGGTGGTAACCGCTCGCACCCTGGCCCAGCAGTTAAATATTCCCCTATTCGGGGTTTCCAGTCTGGCGGCGCTGGCCCAATTCACTCTAGACCGGGCCCCTACCACCGCCCCTCTGGCGGTGACCCTGGCGGCCCAGCGGGGGCTCTTGTTCACGGCTCTTTACCAGCCTACGACCCAGGGGGTGACCCCCCGCCGGGCCGAGCAGGTGCTCACCCCCGCCGCCTGGGAAGACTGTCTGGCTGACTATGGTGGCGATCTGGTCCGCCTCAGTGCTCCCTCTGGGTTGGGCAACACCGCTCCCCAGGTACTCTTTTTGGCGGAGCAGCGCTGGCAACGGGGAGAGCGACCCAGATGGGATAGCGTGCTACCCTATTACGGCCAGCATCCCGTCACCCCCAACCAGTAGCCCCTTGGCGGAAGTGTCCACTGCCATCGGTGGCGGGCTGGCTCTAGGCTAAACTAGCCAGGGTAGCCAATGTAATCGGAGCAAGACCCATAGTATGAAACGGCGAAAGTTAATGGCGTACGCAGGTTCAGGCCTGGTGGTTGGTCTAGGCCTTGATCTAGTGGCAACGGGGCAGGTGGTTCAGGCCCAAGGCGATCGCCTCACCATTCGCAGTCTTGGACACACCGCCTTTTTATTCACCGATGGCAGCCAGAGAATTTTGCTTAACCCCTTTCGCCGGGCAGGGTGCACCGCCGGATACCCCGCCTCGGCCCTGGCAGCTGATATCGTCATGGTCAGCAGTCGCCTGCTGGATGAGGGATACCTGAATGATTTGCCCGGCCAGCCCAAGGTCCTTAGTGATCCTGGGGTCTACAGCCTGGGTCGACTGAAAATCCAAGGTATTCTTACAGCCCATGATCGCGACGGGGGGCGGCGTTTTGGCAGCAATGTGATCTGGAAATGGACCCAGGCAGGCATTACCCTGGTCCACATGGGAGGGGCGGTAGCGCCGCTGCGGGTGGAGGATCAAATTCTCCTGGGTCGACCCGATATCCTGCTAATTCCCGTTGGCGGGGGCGACAAGGCCTATACCCCCGCCGAGGCGGTACAGGCGATTCAGGTGCTGAGGCCAAAGCTGGTGATTCCCACCCATTACCTCACCGCCGCCGCCGCCCCTAGCTGTACCCTGAAACCCCTGGAGCGATTTCTGGAGCTGATGAAAGGTACACCAATTAGCCGGGCCGCTGGTAGCAGTCTGTCCCTTAGCGCCGCCGATCTACCCGCCAAGGGCATGCGGATTCAGGTTTATCCAGCCCCCCTGGCTTAGGGGCAGCGGCTGCCTGCAGTTTTACCCTATGCTCAGCCCTGTAGCTAGGGCTATACTGTGTCCATGACCCCCCTGGATACCCTGGTTAACCGCCGTCACCGCTTGGCCGCCGCCTTTCATCGGCCAGTGGTGCTCTGGTCGGGTCAACCCCTGGCCCGCAATTTTCCAGCCAACACCTATTATTTTCGAGCTAACAGTCACTTTCTCTATCTGGTGGGCAGGTCCCTGGCCCGGGCCGCTATTTACCTGAACCAGGGGCAGTTGACCCTGTTTATCGACGATCCGCCGGCGGGGGCAGACCTCTGGCACGGGCCTGAACCCCAGCGGCAGGAGCTGGCTGAGGCGATTGGGGCGATCGCCGCTTATCCCCTCAAAGCCCTCCCTCCCTACCTGGCTGAAGCCGCCACTCTGCCGATTCAAGATTGGCCAGAGCGATTGCCCGCCCACGACTCCCAATGGCACCAACAGTTAGCCCTGGCCATGGTCGAAACCCGGCTTTACCATGACTCTCTGGCCCAAGCAGAGATGACGATCGCCGCTCGGGTATCGATGGCAGCCCATCGGGCTGGCATGGCGGCCACCCGGGCAGCCCAGACCGAGGCCCAGGTGCGGGCGGCGATGGAGGCGGTGATTTTGGGCCACAACCTGAGCTGCGCCTATAACAGTATTGTCACCATCCAGGGCGAAGTCCTGCACAATCCTCACTATCACCACGCCCTGACCGCTGGAGACCTGCTGCTGGCCGATGTGGGAGCCGAGTCGGGGGCTGGCTGGGCGGCAGATATTACCCGTACCTGGCCGGTTTCGGGTCGATTTTCTGGGCCTCAGGCAGACCTCTACGCCGTGGTGCTAGCCGCCCATGATGCTTGCATTGCGGCAGCCCGGCCAGGAGTAGAATACCGGCACCTGCACCAGCTGGCCTGCCACCAGCTGGCCTGTGGTCTGGTGGATCTGGGCATTCTCAAGGGGAAGGCTGATGATCTGGTGGATCGCAATGTCCATACGCTGTTTTTTCCCCATGGGGTGGGCCATTTGTTGGGGCTGGATGTCCATGACATGGAGGACCTGGGCGACCTGGCGGGCTATGGGCCGGGCCGGCGACGGGCCGATCGCTTTGGCCTCTGTTTTCTACGTCTAGATCGGCCCCTGGCAGAGGGCATGGCGGTGACTATTGAACCGGGTTTTTACCAGGTTGCCGCCTTGCTAGACCGGGCCCGCCAGTCTGGTCAGTACGACGACGCAGTCAACTGGCAGCGGCTGGAGGATTTTGACACTGTGCGAGGTATTCGCATTGAAGACGACCTGCTGATTACAGCTGATGGTAACCAGGTGCTGACCGCTGAGCTGCCCACCGCTAGAGCCACCATCGAAGATCTGGTGCAGGGGCACTAGGCTTCTGGGCCTGGATGCGTTTATAGTTCTCTAGTCCGCTGCTGGTATTTGATCATGGTCCTGGCTCCTGCTCTCAGTCAATTTGGCGAACAGATGTCCCATCTGACTGGGGTACGGGCGATCATGAAGGATATTATCGCCACCCTGCGGGCTGATCAGAGTCGCCAGTTGATTAACCTCAGCGCTGGTAATCCCGTCATTTTGCCTGAGATCGAAGCACTCTGGCGCGACTGTACCCAGGCCTTGCTGGCCAGCCCTGAGTATGGCCAGGTGGTTTGTCGCTATGGCACCAGCCAGGGTTATGAGCCTTTGATTGAAGCCGTTTGTGAGGATTTTAACCAGCGCTACGGACTGGATCTGACCCATCGCCACATTCTCATTACCCCCGGTAGTCAGGCTCTTTACTTTTTTGCCGCCAATGCCCTGGCGGGCTACACCCGAGACCAGCAGATGCGGTCCATTGTCTTACCCCTGAGTCCTGACTATACCGGCTACGGCGGCATTTGCCTGGTCCCTGAGGCGGTGCGGGCCTATATTCCTAGCCTGGAGGTGAAGGAACAGGAACACCGGTTTAAGTACCGTCCTGACTTCAACCAACTCTCCATCGCCGCCGATACTGGCTTTGTGCTGTTTTCCCGTCCCTGTAACCCGACGGGCAATGTGGTTAGCGATGGCGAAGTCAGGCAAATTGTTGATCTAGCCGCCCCCCACCAGGTGCCGGTACTGATTGATTCTGCCTATGCTCCGCCCTTTCCCGCCCTCAACTTTACGGAGATGACCCCTATTTTTGATCGCCATGTGGTCCATTGCCTGAGCCTCTCTAAGGCGGGTTTGCCGGGGGAGCGTCTCGGCATTGCCATTGGCGATCCCGCTTTAATTGAGGTGTTAGAGGCTTTTCAGACTAATCTTTGTATCCACTCCTCCCGCTACGGCCAGGCGATCGCAGCTCGGGCGATCGCCTCTGGAGAGCTGGCTCGTCTCTCCCAGCAGGTGATTCGTCCCTACTATCAAGACCGCTTTGCCGTCTTAGCCAGCGCCCTAGACCAGGCCATGCCCAAAACCCTACCCTGGTACCTGCACCGGGGAGAAGGGGCAATCTTTGCCTGGCTATGGTTTGACCAATTGCCGGTGAGCGATGGTCAGTTTTATCAGCTACTCAAACAGCAGGGAGTGATCGTGGTACCGGGGCATCCTTTCTTTCCCGGCTTGCGCACCGACTGGCCCCATAGCCGTCAGTGTCTGCGCCTGAGTTTGACCGCTACGGCCACTGAGCTGGTGACGGCGGTAGAGCGGTTGGCCCGCCTGGTGGAAGAGCTCTACCGGGCGGGTTAGGGCAGTTCCACTGATGTGGGTTTGGCAATGTGGGGCAGACCCCAGCCCAGTTTTTCCCGCAGGACTTGAAAGAATTCTGGCGATCGCAGGCGAATAAATTGGGCTTGATAGGGCGATCGACAGGTACTAACCCGGTCCTCAGGCATGACGTAACAGCCCGCATTACCATCTACGGTCATCACCAGGGGATCGGGGTTAGCCGCATGGATGATCACCCGTTCTTGGTCAGGAAACACCAGCCCCCGAGACGCCAGGGAATGGGGACAAATGGGAATCAGCTGGGTCACCGGCACCCCTGGGGTAATCACCGGCCCCCCCGCTGACAGAGAATAGGCGGTTGATCCAGTAGGGGTAGAAATAATAATGCCATCAGCCGCAATATCGACTGGAGAGTGGCTGCCAATGGCCACTTCAAAATGGCACATGCTGGTTAGGGGTTCGCGGTGTAAAACCATTTCATTTAAACAAAGGGCCTCCCAAACCAGCCTGTTTTGCTGAAACAGCTGCACCGACAGCATGGCCCGCTCTTCGGTCTGGTAGTCTCCCGCCAGTACCTGTTCCATGGCCTGGGGTAACTGATTTAAGTAGGTTTCTGTTAAGAACCCCATGTGGCCTGTATTGACCGCCAGCAGAGGCACCCCCAGAGCCGCTAATTGGCGGCAGGCTGAGAGTACGGTGCCATCGCCCCCCAGCACCAGCACAAACACCATACTGGTATCGAACCCAGGCGGCACCAAACTATCAATGGGGGTATGGCACAGGGGACGACCTGGCGTAGAGTAGCCTAAAATCCCACCAATGCCGGTTGCTAGATTGACTTCAAAACCCAGTGCCACCAGCTTTGCCTGCCACTCAAAAGCAATCTGATGGGCGACTGGTTTGACGTCGTTATAGATAATGCCGACCTTAGGCACAGGCAGGTTCCAAGGGCTAACTAGACCGTATATGGGGAGGGCGACTGCGCTTCGTAATGAAACGGGGCAGGCACAGACAAAAATACGCCTTCTTTCTAGGCTACCGTTTTTTCGTCGTTGGTTAAACTGGGGAGAGTTTCGTTTTTTGCCTAAATCATAGGGGTTGGTTTAGACATTGAATAATGCCAGACTCCCCCAGCAGAAGATAATGGTCTTGCCGGGAGAGGAGGTTAGGCCCATTTTCCCTGGCTTTGTGCGACCTTGATTGGATGGCAAGGGAAGGGGTGTAGCGGTCTGCTGGTTACTAACCACGGATTACTGCCCCTTCATTGTGTACTCTTTTTGGGTAAATTGGCCCCAAAGGCTTTGTCTATGCACCCCTTATCTCCATTGAGTTCGCCCTAGCCATACTCCTGCGATCGCTGACCACGCCGTGTAGTCAGTGATCGTAGATGAGGCAGTTAGGCAGCAGTGCTCAGCATGGCTGAGAAAACAGCTTGAAATAAAGCCAGTGACTCAGTTCCTTAAGGGGAAAGAAAACATAGGTAAGGGGATTAATGGTGACAATAATATTGCGTACATTGCGCTTTGCCAGGGCGACGATGGCCCAGGCGACCGTCTCTGCCGACATCACCCCAATCGGGTTGAGCCCACTTTTAAAGGGACCCAGCACTAACTTGCGCACTACACAGGTGGCATCCAGGCGGCGCAGGGTGACTAAATCTCCCATTAACCGTTTAGATACTTCGTATAGTGGACTAAAGGCGGGGTTCACCTCTGCCTCTGACGTATTCACCCAGACTTCTTTAATAGCCCGATGAGAAGAGGTGTGAACAGTGGCAAAGAAAATTTCCATCAGTCGCCAACCCGAAAGGGCATTGACCTGCAAAGAGGTTTCAATGGCAGCTGGGGTACGCTCACCATGGACGTTAATGCCATGGTTAATCACTAAAATATCAACCCGGTGCAGCAGATCTTCCAGTTCTGACTCTAAACCGGGCTGCCAGCAATAAGTGGCCACCCCCTTGGGGAAGTCGGCCTCCCTTGAGGTGGTCAAGGCGATGGGTTTCGCTCTTTGTTGCAGAAGTTCTTGAATTAAGGCCCGCCCCAAACTGCCCGATGCTCCGGTGACGGCAACGGTTTTTCCCTTTAGAGAAACCGCTGTACCGATAACCTTATCGGCCAGGGTGAAGGAGCCGGCAAAGTAGGCATTGGGATCGTCAAAGTGGTGACGCCAGTGATAGGTACGATTGACCCACCAGTTAGAAGGTAAGGTGGTGAGTTCCCCTGGCTCATGGGTTAGATCGGTGGCCATCAGCCAGCCCTGGGAACGGGCGATAGCGGTGATTAAAAAGCCGCCACTATAGGCAACCCCCAACCACAGCCCCCAGCCTCCCATCAGGACTGCCAGTATAGTTATAATCCCCAACATTGCCAGGGATTCGGGCAAATCATTATATAGTTGGGCCTGCCGATAAAGCCCAGGACTCACCGCTGTGAAGTCTTTTTTATAGACTCGATGATGCCAGTTGTGAAGCTTAATCAGGGGTTGCCAGTAATGCCCTAGAAGGTGGTAGCAGTCCCTGACCAGTTCTGCTAAAACCACTGAGGCCAGGCCCCAGAGGATCTGCCAAATCACTGCCTGTACCCACATAGCCAATCACCTCACACCAAATCACCCCTTCTATTTTGCCACGGCTATGGAAATAGACAGGGTCGAAGGGGGTTCAGGCAACCAGGGATTAACCTACCGGACGGGAAATTTCCTGACCCTTTTCTTCAAAGATGACTGAAGGAGACTGCCCATGCAGCTCAATTCGCTTCACTAAAATCTGTCCATTAGCTAAACGTTGGCCCACCTTGACGTAGCTGGGGGTGGCTGAGTCGGCAGATTGGACAATGGCGTAGCTATTGCCGCCTAGATTAATCACCCCGGTAACCTGGATTTTTTCTGCCTGGAGAGCGGGTCGGGAGGCAACCGACTGACCGGTAGCATCAGTACCGGTAGCCGGTTGCTTGGCGATTGGGGGAGTAAGGACCGATGGCGGTGGCAGGGAGACAGGTGCCACCGGGGTTTGGGGTCTGGCTACCGATGTAGACTGCCCCCCAGGCAGCAGATTGGCTTTAGGTGCTGGGGGAATCGGCACCGTAGCGTAGGGATCAAGGCGGTTGCCATTGACCTGCCGCCGGCGGACATCAGCATCGGTGGACTGAATCAGGTTGGCTCTGGCGATCGCAGAGAAACCCGCCGCCGCCGGTACAAAAGGCTTGGTGAAGACCTGGCCTGGGGCCTCCGCCACCGGCAGGGTGCCAGAGTCGGGGGTAGGGGGCACCTCTGGCTGACTAACCAGCCCCTTTTGCAGCAAGGGCACGGTTAACTCCTGCAGAAAGGGCCAGCTCAATACCATAGACAGTAATCCCAGCAGCCCCAGCACCAGGCTATTGCGGGCCCAACGCCGTCTATCCCAAAATTTGATACAAAAAAACAGCAGCGCGAAGGGCACAAAAAGGGCTAGCAACCCCCACCCGGGACTGACATTGAAGGCATCCACCACGCCAATAATGCCTCCCAGAATAGCCAGTAAGACCCCTAGCAAAAATAGAAGTATAAACATGCTAGATCCCATTGCAATAGTTTCCCTAAGTCGCCCTAAAAATAATGCCTCAACAATAGCTTAATTCTCAAAAAATGAATCCTATTCAGACAGCGCTAAAAAACCCTTGGGGATTCGCCTGGTACCCCTGAGGAGTACCCCATACTTGCGGCTAATCAAGGGCACCAGCCCAATGGAGCGATTAAAGTTCTAATCGTTGCGATCGTGACAGCTAATCATCAAGGATTTAAGGTGTTCTAACCCCTGTTTGAGCCGACGAGATACGGTAACGACGCTGATGCCCATCTTTTCTGCGGTTTCCTTCTGGGTTAAATCGTAGAGAAAGACAAACTCAAGAATCTGGCGAGTCCGCTGTTCTAGCTGGTGGAGGGCCTGTTGCAGACGTAGACGGTCTTCCTGGGCCAGTTGGAAGCTTTTATAACGGGGATCGGGAATTAATTCCACCAGCCAGGTGGGATTGGCCTCCCCATCCAGGACAGGGATATCCAGGCTAAGGGGATGGCAGCAATTGTGGTAGGCCAGTCTGGCCTCCTGCCATTCCGCCAGAGAAACCCCCAGGGTGGCCGCGATCTCTGCTTGCCTGGGGTAATGTCCCAGTTCCTGCTGCAACTGTCGAATCACCTCACTGGATCGGGCCTGGAGAGCATGCCAGCGGCGCGGGACCCGCATGGAAGTGCTTTTATCGCGCAGATAATGCTGAATTTCTCCGCGAATATAGGGCACTGCAAAGGAACTAAAAGCATGGCCCCGGTCTGGTTCAAACCGTTCGATCGCCCGAATCAATCCCAGGCTGCCGATTTGCACTAATTCCTCAAAGCTTTCCGGGCAGCGCTCTAACCAGCGGTAGGCTTCTTGCCGGACCAAGCCAATGTGCAGATGCACCAGTTGATTACGCAGTTCCGGATGGGGGTGATGTTGATAGTGCTCCAGTAGGTTAGGCCCCGGGTCTTGGCACCGCTGGCAGGAGTGAGCTCTAATAACCATGATCTAAAATGTTTCGCCCGTCAGGCAGACTCAGGAGCAAGACCGGGGACATCGCTCTGCAGCCAGGGCAATGCCAAGGATGCGCCCCCATACCCTTTAAAAATTTTATTTGGTATAGACAGTATAAAGGGTACCGGCGGCGATCAGCTTAGAAAAACCGCAGCAATTCTCATTTTGGAAAAAAGCTATCCAATCAATAGGAATAGGGGTGTGGTGATACTCTCTGAGAGACCTAAGATGGCTTCTCAGCTTTTTCAGGCATCACTAGATGACCTTGAGTAGGTTAAAGTCCCTCGGCCTATCTTTGACACCTGGACTGACCTACTTTGCCATGCCGCCTGATTGGATAAAGTCGAGCTCAAAGGGCGTTTGAAAATATCCTCAATGTAGTTCACAAATCACCTAACCGTTAATCTAGATTTATGGTGTATTGTGGGTTGGTAATTTTACTATATCTGGTTCGCCATCCTTGCTTCACGAGACCATCTTTAAAATTAGCCCTCAGGACAATTCGCCATGAGCACAGAACTTGAATCAAAGGATTCCCTACTTGGATCGACAGATCCGGCCAGTCAGCCTGAAACCTCTGAGTCGACAGCAACAGTGTTAACTGACGAGGCGACTAAACAGGTCAAGCAAATATGGGAAAAGGCATCTGGTCTTTTAGGTGATCTGCCTGATTATGTCTCTCAGTTTTTTTCCCGGTATAAACGACCGGTTGTGACCGTTGGTCTGATCTTAGCGGCTATTCTAGCTGTCAAGATTGTGTTGGCTTTGCTGGATGCCGTCAATGATATTCCCCTCCTAGCTCCCAGCCTGGAACTAGTAGGCCTATTCTATACAGGCTGGTTTCTTTACCGTTACTTGCTGAAGGCATCTAATCGTCAAGAACTCCTGGATGATATTAAGGCTCTGCGCGACCAAGTGCTGGGTAAAGGTGGCTGAGTCCCTGATTGACGCTTACCCATTCCCAATGGAAAATTAAATGGCTCTGAAGCCTTGGAACATCACCGGTCGAAAGGGGTGTTTTTGCTTCAGAGCTTGTTTCCAGGGAGTTGACAGGGTCAAGGAGAATCGGGTTATGGGGCGTATTTCAGGTGCAGGGGAGTTCTCGGCTAGCGGGTACATTGGCGCTGCTGTGATCGGCGCTGCCACCACTCTATCTTTTCGAGATTTCGTGGCCAGTGCCGAGACAATGCCTCTCAGGGCGGTCTTGACTATCAACGGCAATTTAAAGAAACGACAGATTGATTTGGGTTACCTGCCTAGTGACGCAGCTTGCTTCGATCTGGCGGTTCCCGATGGGACCGATATAAGTTTGTTTAACACAGTGGTACTGCGGTTGTCAGAAACTGACATAGCGGTGGCTATAGGTTCTATCCCCTAGGGTCGAGAATGGTTCCCCTGGTGGAGGTCAATGATTTAGCTAGTTTCCGGCTAATTAACTGAGGCCGGGATAAAGGGATCCGGTGGCTAGGGAAAATCAAAGGCCCGATCAATGTACTCCTGTAAGATCAGGTATTGCCCGTTGCCCAGGAGTAACTGGCGTTCTGGTTGATGAGGGGGTGGCTGACCCCAACAACAGGCTACCAGAGCAACATCAAATCGACAGATAGCGCTTGCCCAGGATGGGTGGCTAAGTAAATAAACCTGAGCTGTTTTCCAGAGTTTACGTTGTTTACTTCGGGTAATGGCCATCAGACCATCGCCATCCCAACTTCCCTGGCTGCGGGTCTTTACCTCTACAAAGGCAATCTGGCCTTCTCCGTTAGCACAACCCTGAACCATGATCAGGTCAATTTCTCCCCAGGCGCAATGCCACTGCTGGTCTTGCAATCTCCAATGGTGTGCTGTTAGCCAATTGGCCACCAGGGTTTCTCCCCAGGTGCCCAGGTCTTTTTTGTTACCAGGCGGATCGATAGAGTGGCTCACGGGGCCAGATTTGTTCAGGTGCTATGGCGTTAGAATGCCCACAGAACCGGGAAGAGATAACCAGGGATTGTTCGGTGGTCTGATCGTCTGCTGGCTCCTGAGCTCTGGTAATTGGGCTCTAACTGTAGATCTTTCTAACTGTAGATCTTTAAAGAATTACCCCGAAGTTCGGTTTTATATTGAGTCAGGGCAGTTCTGGCAGGACCCCTAAGCACAGCCCCAGTGGTTGAGAACTCGGCCCCATGCCGGGGACAGACAAACTGTTGGCTGCTGCCCGAGTAGGTAACAGTGGCTCCCTCGTGGGTACAGGCAGATGCTAAAGCACTATAGCCGCCGCTGGAGGTCTTAGCCACAATTACGTTATTCACAACCACTGCACCTCCTATGGTTTTGAGAGCGGCATTGGCGGGGTTGTTCAAATCTAGGGTGAAATTAACAGCTTGGCCGGTGGTTTTGGCTTCACAGGCTTGAAAACAGGCAGAAACCAGTCCCCCTCCCACAGCTAAACCCATATAGTTTAAAAAATCCTGTCGGTTCATAGAAGCAATTCTCCTGTGGTTAGACCTAAGTCAGCTGTTTTGAATCATATCATTGGGATTTCCCCTACCAACAGGGTAGTCAGATAGGGGGGAAATAGCGGCGGTAATGGGGCAGGGTTAAAGAGGACCGGGGGCCCCTGCCAGCAGACCGATGCTGGTGACTCGGGCTGCCAACTCTGGTGCTGGAGTCAGACGATCGCCTGGTTGAAAGGCATGAAGGCGAGGGCGATGCCTGGGGTATAGGCAGATTCGGTATGGAGGTGACTAGCTGCCTGAAGTCCCTCGTCTATCTCTTTTATGGTAGATAATAAGCAATCTCCTTTGCCATTCCCAGGGTTTCCAGGCTGTGACAGACACTAAAGGCTACAAAGATACGGTGCTTTTGCCCCAAACGGGCTTTGAAATGCGAGCCAATGCCACCCGGCGAGAGCCTGAGATCCAGGCCTTCTGGACAGAGCATCAAATCTACGAAACCCTGGCCCAGGAGAACCCCGGCGAGCTGTTTGTGCTCCATGACGGCCCCCCCTACGCCAATGGGGACCTGCACATCGGCCATGCCCTGAATAAAATTCTTAAGGATATCGTTAATAAATATCAGTTGCTTAAGGGCCGCCGGGTGCGCTATGTGCCTGGTTGGGACTGCCACGGTCTACCGATTGAGTTGAAGGTGCTCCAGACCCTGGAGGCCAAGGAACGGGCCAGCCTCACCCCCCTCCAACTGCGCCAGAAGGCCCGGGACTTTGCCCTCAAAACCATTGACCGGCAGCGCCAGGGCTTCAAGCGCTACGGGGTTTGGGGGGATTGGGACCACCCCTACATGACCCTCACCCCCGCCTACGAGGCGGCCCAGATTGGGGTATTTGGCCAGATGTACCTGAAGGGCTACATCTACCGGGGGCTGAAGTCGGTGCACTGGAGCCCCACCTCCCAAACCGCCCTGGCGGAGGCGGAACTGGAGTACCCCGAGGGTCATACCTCCCCCAGTATCTACGCCGCCTTTCCCCTGGTGAGCCTCAGTCCTGGGGCCGATGTCCTCAAACCCTACCTGGGAGAACTGGGGGTGGCAATCTGGACCACCACCCCCTGGACCATTCCCGCCAATCTGGGGGTGGCGGTCAACCCTGATCTGACCTACGCGGTGGTGGCGGTGGGGTCAGGGCAACCCTTCCCCTACCTGCTGATTGCCAGGGACCTCTGCGATCGCCTGGCCCAAACCCTGGGCACCTCCCTCACCCTCACAGCCGAGATCCAGGGATCGGCCCTGGAGCACTGCACCTACCGCCATCCCCTGTTTGACCGGCAAAGCCCGATTTTAATTGGCGGCGACTACGTCACCACCGAGTCGGGCACCGGCCTGGTGCACACCGCCCCTGGCCATGGGGACGAGGACTTTAAGGTAGGGCAACGCTACGGTCTGCCCATCCTTTGCCCGGTGGATGAGCGGGGAGACATGACCGCTGAAGCCGGGCCCTTCGCAGGGTTAAATGTGTTGAAGGATGCCAATCCGGCGGTAATCGAGGCCCTGGCCAAGGCGGGTGCCCTGCTCAAGCAGCAGCCCTACGTCCATAAGTACCCCTACGACTGGCGCACCAAAAAGCCTACGATTTACCGGGCCACGGAGCAGTGGTTTGCCTCGGTAGCGGGCTTTCGGGAGGCAGCCCTGCAGGCCATCCGCGAGGTCCGGTGGATTCCGGCCCAGGGGGAAAACCGGATTACCGCCATGGTGGGCGATCGCTCCGACTGGTGCATCTCCCGCCAGCGCACCTGGGGGGTGCCGATTCCGGTGTTCTACGACCTGGAAACCGGCGAGCCCCTGATCAACGCCGATACCCTGGCCCACATCCAGGCCCTATTTGGCGAAAAGGGCTCCGATGTCTGGTGGGAACTGCCAGAGGCGGACCTGCTGCCCCCCGCCTACCGGGACAATGGCCGCACCTACCGCAAGGGCACCGACACTATGGATGTGTGGTTTGACTCCGGCTCCTCCTGGGCGGCGGTGGCTCAGCAACGGCCCGACCTCCACTACCCGGTGGAGATGTACCTGGAGGGTTCGGACCAGCACCGGGGCTGGTTCCAGTCCAGCCTGTTGACCAGTGTGGCGGTGCATGGCCACGCCCCCTACAAAACCGTCCTTACCCACGGCTTCACCCTGGATGAACAGGGCCGCAAGATGAGTAAATCCGTGGGTAACGTGGTGGACCCCTCGGTGGTGATTGAGGGGGGCAAAAACCAAAAGCAG
>JAGWXD010000094.1 GCA_018970085.1 Cyanobacteria bacterium REEB459
CGGGCTTCCATCGGGCTCCAGTGATTTTAACCCGTTCGCCGATCTGCTTAACAAGGGACTCAACCTCTCCTGAGCCAATGCCCAATCCCTCCCTTTGATAGGCCCCATAGTTGGGTAACCGATGACGATGCTTCTCTACATAGCGTCGGAAGCAATCGGCCTGGTAGGTTCGCATTCCTTTCAAAATGGGCCACACCTGCTCTACCTCACCCTGCCATAGATGGTGGCGTAATGCCCTGCGCTCAGAGTCCAACATCTGGACCTTGTATAGGTTTTCCATCAGATGGAACCAGTCCAGCACTTCAATGCGCTTCTGAACTTGTTCGCCACCAAAGGTTCGAGCAATCGTCCACACACCGTCATGGCCATCGCCAAGCACGATAAATTCTGCCTCCAAGGGTTGAGCCGTGCTCCAGTTCTGGAGGGCCGTGTTGTCTTGAAAGAAGGCCTCATAGACACCGTTACCTAAGCTCACCGCCTTGTAATCCTTCCAGCTACTCTTTGCCTCTGCGTCATCGGTCTCGACCCTCAGACGGATCTTGCCCCCGTCAAGGCTGGCGTGGCTGGAGGCCACTTTACTCTCTGCCAAGGGGATGGTCGTGCGATTCACCAGGCGATGGAGGGTACTGTGACCCATTCGGATACCCGTTAGCATATAGATTTGCTCCTCTGCCTGCTGATAGGAGACTTGGGCGCAGGTTCTTAGACCACACTTTTCCATTATCGGGCTCCAGGGCGTGCTGGGGGGCAACTTCAGAGCTTCAGCCTGCTTACTACCAATCCTCACGGCTCCCACGCAACTGGTTAGGGTTCGGGTTCGACCTGAGGTGTTTGGGCAGAGATTTGTTGAAAATTTTTGAGCATGGCTGGTCCTACCGTGGTTAGCACGTGATCTCGAATCTCTAGTTCCAGTTCTTCAAAGGTTTGGATATTTTCTGCGTCACTGTTATGAAATAAGATGTCGGAAATCGCTTTCAGATGGGCATCGAGTTCCTTTTGCTTTTGTCGAGATAGGCGTTTCATGGCATGACAGGGCAATGAGTGCCTATAGTGTGACGGTAATTTGCCGCAATGCCTCTAAGCAATTGTACTCACCGCAAAAGTGGGATGCTCCCTAGTCAAAGCTCTTCAAACAGCCTTTCAGAACATCTCTGAAGTAGACATTAAAAGCTGGTTCAGCCACTGCTTCTACTGTCCCACATGATTATGAAATCCGCTACATCTATCAGATGAGGTTTGATCTATTACAGTTTAAGACGACATAGGGCCTGCCAAGGCTACTGTTCTACTGCCTGGCTGGCAACAGGGGCTGTGGTTGTCTGGGCCACCAGGCAAATCGTGGCCTCTCCCAGGTAGGGCAGGTGGGCTCGCAGGTGTTGTTCCAGGTCCTGGCCGATCGCCTGTCCCTGGTCAATGGTTAATTCCCCGGCCATGGCCAGCTCTAGGTCAACATAGAGGCGATGACCCACCCACCGGGCCCGCACTCGATTCAGGGCAACCTCCCGGCAGCAATGGTCGAGGGCATGGTGCAACTGCTCCAGCACGTCGGCCCCCACCCCATCTAGCAAGCGGCTAAATACGGTCACCCCTGACTCCCAGACAATCTTCAACAGCATCAGAGTAATCACCAGGCCCATTACCGGGTCCACCCAGTCATAGCCCAATCCCACCCCCAGGGCACTAACCAGCACCACCAGGCTGACCAGGCCATCGGCCCTGGCATGGAGCCCATCCGCCACCAGGGCTGCACTGTTAATTTCTCGACCCACCCGCAGGCGAAACAGGGCCACCAGCTCATTGCCAACAAAGCCGATTAGGGCAGCTAGGGCCAGGGCGGTTAGGTGAGTGAGGGGTTTGGGCTGTAAGATGCGATCAATTGACTCGTAAGCGGTGAGCAGGGCGCTGCAGAAAATCATCGCCACCACGGCGACCCCAGCCAGGTCCTCCAGACGGCCATAGCCGTAGGCAAAGCGATCGCTGGGAGGACGCCGCCCAATCACAAAGGCCACCCCCAGGGGTAGGGCGGTCATGGCATCGCCAATATTGTGGATCAGGTCTGCCATCAAGGCTACGCTGCCTGAGAGACAGAACACTATAAGTTGGGCGATCGCCGTCACTACCAGGCCCACAAAAGACCATTTCACCGCCCACAATCCCCGTTCCGAACTGGTGATGGTGGGATCAACTACGCCATGACTGTGCCCGGTACCATCCGGGTTGGGATCATGGGAGTGGGGGGCAAGGGTAGGAACCATAGAAAATTGCGGCGCTGGCAGTGGCAAGGTTGAAATCACATTATATATAGGGTGAGCTTCATTCTCTGGGGTCAGATGGAACAGGTTAGGAGTCCCTCTTTCAGAGCCAGGTCTGGAGTAATTTCTGCAAGCGGTGGACGGTGGAGCTGGTGCAGCTGAAGTAATAGCGATTCAGTAATCCGTATCTAAGGATACAGAGCGAACTGGGGGTAGGCGGCTCAATTGAGATGGAGACGTTGGAGCTATCCATTGTGTTAGAAACCGCTGGCGGGTTGGCTGATGCTACGCGGCTACTGATGGATTTACAACAGATTAACGCCATTGTGCAGAGTTTCAGTGG
>JAGWXD010000095.1 GCA_018970085.1 Cyanobacteria bacterium REEB459
CGAGATGAAAAAGCGGGGTCTTTTTGTTTCCCCCGGGGGGGTGCGCTCGATTTGGTTGCGCCATGACCTACAAACCTTTGCCAAGCGGCTGAAAGCGCTAGAAGCCAGAGCGGCTCAGGAGAATTTGATTCTCACCGAGGCCCATGGGGAAATTGAAACCCATCATCCTGGCTATCTCGGGGCTCAAGACACCTTCTATGTCGGTCATCTCAAAGGCGTGGGGCGGATTTACCAGCAGACCTTTAGGGCCTTGGTTAGTTGCTTAACAATGCCGCTTTCCCCCATCAGGTCCTCAGGGCTGCGGTAGTCTTTCAGTAGCTCATCAATTAGCTCAGGGCG
Organism: Cyanobacteria bacterium REEB459; assembly: GCA_018970085.1. Taxonomy (GTDB): domain Bacteria; phylum Cyanobacteriota; class Cyanobacteriia; order Phormidesmidales; family Phormidesmidaceae; genus Nodosilinea. The sequence goes on from JAGWXD010000095.1 coordinate 340, forward strand.
GAAGGTCATGGGTTATGCCTCAAGGAATTAGTTCATTAGATCTGATTTTGACCTCTGACACAAACTACTTTACAGTCCCGATCGGACAGTTGAGAGCCTTTTCGTCTACCGTTTAAGTTGATCTGCTGCCGCTCAATCGGAACGTAACACCACCACCGGAGCCAGGCCGGGCTGACGCCCAGCCCTCTGATTTACTACTGAAATAGGTAACCCTGGCATCAGTTAAGCCCGGCTTCGCCCGGCTCACCTTCACAACCTTGCCGCCGTCAGGGCAAGCAAAAGCCCCCAGGCGGCTGGGGGTGGCTAGTTCGCTAGTCTCAGAGTAACGAGTGGTTTATTCTTCGACATCGTCAATTATGCTTGACTGGTTTTAGCTTGGTTCAATTGTACTGATAAAGGTCGCCGGGGTGGTGGTGGCGATCTCTGACTACCACGACTCTCTCAGGCCGAGGGCACTGCCAGGATAGTACACCCTACCGCCTCCTACCGAGTTAGTTAAAACGGTAATCATAGCGAGCCTTCACTAACTTGCTGACAATTTGGGTTTCGTAGTCAATGATGCCTCGGATGCTGGCAAGTTTGTTAAAGAACCGCAATAAATCATCCTGGGTTTTAAAGCTAACGTTGACGACGATGTTATGACGGCCAGCAACAATGGAAAGAAACTGGACCTCCTCTAACTGGGCCAGTTGATCGGCTATGGGGTTTAGTTGACCATTCTTTACCGTCAAATTAACGATAACGGAGTTGGGGGCCTTCATCTGGTTGGGGTTGACCCAGGCTTCCAGTTGCAACAGGTCACTGCTGAGCAGACGCTGGACGCGATAGCGGGCGGTAGCTTCGGGAACGCTAACCCGATCGCTGACTTCTTTGAAGCTGATCCGTCCGTTCTTCTTCATTAGCTCAATGATGCTATGGTCCAGGTCATCCAGGTTGGGGGAAGAAAGGTGGTTTTTCATGGGAGAGATCAAAGTATTCTTCTCTTATAGCCCATTGACTCAGGCCTCAGCTATGGGGTATTACCACCCTGCGTAGGGGTAGGCGATCTCGATAAAACTGATCTTAGTAGAACTGTGCTACTAAATCTCTTCTCCTGGTTGAGATCAACAGGCTAGCCTGATTAGTCTCGAATGGGAATTGAATTTAGCTTAAGGTGTTGACATTCCTTCCCCATCGTTGTCACCGATGGGGTTTTTTATGGGTGTCTGGTGCCATTCTCCAGCCCCGATGGCGTCATCCTAGTCCCCTGGGGTTAATTTGCCCCGGCCACAAATTAGGGTTGGGTTTCAGACAAAACAAAACGCCCTCCGAAGAGAGCGCTCTGCTAGAACTATTAATCTATCGGACTAGCCGATGATTTCAGGAGCCTGAGCCGCAGCTAGGTCCAGAGGGAAGTTGTGAGCATTGCGCTCGTGCATCACTTCCATACCCAGGTTCGCCCGGTTGATTACGTCAGCCCAGGTACCAATCACCCGACCCTGAGAATCCAGAATCGATTGGTTGAAGTTGAAACCATTCAGGTTGAACGCCATGGTGCTGATGCCCAGAGCGGTGAACCAAATCCCTACCACAGGCCACGCACCCAGGAAGAAGTGCAGGCTACGGCTGTTGTTGAAGCTCGCATATTGGAAGATCAACCGACCAAAGTAGCCGTGGGCAGCCACAATGTTGTAGGTCTCTTCTTCTTGGCCAAAGCGATAACCATAGTTCTGAGACTCAGTCTCGGTGGTCTCACGCACCAGAGAAGAGGTCACCAGAGAACCGTGCATGGCGGAGAACAAGCTACCACCGAACACAGCCGCCACACCCAACATGTGGAAGGGATGCATCAGAATGTTGTGCTCAGCCTGGAACACCAACATGAAGTTGAAGGTTCCAGAAATGCCCAGGGGCATACCATCGGAAAAAGAACCTTGACCAATGGGGTAGATCAGAAATACCGCAGTCGCCGCAGCCACAGGCGCAGAGTAGGCAACGCAGATCCAGGGACGCATACCTAGACGGTAGCTCAGTTCCCATTCCCGACCCATGTAGCAGAACACACCAATCAAAAAGTGGAAAATCACTAGCTGGTAAGGACCACCGTTGTACAGCCACTCATCCAGGGAAGCTGCTTCCCAGATGGGGTAGAAGTGCAGACCGAT
>JAGWXD010000016.1 GCA_018970085.1 Cyanobacteria bacterium REEB459
CTCGTCGCGTCATCTGCTTAATACTTCGCAACTCAGGTTGACCCTGGGTTTTGAAGCGTGACCAACGAGGTTTCAATGGCTTTAGCAACTGGAAATTACATACACACCTGGAAACCAAAAGCAACCTGCGGAATGTAGGTTTTATTTAAGTGAGTCGGATTATATAATTTTAAGTTGTGGCTGAGTTCTACTTGCAGGCCCTAATCTTCAACCCTTATAGGGGTAGGACAGCAAAATTCCTAATATAATATTTGCCTTGCCGGAACTTTTATGCCTTTAGGTGTTGTTAAGACTACCCAAGTTGATTTTTGGGGCAATTATTGCTCTTCTGCGCTGCAGGTTCAGTTAGATAAAGGATGGGTTGACAATTTAATAAAACACCTTTTGTATTAGATGAAATCCAGGTCCTATAAAGGATGTCGGATACAATTACTCCTTAAATCAGAGGCGCCTTTAATGCAAGAGTGGTATAAATTCTTTGCTGACCCCTTGTTTAGATTGATTTAGTTTATTCTGTTGTGATATCTGATCTCACTTTTATGGCAAATTTTAGAGTGCTTTACTTGCTGCCGATTCATTTGTTTGCCTGGACTCTAGTTGGCTACTCTATCTATCCTGCTTGGGCTGAAAGTTCTCAGGCTGGGACTCAGCTTCATCGGTTGGAAAATATCTTTGAGCCTGGTCAACAGCTAAGTCCAGAGGCGACAGGAGACTTGGTTCGATCAGCCCTGATTCAGAATAGAGGTACTAGTATCAGGTCAGCCAGTGGATATTTGGTATTATCTGATCCGGTTAAGGTTGACACGACTCGGGTGAGGACTACAGCAACCTATGGATTATTGAATGAATCGACTGCAGCTCCATTGGAACACTCTTCAGCGTTGCCTCCAGGGTCATTAAATGCCCCTACAGCAACTGTGGATGGCAAAACTGAAGTGCCTGTAGTTTTAGAGGGCGAGGTGGAGGCCGTTGCGAATGCAGCCGCTTTTTTGTCAGCAGCGATGGCCAGACAGATGTCTACGGATCAGGTTCAGGCTGGCGCTTCCATTGCCATGGCAGGAGTTAACTATACTCTGGTTGATCACCTCATGGACGGTATTACTGGTATCGTGACTTTCGATCCCCTTGATAGGCAGCAAAACTACGAAATCGATATGAATAGATTGAAAAATGCTATTCAGCTTTATAACCAGATATTAGTTGAAAGTTCTGACGCAACGGTTTTGATTCTTTCACAAAATCAATCTTTTCTAGAGATTGCAGAGATGTTGAAGCAGATCAGGTCCTACATTCCCTGATCCCTGTGTTACGTTTCCATGTCAGTTGTTAGATTCTGGCCTTCATGTACCTCTGGGGGTATCCCCTCAGGTGCATACTGCCTTAATCTGCACCTCCTAATCTTACAATTATCTAGCCTTCCTCAGGGCTGGCAAATCCATTGTTGCAGGCGTAGTTGGGCAATGGTTTCTATTTCCCTCAGGGCCTGATGGAATTCTACTTGGGCAGAATTGGTGAGGCGGTGGTTGATGTTTGCCATTACGGATCTATAGCTATGGCCAGTTACGGCCAGAATAAAGGGAAAACCAAAGATCTCTTGATATTGCTGGTTTAGCTGCTGGAGTTGGTGATATGCCTGCGGGCTGAGGTGGGTCAAACCGGCCTGCTTTTGTTCTGCAACTGAAGCTTTGGCCATGGTAGCTCTAGATCCCAGGTTGGGATGGGCGTGAATCAGAGTAAGTTGCTCCTCCCTGGTCATGGTGTGTAATGTTTTTACCATGTGGTGATGTAGTTCCCCGAGGCTGTTGAAGGGGCGGTGATTCCAGGTTCGGGCAGCGATTTCTGGAGTCTGCTCAAAGGCGGGCCCCAGAGTGGCAACAAATTCTGGCTGAGTCATCTGGTTAATGTGATTCAGGGTATGGGGCATGGCACTGGCTATACCAGAGGGTTTCGATGGTGTGACTGAGGGCTGCCGGGTCAGCGCTAGAGGGTAGGCAAAGGGTTATATGACCGAGTTTACGCCCGGGGCGAATAGCCTTGTTGTACCAGTATAGGTGGCCATTGGGGATGGTTTTGAGGGTATGGATCTTCTGGTAGTGGGTCTGATCAGATTGCTCTAGGCCTAACAAGTTAACCATGATCGCCTGGGAGCAGGTTAGACCAGTGGGGCCTAGGGGCCGATCGCTGACCGCCCGTAGCTGTTGCTCAAACTGGGATGTCTGGCAGGCATCCAGACTATAGTGGCCAGAGTTGTGGGTGCGGGGGGCAATTTCGTTGATCAACACCCGATCATCCTGGGTGAGGAAGCATTCAATCCCCAGGATGCCCACCAGGTTCAGGCCGTCGGCCAGGGTATGGGCGAGGTCATCCATGGTGGCCTGCACCGCTTCACTGACCTGGGCCGGCACCAACACTCGCCGACAGATCTGGTTCACTTGCTGGGTTTCTACGGTGGGGTACACCGCCACCTCCCCCTCACTGGAGCGAGCCACCATCACCGCCAGTTCTTGCTTAAAGGGCACAAACTCCTCCAACAGCATCGGCTGGTGACCCAGGCTAGCCCAGGCCGGGCCGAGTTGCTCCGGGCTGGCCACCACTCGGGTACCATAGCCGTCGTAGCCGAGGCGACGACTCTTGATCACCAGGGGAAACCCGATCGCCTCTGCCTGCAGGGCTAGGCATGCCAGGTCTCCCCCGGGCTCCAGAATGCTGTAGCGGGGATTGCCCAGACCGATCTGCTGAAAATATTGTCGCTGGCGGGCCTTATCCAGCACCAGATCCAGCACCGCCAGGCTGGGTCGAAATCTCACCCCACCCTGGGCCAGGGCTTGCAAGCCCTGGCAGTCGATAAATTCGTTTTCAAAGGTAATTACATCACACTGCTCTGCCAGGTGGGCGGTAGCCGAGAGATTGCCCACCTCTGCCAGCACCGTGGCGGCGGCGATAGCCACCGCCGGGTCATCTGCCCGTGGGGTTTGCACCACCAGTTCCAGGCCCAGGGTCTGGGCGGCAGGGGCCAGCATCCAGGCCAGTTGTCCACCACCAACCACGCCAATTCGACGGATAGAGTGAGGTTGGGTATCAACCATAGCCAGGCTCACCAGTCGGGTTAAACAGCAGGGGCAGATAGGGCAATGGGGGGATGTTCTCGCAAGACCCTGGCCAGGTACTGGCCGGTGTAGGACTGGGCTACCTGGGCCACCTGTTCAGGGGTGCCCTGGGCAATCAGGTGACCGCCCCGATCGCCCCCCTCGGGCCCCAGATCAACTACCCAGTCAGCACAGCGAATCACGTCCAGGTTGTGCTCAATCATCAACACGGAATTTCCCTTATCCACCAGTCGTTGCACCACATCCAATAACTTATGGACATCGTAGAAAGATAGCCCGGTGGTGGGTTCGTCGATCAGGTACAGGGTTTTACCGGTGGACCGGCGGGCCAGTTCTGAGGCCAGCTTCATCCGTTGGGCCTCCCCTCCCGAGAGGGTGGGGGCGGTTTGGCCCAGGCGAATGTAGCCCAGGCCCACATCTACCATGGTCTGCAGCCGGGCCGCCGCCTGGGGAATGTTTTCAAAAAAGCTGAGGGACTCCTCCGCAGTCATATTTAACACATCGGCAATGGTTTTGCCCTTGTAGGTGACCTGCAGGGTTTCCCGGTTGTAGCGGGCCCCCTTGCACACCTCACATTGCACGTAAACATCGGGGAGAAAGTTCATTTCAATGACGTTCACCCCCTGGCCGCCACAGGCCTCGCAGCGGCCCCCCTTAACGTTAAAGGAAAACTGGCCGGCCTTATAGCCTCGAGCTTTAGCTTCAATGGTCTCGGTAAACAGGTTGCGAATCACATCGAACACCCCGGTGTAGGTGGCGGGATTAGATCGGGGGGTACGACCGATGGGAGATTGATCAATCACAATTACCTTGTCGAGAATATGGAGTCCCTCTAGCGCCTCGAGCTGCTTAGGAAAGGGCACTTTGCCGCCAAAGTGATGTTGGAGGGCGGGATAAAGCAGTTCATTCACCAGGGTGGATTTGCCCGATCCAGAGACCCCAGTGATGCACACCAGTTTACCCAGGGGCAACTCCACCGTTAGATCTTTAAGATTATTGCGACAGGCGTTTTTCATCACCAGGCTGCGGCCATTGCCAGGCCGCCGTTGGGGGGGGGTGGGAATGGTGCGGCGCCCAGATAGGTAGGCACCGGTGAGGGAGTCGGGGGCAATGAGTAGATCGTTAAGTAGGCCCTGGGCCACGATCTGCCCGCCGTGGATACCCGCCCCTGGGCCAATATCCACCAGGTGATCGGCGGCCCGAATGGTATCTTCATCGTGTTCCACCACAATTAGGGTGTTGCCAAGGTCCCGCAGGCGGGTGAGGGTGTGAAGTAAACGGTCGTTATCCCGCTGATGGAGGCCAATGCTGGGTTCATCTAACACGTAGAGTACCCCGGTTAGGCCAGAACCAATCTGGGTGGCCAGGCGAATTCGCTGGGCCTCGCCGCCAGAGAGGGTCATGGCGGTGCGGTGCAGGGTCAGGTAGTCTAGCCCCACATCCAGCATAAACTGCAGGCGAGCCCGGATTTCTCGCAGTACCAGGGCACCAATTTGCATCTGTCGGGCTGATAATTTAGGGCTATTGTCTCCTGCTCCCACCAGGGTTTGGATCCGTAGCAAGCATTCACGGATAGAAACATCAGTAAGGTCGTGGATAGCGTAGGGACCGATGCGAACAGCGTTAGACTCGGGTTTCAGTCGGGTGCCCCGGCAAACCTGGCAGGTTTGATCTACCAGGTATTTTTCTAGTTTTTGCCTATAGACCTCCGAGGTGGTTTCCCGGTATTGGCGGTCTAGCATGGGTAGAACCCCTTCATAGCGGCGGTAGTAGCCCCGTCGATCGCGATAGCGAGAGTCTGCTTCAATGTAAATCTCCTCGTCGCTGCCCTGAAGCACAATCCGTTGCTGTTCAGGGGTTAGCTGCTGCCAACGGGCCTGTATTTCAAAGCCAAAGGCCTGGCCAACGCTGTAAAGCAAGGAAAAATAATAGGTATTATCTTTTTCTGACCAGGGGGCGATGGCGGCGTAGACCGGCAGGCGCGGATCGGGGACCACCAGATCGGCAGAAAAGGTGCGTAGACTGCCTAAACCATGACAGTGGGGACAGGCCCCGTAGGGGGAATTAAAGGAAAATAGCCGGGGAGAGAGCTCCTCCATAACAGCGCCGTGTTCTGGACAGGCAAAGTTCTCAGAAAACACCAGGTCCTTGGGTAGACCGTAGCTGCCAACTGTTTCTGCCGCCTCAGGCAGGCGATCGGAGAGGGAAATAGTTTGGCCGTGGCTTTCTATCGTGGCTTCAGCCCCGGCGGTTTGGGTGGGCTCCGCTAGAATATCAATGATTGCAATGCCCTCCGATCGCTTCAAACAGGTGGCCAGGGAATCCGTCAAGCGCTCCTGTAAGTCTGGCTTTTTGACCAGGCGATCGACCACCACCTCAATGTGGTGGCTATGGTTTTTCTCCAGTTCAATATTGTCAGTAAGTTCACGAATTTCTCCATTCACCCGCACCCGCACGAATCCCTCCGCCGCCAGACTGGAGAGCAATTTTTTATGGGTGCCCTTTTTGCCCCTAACCACCGGGGCTAACACCTGAAACCGGGTGCGATCAGGAAACGCCATCACCCGATCAATCATCTGGTCAATGGTTTGGGGGGCAATGCTGCGATCGCAGTGGGGGCAGTAGGGGTCCCCGGCCCGCCCGTAGAGTAGGCGCAGGTAGTCGTAGATTTCGGTCACCGTGCCCACTGTGGAGCGGGGGTTGTGGGAGGTAGACTTTTGATCAATGGAAATTGCTGGACTGAGGCCCTCAATGGCGTCCACATCGGGCTTATCGACCTGACCTAAAAACTGCCTGGCGTAGGCGCTGAGAGACTCTACGTAGCGCCGCTGACCCTCGGCGAAAATCGTATCGAAGGCTAGGGAAGATTTGCCAGACCCCGACACCCCTGTAAAGACAATTAACTGATTGCGGGGAATTTCCAGATCCAGATTTTTGAGATTGTGCTGGCGCGCCCCTCGAATCCGAATGACATTATCTGCCAGGGCACTGTGGTGATGGGCCAGCCCGGTTTCTGGTGAGGTTAGCTCGCCTTCAGATGGGGTCAGGACTTGTCTGGCAGAACCATTGGGTTTGCGCATCAGGGGACGGAAACAAAATACTGTTTAATAAATTTAACATTGATAAAGCCTTAGGCATGGTCTAATAATTTTCCCTGGATGGCTATGGAGTACGACCCCCTGATTCCCATCGATCGCGCCAGCGTTCAAGGCTTCCCCTGGCTGCTGGGGTGCGACCAGCAAGGCTGGCTACCTTGACGTTAGAACACGAGACCCCATTGCCCTATCGGGGTGGGCTGGTGGTGGCTGGGGAGCGCAGTGGAGTAGGCAAAACCACTGTTACTCTGGCTTTACTGGCGGCCCTGGCCCAGCGATCGCGGCGGGTACAGTCCTTTAAGGTCGGACCTGATTATATCGATCCCATGTTTCACCAGCGGGTGACAGGCCGTCCCTGCTATAACCTCGACCCGCTTCTCACCTCCGTTGCCTATGTGCAGCACTGCTTTACCAGCCATTGCCAGGATGCGGAGTTTGTTCTGGTGGAAGGGGTGATGGGTTTATTTGATGGGGCCAGTGGGGCTTCGGATGTGGCCAGCACCGCCCACGTTGCCCGCATCCTCAATTTGCCAGTGCTGTTGGTGGTGGACTGTAGCCGACTGGCCCGGTCGGTGCTGGCCCTTATCCATGGTTTTCGCAGTTTAGATCCAACCCTCAACCTCGTGGGAGTGGTATTGAATCGGGTGGGCAGCGATCGCCACCTGGATCTCCTGAAAACCGCTCTGGCCTCTATAGATTTACCAATTTTAGGAGTGCTGCGTCGTCAGCAGAGCATCACCATTCCCGATCGTCACCTGGGGTTGGTCCCCGCCGGCGAACTTCCAGCCCTGGCCAATTTGCTCGATCACCTGAGTTATCTGGGTCACCATAGCTTTGACTGGCCTCAGATCGCCCCCCTGGTGGGCCGGGCACCCTTCCCGAGCTCGGCTGAGACCCTGGCCCGACCCCTGGCTGGAGCCTATCCGGTGCGGTTGGCCTGGGCCCAGGATCAGGCCTTTAATTTTTATTATGCTGATGTTCTGGAGTGGTTAACCCAAGCGGGGGTAGAACTGATTCCCTGGAGTCCCATGGGGGATGAAAACCTGCCGCTGGCCATTGATGGGCTGTATCTGGGAGGGGGGTTTCCAGAGCTCTTTGCGGCCACCCTGGCAGCTAACCAGAGGGCCTGTCAGCAGCTGCGTCAGAGAATTCAGTCAGGATTACCGGTGTACGCAGAATGCGGCGGCCTCATGTACCTGGCCCAAACCCTGGTCGATTTTCAGGGTCAAGCCTGGCCCCTGGTGGGGGCCTTGCCGACCAGGGTGACCATGACATCTACCCTGACCCTCGGGTACCGCCAGGCTACGGGGCTCTCTTACCAAGGTTTACTACCCCCGGGTCAGCAGCTATGGGGCCACGAATTCCACCACTCTCAGGAGAGTCACCCCCCCGATCGCCCGGTCTACGCCCTGCGTCGCTACCAGAGTAGCTCCATCCACAGCCAGGAGGGCTGGCAAATTCAAGCCACCCATGCCTCCTACCTGCATGTGCACTGGCGGGGGTGTCCAGCCCTGGCCCGCAGATTTCTAGACCGTTGTCTTGACTACCGCAGTCATGACCCCAGCTCTGATCACAATTCCACAGCTTCAGGCTAGCCAGAGTATAAACTTAATCTATAGTGCAGAGCCTATCTACCGCCCCGAGATTATCGTTGATACCAGGAGCCACTATGGAGGTTGACTCCGAGACTGAAAACGGTCGAGTACCGATCAAACTGTTACTGTTCATTGACAAACGGCCCAGCCTGACTCAGCAAGTGCAGCAAATTCGTCAGTACTTGAAAACTGTTGAGGAGCAGTTTCAGTTCCAGCTGGATGTGGTCGATATTGGTGAGCAGCCCTACCTGGCTGAACACTATAAATTAGTTGCCAGTCCCGCTCTGATTAAGATTGCTCCCTTACCTCAGCAAATGCTGGCCGGGGGAGATATTGTTCGTCAATTAGACTACTGGTGGCCAAAGTGGCAGCAGGAGTACCTGGCCAGCCTGGCCTCCACCCCTAGCCCCGAAGCGGTTGGGGCCGGCCCTGCTCAGACCGATGGCAGCCAGACCACCCTGGCCCATTCTGCCGAGTTAATCCGGCTTTCTGATGAGATCTTTCATTTGAACCAGATGCGCGAAAAACTCGAGGCTCAGCTCCGCTTCAAAGACCGCATTATTGCCATGATGGCCCACGATTTAAGAAATCCCCTAACCGCTGCTTCGATTGCCATTGAGACCCTGGAATTGGGCTATGCTCCAGATCAGAGCCGCCGCCTCAGCCTCAGTCCTGAGCTCACCGGTCAATTGCTGAACCATGCCAAAACCCAGGTGCGCACCATTAATCGCATGATTACCGATATTCTTAAAACGGCTCGGGGCGCCTCAGTGGAGCTACAACTGAATCCCCAGGAGCTAGACCTGACCTACCTGTGTCTGGAGGTGGCCAGTAGCTTTCAAGACCATCTCAAGGCTAAAAATCAGCAATTGGTAACGGAAATTCCTAAGGATCTGCCGACGGTTTATGCCGATGGGATTCAGCTCAAGCGGGTGATTACCAATCTGCTGGACAACGCCATTAAGTACACCCCCGAGGGCGGTCGGGTGGCCTTAACGGCCCTCCATCGTACGACCCAAAAGGTGCAGGTGGGGGTGCTAGATACAGGCCCCGGCATTCCCCCAGAGAATCAGGACCGAGTGTTTGAAGAGAGTTTTCGCCTCCAGCGCGATCACAGTCAGGAGGGTTATGGTTTGGGCCTGGCCCTATGTCAGCGAATTATTCGGGCCCACTACGGCAATATCTGGGTTGACTCCGTACCCCAAGAAGGCAGTGCCTTTTATTTTACTTTGCCGGTTTATCGCGGCTGAGTGCGGGGTGAGGGTGCCAATAAATTCTGGGGGATATGCCTATGTTAGGGCATTCAAATTTAAGATATTGAAGGAATAGGCAAGAAACTACCCCTAATCCTTCTGCCAACCCTTTCAGGAAGTCTAATTGGTTATGGATAACAAATTAATGCTGATGATTCCTGGCCCTACACCAGTGCCAGAACAAGTTCTTCTGGCTATGGCCAAGCATCCCATGGGGCACCGTAGCGGTGAATTTAGTGCCTTGATGGCCGAGGTGACTGAAAAGTTGAAGTGGCTGCATCAGACCCAAAACGATGTGCTGATTCTAGCCGCCAGTGGGACTGGCGCGATGGAGGCGGGGATTATCAACTTTCTACGCCGGGGCGATCGCGTGCTTGTGGGTAATAATGGTAAGTTTGGTGAACGGTGGGGCAAACTGGCCCGTACCTACGGGTTAGCGGTGCAGGAAATCACCGCTGAGTGGGGTCAACCCCTCCATCCCGAAGACTTTAAAGCGGCCCTGGAGGCGGATATTGACAAACAAATTAAAGCAGTAATTGTTACCCACAGTGAAACCTCCACGGGGGTACTGAATGACCTGGAAACCATCAACCGTCATGTCAAGGCCCATGGCGACGCCCTGATAATAGTTGACGCGGTGACCAGCCTGGGAGCTTGCAGTGTGCCGGTGGATGAGTGGGGTTTAGACGTGGTTGCCTCGGGGTCCCAAAAAGGCTATATGATTCCTCCCGGTTTGGCCTTTGTGAGCGTTAGCGAGAAGGCCTGGTCTGCCTATGCCACCGCTGATCTACCCCGGTTTTATCTAGATTTGGGGCCCTACCGCAAGGATGGTGCTAAGCACACCACTCCTTTTACTCCGCCGGTTAACTTGTTTTTTGCTCTTCAGGCGGCCCTGACGATGATGCAAGCAGAGGGGTTAGGAGCTATTTTTGAGCGTCACGATCGCCAGCGCCGGGCCACTCGAGCCGCCATCACTGCTCTGAACCTGCCGCTGTTTGGGGGCGATGCTTGGGCTAGCCCCGCCATCACCGCCGTCATGCCCGACCAGGTAGATGCAGAACAGGTGAGATCGGTGATGAAAAAGCGCTTTGATATTGCTCTGGCGGGGGGGCAGGACCATCTTAAAGGTAAGATTTTTCGGATTGGGCATCTGGGGTTTGTCTGTGATCGCGACATTCTGACCGCTATAGCGGCCCTGGAGGCCACCCTTCAGCACCTGGGCTATGGCCCCTACACCCCCGGGGCAGGGGTGAGCGCCGCTGGACAAATCCTGCTGGCCTAGGGGCCCAGGGGGGCTTAACTCGATTCAGGCTCTGCCTTGCCGGTTAGCCGCTGGATCAGCCATTGTATGCCCAGCAAAAATAAACCCAGGGCTGCAATGCCAAACACTCCGGTGGCCAGGGCGGTGATGCCCATTACCAGGGTGCGTACTGCTGCCGTTAGATTAACCACGGTGGGGTTGGCTGAAAGGATTGGTTTATGGGCAAAGGTGGTGGCGATCGCCGTCGTTAATTGGTAGGCCAGCAGGGCAATAGTAGCCGCTATCAGGGCTCCGGCAAAGCAATTAAGAATCCGACGCCAGGGAGTTTGGGGCGCAGTTGGGACTGGAGAAGAGGGGTCAACCATGGTTAATCGTCCACTAACTGGACGCCGCTAGGAACGCACTGGGCCATCCACAGGCCCAAATCGGGATCGGGCAGGGCTGCCCGGATCCGTTGGATCAGACTTTCTGCCTCTGTTTGAGTCGAGACCAGGGTAAAGACCGTCGGCCCTGAGCCAGACATCAGGGTACCTCGACCTCCCAGGCTGGCCATAGTGGCCTTGAGCTCAGCGGTTTTGCCATGGGCTGGCAGCACCACTTTTTCCAGGTCGTTATAGAGATGGTGGCCAATGGCGCTGCCCTGATGATGGCTAATAGCAGCTAGCATGGGCCCCGCTTTCACCTGCGATCGCCGGGTAGCAAACTCGGTTTGGTAGAGGTGACCAAATTCAGCCCGGTAGGTGCGATAGGCCCAGGGGGTAGAAACCATTTCTGTTCCATACTTAGCCAGAACCATCCAGAGTGGGTGCAGACCCGGTAGGGGGTCGAGTTGCTCGCCGCGACCAGTGGCAAACATGGTGCCACCGGTAATAGCAAAGGGCACGTCCGATCCCAACTCTGCCCCCAATTCCTGTAACTCCCCCTGGGTCAGCCCTAGATTCCACAGCAGGTCCAGGCCGACTAATACCGCTGCCGCATTACTGGATCCCCCGGCTAACCCGGCCCCCACCGGAATGTGTTTTTCCAGGGTGATTTCGACTCCACCCCGGTGGGTCATCACCTCTGGAAACCGCCGGACTAAGAGAGCGGCGGCCCGGTAGGCCAGATTGGTTTCGTCCGCCGGCACCAGGGGATGGTGGCAGATCAGGCGAATGGTATCCACCCCAATACTGCGCACTGTCACCCGGTCTGCCAAGCTAATGCTTTGCATGACCATAATGAGCTCGTGGAAACCATCGCCGCGATCGCCCACAATTTCTAAATACAGATTGACTTTGGCCGCTGCCAGGAGTGAGTACAGAACCATGGGAAGGGAGAAAACCAATCTCTGGATTTTAGCCTTCTCTGGGGTGCTTGGGAAAAAACCTCCAGCCCTTCGGCGGTGCTGGTGTAGTAATTGGGAAATAATTCTTAATTTAAAGGCCTCAGGCTGAGCAGCTGTGTTTCTCTTAAATTAATCAATTCAATTGATTAATGGATCTGGCTGTAGACCAGCCGGTCTCAGATTACAGCTTTTTGTGACGGCATTTTGCTCAAGCAGGCACCTTATGATCTATAGTCTCCCCCCGGTCATCCCCGCGCCTCTGGTGGTCTCCGTCGCCCTGGTCACCGGTGAGGGGCGGCAAGCCAGCCCAACCCCTGACCCAGGGTTTGGGCTCAGTCACCCGGCCAAGCTTGGGGCTGCTGTGTCAAGTTATCAACCCTATAGAACGGTTAGCTACGCTAATTGTCAACGGGGTAGTCGAGACTGCTTTCCCCGAGATCGCAACGGTTGATCTCATCGCCACCAACTGCTAGCCCTGGTTTAGGGTCAGCCCCGGTCTCCGACCTAGCTGGGGCCGTAGATTTTCATCCCCTGGCGATCGATGAAATCCGTCACTAGGGCTCTCTGGCCTGGGCTCCGATTGCGCAACAGCGCTGTGAATCCTCCCGCGCCCCAGCCGCTCTGGGGCCACAGACGATAGCAGGGAAACTCCGCCAGGTGCGAGGTGTGGGCCTGTAAGTCAGTCACCTCTACCGCCTCAAACTGGGGGAAGGTCTTTAATAACCAGCTAGCGATGGCTTCATTTTCCTCTGGCGAGAAGGTGCAGGTCATGTAGGCTAAGTACCCCCCCGGAGCAATTAGTTGGGCGGCCTGGGCTAAAATGCGCCGCTGGCGTTGGGCATTTTTACCAATGGTGACGGGATGGAAACAGCCCTCCACCCGCCGGCCTTTGGTGAGTAGAGATTGACCACTACAGGGGGCATCCACAATTACCAGGGGCAACGCCTGGGCCGCCTGGGCTGCCCACACCTGGGGGTCCAGGTTAAACACCCGGGCCTCGGTAACTCCACAGCGCTTGAGGTTAGCAATTAGACTTTTCACCCGTTTCCCCACAGTCTCGTTACACCATAGGTAGTCCGGTTGTAGCATCTGGCGGGCCAGTAGACTCTTACCTCCAGGGGCGGCGCACAAATCTAAAATCGCCTGGAGGGGTGACTGAATTGCGGTTAACACGCTGGCGGTAAAGACCGAGGCCAGGTCTAGGCAATAGTAAGCCCCAGATCCATGGAGAGGATGCTGGCCCGGGCGTTGACCAGGGCTGAGGCGATCGACCCAGGCTGGTTGCCAGGGCAGGGGCGGTTCCCGACTAAAGGGAAACTGCTCAGGTCGGGGCACCATCCACACCAGAGCTGAGGCTGGGCAGGCCGGTTTGATCAGGGCATCAACAAAGGCGGTCTGGTCCTCGGGAGCCTTAAATAGGCGACGACTGAGCTTAAGCAACAGGTTAGAGGGGGCAGCCATGATCCGGTCTCAGCCCTGCAGATGGCCATCGGGCATGATGGTGTGGTCAAATTTTGCACCGGTCAGATCGGCCTTGTGCAGGTTGGCTCCCTGTAAATTCGCCTGCCGCAGGTTGGCCCAGTACAGACAGGCATGACTCAGATCGGCCCCGGCCAGATTAGCGCCTTCCAGATTGGCGTGGCTGAAGTCTGTTCGCCTCAGCCCGCTCTCCCGCAGATCGGCATTCACCAGGGTGGTGCGATAGCAGCGGGCCTGCCGCAGGTCTGCCTGCACCAGCATGGCCGCTGCCAGGGTGGCCTCCTGTAGATTAGCCTGGACCAAAATCATTTGATAGCCATTGATATGGGTTAGATCGGCCCGGACCAGTTGGGCCCTCGTCAGGTTACATCGATGCAGGTCCGCCTCAGCCAGATGTATCTGGTTTAGCTCCAACCCCTGGAAATCTAAACCATGGAGATCGCGATCGCCCGATTGGTAGTAGCGGTGGATCAGTTCTTTCAGGGTGCTTGCTACCATGGTAGGGGCCTCTCCAGTCAACTCTGCGATCGCCAATCTCAACCGGTTGAAGTCATCAGCCTTAAAGGATAGCGAACACCTCAGCAGCCATTGCAATGGTGCGATCGATATCGGCATCGGTGTGGGCCAGGGAGGTAAAACCTGCCTCAAACTGAGAGGGAGCCAGGTAGACTCCCCGTTCTAACAGGGCCCGATGAAACCGACTAAACTTGTCGAGATCAGAGTGTTTGGCCTCTTCGTAGCTAGTCACCGGTCCCGGCTGGAAAAACAACCCAAACATCCCACTGATATGACCACCGCAAACAGCGTGGCCAGCTTGATCGGCAACTTCTAATAAACCGGTGATTAAGCGACCAGTCAGCCGCTCTAGCTGCTCGTAGGTACCGGGTCGTTGCAATAGTTCCAGGGTTTTAATCCCAGCGGTCATCGCCAGCGGATTACCGGACAGGGTACCCGCCTGATAAACCGGTCCAGCTGGGGCAATCAAAGCCATAATCTCGCGGCGCCCCCCATAGGCCCCCACGGGCAAGCCACCGCCAATCACCTTACCCAGGGTCGTCAGGTCAGGAGTAACTTGAAACCTGGCCTGGGCCCCACCATAGGCAATACGAAAGCCAGTCATGACCTCATCAAACACCAGTAGAGCGTTGTTTTCCTGGGTCAGTTCTCGCAATCCCTCCAGAAACCCAGGTAGGGGCGGAATAAAGCCAGAATTACCAACCACAGGTTCGAGAATGACCCCGGCAATCTCCCCAGGATTATCGGCAAACAAGGCTTTCACCGCTTCGAGATCATTGTAAGGAGCGGTCAGGGTGGCGCTGGTCGCAGCCTTGGGCACCCCCGGAGAATCGGGTAGGCCCAAGGTGGCCACCCCAGAACCAGCCTGCACCAAAAACATATCGGCATGGCCGTGGTAGCAGCCGGAAAATTTAATCACCTTATCTCGTTGGGTATAGGCCCGCATCAGCCGCAGCACCGCCATGCAAGCTTCTGTACCCGAGTTAACAAAGCGCACCATTTCAATACTGGGGACGGCCTCAATCACCATTTCCGCCAGCACGTTCTCAAGATAGCAGGGAGCACCAAAGCTGGTGCCCTTTTCCAGGGCTGCGGCCAGGGCTGCCAGCACCTCTGGGTGGGCGTGACCACAAATTGCTGGGCCCCAGGTACCCACATAGTCAATGTACTGGTTGCCGTCCACATCCCAGATATAGGCACCCTTGACCCGATCAAAGACAATGGGTTGCCCCCCTACGGACTTAAACGCCCGCACAGGAGAACTGACACCTCCTGGCATCAGGGCTTGGGCGGCAGCAAAAATTTCCTGAGATTTAAGGGTGTTTAAGGGCGTTGCACTGACCAAAGTAGACTCCTCTGACGGTCTTAGATCAATGGTTTATTATGCTACGGAGCGGGAGAAACCGGTTGCTCGCCGTTGAACAATGTAACCTTATCGCCACAGAGACTGGATGCGGCCATTTTTAATTTGCACCACCGGATGGTTGGACAGTCTCACCAGGTGCTCATCATGGGTTGTGACAATGACGGTAATACCGATGGAATTAAGCTTTTTAAGGATTTTAATCACCTGTAAGGAATTATCACTATCCAGGTTACCGGTAGGTTCGTCTGCCAATAATAGGGGCGGGGTATTCACCACGGCTCGGGCAATGCTAACCCGCTGTTGCTCTCCCCCCGATAGCTCGTCGGGAAAACATTGGGCCTTGGCTTGCAGCCCTACCATCTTTAAGGTAGGCCACAGGCGGCGATGAATTTCTTTACGAGTAAATCCTTGGGCCCAGAGTACAAAAGCTACATTCTCGGCAACGGTACGACGGGGAATCAGCTTGTAGTCCTGAAATACAATACCGATACGGCGGCGCATCATCGCCAGACGGTTACCCTGCAGCTGGGCAATGGGCTCGTTGTCCACCAGAACATGGCCGGCAGTGGGACGTTCGTGGCCGTAGAGCAGTTTCAGTAGGGTGGACTTACCTGAACCAGAGGGACCAGTGACAAACAAAAAATCCCCCTGGTTAACGGTTAGGGTTGCATCTCGTAGGGCGGCACTGCCGTTGGGATAAATTTTTTCAACTTGGGTAAGACTGACGATGGCTGGAGCCGGTTTGGGGCGTTCACCGGGGTCAGTTTTATCTGTAGAGCTGGTTGACCGTTGAGAAGATCCAGCGGCAGCCGGGACGACCAACTGAAAACGCTCCTGTAATCGACTTCGGACCTCCTCTGGCAAACCCTGATGGGGTCGGTCATCGGTGGAGAGAGATAGCGCTGATGTCATAGGATTTCCTAACTGGACTGGATAAACCTTCCCTGGCGGGGCCAACCACCTTAAAGGTCATCAACCCTGGAAACGGGCTTTTGGCTCGCTATTGTAGTCGAAAGTCAGAGGATGCAAAAACAGTGATTAGTTTTTTTAATAAACTTTACACGGGGTCATTCAGGCAAGCAGGGTTTTCGGCCTGGTCATGGCCCCTCACGGCCGCCATAGGCCCTGGCGTTGCAGGTACGATCGCAGGTTAGATTTGCGCACCGGTTCCCCCACCGCCTGGGAAAGCACGAGCCAGAGTTCGGCTGCTACGGTCTTCAGGTGCCCCTGGGATTGTTGATATTGGGCGGCAATTTGCTGGTACTGCTGGCCCTGGAGAACCCCGGTAACAATTCTGGTTTGGGTATCGGTGAGGCAACGGCCAGTTGCCTCTTGAATCCGCTGGTTTAGCCAGTTGAGGATAGGTTCAAAGGCGGGCCCTGCATAGGGGGCGGCGGCAGGTAAGGTGACCGGGCTCGGCCCCTGCCCCTGCATAGTCTGGAGCAGGCGTTGGATGCGCTGGCACCGCTGCTGGTGTAAGTAGCTGGTCAGACTCAGCCCCATGCTGGCCTCAAAGCCCTGTCGCAGGTCGGTTACGCTCAAATTTACCAGGCTCGCCAGATCGGTGATCTGAATATCTGTTTCCAGGCAGGTGTCAATATAGGCCAGAATTTTATTCAGGCTGGCGGGGGGTAAGGCTCCAGAGGCGTGGACTGGGGGACAGGTAGAGTGGTGGGTGACTAACCGTCGAACCACCATGGCCAATAAGGCCTGGTTATAGGAGTCGCTAGAGGCATCCAGGGGGGTGGCCAACAATGAACTCTGCAATGCCAGCATTAGGTGACAGAAGGTGGCATCGGAGATTTGTTGCTGTGGTATTAGGGTGGGTTGATCAGCCTCGATCGCCGCTCCCTCCCCTTGGTCAAACAGGGATCTATGGAAATGGAAAATGGTAAGGGTGATGGGTTGTTCCCAACAGGCTTGATGATTGACCCCCGCCGGCACCAGGGTGACACTACCATGGCCTTTAAGGCGGCGGGGATAGGAGCGGTTACCGATTTTCTCTTCAAAAATAGCGGCACTCTCTGGGTCAAGAACCGTCAACACATGATGATCGGCGAAGCAAATTTCTGGTAAATTACCCGCCGGCAAGCCCTCGTAGCGAACCATGGTCAGCTCTTGCCCCAGGCTGATGGGGGTAGGCGGGCTGGGCTTAGCATCGCAAGCCTTAAGGTGGAGGCCAGGGTCAGAAAAAATTGAATCAAGGTTGTCATCCATCGCTAAAACCGATAACTATGATCAAAAAACTAGGTCTCATGCCTCTAGCTGGCCAGGGGGCAAGGTAGTCAACAAGTCTGCTTCACTCTAGGCGGGGGGACGGGCAGGCCACCACCGATCGGTTGGGTCATCTGCGCCTTTAGGGCCATTGATGCTACAGCTGCCGATCTTATACACTCGCCTGACTATGGAGTTTGCCATTCGAGTGAAGTATGGGCAAGGGGCTTCAGCTCCTTATTAGCCGGGATACCGCTTACTCCATCCGGTCAAGAATTGCTATGGCCTTTTGGCTATTTTTGATGGGCCCACATGGCGGAGTCCTAGGGCTATGGCGGCAGTTCTTTCCAGAGCCCGAACAATCAGATCAGGTAGGGATTGACTGGCTTTGATCTAAGCCAAATCTGGTGGTGGATGTTTTCTCTAAACGAATCATGGGTTAAATCAATACTAAGATCGAGGCTGACCTGGGGGGTTAAGGCCAGCGGAGCGGATATCTGAGTTCAACGGTCTTATAGTGACTTTAGAGTACACTGAACTTTTAGAATAATCCTTACCTAATTGTTACCTTCTTATCTGGGCGAGGGGCCCGGGTTTATCAAGGGGTTGGTCGGCCAGATGGTGGTTATCTATCTTCCCCCTCGAGGGGACCGGGACTTTGATTTTGGCCCCTTTCGCCTGCAGGCGGATGGCCAGCTCCTCAAACAGGGCCAGGCGATTGCCCTCAGCCCCAAGCAACAGGGGCTGCTGCGGGTACTGGTGGAGGCTCAGGGGCAGGTGGTGACTAAGGATGAGATTCTGCAACGGGTTTGGCAAAACGAAGAGATTGGCGAGAGTAGTCTGACCCGCTGTATCCACGACCTGCGCCGCTGCCTCAGGGGCGATCGCCCGGGCCATCGCTATATTGAAACCCTCTACGGCCGCGGCTACCGGCTCAATGCCCCGATAACCGCGATCACCAGCGGCACCAAGGTGCCGGCTAACCCTCGCCTCTGGCAGGCGGCCCAGACTCAACCTCGGGTTTATGAAGCCTACCTGGAGGCCCGCTATCTGTTTCGGCAACGCAACGCCCAACGTTTGCAACGGGCGATCGCCCTCTACCAGCAGGCTCTGGCCTGGGACCCTGGCTATGCTCCGGCCTATGTGGGCTTGGCGGATTGCTATGGCTGCCTGGTGAGTTGGTCAGTCCTACCGCTGGAGCGGGGTAAACCGTTGATGGCGGCGGCCCTGGCCCAAGCCGCTGCCTTGGACCCCTCCACCCCAGGCCTGCAGGTGATGCAGGCCGCCATGCTCAGTGTTATGGACTGGCAGTTTACCCAGGCCGAAGCCCTGTTTCAGACCGCCCTCCAGGATGCCGTCAACGATGGGGAAAGTTTACTATTCTATGCTCGCCATTTACTGGGCTCTGGTCAGGCCAGGAAGGCAGTTCAGGTGATGAAGAGAGTGGTTGATCTCGATCCCCTATCTCCCCTAACCCATGGTTTCCATAGCTTCGCCCTGCACTTTGCTGGTCAAGGGGCGGCCAGTGTAGCGGCGGCCCATCGATCCCTGGACCTGGATGTAGATAGTGTTGCCTGCCTGGCATCCCTTTGCCTGGTGGCAGCGACCCAGGGCGACATCGAGACAGCCCTGGCCGCCGGAGGACGAGCGGTGGAGTTAGCCCCCGGTCTGCCCCTGGCGACCGCTATCTATGCCTATGCCCAGGCCCGGGCTGGTCACCGCCAGCAGGTGGCGCCGATCATGGCTCGGGCCCTGGCCCCAGAGCCCCTATCTTGTCGTAGTTTTGTCGCCCCCGTAGCGGCCGCCCTGGGGGATGGGGCGACCACCGCCGCAATTTTGGCTCAGAGTTGGGGCGATCGTTGCCTCTGGCTACCGGTGATCTGTCAGGACCCCCGGTTAGCCCCGGTAGTCGACCATCCCGCTGTCAGCCAGTGGTTAGCAAAAGTCCATCATCTCCAGCTCTAGCCACGGGCTATCCCCGTCCGGCGGGTAGGGATCTAGAGGAAAGATTTTTTAATTCTTCCTGCAAGAGCGTGTCATAAAGGCGGGGTAAATGGGCGGTAATCCGGTTAGATTCAGTACCATAGCCCAGGCTGGTCCAGGTGCTCGACAGGCGGCGTAGTACCTGTTCTAGTTGTCCTTGACGCAGGGCCATGGA
The DNA here is from genome assembly GCA_018970085.1 of Cyanobacteria bacterium REEB459. Classification (GTDB taxonomy): domain Bacteria; phylum Cyanobacteriota; class Cyanobacteriia; order Phormidesmidales; family Phormidesmidaceae; genus Nodosilinea. The sequence continues at coordinate 19,369 of JAGWXD010000016.1, forward strand.
AATATCTAAATTCCAGGCAGAGGCATCCTTGAGCCACTGATACATGACCCAATCCTGAGACTCGGCATCAAAGCTATAGTCTTGCCACAGTTGATACCAGGCATGGGGATGGGGATGGTACTGGCCTGCCTTTTCTTTCCAGGTTTGGGCCAAAAACTGATATCGCCCGGCAGCCGTGGTGCATTGGCCGGTGTGGGGACCGGTTTCAATCTCGACACAAATATTGGGGTGTTGCCGCAAGGATTGAAAGGACTGCCCCCCGTACAGCAGTTGATAGGGCTGGGGGCCGTTAGCTTCAGCGGCAGAAATGGTGCGCATCAAGGCCCGCAGGTAGGGGTCGCCTCCCTTCATGACCAGGGGCTGGGGATGGCCGATCCAGAGGCTATGCTGTAACTTATGCCAAAGGGGGGCAGGGAGGGAGCGGGGTAACCAAACCGTCAACAGTAGGCCGAAACCACCCATAACTACTAACAGCAGCCCTTGCCTGGGGCGGTAGCGGCGGCGCCGCCGACTGTCAACTGGACGATCACTAGGGGAGGAACTAAGGCTCACGGTAGCGAAGAAGGCGGGCATTGTTGAGTCAATAGTAACCCATATCTCTGCATCGCTTTTTACGAATTCTTACCCTATCCCTTGCCCCGGGGAGCCTGCCCCCGCTTCCGGTGGAGAACAGCCCTGCCCTTGAGCCCAGGGCCCAACCCTGGCACAGGGTAAAGCTGTATCGGATTTAACAGTTCTTCCTTTCGTTATATTTTGCAACTATCTGCCCGGAGGATACTGATTATTTTCTTAAGAGATGGCAATCTCCCCCGTCGCTGCCTAGAAAATGCCTCTATTGGGCAGTAGTCGGCTGGGCCCGGGGGATGATTAGCCCTCAGGACTGGTCTGAGATTGGGGATGGTCCATCCTAAATTCTTGCCCTGTTTGTTGCTCTGTTTGTCGATTTTGTCAGGTTTTACCGTTGTTGTTGACCATTGAGCCCATGCCCCTAACCCATCCGCCCCAAGCCCAAGGTCTTTACCATCCCCAGTTTGAGCATGATGCCTGCGGGGTGGGATTTGTTGTCCATATGAAGGGTGCCCAGTCCCACACCATTGTGGAGCAGGGGTTGACGATCCTGGTGAATCTCTCCCATCGGGGGGCGGTGGGGGCGGAGGCCAACACCGGGGACGGGGCGGGGATTTTGCTGCAGCTTCCCCATCGCTTTATGGTCAAGGTGGCGACGGCGATCGGCATTGATCTACCCGCTGTGGGCCATTATGGCGTTGGGGTGTGCTTTGCTTCCCCCGATCCGGAGGCCCGACAAAGGGGTCGGCAGATTTTTGAGCAGATTGTGGCCGAGGAGGGTCAGCGGGTCCTGGGCTGGCGGGATGTGCCCACGGACAACAGATCCCTGGGGGCTACGGCTCGAGCCAGTGAGCCCTTTATGGAGCAGGTGTTTATTCAGCGGGGAGATGGGCTGAAGGATGAGCTGGACTTTGAACGCAAGCTCTACGTGATTCGTAAGCGATCGCACTCTGCGATTCGCCCCGCCGGTATTGATCCCTACTGGTATACCACCAGCCTTTCCTGCCGCACCCTTGTCTATAAGGGTATGCTCACCCCGGAGCAGGTGGGGCTGTACTTCCCCGACTTGGCCGATCCAGATATGGAGAGCGCCCTGGCCCTGGTGCACTCCCGCTTTAGCACCAACACCTTCCCTAGTTGGGAACGGTCCCATCCCTACCGCTATATTGCCCACAACGGCGAAATCAATACCCTGCGGGGCAACATCAACTGGATGTATGCCCGCCAGTCCATGTTTGAGTCTGCCCTGTTTGGCGATGGTCTGCAACGCACCCAACCGGTCATTAATAAGGATGGTAGTGACTCCAGTATTTTTGACAATACCCTGGAGCTGATGGTGCTGGCGGGGCGATCGCTGCCCCACGCCATGATGATGATGGTGCCCGAGCCCTGGTCGGCCCACGAGTCCATGAGTCCGGAGAAAAAGGCCTTTTACCAGTACCACGCCTGCTTGATGGAACCCTGGGATGGCCCCGCCTCCATTGCCTTCACCGATGGCCGCATGATGGGGGCGGTACTGGATCGTAACGGGCTGCGCCCCTCCCGCTACACCATTACTAAGGACGACCTGGTGATTATGGCTTCGGAGGCCGGTGTCCTCCCCATCGCCCCCGAGCGAGTAGCCTACAAGGGTCGCCTCGAGCCTGGCCGGATGTTTCTGGTGAACATGGAGGAGGGCCGCATTGTGGCCGATGCCGAAATCAAACAGCAGATTGCCAGTGCCCATCCCTACCAGCAGTGGTTAGATCGCCACCTGGTGCAACTGGCGGATCTGCCCGGCCACCAACCCCCTACGGCTGCCGCCCCCCTGTCCCACCCCCTGTCTATTCTGCAAACCGCCTTTGGGTATAACTTTGAGGAACTGCGCCTGCTGATCAAACCGATGGCGGAAAGCGGTGTGGAGGCGGTGGGGGCGATGGGTACGGATACCCCCCTGCCGGTGTTGTCGAATCGGCCCCGCTTACTCTACGACTACTTCCACCAGTTATTTGCCCAGGTCACCAACCCTCCCATTGACTCCATTCGGGAGGCGATTATCACCTCAGCGGAGACCACCATCGGCCGGGAGGGCAACCTCCTGAATCCCCAGCCCGAGAGTTGCCGTTTGATCAACCTAAAGACCCCCATCATTACCAACGAAGAGTTGGCCAAATTGCAGGGGGCGGGTGACCAGGGATTTACCTCCGTTACCCTACCAATTCTGTTTGCAGCTAAGGCTGGGGAGGCGGCCCTCGAACAGGCCCTAGACGAGATCTGTAGGGCGGCGGATGCGGCCATTGCCCAGGGTGCCAGTCTGATTATTCTCAGCGATCGGGGTATTGATCCCGAACAGGCCGCCATTCCCGCTTTGCTGGCGGTGGCGGGGCTGCATCACCACCTGATTCGCAATGGTAGCCGTACCCGGGTGGGGATTGTGCTGGAGTCGGGAGAACCTCGGGAGGTGCACCACTTTGCCCTGCTGATCGGCTATGGCTGTGGTGCCATCAACCCCTACCTGGTGTTCGACACCATCGATGGCATGATGGCGGACCAGATTCTGCCCCCCATGGACCGGCACAAGGCCCAGCAAAACCTGATCAAGGCGGTGACCAAGGGGGTGATTAAAATCGCCTCTAAGATTGGGATTTCTACTATCCAGAGTTACCGAGGTGCCCAAATCTTTGAGGCCCTGGGGCTAAACCAGGCGGTGGTAGACCGTTACTTCACCTGGACGGCCTCTCGTCTCCAGGGTATTGGCCTGGAGGTGATCGCCCAGGAGGCCCTGAAGCGGCACCATCACGCCTTTCCCGATCGCCCCCACGATAGCCTCAGTCTGGATGTGGGGGGCGATTACCAGTGGCGACGGGATGGCGAAGCCCACCTGCTTAGTCCCGAGGTGATCCACACCCTGCAGCAGGCGGTACGCACCGGCGACTATGCCCTCTACAAACGCTATGCCGCTTTGGTCAACCAGCAGGACCAGCAACTCTTCCGCCTGCGGGACCTGCTGGAGTTCAAGTCCCGATCCCCCATTCCCCTGGAGGAGGTGGAGCCGGTGGAGGCCATCACCCGTCGCTTTAAGACCGGAGCGATGAGCTACGGATCCATTTCTAAGGAGGCCCACGAGGCTCTGGCCATCGCCATGAACCGCATCGGTGGTAAGTCCAACACCGGCGAGGGCGGGGAGGACCCGGAACGCTACACCTGGACCAACGATCGGAGTGACTCGAAAAACAGCGCCATCAAACAGGTGGCCTCGGGTCGGTTTGGGGTGACCAGCCTCTACCTGTCCCAGGCCAGGGAGTTGCAGATCAAAATGGCCCAGGGGGCCAAGCCGGGTGAGGGGGGCCAGTTGCCGGGCCGCAAGGTCTATCCCTGGATTGCCAAGGTGCGCCACTCCACCCCTGGGGTGGGTCTGATCTCCCCACCACCCCACCACGATATTTACTCCATTGAAGACCTGGCGGAGTTAATCCACGACCTCAAAAATGCTAATCGCCAGGCCCGTATCAACGTCAAGCTGGTGTCGGAGGTGGGGGTGGGTACCATCGCCGCCGGGGTGGCCAAGGCCCATGCCGATGTCATCCTGATCGCGGGCTTTGACGGCGGTACGGGGGCTTCTCCCCAGACCTCCATTAAGCATGCCGGTCTGCCCTGGGAACTGGGTCTGGCGGAAACCCACCAAACCCTGGTGCTCAACAACCTGCGCAGCCGGGTGGTGGTGGAGGCGGACGGCCAGATGAAAACCGGTCGGGATGTGGTGATTGGCGCTCTGTTGGGGGCGGAGGAGTTTGGCTTTTCCACCGCTCCCCTGGTTTCCCTGGGCTGCATTATGATGCGGGTCTGCCACCTGAATACCTGTCCGGTAGGGGTAGCCACCCAGGATCCGGAGCTGCGTAAGCACTTCATGGGGGACCCGGACCATGTGGTCAACTTCATGCGCTTCATTGCCCAGGATATGCGGGAAATTATGGCGGAACTGGGCTTCCGTAGCGTCAATGACATGGTGGGGCGTACCGATGTGCTGGAGCCGAAGCGGGCGATCGCCCACTGGAAAGCCCAGGGACTGGACCTCACCCCCATCCTGCACCAGCCGGAGGTGGGCCCGGAGGTGGGCCGCTACTGCCAGCAGGCCCAGGACCACGGTCTAGAGAAATCTCTGGATATGACGGTGTTGCTGGACCTGTGCGCACCGGCGATCGCCCGGGGCGAAAAGGTAACCGCTACCCTACCTATCCAGAACACCCATCGGGTGGTGGGCACCATCCTCGGTAACGAAATCACCAAGCGGCACTGGGAGGGACTCCCGGAGGACACCATCCACCTGCACTTCCAGGGCAGTGCCGGCCAGAGCTTCGGGGCCTTTGTACCCCGGGGCGTCACCCTGGAGTTGGAGGGGGAAGCCAATGACTACCTGGGTAAGGGTCTCAGTGGCGGCAAGCTGATTGTCTATCCGCCCCGCCAGTCCACCTTTATACCGGCGGAAAATATCATCACCGGCAATGTCGCCTTCTACGGTGCCACCAGCGGCGAAGCCTTCATTCGCGGCCAGGCTGGGGAACGGTTCTGTGTCCGCAACTCCGGCGTCACCGCCGTGGTGGAGGGGGTCGGAGACCACGGCTGCGAGTATATGACCGGCGGTAGGACCGTAGTGCTGGGCCGCACCGGCCGTAACTTTGCGGCGGGTATGAGTGGCGGTATCGCCTATGTGCTGGATGAAGTCGGGGATTTCCCCAGCCGTTGTAACCGGGAAATGGTGGATTTGGAAACCCTCACCGATCCGGAGGAGGTCCGCGATCTGCGGGATTTAATCCAACGCCACATCGACTACACCAGCAGTGCCCTGGGTCAGCGCATCCTCGATCACTGGGAGGGAATGGTGCCTCAGTTTATTAAGGTTATGCCCCGTGACTACAAGCGGGTGTTGCAGCATATCCAAACCGCCCTGGCGGAAGGTCTGACTGGCGACGAGGCCCTGACCGCCGCCTTTGAAGAAAACGCCCGCGACGTCGCCCGCATTGGCGGGGGCTAGAAACCAGCAGGGAGTATTGGGCAACGTAAATCTATCCAGGACAACCACCATGGGAAAACCAACCGGCTTTATGGAATACCTACGGGAGGTGGCAGAGGAAGTCGCCCCCAGCGATCGCATCCGCAACTGGGATGAATTTCACCTGGCCATGGCGGAGGACAATCTCCGTACCCAGGCGGCCCGCTGTATGGACTGCGGCACCCCCTTTTGCCACACCGGCCTTACCCTCAGCGGTATGGCCAGTGGCTGTCCTATCAATAATTTGATTCCAGAGTGGAACGACTTGGTCTATCGGGGGCTGTGGCAGGAGGCCCTGGAGCGGCTGCACAAAACCAACAACTTCCCGGAGTTCACCGGTCGGGTCTGCCCCGCCCCCTGTGAGGGGTCCTGCGTGCTGGGCATCACCAACCCGGCGGTGACCATTAAAAATATTGAATACTCCATCGCCGAAAAGGGCTGGGAATCGGGCTGGATCACCCCCACCCCCCCGGCCCAGCGCACCGGCAAAACGGTGGCGGTGATCGGATCGGGCCCCGCGGGTCTGGCGGCGGCGGCCCAGCTCAACAGTGCGGGCCACTGGGTGACGGTGTACGAACGGGCCGATCGCCCCGGCGGCCTGCTCATGTACGGTATTCCCAACATGAAGCTGGATAAGCGCCAGGTGGTGCAGCGTCGTCTGGAGGTGCTGGAGGCAGAGGGGGTGACCTTTGTCTGTAACACCGACATTGGCAAGGATCTATCCGCCGCCACCCTGCTGCAGGACTTTGATGCGGTGGTGCTCTGCACCGGGGCCACCAAACCCCGCAACCTGACCATCCCCGGCCGGGACCTACAGGGTATCCACTTTGCCATGGAGTTCCTCACCGCCAACACCCAGGCGGTGCTGGATGGAGCCCCTGGCCCCCAGTATATTTCGGCGGCGGGCAAGGATGTGGTGATCATTGGCGGCGGTGATACCGGTACCGATTGCGTTGGCACCTCCCTGCGCCACGGCTGCCACAGTGTCACCCAGTTAGAGATCATGCCCCAACCCCCTGACCACCGCGCCCCCAATAATCCCTGGCCCGAATGGCCCAAGGTTTACAAAATGGACTACGGTCAGGAGGAGGCTGCTGCCCGGTTTGGCACCGATCCCCGCACCTACCTGACCACCGCCACCCACTTTGAAGGGGACGACCAGGGCCGGGTAAAGGCGGTGCATACGGTGCAGATTCAGTGGGGTAAGGATGACCAGGGCCGCTTTACGCCCCAGCCGATCGCCGGTACCGAAAAGGCCATGCCAGCCCAATTGGTGCTACTGGCCATGGGCTTTTTAGGCCCTGAGCAACCCCTGCTGGAGTCCCTCGGCCTGGAACGGGATGGTCGTAGCAACATTAAGGCGGACCCCGGCCAGTTCACCACCTCCATCCCCGGTGTTTTTGCCGCTGGTGATTGTCGGCGCGGCCAAAGCCTGGTGGTGTGGGCCATCAATGAGGGCCGGGGGGCGGCACGGGAGTGCGATCGCTACCTGATGGGGGCCACCGAGCTACCCTAACGCCAGATCCCCAGCCTGGTCCCTGGCCTAGGCTGGGGATCTGGGCTGAATGATTCGGCCCGGAATGCCCACAACCGTTGCCCCTGCCGGTACATCCTGGAGAACCACCGCATTGGCGCCGATGCGAGCCCCATCACCAATGGTGACGGGGCGAATAATTTTAGCCCCTGCGCCAATATCAACGTGGTCACCAATATTAACACCACTAACAATGGTGACCTGCTGCAAGATCAGGCAGTTGCGGCCAATGGTAGCATCGGGATGAATCACAATTCCATTGGGGTGAAGTAGCAGCAAACCGCCCCCGATCTGGCAATTCAGAGGAATGTCGCTGGCGGTGATCACGGTCCAGAAGCGATAGTGCAAAACCGCTAGTTTGGTCATACAATCCGCCAGAGTTCCGGACTTACCCTGCCATTTTTGATAACGCCGTATGGACTTAATTAATTGTTTGGCAGGATCCCACCATCGGTCTGTTGTTTCCCGACTCCAATCCGGTTCTTTGGCAACTGAGGTGGGCATCGCTATGGACTTCGGAGAAGTTTTACGAATTACCGTAGTTGGCACGATTGTAGTATCCGAATAGTTTCTACGAAAAGCGGATAGGTTTGAAGAGTTAGCCATAGAAATAATCTAATACAAAATTGTTTTCGGACTTTAATCGAATGCACTTTAATTATTGGATCGAAGTTCTCCCTGGTGGCTACTAATCCAGGCTCTCTTCTTGAAAAATTTATTTATAGTTCAATTTTATACCTGGCTCCCTTGTTCTGCGATTCAGGTCAACCTGGTGGCCCCTACCCGCTGCTGGCGATAGGCTCCCATACTTCCCTAGGGGGTCTGAAGGGGTTGCAGGGGGCAGTTTGCTCACCTGTGGCGGTTCGGTATCCCCTCCTTCAGAGAAATGCCTTCACACTCCACTATAGAAGTATCTCTCAAGCCGGAGTTAAAACACTATGGGAAAAGTTGTCGGAATTGACCTGGGTACTACCAACTCGGTGGTAGCCGTTATGGAAGGGGGTAAGCCCACGGTCATTGCTAACGCCGAGGGCTTTCGCACCACGCCATCGGTGGTGGCCTACGCTAAGAATGGCGATCGCCTGGTGGGTCAAATTGCTAAGCGCCAGGCGGTGATGAACCCTGAAAATACTTTTTATTCCGTTAAGCGCTTCATTGGCCGCCGTTACGACGAGGTTAGCCACGAGTCTACCGAAGTGGCCTACAAGGTTCTGAACGTCGGTAACAACGTCAAAATTGACTGTCCCCAGGCGGGCAAACAGTTTGCTCCGGAGGAAATCTCCGCCCAGGTACTGCGTAAGCTGGCGGATGACGCCAGTAAGTACCTGGGGGAAAAGGTCACCCAGGCCGTGATTACGGTGCCCGCCTACTTTAACGACTCCCAGCGGCAAGCCACCAAGGATGCAGGTAAGATTGCGGGTCTAGAGGTGCTGCGCATCATCAACGAACCCACCGCCGCCTCCCTGGCCTACGGTTTAGATCGCAAGAGCAACGAAACCATCCTGGTGTTTGACTTGGGGGGGGGTACCTTCGATGTCTCCATCCTGGAGGTGGGGGATGGGGTCTTTGAGGTGCTGGCCACCTCCGGTGACACCCACCTGGGGGGCGACGACTTCGACAAAAAAATCGTTGACTACCTGGCGGCAGAATTCCAAAAGCTAGAAGGTATTGACCTGCGCAAAGACAAGCAGGCCCTGCAGCGCCTGACAGAGGCGGCGGAAAAGGCCAAAATCGAGCTGTCTAGCGTCACCCAGGCGGAGGTTAACCTGCCTTTCATTACCGCCACCCAGGACGGGCCTAAGCATCTGGAAATGACCCTGACCCGGGCCAAGTTCGAGGAGCTCTGCGCGGACCTGATCGATCGCAGCCGCATCCCGGTGGAGCAAGCCCTCAAGGATGCCAAACTGAGCAAGAGTGACATCGACGAAGTGGTGCTGGTGGGGGGGTCTACCCGGATTCCCGCCATTAAAGAACTAGTGAAGCGGGTCCTCGACAAGGAACCCAACGAAACCGTCAACCCCGATGAGGTGGTGGCGGTGGGAGCTGCCATCCAGGGTGGTGTATTGGCCGGGGAAGTCAAGGACATCCTGCTACTGGATGTCACCCCCCTCTCCCTGGGGGTAGAAACCCTGGGTGGGGTGATGACCAAGCTGATTACCCGTAACACTACCATTCCTACCAAGAAGTCCGAGGTCTTCTCCACCGCCCAGGATGGCCAGACCAACGTGGAAATCAAGGTGCTCCAGGGTGAGCGGGAAATGGCTAACGATAACAAGAGTCTGGGCACCTTCCAACTCTCTGGCATTCCCCCGGCACCCCGCGGCGTGCCCCAAATCGAGGTGATCTTTGACATTGACGCTAACGGCATCCTTAATGTCACCGCCAAGGACAAGGGCACCGGCAAGGAGCAAACCATCACCATTTCTGGGGCCTCTACCCTGGATCAGTCCGAGGTGGACCGCATGGTTAAGGATGCGGAGACCAATGCCGGAGTGGATAAGGAACGGCGGGAACGGATTGATCTGAAAAACCAGGCTGACTCCCTCTGCTACCAGGCGGAAAAGCAGTTGACCGACATGGGTGACAAGGTGCCCGCCGCCGATAAGGACAAGGCTGAAACCCAGATCAAGTCCCTGCGGGAGGCGATTACGGCGGAAAACTTTGACGCCATCAAGTCCCTGACCACCGAGCTACAGCAAACCCTCTATGGTATCAGTACCAATCTCTACCAGCAGGCAGGGGCAGAGGCGGGTAGTGCTGCCGCTGACGCCGCTGCTCCTGGGGCCGGTGGGGATGATGTGATTGATGCCGAGTTTTCTGAGCCTGAGTCTAAATAGGCCAGAGTCCTTAGAGTTAATCCGGTTTTGAGGTAACTCCGACAACGAGGTAGGCGGATGGGCGATCCATTCGCCTTTTTTCCACCCGGCACTCCCATGGGGTGTCCCTAAGTCCCTGGCCAGTTCTGTGACTGTTACGGTGAATCGTCTACCTGCCGACCAACTTCTGGCTCTAGATCGCCGCCATGTCTGGCATCCCTACGCGCCTATGCCGGCTCAGGGGCCGGTCTTTCCAGTGAGATCGGCCCAGGGTGTTTATCTCTACCTAGAAACCGGCGATCGCTTGGTCGATGGTATGTCTTCCTGGTGGGCCTGTATTCACGGCTACAACCATCCCCGCCTGAACCAAGCGGCCCACGATCAGATTGACCGCATGAGCCATGTCATGTTTGGCGGTCTTACCCATCAGCCCGCCGTACAATTGGCCCAGCGATTGGTGCAGTGGACACCAGCGCCACTCCAGCACGTCTTTTTTTGTGATTCTGGGTCGGTGGCCGTGGAGGTGGCCATGAAACTGGCGATTCAGTACTGGCATAACCGAGGGCAACCGCAGCGTCAGCACTTTATTACCCTGCGCCGGGGCTACCATGGCGATACCTTTGCCGCCATGGCCGTGTGCGACCCGGTCAATGGTATGCACCACCTGTTTCGTCGCAGCCTGGTCAGCCAGTACTTTGCCGATGCTCCCCAGGTTGGCTTTGATCAGCCCTGGCAGGAACAGGATATCCAGAGCTTTGCCACCCTTCTAGCCCAGCACCAGGGCGAGATTGCCGCCGCTATTTTTGAACCCATCGTCCAGGGAGCCGGGGGCATGCGTTTTTACCATCCCGAGTACCTGCGCCGGGTACGGGAACTCTGTGATCAGTACAATACCCTGCTAATTTTGGACGAAATTGCCACGGGCTTTGGCCGGACCGGTAAGTTGTTTGCCTTGGAGTATGGTCCGGTGTGTCCAGATATTCTTTGCCTGGGTAAGGCTTTGTCAGGGGGGTTTATGTCCCTGGCGGCCACCCTGACCAGCGAAGAAATTAGTCAGACCTTTGCCCAGGGTGAGGCTGGGGTGTTTATGCACGGTCCAACCTTCATGGCTAATCCCCTGGCCTGTGCGGTGGCGCTGGAGAACCTTAACCTCTTAGAAAGCTACGACTGGGCGGCGCGGGTGCAGGCGATCGCCCATCAACTGGCCAGGGAACTGGAACCCTGCCGCCAGGCAGCAGCGGTCAAAGATGTTCGGGTCTTGGGGGCGATCGGTGTGGTAGAACTCCACCAGCCTGTGGATATGACTACGGTCCAACCGCAATTTGTTGCCCAGGGAGTCTGGCTCCGCCCCTTTGGCCGCTTAATTTATACTATGCCTCCCTACATTATTGAACCCCAGGAATTAAGCCAGATTACCCGGGCGATGGTGAGCGTTATTAGCTCTCTGCCTTCCCCCTAGCGGAAGACGATTTCCCTCGGCAGGCTGGGCCCGGCACCTGGTTGACCAAAGCTCTAAACTGCTTTTGCCTGCCCTTGTCCCTTTAGTTTAGAATTGAAAAATACCTTTATTGGCAACTTGGCAGCGTTTGCATGGGGTTTTGGAAAAGTCTTTTTACCGGTTCCGATCCTGTTGTCCCGGGGACCCCAGAACCATCAGCGGTGGTTCTCGAAACCATTGCCGAGCCCCAGGAAGGCTTGTCTATTGTATTTAGCACCGATCGCGACCTCGATCTCTACGAACTAGAAGAACTGTGTAATGCAGTGGGCTGGGCCAGGCGACCAATTCGCAAGGTACGTAAAGCGATTCAGCACAGCTACCTGGTAATCACCATGTGGGAACAGCGGGGCAGTCGGCGGCGATTGATCGGATTTTCCCGGGCTACCTCCGATCATGCCTTTAATGCCACCATCTGGGACGTCGTGGTGCATCCCAGTTTTCAAGGCCGGGGTCTGGGTAAGGAGCTGATGCAACAAATGATTAAAAAACTTCGCTACGAAGACATCAGTAACGTGACCCTGTTTGCCGACCCCCAGGTAGTTGAATTTTACAAGGGGTTAGGGTTTATGCCCGACCCGGAGGGAATCAAGGGGATGTTCTGGTATCCCGATTAAACCATTGCCCTGGGTCAAGGTAGATCGAGGGCATAGCCCCTTTAGCCGTCCAGGTTAGAGGGGTCGGGACGATCACTGCTGAGGTAAGCCCGGTAGTTCTGGCGAGGGTTCCAGGTTAGGGCCCCATCACGCTCTGGCCAAAATACCTGGATGCCCTGAGCCCGTAAGGTGGCCTCGAGGTGACTGGAGAGTCGGGTGGTTGAGGCGATCGCCACCCGGGGCTGGATTGCTCTGAGGAATTCAGGGCTCAGGGGGGCTCCATCCCACCACAGTACCTCGCTAGCCAGGAGTATCCCTGAGGTCATCAACCGGTGTTGATCCAGGGGTGCTAACCCCGACAGTACTAACCAGTCGTGGCCAAATAGAGACAACTTCAAGGCGGTCCCGGTGTCGCTGAGTAACTGTATTCGTTGACGTCCCAGGGGCTGGCTATGGTCCAGGGCGAGGGGATAAGTCGGCTGGATCGGCTCAACCTCGGTCCCCGCCTGATAAAGCCGACGGACTGGAGTCTGGGCGGCAATCAGCTGCCAGTTGTCGGCATCGCTACTGATGCCCACGACTCCGTAGTCTATGCGGTTGATGCCCGCCTGGCGTAGAAAGGGCAGCAGGGTGTAAAAGGCGGACCGGTGCGTGCCGCTATTCACGACCAGGGTAGATTGGCGGTCCTGCACCACCATCACCGCATCACCCTGGGCCGCCAGAATGGTGATTTGGGCTCGACTGCAGGAGCCATACCAGAGGGGGCCCAGGGCTACCAGGGGTACTAGCCAGAGTAGCAGCCAGCGCTGCCAGCGTTGCCAACCGTTGCCGGCGGTGCAGACGTAAAGGCTATACAGACCATAAAGGCTAAACAATTGCCACAGGGCCAGCCGACCAGTGGCCAGGGTGCTACCTGGCAGATGGGTTTCCCACTCCACTAGGGCGATTAACAGATGGGTTGGCAACCACAACAGCCAGGCTACCATGGCAGCTATAGCGGGGGATAGCAGGGCAATCAGACCACTAAAAATGCCACCCAAACTAATGACGCTCACCAGCGGCGTCACGACCATATTCAATAGCAGACTGTAGGTGGTTAGGGTATTAAAGTGAAATAGGCTCAGGGGTATGGTCCAGCCATAGGCCGCTAAGGGCACCGCCACCAGGCTGACCAGGCCGGGGGGTAGCCAGGCCAGGCGATCGCTGAGGGCGGGGACGGCCACCACTAGACCGAGGGTGGCCATCACACTGAGTTGAAAGCCAATATCTTCAATCCATCTGGGGTTCCAGAGTAATAGCACCGTGGTCGCCAGTAGCAGGCAACCCAGGGGTTTAACCTGACGTTCCAGGACGATCCCCACCAGAACCCCCAGCCCCATCACGGTGGCTCGCATAATACTGGGCTGGGCACCGGTGATTAGGGCGTAGGTGATTAGGGCGACCGACCCTACCGTCAATTTGACCACCCCTGGTCTGGCCAAGCGCCCGACCAGACTGGGATGGTTCAGCAGGCCCAAAACCACCGCTAACACCAGGGAGACATGGAAGCCGGAAGCCGCCAGGATATGGGCTAGGCCGGCCTGAATAAAGCTATCTTGCAGGTCGTAGGGAAGGTTAACGGCCCGTCGGTCCAGGGCCATGGCGCTGACTAAGGCCCCGGCCCGCTCCCCCAAGCCCTGTAGATGGGCCTGGGCAATGCGCTGGCGGACTCGCCATAATCCCCAGCCCGGGGAGCGATCGCCAACTTGGATCTGTACCTGCCGGGCACTAAAGCCAGCGTAGCAGTCTTGACTGGCCAGATAGTGAGGTAGGTCAAAGCCATGGGGATTTTTAGCTGGAGCTGGGACATAGAGCTTGCCCTGTAGCTTTACCCTGAGGCCAGGATGCAGGGGTTTAATTGCCTCAGCCGCCAGGGTCACGTAGAGCCGCCCCCGCACCGGTTGGGGCGGGCTCTGAATCGGGCTGTGGGGATCTACAGGGCGGGCCCGATCGCTCTGTAGCCAGAACTGGCCCTTACCATTGCGGTTGAGCCGCGGCATGGTTTCAATCTGCCCCCAGACTACCTGTTCAGGGCTGCCTAGGGGCTTGAGTTGATGACTGATATCCAGGCGATCGGGGGAGGGATAGTGCCAGCCATAGTTGAGGGCGGCCAGGGCAGCGATCGCCCCTAGGGCCAACCAGCCCCCTAGCGGTGGTCCCAGGGGCCAACGAGAAGGTAAGATCAAGGCGGCCAGCCCCGCTCCGATCAGGGCCAGGGTTAGCCCCAACGCCACCCCCGACCAGAGCCCCAGGCCGGCGTATCTGACCCCCAGGCTAACCATAGTTAGGCCCAGGCAATAGGCTCCACATCCCAGCCAGGCCAGGTTGGCCCCCATAGGATTGCCCTCCCAAAGGTAGCTACGGTATTAATTGCGGGTACACGGGACGGGAGCCACTGAATATCGCAATTCCTAACTCAGTGCAGTGCAGCCGAGGCTCTAGGCCAAGGGGCTTAAGCCCCTTGGCTGTACTGTACTGATTGTAAAACCGCTCTCAGTCAAGTCCCCAGGTAGGACTCAGGGCTCCAGATTTAGGAAACCCAATTTACCCTGCCCAACTAACACCGCACCTGTAGCTGCAGCCCCTTAAAGTCGGCAGGCCAGCGTTTAGGCCCTAATCTGGCCCCTTTGCCTTGCCCCCAGAGGCCGATCTAGAGCCACTGATAGGCCACCCAATTCAGTAACAACCCATTCATAAACACCATCACCATCAAGGCAATTTGGTACCACTCAATCGGGCGGAGGGTTAGATCCAACGCCGCGTGGAAGAGGTTTAACAGCGAGTACACCAGGGTCAGACCAAAGTGGCAGAGGCGATAGCTAGGGGAGCTATACAGGCTGGTGGCGGCGATCGCCACCAGGGGCAGGGCAAAGAATCCCAGCATCATCCACAGGTGAGAAACCGGCGTCTTACCGTTGTAACGGGGAATGGCAATACTCTCACCGTAAAGCAGGGGCATCATCGCTAGCTGGCTATGAAAGACCATGCCAAACAGAAAAACTACCCACAAAGCAATAATCTGGCCTTGAATGGGACTATTCATCATCTATGCTCCCAATTCAGCGCGTCTAGTTAGATCCTAGCTCCTTTGGCGGCAGTTGACAGAGCCCTGCCTCTGAGCGGCTCAGGAGCTTACTCCCAGTCGAATTTCTGAGCAAAAGCAGGTCCGATCCACCCGCTCTCCTACCGTGATCACACTGGTCCGCAGGCGCAGGTTAGGATGGGCAAACCATAGTCTTTCTTCTATAGAACCGGTGGCCGTTGGGGTGGTTAAGGTCAGCACCTGGTCCGCTAGATGGTACTGACTTGTGGTGCAGGGAAGATTGCCGTGGCTTTGTACTATCAGGCCCTGACCGTCCTGGTCCGGTGCCAGAATGACCATCACGCTGGTACGTTTCACTGGGGCGGCTGTCTCGGATAGGCGACTCTCCTGGTCTATGCGCAGGCCACAGATAATTATCTGACTGGTAATCGCCTGACTGGTCTGGCCCAGGGATTGGCAAAGGTCGCTGAGGCTGGGGTCACTGGCGCTTAAAAAGTCTATGACTAAATTAGATTGCCCGGCCAGGGAACTCTGATCCGCCAGGGAGTGGGTGGTGCGTTGGGAAAACCACTTGCCGGCCAGGGTTTCAAAAAAGTTCACAATGTCCATGGGGTTCATTGGGGTGGGCTAAATTAGTCACAGTTTTTAATTTTACGGTGAAGTGCGGCGTTCCTGGTCAGTGATCCTAATCCTGGCTGGCTAGACAGCGATAAGGAGGGGATCGGAGAGTGATAAGCTAACCATTACGATAAAACTTGTCTTTAAACGTGTTGGATGACGCCTCAATGACCGCAGTAAATCAGGTACCCTATTTGCTCCGTGCTGCTCGCCATGAAGTGCTTGATCGACCCCCAGTCTGGATGATGCGCCAGGCCGGTCGCTATATGAAGGTATACCGGGACCTGCGAGACCGTTACCCCTCTTTTCGGGAGCGATCGGAAAATCCTGACCTGGCCATTGAGATCTCCCTGCAGCCCTGGCGGGCCTTCCGGCCTGATGGGGTGATTATGTTTTCTGATATTCTGACCCCCCTGCCTGGGATGGGGATTCCCTTTGATATTGTGGAAAGTCAGGGACCGATCATTGCCCCAGCGATTCGCACTCAGGCCCAGATCGATGCTGTCCATAGCCTTGATCCAGAAACGTCCCTGCCCTACATTCGTACCATTCTACAAACCCTACGCCAGGAAGTCGGCAACGAAGCGGCGGTGCTAGGCTTTGTTGGATCGCCCTGGACTCTGGCAGCCTACGCGGTAGAGGGTAAAACCTCAAAGAACTATACCCATATTAAGGGGATGGCTTTTTCAGAGCCGGCCATGCTCCATAGCTTGCTAGCTAAGCTGGCGGATAATATTGCTACTTATGTTCGTTATCAGATTGACTGCGGGGCCCAGGTGGTGCAACTGTTCGATTCCTGGGCCGGTCAATTAAGCCCCATCGATTACCGTAGCTTTGCCCTGCCCTACCAGCAGCGGGTGGTACAACAGGTGAAACAAACCCACCCTGATACGCCTCTGATTCTCTATATCAGTGGTAGTGCAGGGATTTTTGACTTGATGGGGACATCGGGGGTCGATATCGTCAGTGTGGATTGGACTATGGATATGGCCGAGGCTCGCCGTCGGCTAGGGCCCCATCTGGCAGTACAGGGCAATATTGACCCGGCGGTATTGTTTGGATCTAAACAACTGATCCGCGATCGCCTGGTTGACACCATCAAAAAGGCTGGTAACCGGGGTCATATTCTGAATCTGGGCCATGGTATTTTACCGGGTACTCCTGAGGAGAATGCCGCCTATTTCTTCGAAACCGCCAAACAGATTGATACTCTGCTGGCTCGGGTTTAGGCTCGGGGGGTGCCCAGGTCTGACTAACAGGTGGAACTGCCAGCCTGCAGCCGTAGCTTCAGCCGCTGTGGGTCTCCGCTATCTACAACTCGACCCGCTTCAAGTAAAAAGGCCCGGTCGCAATAGTCCAGTTCCACCAGCCGATGGGTCACCCAGAGGGCGCTCAAATGGCGCTCCTTAACCAGGTGGCGCACCTGTTGCACCAGGTCAATTTGGCTATCGGGGTCCAGCAGGGCGGTGGGTTCATCTAGTAACAGCACCGGGCAATGGCGGGCAATGGCTCCGGCGATCGCCACCCGTTGCTTCTGGCCACCGCTCAAGGCGTAGATGGGTCGCCCTATGTAATCCAGTAAATTAATCGCCGTCAAGGCATCTCTGACCCGTTCTTGGATAGCCGCCAGGGAGAGCTGCTCCATCACCAGACCAAAGGCCACATCAGCCCCCACCGTTGGCATCACCAGTTGGTGATCGGGGTTTTGAAAAACAAAGCCAACCGGTTGCTGAATCCACCAATCCCCCTGTTGAGGGGTGAGCAGCCCGGCCAGAATCTTCAGTAAGGTAGACTTGCCACTACCGTTATTGCCCAGCAGCATGCAAAACTCCCCCCGCTGTAGTGTCAGAGAACATCCCTGGAGCACGGCCTGCCCTGAGGGCCAGCGAAACTCCAGATCCCGCACAACGATGGCAGCTTGGTCAATAACTGGGGAAAGTTGGCGATCTAAAGGTAGATCAGAATCCAAGGTTACATCCTTCTAGACTGTGGTGGAGGGCATCGACTTATTGATCGCCACCCAGGGCAAAGAAGCCAGGGGGACGGCCAGAGGCTGTGGCCGTACTGGTTTTTTCAAAAATCTGTACCGCCGCAATTTCACTACTGAGGACGTTAATTTTTTTGTGGGGTTGCTGGTCGCAGGTTAGTTCTAGCACTGTACTGGCGGTTGCCTCCAGAGCTGCAACCAGCGAAGCGTAAAGACGATCGGCCTCGCCTGCTTCTTTCTTTTGAACCGATAGCGGCACGGGGGTTTGCTTGAGGGTTAACTCGATCGTAAACATCAGACAGCTCAATCAGGTTAGGAACAGTATCTGGGCAATGGCAATTGCCTGGACTCTCTCTAGTGTAAATGCATTGGCCCACTTTGCATGGGCCCAAGATAGCGAGCCAGGTAGGGAGAAAAAACCTCATAAATCAGGGTGAGGGGCCGATTGCGATGCCAGAATAAATAATGCCGCCCCCAAAAGGGACCAGCCTGGCCAAAGGCATGCTCTAGTACCTGGGAGTCTCCCAGATGGAGTCCTTGAATATCGCGATACAACTCGGTGCGCAGCCGGGCCAGGCTGGCCCAGATGGGCAGAGACTTGTTCTCCAGATAGTCATCTACATGGCTGGCTTCCCACCAGGAGGTGGCGTAGGCTAACCGCTGGCCAGAGGCGGTGCGCAGCCACACCTGCCGACGTAACCGCGGACCAGGCACTGCTTGAATAATCTCTGGGGCTCCGTCTGGGTCCATGCCCACCAGGGACATATCAATCACATCCACCTCAGTGGGTTCCCGGGTTAGCAACTGTAGATGGCGGGTAGGGGACCCATCCCCCAGTAATAGCATTTGCCAGGCTGGAGCCAGTTGCTCATGGGGTAACCCTTTTTGTACAGCCAAGGGGCCGACCTGCCAGCGAGGCTTGAGGGCATGCCATTGACAGGGAGAAAGGCTGAAATCAGAGGGAGAAATAGCAGCAACCAAAACTTGTTATAAAAATTTATATTTTTTCTATGCTACCGCGTTTCTTCGCCGATTGGGTCAGGCCCGCCATGGCTAACTTCTCTGGCTGGCGGGCAGCACCAGTAGATCGCTAAGGGGGGTGGGGATGACTGGTGGTCGGCTCAGGTAGGTGGTGGCGTCTAGCTGTTTAATGCGTTCGAAGAAGGCTTCGTAAAAGCGCTCCAGGCAGTGACAAAACCAGGCCTGATACTCAGCCCAGCGCTGCTCATCATCGAGGTCTAAGTCGCTCCAGGCGCTGGCAATAATGCAGTTGTGGTCACCAGTGTCATCCCAGATTAGGGGTAGGCCAATGTCATCGGCGATCGCGTCCCGTTCCTGAGCCAGTAGATAAAAGTGGGGATGGGCGTCTACCCCAGACAGCAGTAATTCGGTATATAGGCTGCTATGGGTGTGGTCCAGAATGGTGTGTAACCGAAATCCAGCCCGGGCAATGGCGAACCCCAGACTGGCCTCAGGGGTGGGATTGCTGGGCTTAACCAGGCCCCCCTGGCGGTCCAGGCGATCGCAAAGGCCAGTCCAGAAAGCCAGATTACTCTGCTCCCGCTGACTCAAGGGCGGAGTCGCAGGGCTATCCTGGTCGGGCTCAAGACCGGCCTCATCCTCAGGGTTAGCCGCCAGATCCAGGGCTGACTCCTTCTCCAGGTCAATAAAATTGACCGCCATGGCGGCCTTACCGATGCGCCATAACTCTACCCTCACTGCCAAAAAGGTAACCCTACCCTGGCTCAGGGTGTTGAGCCAGCTAAGGGTTTGGCCGTAGTGGGGGGAGAAGTCTGCCGCTACCCAGACCACCATGGCCAGGGTGTCTGTGGCAGCCCAGGTCACCAGATCTCCCAAATAGTCAGGGCTAGCCGCCCCCAATTGAGCTGTTACCAGCACCCTGGCCTGGCTCTCAGGAATCTGAAACAGGCGATAATCAGCTGGGGTTGGCAGACTGACAGGGGTCAAACTGATTGCCAGGGCCTCGGCCAGGAGATCTAGATTATCCGGCTCTTCTAACCACTGCAAGAAATCGCCGCCATGTTGCCAATAGTCAGCGGGATGGATTTTTTCAAGCCGTTCTAGTTTTGGTTTGGCGGTGCGCTGGGAACCCATGGCCGTCACTCTGCGGGTAATACTTTACTTATTATGGCTTGCTCCGGTAAGGCTGGCAGGATTAGCTTTAGAGCGCCCAGGGCATAGGTTGAATTGGGGTAAAGCTGGTGGTCAGGGCATAGGCAGCTCCGGTTTCCAGGGCCTGTTGAATAGCAATGGCTAGCTCGTTGTTGTGTAGGGAAAAGTCACGACCAAGGCGGCTAGAACGGCCTTCTCGAATGGCGTCAGCCATGTCTGCTACGCCCCGGCAAAAGTCCATCTGTTGAGCACCCCGATAGTTGAATTTGGGGGCTTTTCGCACCAGGGGATAGGTCTGTTTCAAGGGATTCATAAATACCTTGCGTCGAATCTTAACCATGCGACGAATATAAACTGGATCGGCGTAGTACCAGCAATCCTCAATACCCATGACGCCATCGTCGCCGATAATCCGCAGGGAATGGTCATGGGGGGCAACAATGCTACAGGTCAGGCGGGCCACTACCCCGGAGGCAAACTGAATGCAGGCCACAGAAAAATCGGGTGTATCGGCTGGCGTTAGGGTCAGGTCTGAGCGCTTATCTGCCGCCGGAATCAAGCAGGAGGAAAAGGCGGTTACCGTCGTTGCAGGCCCGAAAAACATGGTTAACCAGGTGAGGTAGTAGCCAGCGTGTTCAAGGGTACAGCCCACCTCAAACTCATCCTGAAAGGGCCAGGCGATGCCCGCACCACTGACCCACTGGTCGTAGGGCATTTTATGGACCAGCCCATCATCCATCTCGGCATAAACCAGGCGCACCTTGCCCACTACCTCTTCCCTCAGGGCCTTCCATAGGGTTTGAGCGGTTTCACTCAAACAGCTACAGGGAGCCGAGGCTAGCTCTAATCCTTTTTGGCTGGCCAGATAGGCTAATTCCTTGGCCTCAGCAATGTCCATGGCCAGGGGCTTTTCTGAGTAGACGTGTTTACCTGCCTCCAGAGCCGCTTTGGTGAGAGGGTAATGGGCCCGGGGATTGGTCAGGTTAAGGACGATCTCCACCTGTGGATCGGCTAGCATCTCGGCTAGGTCGGCATAGGCTCGAACTCCCTGGTCTTGGGCTAGATGCTGCGATCGCTGGGGATTTTGGTCCAGACACCCCACCAGGGTTAGATCGGGATGGAGGGGGAGGGTTTTTACGTAGTAATCAGAGACAAACCCACAACCAGCGATCGCAATTCTCACCAAGGTGACTCCTTAAACTAGACCCTTAATTCATCTTATCTCTGTAGGATCCTCAAAAAAAAACAAAACCTTCCGGATTTGGCCCAGATCCGCCGAAATATGTAGTGGTAGATGCACCCTGATTAATTCCCTGGCCTACGGGCTAGGGAATTTTTTTATCCTTTCAGGGTTTCCCTGGCTGCGGTCTCTACCGAGAGGCTCGCAGCAGCAGATAGAGACCCACCAATAATCCCATCAGGGTAGGTAACCAGGCTGCCAGTAGGGGCGATAGGGCTCCCACTTCGCCCATGGCATTGGTAATAAAAGACAGCAGGTAATAGCCGAAAATAATCACAATGCTAATGCCAAAACTCGTAGCCCGGCTGGTGCGCTGGGGCAAGACCCCAATCGATGATCCCACCAGACCAAACACCACACAAACAAAGGGTAAGGCGTACTTTTGTTGAATTCGAATTTGCCAGCGGCGGATTAGCTTTTGGTCCCCTCCCTGCCTCACCAGTTCTAGTTGTTGACTGGCTTCGGCAATGTTCATTTCCGTATCATCCTTGGTGCGACTGGCCAGATCTAGGGGAGTACGCGGCAGTTTTAACTGCTGGGTTTGAAAGGTCACAATATGGCGAAAAGAGCCGTCAGGCGCAACAACATAGATGGTGCCATTGGCAAAATTCCAGGTGTTCTGACTAAAGTCCCAGGTAGCTGATTCGGCGCTGACCACCTGGTTCAGTCCGGCTTGGGAAAAATCTAGAATGGTCAGACCATGCATGGCCGTGCCATCAAAGCGGCGGGCATAAAATTGGCGTTTTAGTTCCTGGGCGGTGGGGTCGTCCGTGGCGGGTTGAAATTCCTGGTAAAAAATATTGCGCTCTTGAAAGGGCGGGCGGTCGGAGTGCAGGGCCTGTTCCAGGGTGATGGCGGCCCGGTAGTTAGCGGCTGGGGTAATCAGTTCGTTAAATAGAAAGGTTAGGCCAGTCACCAATAAGCTCAAGACTAAGGCTGGGGCAATCATGCGTCTGACGCTTACCCCAACACCCTGCAGAGCGACCAACTCACTATCGCTAGAAAACCGACTATAGGTCATCATGGTGGCCAACAGGGTAGACATGGGAAAGGCCAGAACGATAAAAGCCGGTAATTTCAACAGAAAAATTTGAGCCGCCAGGGTCAGGGCCAATCCTGACTCGGTAATCCGGCGGATGAGTTCAAACAGCGCTCCAATGGAAATACCAATCGAGGAAAAAGCCCCAACCCCAAACAAAAAAGGTGGGGTCAGTTCGTTGCTGATGTAGCGATCCATCACTGACAAGCGCAACCATCGTGCTGACTGGCGTCGTCGCAGGGGGGATGGGGAAGGGGTCACCATAGGGGGATAGTTAACAAAAACAAGGGAATACCCGCGATCTCGCTTTCGGTTAAATAGAGAAATCCTTGCCTAGATAATGCTCTCGCACCAGGGGATTTTGGTACAGGTCTTCGGCCCTACCGGAGGCTAGAATCTGACCGTCGCTCATAATATAGGCTCGATCAATAATCCGGAGGGTTTCGCGAACATTGTGATCAGTAATTAAAATTCCCATGTCTCGGTCGCGCAGCTGAGCCACGATGTCCTGAATTTCGGCCACAGCAATTGGGTCTACCCCGGCAAAGGGTTCATCTAGAAATAAAAACTTGGGTCCCTCTGGGCCTGCTGCCAGAGACCGGGCCAGCTCGGTCCGTCGCCGTTCCCCTCCGGAGACCTGCATCCCCAGGGTGTGGGCTACCTTTTCTAGGCGAAACTCCCTGAGCAGCTCCCCCAGGCGGCGATCGTAACTACCGGGGGGAACCCGAGTTTGCTCCATCACCAGCAGTAGGTTATCGGCCACAGACAGATGGCGAAAAATACTGGCTTCTTGAGCCAGATACCCAATGCCTAACCGGGCCCGTTGATGCATTGGCAGGTCGGTAATATCGATCTGGTCCAGGCAAACCCGTCCCTGGTCAGGTCGTTCCAGCCCGGTGGCCATGTAAAAGGTGGTGGTTTTACCGGCCCCATTGGGCCCTAGCAGCCCGACAATTTCCCCTTGGGCTACGGAGAGGCTAACCCGATTAACCACCTGCCGCTTACCGTAGGTTTTCTGCACATTATCCAGAATGATTTTCAAGGATACCCGTTGGCGAATTAGTCCTGAGTCTTCAAACCTGAGTCTTTAAAAATTGTATCAAAGCTCTTCCCCACTAAACCGGTCAGACCAGCCATCGGCCCTCGATCGCAAGGGCGATTACCCGCCGCCGCCAGGGTTTGGTCTCCAGGAACTTTTCCGATACTATAGTGGCCAGCACCCTAAAGACCGGGTCTGCCGATTCATGGGATGTCGGGTAATCACCTGAGCCTGAAGCCCCCAGGGTTTGCCTGGATATCGTCTCCCTCTGCAAGGCTACCATGCACCATCTCCAGCCCTACCAACCGCCCCGATCTAGACTGGCAGGCCGGCCTGATCTTGAGCCCAGGGAAACCGTTGCGTTGCTGCTCGGTAATCTGTTCCAACGGGAGGAAGCAACTGCTCGATCGATTTTAGACTGTTTGTACGAGGTCGCTGCTGGGCATTTAATCGATCAAAAGATACCCGTCAGGGCCCTACGATGGCCCCTCAAGGGAGTGGCCCGCTACAGTAAGCCGGTGTTTCGTCTGTTTGCTCTGCGTTGGTTTAAGAAACACTGTCCCGATCTCATCACCGAGTGGTTGTTTAATTACGTCAGGTCTGGCCAGATGGTCGCTGACGCTGATTTAGCTGGTCTAGAAGACTCGGCGGTGATCGACGTCACCCCGATCTCCCCCACCCTCTCTCCCCTGGTGCTGCAACAAGCGGCTGAAATTAATGCCTTGCGAGGGCGTATCGGTTGGTTGACGGGGACCCTGGTGATCACCCTGACCCTGGTCAGCGTCAACTGGCTCACCCATTGAGCTTTTCTTGAGGGCTGGCTCCCAGAAAAAATTGATCAAATTTGACCACCTTAGACTCGGGCTGGCGGGTATCAAAGTAGTAGCTGGTCACCACACCCTCAGGTATGTCTAAAACACTAAAGGCCGTTATATCATTGCTGGCCAGGTAGGGTAGCGGTTGCCCCTGCTTATCTACCTGGGGCGACACCAGCGAGGGGCTGATTGGGGGTAGGCCATTGGGATCACCCCGGGCTATATAATCGCTGGGGAAGCCATGGTCCTCTGGGGGGACCGGCCGATCGCGATCGCCCCAGAAAGCCCCGTAGGAGTTGCCGACATTCGAGCTTTCCAGGTAGTGGGTGCCGTTAGCAGAAACAAATCGGTTCCACAGATGGGAGTGCCCGTAGAACACCAGATCAACCCCGGCTGCTTCCAGTAGGGGGACCAAATCGCGGGCAATCTGGTCAGCGGCCCGGGGATAGGTGTAGCGTACCCCTTGCAGTCGCCCCCGGGAATCGCGATCGTAGAGGGGTAAAGGAGTGGTAAAGGGCGGCACAATGTTATCTCCCAGGGTATGGGGCGGATGATGCAGCATCACTACGGTGTACTTCGCTTGCTGAAAGGCTGGGCTGACCAGTTCCTGGGCTAGCCACCGATATTGGGGACTGCCTCGTTCAATGGGCTCGAAAATATGCTGGCCGTAGCCCCAGTTGGCCGGGGAATCCAGATCGGCCTCCCGTTCTTGATAGCGGCCCCGTACCGTAGCGGCGCGACTGTAGGGACGCCAAATCTGAGTCACGTAAAGACTGATTACCCGCATGTCCCCCAGGGTTACCGCGTAGTAGTGGGAGGTGACTTGAGAAGGATCGCTAGGGTCCAGGGGGGTGCGCGGTAGGCTAAACATCTGATCGTAGGTGTGGGTATTGAAGGAGTTATCGCTTAGCCATTGCCGGCGTACAGGGTCATCGTCCTTGGGATTAAAGAGCTGGGCGTGAGCCTTATACTCTTGTAGAGCCACCGATTGGGGCCGGGGAGAGTTGAACTGATCTTGCAAGGAAGCGGTGTGGGAGAAGCGTCCCATCACTTCGTGGTTGCCGATCGCAGTAAACAGGGGAGCGTGTTGAATAATCGCTCCTCCCCGGTAGAGGGTATGCTGTCCCTGCTGCTCTAAGCGGTAATGGGCGCGCCCCTGTAGACAGGGAAAAAAGGCATTACCCCGACGGTCATCAAACCACTCCGAGGCCCGATCAGGAATATTGACCAGATCCCCTGCCAGCAAAACCGCATCAACCCGGCCCAGGGTTTCCTCTACCTTTTGCAGGTTAGCAGCGGTCATGGGCATGGTCTGGTGATCGGAGGTTAATAGCACCTTAAAGGCTTGGCCAGGCTGAGGGGCCGGGGCCAGGGTGAAGATCGGGCTCTGGATCGCTGAACCATGGTCGGGGGTACTGCTAACTCGATAGGGCACCCGCTGCCCTGGTTTCAAGTCTGTAACCGTGGCCTGATGCCGCCAGATTGGTCGAGGTACGGTACTCTGCAAATTCTCAAAATCACCGTGGCTGAGCTGGGATTGGGGGTCCTCGCGGGTGTGGCTGAGCTGGGTGGTATGGGCGATCGCCTGATGGTTAAGTCGATCCTCCCCAGAGCTACCGGCGGGTCTGGCATCTCCCCAGTAAACTCGGTGATCCTGGCCAAAAAACTCGGTAAACCATACCACCTGGACCGAATTGGCGGTGGGAGCTTGCAAGAAGGGGTCGCTCAACAGCTGATTGGTGACAACCATCGGAGGGTTTGAGGGCGGGGAAGACAATAGGGATGACGGCAGGTTAATTGCCCAGCAAACCACAGCGATCAGCATCAGCTTGAACACTACGGGGATTCGGTTTAGGCCTCCCATGGCCTGCGGTTGCTCCGTCTCAAGCCTGCAATTAAGTATAGACCTACCGGGCCTTCTCTCGGCTAGGTCCAGGCAGAGATGCAGCCCTAAATCGCCCAGAAAAATCGCGGGCTGATTACAATGACAACGTAGTTAACCAACGGACTGTCGATGAAATCGCTGCTGGTGATGCTGGCTATTTGTTTAACCTTAGTGGGTTTTCCAGCCCAGGCTTGGGCTCACCAGGTGGAGACTAATTACACCCTGGCAAATCAATTAGAATTTCAATCTACCTTCAGTACCGGCGAGCCCTTTGCGGGGGCGACGGTCAGGATCTATGCCCCGAACCATCCCGATCAACCCTGGAAAACCCTGACTACTGATAGTCAGGGTCGTTTCGCCTTCTTGCCTGATGTATCGATTCCTGGTAACTGGCAGGTGAAAATTGAAGACGCTGCCAAAAGTCACGGTGACTACTGGACTGTCCCGGTGGATAGCCGGGGAACCATTGTAGAAAAGGGAATTGTTTTTGCCCCTAGCCGAGATCGTCCCTATCTGGCAGCGACTCTGGTTAGTCCCACCACCATGGCCCTGGCGGTGGGGTTGGGCTGGGTTCTCTACCGCCGAGGCCGCCATCACCCTAGCCGCTAACCCGGGCCCGACTAGATCACTCTGTCAGGGAAACCCCATAGGTCCTACCGCAGATAGGGTAGACAGGGTATGATCACGTTAACTTGGGTTAATCACCAGCTGCTACCCCCAGCTGGTATTATTTTGAGCTGCTCCTCTATCCTTAACTCGCCTTTTTTCCCTGTACCACAGGTCATCGATGAACTGCAGTACGATTCAATTTAAGTATATTGACCAGGTTTGCCAAAGCGATCTCGCTCAACTGATTAGTTTGTTTCAGGCAGCAGCCTTTTGGGCGCGCGATCGCTCAGAGCAGGATATGGCTGCGGCCATTGCCCACAGTCACCCCGTGGTAACTGCCTGGGATCGGCAAAGATTAATGGGTTTCGCCAGAGCCACTTCCGATGGGGTTTTTCGAGCTACGATCTGGGATGTGGTGATTGATCCTGATTACCAGGGGAGTGGGCTGGGACGTAAAATGGTTGAAACTCTGGTCAGCCATCCCCACATGAGTCGGGTGGAACGCATTTACCTAATGACTACAAACCAACAGGGATTTTATCACCGGATTGGCTTTCAGGAAAACCCCTCCACCACCCTGGTACTCTACGGTTCCCGGGTTGAACCTCTGCCCAGCCTGGCCACCAACGGGGAAGCCTTAGCCAAGGTAGAATATCTGAGTGAAGTGTGATGAACCTTTGTGGCATCACTATCTCAGCTCGGCTACGCTAGTATTTTCTAAGGTTTTTCTTTCTTGCCCCTTGATTGGCTCTGGTCCATGCAGCAAACCCACGATCTCCACGTTGTCGAAACCCGACCTTTGGTCAGTCCTGCCTTACTGCACCATGAGTTTCCCCTTACTCCACAAGCTGCCAGACTGGTCTCTCAGGCTCGCGATCGCATCCGTCATATTCTCTACAACGAAGACCGGCGCCTGCTGGTAATTGTTGGTCCTTGCTCTGTCCACGACATTGAGGCAGCCTACGAGTATGGTCAAAAGTTAGTTGAATTGCGCCATGAGCTATCCGGTCAACTGGAAATTTTAATGCGGGTCTACTTTGAAAAACCCCGTACCAACGTGGGATGGAAGGGTTTAATCAACGATCCCCATCTAGACGGTAGCTACGATATCAATACTGGTTTGCGTCTGGCTCGCAAGCTCCTCCTAGACCTAGCCCATTTGGGGTTACCTGCCGCGACCGAACTTCTTGATCCAGTTACTCCCCAGTATATTGCCGACGTGATTGCCTGGACCGCGATCGGGGCGCGCACCACCGAAAGTCAAACCCACCGGGAAATGGCATCGGGGCTTTCCATGCCCATAGGCTTTAAAAATAGCACTGATGGCAGCTTGCAAGCTGCTATCAATGCCATGGTGGCGGCCAGTCAGCCCCACCATTTTTTGGGCATTAACCACCATGGTTTAGCCAGCATTGTTACCACTACGGGTAATCCGGACTGCCACCTGGTGTTGCGGGGCGGTAAAGATGGCCCTAACTTTAGCGCCGATCATGTGACTAAGGCAGCCGAAGAAATGACCAAACTAAACCTTAATCCTCGGCTGATGGTTGATTGTAGCCATGCCAATGCCAACAAAGACCATACCCGTCAGGTGCATGTGTTGCAAGATGTGGCAACCCAGGTACAGCAGGGTTCGCGCCATATTCTAGGGCTGATGATAGAAAGCCATCTGCAAGCGGGCAATCAACCCATTCCTAAAAACTTGCAGGACTTGACCTACGGCCAGAGCATTACCGATGCCTGTGTGGATTTTGAGACTACAGCGATCATGTTGCGCCAGTTAGCTAGCGCTGTCGAGCCCTCTCTGCCGCTGACGGTTTAAGAGATCGAGTCAGGGGTTAACCTTTAGATCGCTCCTGCCACCAGTGAAAGAGCGGCGGAAGGATAGACACTAAAATGATTAAGCCAACGATGGGTAGCAGATAATGATCGACATCGGGAATCAGACTGCCTAGAAAAAAACCAGCCAGGGTCAGTCCCACCGTCCAGACTAGGCCACCGATGATGTTGTAGCTCAAAAAGGTGGGATAGTGCATCTTGCCAATGCCTGCCGTAATCGGTGCAAAGGTCCGAATAATTGGTAAAAAGCGAGCGAGTACTATGGCTTTGCCGCCGTGGAGGTCATAAAAGTGTTGAGCTCGCTTCAGGTGGTCTTTGTGGAAAAACCGTGAATCTTGCCGATTAAATAATCGTCTACCATACTGATGACCAGTGGTGTAGCCGATGTTGTCGCCAACAATGGCGCCAATAGCCGAGCCCGCTATCAGTACCCAAATATTGAAAAGATTTTGGGATGCTAGAAACCCAGCCGTAAATAACAGGCTATCTCCTGGCAGGAAAAATCCTACTAACAACCCTGATTCGGCGAACACCATGGCCCATACACCCAGGTATCCTACGGATTTAATTAAGCCAGGCAGGTCAATATGCATAGAAACCACCGGAAATGGGGTGAGGAGTCGTGACAGAAGGGTTAGCATTTAGTATCTCTTAAATACTGGTTTCCCGATAGGTCATCAGCGAGTGATCCTCTGCTTGGATGGAAAAACATTAAGATGGGCAGGTGGGGACAGTAGCCTGCGTTTTTATCGGTACTTTAGGTATAATTTGCGGTTGCTGGAGCAGTCACTACTGCTGGTTGGCCGACTAAGGGAGGAGCCATCATGGGGACATGGATCAAGGAAACCGACGAAGCCCTGTATTTAATGCAGGGCGCTAGCTGGATTGCTCGGATTCAGAAGCAGCCCTCTCCCAGTAATGCCAAGGAGAAGGCTTTCAGCATCGAAGCCATGCGCCAGTGGTTCACTCGAGCCGACGCCCCTCAAGCGATGACGGTTTCCCTTGGGACTGGCCAACCCGACCCCCAGCCCGCCAATCAGCCTACTACCGTACCGGTGGTGCCTGACAATGACGGCGGAGCTAATAGTGGTCAGAACCTGACTGGCAATACTAGCGATACTGACATTAATCGCCATGGGGGGATAAAACTTAAGGTCAAAAGTACTACCTACTTTAAGCTCAAACCTCAAATAGCTAACCAACTCCTAGAAACTGAGAAGGTTTTAGTAGCGGCCGGCAAGGAATTGGCTGTGCAATATTACATTGATGCCGGCCATGGCCATTGGCAGGTTACCCTGTTAGACCCCCTGGTCGATACAAACAATCGCACCTGGTTTGTCTACACCCCTGATGTAGCTGCGATTACCAATGTCAATCTAACGGTGATTAACGATACTTTGTTTAAGGCTGCACCCAAGTTGTCGACCCAATTACCTCAAGATCAAAAGGTGTTGGTCAAAACCGGTACTTGCTATAAGCTGTTAAGCAATACTCCAGCCAGTGGAGACCACCTGGAAATAGAGTTGGCCGATGCTACCCTCGGTTCTAAGGATGCTAAGCGGTGGTTTGTCTATAGACCAGATGTCAAGGTTGAGGGGCAGCGCCAGACCCTACAGGTGACCGGTGACACTATCTTTAAAGCCAGGCCAGTGCAGTCCAGTCAGCTGGCAGATGATGATAAAATTCTGATTAAAAAGGGTACGGTTTTTTTACTTCACTCCTACACCAATCCTGAGGCTAATCACGTCAAGGTGGCCCTAGCAGGAGCTTTCTTGGGGCCTAAACATCTCACCACCTGGTATGCTTACTTGCCCGATATGCAAATTTTGGGCACTGAGCTGGCTAATCAACCGAAGGATAATAATTCTGTCCAGCCTGCTAATCCCAGCGATCGCGGTATGGCTCTGGTGCTGCCGGGTTTTTCGGGTACCTATTACTCTAACGACCCGATTAAACCCGTTAATCAGTATGGAGATCGCGGCAAGTTCACCTGGGGAGAGGCTCTGCACGTTAATCGAGCCACAGGCACTTACCGTAAACCAGCCAGTAGTGCTGTTGTCTATGGCATTCTCAGGGTGGCGGATGTATTAGAAGAACTGCGGCGGCTCTATGGTGGCAAAGCGATTCGGATTAATTCCTGGTATCGCGATCCCCAAACCAATCAAGCCGTGGGTGGGGCATCCCAATCTCGCCATATGGTTGGAGATGCAGTCGATTTTGTAGTCCTGGAGGGCTCGGGGTATCTTAACCCCTTCGACGTTTATGCTCGATTAGATATCTGGTGGGGGCATCGGGGCGGATTGGCCAGTTCTTCTGTATTTACTCATATTGACGTACGGGGCTATAGGGCCCGGTGGCGTTATCTTTATTAAATGGTTTTATCTATAACCTTTCCAAGCTGAGGTGTAGATAGTTATCGTAGTGAGTCTATTCATGGGGGAATTTAACGCTAAGATTTTTGTGTTGCTTAGACGTTTTCAAGGATGCCCTGATTATGGCTGATTCTGGTACTTCCCCCAATAGCGAGTTGATCGACTCATTGCCGCGGGAGGTTAGGGTAGAAAGTTTGCGCAATGCCCTTGAAACCTTACAAATAGCTGATGAGATTGCCAAAGAGGGTTATTTAATCACCAGTTCTGAACTGGCTGACTTAATGGATGTGAATGCCAGTGCGGTTACCAGTCGCGGTGAAAATTGGTCCTGGCGCAACTGGTTGGTGTCCCGGGTACGACGGGAAGGCAATCAAATCCTCTGGCAAATTGAACGTATAGATTAGTGTCTTGGTGATTTTCGGCAGCATTGCCGATTTTTTTTGAGATTACCTCAGTCCTCAGGGCTGGTTGGGGATGACTGGAAGCAAATGATACCGGTCATGTTCTCCTTTGAAACTGTCTCCCGTCTTTCGCAACCCCTGGGCTGCTGGCTTTTTAATCGGCTTAATAGTAACTGTAGCCCTTAGCGACTACGGCCGTAGCTTGGCTCCCTTACCGACCTTGACGCCCTTAGTTCAGGACTCCTTTGTTCGGGTTTATTTTAACCAGAGCCAGGCTGGGGTCTATCGCGATCCTTACCGTCATCTGACTCGTTATGGCGATAATCTGGAACAGGTGATTATTGATGCCATTGACTCTGCTCAGCATTCTATTGAGGTGGCGGTACAAGAGCTAAATCTGCCTGGCATTGCTGCCGCCCTGGCCCGACGTCATCGTCAGGGAGTGACGGTGAGAGTGGTACTGGAGCACCGCTATAGTCAGTCTATTTCGCACCGCGGTGGCGATCTCGGCGCCGACTTAAATGACTACGAGCGGAACAAAATTCAGGACCTTTACGAGTTTATTGATGAAAATCAGGATGGCCTGCTTAGCCCTGGGGAGCTGGCTACCCGAGATGCCCTGACTATGCTTGATCAAGCCCATATTGACCGCCTCGATGATCGAGCTGACGGTAGCCAGGGAACGGGTTTAATGCACCATAAGTTTATGGTAGTAGATGGTGAGCGGGTGATTACGGGCTCCGCTAATTGGACCATGAGCTGTCTGCACGGCGATTTTCTCCAGCCTGACAGTCGCGGTAACGCAAATAACCTGGTGGTGATTCGTAGTTCATCCCTGGCCCGGGTTTTTCAAAGGGAATTTAACTATCTATGGGGAGATGGACCTGGGGGTCTTGCCGATAGTCGGTTTGGTTTAAACAAACCCTACCGTCCGCCAGTCATGGTGTCCTTACCGGGGTCGATGATCACGGTGCAGTTCTCCCCTACTGCTGCCAGCCACCCCTGGAGTCAGACTGTCAACGGCCTGGTGGCCAAAACCCTGAGGGGTACCCGGCATAGTCTGAGCCTGGCTCTATTTGTTTTTTCTGACTCCGGCTTGAGCCATCACCTATGGCAGTTGGCTCAAGCCGGAGTCAGGATTCGAGCCTTGATCGATGCCAGTTTTGCCTACCGTAGCTATAGCGAAGCTTTAGATATGTTGGGGCTGGCCTTACCTGACCATCGCTGCCATTGGGAAGCCAATAACCAGCCCTGGTCCCATGCCCTATCAACCGTCGGTATACCCACCTTGGCCGAAACCGATAAACTGCACCACAAGTTCGCGGTGCTTGATGGCGAATGGGTCATTACCGGATCCCAAAATTGGAGCCAGGCCGCCAACTACAGCAACGATGAAAACCTACTGGTCATTCATAGTTCTAGGGTGGCCGCCCACTACCAGCGAGAGTTTGATCGTCTCTACAGCCAGGCTAGGCTGGGAATTACTCCCGACCTGCAACGAGCGATCGCCCGGCAGAGAAGTCGATGTCATCTATAAAGTCCTCAGGACTTTCCTCAGGACTTTCCTGTTTTTGTATAGTTTGTGTATACTATTTTTATTTCCTGAAGACTTTCCGGAGGATAGTTATGCAGTTCCAGGCGGAGAATGGCTTTGCGGTGAAGGACTTAAGACCGCGCTGCGGGCCAGCCCATAGCGCGGTTTATAAACGCCTGGGGCAGATGGGAATAGTGCCTCGGCGCCATGGTAGGCATACCTTTGTCACCCTGGCCCAATTAAGGGTCAGGAATGATCTCGATAGTTTTATCAAACAGGGTGGCACGGCTATGGAATTTTTGAGACGGCGAGGACTGCCGTGATCTGTCTGCTTGTCCCGGAGATCTGCCTGGTCAGATTTGTAGTCAATGCTGTCTCCAGAGGAAGAAATTAGGTCATACTAAGAAGTAATATCCTGAGGATTATCCAGAGGATAATAATGAACCCTGGAGAAATAGACCGCTTTCCGGTCAGTCATTTAGAAGGTCGTTATAGTTTGGTGCGCAGCGCGGTGTACAAGCGCATGGAACAGCTTGGCATCGGGCCTCAGCGGGTGGGTAAGCGGGCCTACATCACTGGTCAACAGTTAGCCCTGATGGATGATTTGCATGCCTTTATCAACCAGCAGGGCGGCAGCGCCGCAGAATTTGTCGAGGCCCGCGGTCTAGCCCGATCTCCCCAATCTGCCCAGGGGGGACGCCCATCTGCTAAGGGTAAGTCCGGTGGTGCGGAGTTAGTTCCCTTCCCTGCCGATGTGGGCAGCTTGATTAGCGGCATTGTTAGCGAAGTCATCACTCGCCTGGGGGGCGTACCCCAGGGCGACCCCCTGGGGTACTTTCAAACCTTGGAAACGGCTGTTCAGAAAGGCTGGTTGTTGAGCACCAGCGAAGTTGCTGAACTTCTCGATCTGAGCCAGCTCGAGGTGGAAGGCTACGGAGACAGCTTTTTTGAAGCAGGCTTCATTTTTCGCAGATCTGGCTATCGTAAAAATGGGGAGGTGGCCTGGCGAGTGTCTAAGCGCTTGAAATAGGAAAAGTCTTAAAACCCTGCTAATTTACTCTACAATCGGCCATCTATCCGCTACACTAATAAAAAAGCCAGCGGGTTCAGCGCTGGCCTTAATTACACGTGAATGTACAATCAGTTCCTTTGGTGATGTTGGTTTTAGCACTGGCATCACCTTTTTGATCGCCGCAGCCAGGTCTGGTATCTCTGACTAGCAGTGATGCGGGGGTGATGGACTGTTAACCACGCTGGCCTGGAGTTTGCCAGAGGGAGCCTAACCCACCAGTGGAGGTTCTATCTCCCCGAGCCCTTCAGTCTTAACGTATTTGCAGTATAACATGTCCTGAGGACATTAGTAAGGACATCGATAAAGATCATCAGGATATTCCTGAGGATCTTTGCGCTGAAGATGCGTGTTAGTGCCTTCGGGCAATCCCTCGGATGTCTTGGGCAATCGCCTCTAGTGAAGGCTAAAGTTTCTCCGCTTTGGGTTGTTTGTCATGGCGGTTTGTTACAATTTGGTCATTCAACATGCAGCCTGGATAGGCATCCAGCCACCTGCACTCCTAGCTGTGTAAAAGGGCATCTTCTATGACTATGGCTCCCCATCAACCGTTTCAGCCACCTACTCCGGTTGATCGGGCTTCCTTAGAAAATATGTTTACCCCTGCTGCTCCATCTAATTGGACCATTGAGGACAGTGAAGAGCTCTATCGGATTCATAGTTGGGGAAATCCCTATTTTTCCATCAATGCTGATGGTCACCTGACGGTGTCTCCCAAGGGGGACCGAGGGGGGTCACTGGATTTGTTTGATCTAGTCGAGTCTATTCAACGGCGTAACCTCAACCTGCCTTTATTGATTCGCTTTTCTGATATCTTGCAGGACCGTATTGAGCGCATTAATGCTTGCTTTGCCAAGGCCATTGCTCGTTACAAGTACAGTGGGGTCTACCGGGGTGTGTTTCCGGTGAAGTGTAACCAGCAACGCCAACTGCTAGAGGATGTGGTGCGTTTTGGTAAACCCTATCAGTTCGGGCTGGAGGCTGGATCTAAACCAGAACTGCTGATTGCCCTGGCTACCCTGGATACTCCGGGGGCTTTGCTCATCTGCAACGGCTATAAGGACCGAGACTATATTGAAACAGCGATGCTGGGCCAGCGTTTGGGTCAGCAGCCCATTATTGTAATTGAGCAAATGGCTGAGGTTGAGTTGGCTATCGCCGCCAGCCAGAACCTGAAAATTCGCCCTGTGTTGGGGGTTCGGGCAAAGCTCAGTACTAAGGGAAGTGGACGTTGGGGGATTTCGGCAGGAGATCGCGCTAAATTTGGCCTGACGGTGCCGGAAATTTTGGCCCTGGTAGATCGGCTGCGCCAGGAAGGGATGCTGGATTGTCTCCAGCTTTTGCACTTTCATATCGGCTCTCAAATTTCTGCCATTAGCGTTGTTAAAGAAGCCCTGCGGGAAGCCAGTCGCATTTATGTTGAGCTAGCGGATCTAGGAGCCAATATGCAATATCTGGATGTGGGAGGGGGGCTGGCGGTAGACTACGACGGTTCCCAAACCAACTTCTATGTATCTAAAAATTACAGCACTCAAAACTACGCCAATGACGTTGTTGCTGAAGTACAAGAAGCCTGCCGGGCTAAGGGGGTGGCGGTGCCTACCCTGGTTAGCGAAAGTGGTCGGGCGATTTCCTCCCATCAGTCAGTTCTGGTATTTGATGTGCTGGGTATTAGTGATGCCCCTTCCCAGGACAACGTGGAGGTACCTGGCGATGCCGATCATTTGATTTTAAGGGAACTCTACGAAATCTATCAAAATCTGAATTCTAAGACTGTGCAAGAGCTCTATAACGACGCTCTACAGTTTAAGGAGGAAACCATCAGCCTTTTTAACTTTGGCTATCTCAGTCTCTCAGACCGGGCCAGGGCAGAACGTTTGTTTTGGGCCTGTTGTCGTAAGGCGTTGTCGGTGGTTCGTGATGCTGAGTATATTCCTGAGGACATTGAGGAACTGCATCAGAGCATGGCCTCGATTTATTACATTAATCTATCGGTTTTTCAGTCCATGCCCGATGCCTGGGCTATTGATCAGCTATTCCCCATTTTACCGATTCACCGACTTAATGAAGTTCCTTCCAGTCGGGGCACCCTGGCGGATTTAACCTGTGATAGCGATGGTAAGGTTAATCAATTTATTGATTTAAGGGATGTCAAGCATGTCCTGGAGTTGCATCCTTTGCAGCCCGGTAAGCCCTACTATCTGGGGATGTTTTTGGGGGGTGCTTACCAGGAAATTATGGGAAATCTCCATAATTTGTTTGGCGATACCAATGCTGTGCACATTCATATGACTCCCAAGGGCTACCAGGTTGAGCATGTGGTTAAGGGAGACACCATGACGGAGGTGCTGGGCTATGTGCAGTATGATGCCGAAGATATGATTGAGAACATTCGGCGCCGTTCGGAAATGGCTTTGCATGATAACCATATCACCCTGGAAGAGTCTCAACTGCTTTTGCAGCATTATGAACATAGCCTCAGCCAGTATACCTACCTGGTTTAGCGAGCCCCAACCGCAGCCCCGAAGGCTGATTTGGGTAGTGGCTAGAAAGCTTTAAGGTTTTGGTTTCCAGCTATTTGCCACGACTTCCTAGCGACGGGCTGCGGTTTTTTTG
Organism: Cyanobacteria bacterium REEB459; assembly: GCA_018970085.1. Taxonomy (GTDB): domain Bacteria; phylum Cyanobacteriota; class Cyanobacteriia; order Phormidesmidales; family Phormidesmidaceae; genus Nodosilinea. The sequence goes on from JAGWXD010000016.1 coordinate 55,684, forward strand.
GTGTGCCAACCGAGGTACAGGCACAAACTAGTCCCTGGTTGCCTACGGTTAGGGACAAAATAATATCTATCTTAAAGCTACATCGCGGGTCATACAGACCAATAGCTGCTCTATTGATGGGGACATGGATAGCCATGCTCCCCTGATGTTAATCGCGTCTATAGTTGACCATCAGGAGTCCCCCATGTTGTTTACCTGGTCTACTGCCCCTAAACTGTCTACCCAGAATCGTTCTACCCAACTGACCAATGCCGAGCTAGTGGTGTTGTGCCAGCAGCGATCGCACCCAGAGGGCATGCTATTTGCCGAACTCCTACGACGTTATCAGGGCCATGTTGATAAATTGCTCTACCGGCTGGCACCGGACTGGTCAGACCGGCCTGATTTAGCCCAGGAGGTATGGATTCGGGTGTACCGCAACCTGAGACGATTACAGGAACCCAGTCGGTTTAAGGGCTGGCTAGGGCGGATTACGACCAATTTGTTCTACGACGAACTGCGGCGCCGCCGGTCTGCCTCCCTAGTCTCTCTGGATGCTCCCCGGATTCTGGAGAATGGCAGCATCGACTGGGATCTGCCATCCCCGGCCCCTGGACCTGTAGATAGCCTGATCACCGAGGAGTTTTATCAGCACTTTCGCCAAGCGATTAGGGAATTACCAGAGGTTTTTCGCACAGCGATTATTCTCAGGGAAGTAAAGGGCCTATCCTACGAAGAGATTGCGGTTTCTACGGGAGTTACCCTGGGAACGGTAAAGTCTCGCATTGCCAGGGCTCGACAACGCTTACAAAGTCAGCTTTCTGCCTATTTGGGCTGATCAGGGGGTAGCTGACTCAGGCTGCCAGCAAGGCTATCAATAAGTAAATTTCCCTAGACAACCCCTACCGATCTTCATCCACTGCCGTTATGATCAATAACGGCAGTAAAAAAATAAATCGGCCTTTCTGGTCTATTTTTCTAAGGTTGCCTGCGGTTAAGCGACTTTTGAGGTCTTGATTGACTCTATGTCTATTTCCTCCTATTCCTGTAGTAACGTTGATTCTGAACTGGGCAAGTTGCCTCCATCACCCCCATCCTTGAGTGCTTCTGCGGAGCTACTGTCTCAGCCAGACGTTATGAAACGGGACTGTTTTGAGTTGTTGAGTGCCTATCTGGATGGTGAGGTAACAGCTAAGGAGCGGGCGATTGTAGAAAACTGGTTGCAAAGCGATGCCTCGGTACATGCTCTCTACACCCGATTGATCACTCTGCGGCAGGGATTTCGTCAACCCGATGCTGGTCACCATCCTAGGGTGGAGTTCACCCTGTCTGGGGTTGTGAATCGTTTAAATTATCGGTTACGCACAGTCACCATGGCCACTGCCGGGGTTTTGTTTCTGGCTACTCTGAATATTCTCTCGGCTGGCTTAAATCTTAATCCGGCGGCGATGTCTTCCCGCTTATTGGGTAAACCCCAACCCCTTGATGTGACTGTGAGTCAGCCTGTCTTTCCGATTCCTTCGCGATCTACCCCGTTGTCTTCAGATTGGGGCCTGACTCCAGTTGACCAGAAGACCCCAGTCAAGACCAGTCGTCCTTAGGAATGGTGTCAACCCTCCCCCTAGACTATAGCCAGACCGGCCATAGTCTGGCTATCCGGTTAAATCTACCGGGTGGTGACTAACCTGGCGATAGAGGTTTTCCAGGGCCGAGATATTGGCGCTCAGAGTATAGCGCTGCATGACTCGTTGTCGGGCCTTAAGGCCCAGCAGGCTGGTAAGGTCTGGATGATCTCGAAAGATTGGTAGGATTGTCTGTAACTGACTGGATACCCGTTGGGTGTCCAGCACAATACCTGCGCCTTCGGCTAACACTTCGCCATCAGCCCCTGCGTCTGTGGCAATGCAGGCGGTACCGCAGGCCATGGCTTCTAGCAAGGATAGGGATAGGCCTTCTACCAGGGATGGCAAAATAAATCCATCCGCTCCCCGCAGCAAATCTATGCGATCGCGGTCATTGCCCAGATAGCCAACCCAGAGAATATCGGGGTCATCGCCATAAAATAACTTGAGGGAGGCTTCCAGGGGCCCGCTGCCCACAATCGCCAGCTTGCAGCCAGGACCCATATCGGCTTGACGCCATCCCCGCAGCAAAGATTCTACGTTTTTCTCTGGTGAAAGGCGACCTTGGTAAACAAACAGGCGATCGGCGTTGAGATCGGCTTTGGCTTTAGAGATTCCTGGAGAGTAGCGTTCGGTGTCGACTCCGTTGGGAATCACCACCAGGGTATGGGCTGGCACTCCCAGTTTGATCAGCAGGTCTCTTTGCAGATCGGAAAACACAATCACCCGATTGTAGTTGGCCAGGCAGGGGGCGTAAAGTTGGTAGGTTAGATGCTGGGTGCCTGAGGTGAGACTCCGCACCCGGCGATCGAAGGCGGGGTGGAAGGTGGCCACCAGGGGTAGATTTAACTCCTGACAAATTTCTGGCAGCCGAAAGTCTAAGGGTGATAGGGTCAGGGAAGCATGCACCAGATCGGGTTGCAAGCGCTTGAGGGCATTGGCTAGCAACTTACCGGATTTGAGGGAGGGGATGGTTAGGATTTGAGACTTAAATAAAAAGGGTAGGGGCACTTCGCAGCGATCGGGATGTTGGTCTGTGCCCTCTGTTTCTTCCGGTTGGGCGAAGTGCAGAAAGGTGACTCGATAGCCCCGTTCTAGCAGGGCATTGGTCACTTCGCGACCATAGGTGACGTTGCCACAGAAGGGAGATTTTTTGCCAAGCCAAGCAATATGCATGCCGTCAGAGGTTGATAGATGACTGCGAGGGAGATAGGCCACTTGAAAACCCCATCTATTCTAGGGGATAGATGGAGAATGGGATGGCAGATATAGCCGCCATCGCTATCTCATGGCCGTATCGGCAATATACCAGGTTACCACTCCTCCGATCCCGACCAGGACCCCTAACCCCATAAAAACATGGGGTAGACCTAGATGGGTTTCTACCAGACTGGCCAGGGCCAGGGGCAGGGTGAGGGCAATGTTAATGAAGTTGTTTTGTAGGCCAAATACCTTGCCGCGCATGGCCTGGGGGGTTTTTTGTTGAATCAGGGTTTGCATGGGAATACCAATTAACGCTCCACAAACCCCGACCATGGCAATTAAGCCCATAGACAGCCACAATTGCTGGGTTGTCCAGCTTAAGGCGCCAAGACTGACCGCCATGCCCAGGGCACCCCAAAGACTGAGATAGCGCTTTAGAAAGCGCTGGCCAAAGTTACCGACTAAAATCGCCCCCAGGGCTAGCCCCACTCCCCCGGCTGCTAGTAAAAAGCCAAATTGGGAAGCTTTTAGGGCCGGAATTAACTCTGCCAAACGGACCGCCAGCACCGATAGGGCTGCAAAGATACAGGAGAGCAAGATTAATTGCACAATGGCCACCCTCACCTGAGCATGGCGTTTCAGGTAATGCAGACCCTCGCCGATATCGGTCCAAATTTGAGAGAGGTCACGACTACTGGCCAGGGCCTCTGGACTGGATACCACCAGCATCAAACATAGGCCTGCCACTAGATAGCTGAGTCCCACCAAGATGGCTGCACCATTGTGATGGAATCCCAGCATCGCCATCATCCGATCGCCCAAGGCCAGTACCGGCTCGCCCACGGCGAAGCCTACAATCACTGAGGCCATCATAGTGGTGGTGTAGAGGGAATTGGCTGACAGCAGATCTCGCTGTTCTACCACAATCGGAATCATGGCCTGCTCAGCGGGGGCGAAAAACTGAGTCAAGGTGGAAATAATAAAGGTAATGGCAAGCAGCAGCCAAAACCCTACGGGTAAACCCATCAGGGGTTGCCAACTGGCGACTAACCAGAGCAGTAGGGGCAAGATTGCTACCAAAAGGCCTCGAAATATATTGGATAGCACCAGTACTGAGCGCTTAGGCCAGCGATCGACAAAGACCCCAGCCAGGGCCCCAAACAGCACAGCGGGAATAGTAAAGGCAATCATCACCGCCGCCACCCAGCCACTAATGGTTTGTCCGGGGGCCTCAAATTGGGTGGAGATGATGGCAATCATTAATACCAGATAGACCTTATCAGACAACTGGGAGAACAGTTGGCCCAGCCATAGGGCGACAAAATTACGGTTGCGTAGAACCGAGGCAAACCCTTCGGTTTCCAATTCGTCGGCGGACTGATGGGCAGGCCCCGCCGGATCAGCACTGGTCAGATCTTCAGGGGGGTCTGCCTGTAGGTCTCTAACTTGAGGGGTCTCCTGAGGGGCAACCTCCCTGGCCATGGTATTGGAATCAAATTCGCGCAGCATGGGAGTGACGGAGAAACCTCAAAACTATCAAACACAGTAAACTATGCTTCTCCTTAGTTTAAGCAGTAGCCAGGCAAACATCAATCAGGGCGGCAGAACGAATTGGCTGCTCAAAGTAATCTTGGGCGTAATGCCTGAGCAGCCGCTCTATTCTCGACCACAACTCCTGCCCCTGCCGGGGAACTGACTCTCGCCCCCCTGAACCCATGGCTATGGGTGCGGTGCTGAGCAGCTCTGGTTTGCTAAGTTGCTGTAACAGAGCCACATCCACCGCTGTTAAGGGAATCAGCCCTAATCGGGAGGACGGTGCCGAAGGATAGGTGGAACGCCCCTCGGCCAGAGCTGAGCGGAGGGAGCCTGGATCGGGATATGCTCCCCCATGACTATGGGTTTGATACCCATCTATGGACTGTACCAGACCACCGGCTTCTAGACTAAAGCCTGCCTGCCACTGGGGATTGAGCAGATCGGGAACGATTTTCGCCTGACTAAGACAGCAGCGGTGCACTTCCGGTGCCACCCCCCCCAGGGCCAGCAGATGATACAGCCCGTGGCAAAGGGCTGCCATTAAGGCCTGGGGATGGCTGGCTTCGATGCGACTGAGATGTTCGGTAAATAGGTTGAACAAATCCGCCTGGGAGCATTCGCTCAGGGCCATGGACAGGACTATTTCTGCCAGGTACTGACTGACCGTTAAGCGGCCCAGGTGTTGGCTGAGGCCAGAAAAACTACGTACCGTCTCCGCCTGTACCACCTTATCCAGCCGTTTGCCTTTAACTACCAGCCAGTGATTAATCACAAATAGATCGCTGCGCCCCCCCAGCCGGGACTGATGTTTGCGGGAGCCGGGGGCAACGGCTCGAATCAGGCCCAGTTCTGGGGTCAGGATGGTGAGCAGGCGATCGCTTTCCCCCAGGGGCACCGCTTTCAGATTAATACCGGTGACCTGGTAAGTCTGGCTCATGGGGTAGTCGCCATCTGCTGCTCAATTAAGGCGGGTCCCCGAGAAGTCCCCAGGCGGGTAGCCCCTGCCTGCACCAGGGCGATCGCCTGGTCAGGGGTGCGAATACCCCCCGAGGCCTTAATCCCCACCCGGCCCTGGGTGAGACTGTGCAGTTGTTGCACCACGGCTACGGTGGCTCCCCCCTGCCAGCCCGTACTGGTTTTTAGAAAGGCTACGCCCGCATCCATACAGAGATGGGCCGCCAAGCTAATTTCGTCGGGGGTTAGGAGGGAGGTTTCTAAAATGGCCTTAACTAACTGCCCGGTTTCTTCGCAGATGGTGGCCATTTCTCGATGCAGGGCATCGTGCTGCCCCGACTTTAACCAGCCCAGATTAATCACCACATCCAACTCCGTCGCTCCCTTATCCACCGCCTCCTGGGCTTCAAACAACTTAGTGGCCGGGGTCGTTGCCCCGGTGGGAAAACCAATTACCGTACCTACCTTGACCCGCCGCTGGTGGTGCAGAAGCTCTACCGCCAGCGGTACGTGGATGGGGTAGACGCATACCGAAGCAAACCCGTAGCGATCGGCCTCACTACACCACTGACGTACCTGATCGGGGGTGGCGGTGGGCGCAAGCAGAGCATGATCAATTAAGGGGGCTAGATCAATGTTCCGATCCGTAGATAGTTTTTCTCCAGCCATGGCCGATTTTCTGGGTGTCTCTGGCCTATCTTAGACCAAATACGGATATATAGCCGTAGCCATCCATAACGGGGCGAAAAGGCGGTTTGAAAAGGCTATTTAAGCGATTGGCCTGGGTCCCAGGCCAATCGCTTAATCACTGCCGATTATCACAGAACTGGAGATCCTGGGTGGCCGTAGGGTGGGTGCGTCGATAGTCTGCAATCCAGTCACAACCCTGCTTGACCAGTTGATCCAGGGATTTCACCGGTAACCATTGGCCCTTACCGTCGGAACCCACCGCCAGCAGGTCCCCCTCGGGGCTAAAGCCCGCGTCCCAGAAGCCGATTTCGCCCCGGTACTCCGCCAGGGGGTTGCCCTGGCTATCCCAGAGGCGGGCCCGTTGATTCCAGGAGAGGGTCACCAGCAGCAGCGGCTCTGCGCTGGAGCGGGGCTGGTTAAACCGCACACTGGTGATGAGG